>JAZJXM010000001.1:0-62149 GCA_040390915.1 Pseudomonadota bacterium
GACATCACCCTTTCACGGTGAGTACAGGGGTTCGAATCCCCTTGGGGACGCCAGTTGATGCAAAAAGCCGCTTTGAGCGGCTTTTTGCATTGTGCGGCAACCGGGGTCAGACCCCCAACTGAAACACCGGGGTCTGACCCCTTGGGTGAGTACAGGGGTTCGAATCCCCTTGGGGACGCCAGTTGATGCAAAAAGCCGCTTTGAGCGGCTTTTTGCATTGTGCGCCCGCTTTTACCAGGGCGGCCGGTTGTAGATCGGCATGCCGATCCCGAACGGCAGGCCAGCCATGGGGTACTGCTGCTGGATCGGCAGGAAGCCGCCCAGTATCCCGCCCAGGCCCGTATCATGGCCCATCAGCGAACCGATCGCACCAGCCTGCATGCCCTGGGTTGCCACCGGCTGTTGTTGCAGCCCGCACGCGATCACGGCATCGGGCAAGCCCAGTCCGACCCGGGTCTGGTCGGCCGTGCTGACCCGGTGCGCGCTCATGCGAATCAACTGGAACAGGCGCTCGACCCGTTCGGCCCCGCGCGTGCGGTACACCCCCTGAAATTCCGGATTGTGCGCCAGCACCAGCGCGGCCAGCCCCGTGATATGGGGCGCGGCCATCGAGGTGCCGTCCCAGGCAGCGTAATTATTCGGCGGCACGGAAGACGTGATGGCCACGCCCGGTCCGCACACGCCCACTTGCGGCCCGTAGCAGCTGAAGCTGGCCGTGAAATAGCCGTTGGCGTCCACGTTTTGGCTCAGCGTCTGGGCGTGGTAGCTGTCGGGCGGGAATTCGTCGAGCTTGCCCACCGCTGCCACCGCCAGCACATGCGGCGAGGAAGCAGGGTACTGCACTGGGCCGCCCGAATTGCCGGCCGCGACGATGCAGGCGATGCCGGCCCGCTTGGCGCGCTGGATTTGCTGCTCCAGCGCTTCGGACGGTTCGGCGCCACCCAGGGACAAGTTGACAACGTCGATCTGCTTTTCGATGCAGTACTCGAGCGCGTCGATCAGCTGGCTGACCTGGCCGCCCGGGAACAGCTTGCAGGCGTGCAGTTCTGCCTCGGGCGCGAAACCGCGGATGCCGAACGCGAGCTCGGCGCCGCCAATCACGCCGGCGCAGTGCGTGCCGTGGCCCAGCGTGTCTTCGTTCCAGGTGTTGGGCGTGGTTTTCTTGTTCACGATGTCAAACCCGGCGCGGATGCGGCTCAGTTCCTCGTGGGTGGTGGCCGCGCCCGAATCGATAATCGCAATCTTGATGCCCTGGCCGCGATACGTGGCCGGCAGCTGGTCCAGGCGCATCGCTTTCTGCCCCCAGCCCACCGTCTTGGTGCGCGGGAAACCGGACAAGGTGGGCCAGTCGGCCAGCGCCTTGAGCGCCACCACGTTCGGCTCGTCGCTGGATACTTCCGGGTCGCGCTGGTAGAAGCTCCAGTAGTCGGACTTGGGCTTGACGTACAGGCTGCGAATCGAGCTGGCCGTTTCGCCGAACAGCGACAGCGTGACCTGGCCGTCGGCGTCGGTGGTGGCGGTGGCCGGCAGCATGCTGCCAAACAGCGACACTTCGGCGTCAGCCACCGGGGCGCCGTCCTTGCCCACCACGTGCACCACGGCGGTAAAGGCCGGGCCGCTTTGCGGCAGCGTGCTGGTGACAAAGCTCGGTTGCAACTGGGTATCCATCATGCCCAGGTGCTGGTCGCGTTCGACCACCAGCCGCCCGCCGCCTTGCTGATGCAGCGCGCCGGCTTTCTGGTCCGTCATGCGCGCCACCAGCACGCCCTGGCCGCCGCCCATGCCATCGGCCATAACGCCGACGATGTTCTTGGGGCCGACCGTGTCGACGATCTCGATGTCGGGGCTGTTGCGCAGCGCCTGTTCCACGGTCGACAGCGACAGCGGCGAAAAGCCCATCGGGCTCAGGGCGTCCTGGTGGCGCGGGGCGATCAGGAACTGCTTCTTGCGTTCGGTGACGGTCTTGCGCGGCTCGCCAGCGCTGGCGCTGGCGCGGGTTTCTCCCGCCGGGGGCTGGCGCGCATCATTGCCGCGCGTGGGGCCGCGGCGGTCACCGCCGCCTTGCGGGTCGGTGCCGCTGCCTGCCGCGGTGTCGGGCGAACCGGCCGGTCCGCCATCTGGAGATTTAGCCATTTGTATTCCTTTCAGTGCGATCGAGGGCGCCGGCCGTTGTGTCGAACAGCGACATCGGCTGATCTCGTTCAAAAACCAGCTGTTGTGTGTTGCGCAGGCGCTGCTCGAATGCGAGCGCCTGTTGCGGGGTGACCGCGATGACTGCCGTGTGCGGCCGTTGCGCCGGCCCGATGGTGTCGACCAGTTCCAGGCTGGGGTCGTTTTGTATCATGGCGAGGAAGTCCGCCAGCGCGCCGGTGTCGGTGCGCGCGCGAACGATGTAGCGTAGCTTTTCCATGCAGCTCTCCTTGATGGTGAACAGCTCCCGCCAGCGCTGACGGGAACCGTTGCGCTTGCCTTGCTCAGGGCGCTCGCCTTAGTGCAGAGTCGGCTGCTGTGCGTACTGCATGCCCTGGACAGGGTAGTAGCCGTTGCCCTGTCCCAGCTGGGCTTGCTGTTGCGCGAGCTGCTGCTGGGCGTAAGCCTGGGTCAGGGGATCGGCGCCGAACGGCAGCATGCGCCCGAGCTGGCCGGCCACGCCGCCAATGGTGTTGCCCAGTCCCGAATTGCCGAACAGGCCGCCGATGGCGCCGCCCAGCGGCTGGCCCACCTGGCCAATCAGGTTGCCAAACCAGCCTTGCGGCGCGATCTGGCCTTGCTGTCCTTGCTGCGCTTGCTGTTGCTGCCCGATCATCTGGGCCAGTTGGGCATATTGCTGTTGCTGCTGTTGCAGTTGCTGTTGCAGCTGCTGGATTTGCTGGACCAGTTGCTGTTGCTGCGCGATTTGCTGCTGCACCGCCGGATGGGCCATGACGTTCGGATCGGCCGAGAACGGCAGGAAGCGGCCCAGCGAACCGGCGATGCCGCCGATGGTGCTGCCCACGCCCGAATTGCCGAACAGGCCGCCGATGGCGCCGCCCAGAGGGCGCCCGACCTGGCCGATCATGTTGCCCAGCCAGCCTTGCGGATTGAGTTGCTGCGCCAGTTGCGCTTGTTGCAGTTGCTGCAGTTGCTGCTGCTGGATCTGCTGCTGCATCATTTGTTGTTGTGCCTGCTGCACAGGGTCGACGCCGAATGGCAGCAGCGAGCCGCCGATGCCGCCGGCGAACTGGCCGATCTGGTTGCCCAGGTGGGAATTGCCGAACAGGCCGCCCACGCCGCGTCCGATCAGGCCGCCCAGCGGGGCGCCCAGCAAACCGCCGAAGAAACCTTGTGGTGCGAACTGTTCGCCATAACCTGCGCCATAACCCATTGCTTGACTTTCATTCATGACACGCTCTCCTTGTTGTTGCTGTTGATGTGAGTAAAACGAACCAGTGCGTTGCGGATCAGAACGGCTTCCGTACTGGTAGGGTTTGGACCGGGGCGCATGCATAAAGTTTTGATATTTAGAGTGGCTATTGGCTGTTAAATAACAGTTGTTTGCCGCCCGGATTCGGCTATCATTCCGCGATGCACGCAACCACCCCCCTTTCCCTGGCCTTGTTCTGCAAGGTGGTCGACAACTACGGCGACATCGGCATTTGCTGGCGCCTGGCGCGCCAGCTGCGCATCGAGCACGGCATCGCCGTCACGCTGTGGGTCGACGACTTGCGCAGCTTTGCGCGCCTGTGCCCGGCCATCGAGTGCGGCGCCGACCTGCAGCAATTGGACGGCGTGACGGTGCGCCACTGGCGCGATCAGCACGGTGTGTTCGCGCCGTCCGACGTGGCCGACATCGTCATCGAATTTTTTGCCGTCGATATTCCACCCGGCTATGTCGAGGCGATGGCGCAGTGCACGCCGCGCCCGGTGTGGCTGAACCTGGAAGGATTGACGGCCGAAGAGTGGGTCGAGGGCTGCCACCGGCTGCCGTCGATGCATCCGCGCCTGCCACTGACCAAGCATTTCTTTTTCCCCGGCTTTACCGCCCGCACTGGCGGCCTGCTGCGCGAGGCGGCGCTGACGCGCCAGCGCGTGCAGTTCCAGTCCGATCCTGCGGCGATGGCGGCCGAACTGGCCCAATACGGCGTGAGCGCGCAAGACATGGCGGCCACCAAGGTGTCGCTGTTTTGCTATCCGTCGGCGCCGCTGGCGGCGCTGCTGGACGCCTGGCGCGGTGCTGACGCACCGGTCTTGTGCCTGGTGCCGGAAGGCGTGGCCAGCGACGCGGTGGCCGCTTTCCTGGGCGTGGATGCGCGCGCCGGCGCGCTGCGCAGCGAGGGCGCGCTGACGCTGCGCGTGATCCCGTTCGTGGCGCAGCCCGATTACGACCGCCTGCTGTGGGCCTGCGACCTCAATTTCGTGCGCGGCGAGGATTCGTTCGTGCGCGCGCAGTGGGCAGGGCGCCCGTTCGTCTGGCATATCTACGAGCAGGATGAAAAGCTGCATCACGTCAAGCTGCGCGCCTTCTTGCAGCGCTACGGCGCGCCTGGCGAGGCCTGGGCCGCGCTGTCGCTGTGCTGGAACGGCGCCAGTGGCGAGGCGGGCGACTGGCCGGCGCTGTGGCGCGGGCTGCGCGCTGAGCTGCCGGCGCTGGCCGGCCACGCCAGCGCATGGGAGCTGCAAATGGCGGCGCTGGGCGACCTGGCTGGCAATTTGCGCATGTTTGCCGATTCGCTCATGCAGCCAAATGCTGGGGAATCGTCGAAAACTCCGGTATAATGCCCGGTTAATTTCTACAGTATTTTTACTCGATCAAACGTGAGCTTCCCGGCACTACGCCAGCAGGCGACAGTATGATTTTTATGCAACCCACTTTTTACGTACATTCATTATGAAACCTGCAAAAGAAATTCGCGTCGGCAACATCATCATGGTTGACAGCAAGCCTTGGATCGTCCTGCGTTCGGATGTCAACGGTTCGAGCCGCACCGGCTTTACCTACAAATGGAAGCTGAAAAATCTGCTGACCAACAGCCCGATGGAAAACGTGTTCCGCGGCGACGACAAGTTCGACGTGGTGGTGCTGGACAAGAAGCCGGTCACCTACTCGTACTTCGCCGATCCGCTGTTCGTGTTCATGGACACCGATTACAACCAGTATGAAATCGAAGAAGAAAACCTGGGCGACGCACTGCACTACCTGAAAGACGGTATGGAATGCGAAGCTGTTTTCTACAACGAAAAAGCGATCTCGGTTGAACTGCCAACCACCATCGCGCGCAAGGTTGCCTACTCGGAGCCAGCGGTCAAGGGCAACACGTCGGGCAATGTCCTGAAAGAAGCCAAGATCGAAAACGCGATCGAATCGTACTCGCACACGGTTCAGGTGCCACTGTTCGTGTCCACCGACGACGTCATCGAAATCGATACCCGTACCAACGAGTACAAGCGCGTGGTTCGTAACTAATCACTCGCGCATAAGCTAAAAAAGCCCACCTGCCTGAACGCGCTTAAGATCGCGTTCAGTGCGGGTGGGCTTTTTTTCGTGCGCTGTAGCTTACTTGGCTTTTTTGGCCTTGGCAAAGACCGGGCCCCACAATGGATGGCCGTGTTCGCCCGGCTGCAGGTCGAACGCCGGGTCGAGCTTGAAGGCCTTGTCGAACGCCTGGCGGCACAAGGTCTGGCGCGACGACACGCAATAGCTGAACGCCGTGTACTTGAGCGCCAGCACCTGGCTGGCCTTGGAGCCGCTGCTCATTTCCGGCGCGCCCAGGCGCTTGATGGCCTCGCTGTACGATCCCTTGTTGTACAGCTCGATGCCTTCCTTGAGCGCCAGCTGGTCGGCGCTGATGACAGGCGCCTGGCTGACTGGCGCCGAGTTCGCAACGGCCGGGCGCGGCTGGCTGTGCGCGGGCGGCAAGGGCGCTGGCGCTGGCGCAGGCGTGGCATTGGGCGAGGTCAACGGCAAGGTGTCGCAGCCGGACAAAATCGCCGCCCCGGCAAGGGCGGCGACGGTGATGCGGAGTAGGGATCGGTTCATGCTGACGATCATAATGTGTTTATTTGGAATGCGCTGCAAAATCATAGTCTATCGTGCCAGTCTTGCCCTTGGGTAAATTTACTTCCGTCATATAGTCAGGAAAGCTGGGATTGACGATCCGGATCTTGTGCTTGCCAGAAGGCAGCACCAGCCGTTTGAGCGGCGGCGTGACACCCGATTCCTTGCCGTCCACGTAGACGGTGGCCCATGGCTTGATGGCCAGCCGGTAGCTGGCCGTATCGGGCACCACTGGCACGGCTGCCGGGTCGGTGGCGGGGTCGGCTGGCGCCGCCTCGGCCAACGGCGGCGTGATGACCGGCTCGGCCGCGAGCACAGCGGCTGACGCCGCTTCCGGCGCCTGCGGCGGCGCTTCGGAGGCGTCCGGCAGCACCGGTGCGACCTCGGCCTGGGGGGCGGGCATCACGACATCGCCCGGGGTGCCCAGCAGCCACTTGGCGCCGAAGCCGATAATGGCCAGCAGCGCCAGCGCCATCGCCGCGCGCGAGGCCCAGCGCGGCGCGCTCGCCTGCAGCGCGGGCTTGGCCGTGGATGGCGCTTTGCGCACCGTGCTGCCGCTGTGCGGCGGCACCGGCAGCGCGCCGGCCTGCTTGTCCGCTGGTGCGCGCGCTCCGGTGACCGGGGCGCCCGCTTCGGGCATGCGGCGCATGGTGGCAAAACGCTGGGTGTCGCCACTCGGGCGCGCGCGCGGCGTGCCAGACGAGGTGATCCCGAGCAGCTCGCGGAAGGCGTCGATGGTTTGCGGACGTTCATGCGCCATCACCGCCAGGCCCTTGTCGATCGCGTGCAGGAATTCGCGGCTGTAGCCGGGCACGCCGCGTTCGGCCAGCGGCAAAATCGGGTCCTTGACCATGCGCGCGATCGAGGTCGCCGGCGGCTCCTTCATGATGGCGAAATAGATCACCGCCGACAGCGCGTAAATGTCGGTGTAGGCGCCCTGGTCGAGCGAAGCGTCGCCTGCATATTGTTCCACCGGCGCGTAGCCCGGTTTCAGGATCACGGTCAGGCCGCGCGTGCGGTCGCCAATGATCTGGCGCGCCGACCCGAAGTCGAGCAGCACGGCGTCGCCGTTTTCCTGAACGATGATATTGTCGGGCGAGACGTCGCGGTGCAGGATGCGCATCGTGTACAGCATTTCGAGCGCTTCGAGGATCTGCTTGAGGATCTTGCGGCACCATTCCTCGTTGACCATCTCGGGCGAGCCGTTGACGATGTCCTTGATGGTGCGCCCATCGTAGTACTGCATGGCCGTGTAGGCGGTGTGGTTCTGTTCCCAGAAGCGGTACACCTTCACCAGCGAAGTGTGGTCGAACTGGGCCAGAAAGCGCGCTTCATTGATGAAGCTTTTCAGGCCGACGTTGAAGGTTTCCTGGTGGCGCTCGGCGCGCACCCGGATGCTGTGGTCGTCCGCGCGCGCGGCCAGCACGCCCGGCATGTATTCCTTGATGGCGACGTTGCGCTGCAGCGAATGGTCGAAGGCGATGTAGACGATGCCGAAGCCGCCTTCGCCGAGGATGCCGGTGATCTCGAAGTCGGTCAGGCGGGTGCCGATCGGCAGGCAGTTTTCGGAACCGGCCATGGCAAGCGCGCTCATGCTGCCACCTTGCCGACCTGAATCGCATAGGCTGAAAAATTGTCGCGCACCTTGCCGGTGTTGAGGATGTTGTCCTCGGCGATGCGGCACATCGCGCTTAGCCATTGATCGGGGCTGGGCGCTTGCGCCAGCGTGCGTTCCATGTCTTGTTCGTGCACCCATTCCCACAGACCGTCGCTGCACATGAGCAGGGCGTCGCCCGGCAGCAGCGCGGTGGCGCCGGCCGACAGTTCGACTTCGGTGTCGCCTTCGGCGCCGATGGCGGCAAACAGGATGTTGCGCTGGGGGTGGACGCGCAGTTGTTCGGCGCGTGCATAGCCGGCGTCGATCAGTTGCTGGGTCAGGCTGTGATCTTTGCTCATGGCGTGCAAGCGGGCGTTGCGAAACAGGTAGATGCGGCTGTCGCCCAAGTGGCCCCACATGGCCTGGCCGCGCGCCGTGTCGATCAGCAGTGCCGCCACGGTGGTGCTCATGTCGGCATAACGCGGTTCATTTTGCTTGCGGCTGGCCACTTCGTCACTGGCGCGGCGGGCGTAGCCGAACAGCGCCTCGGCGCCGAATGAGGGCGCATCCTTGAAGCTGCGCAGCACCGCGTCGACCACCACGCGCGAGGCAATTTCGCCCCCCTCATGGCCGCCGGCGCCGTCGGCCAGCACGAAGCAGGCCAACTGGTCCTGGTAAGCTTCACCGACCGTATCCTGGTTGGTGGCGCGCTTGCCGATTTCGTTGATGCGGGTCCAGGACAGTTTGATCGGCGCCAGTTCAGCCATGGTCCGAGCCGGCGTTGCGCGCCACTTCGTTTTCATAGGCGTCGAGGAAGTCGGCGCCAAACAGGGTCTTGAACTGGTCTTGCGATTCGCCGGCCACGCCCAGATGCTGCTGGCGGTACAGGTCCCACAGCGCCGCCTTGCGCTGGAAAGGCACAAAGTTATACAGCACGTTGGGCTTGAGGGCCGAGGCGATGCGCTCGGGGCGCAGGCGGCGGATCACCTTGTCCATGCTGGCCTGGGTGCCGACCACGACGCCCTTCTGGTGGCCGCGCAGGTCGCGGTAGGCGTCTTCGATCGATTCGAGCGGCTCCATGAAGCCGGGCATTTTCTTGCGCAGCATCTGGGTCAGCACGGTCTGGCT
This sequence comes from Pseudomonadota bacterium, assembly GCA_040390915.1. Lineage (GTDB taxonomy): Bacteria > Pseudomonadota > Gammaproteobacteria > Burkholderiales > Burkholderiaceae_D > Telluria_A. Next base: position 8,760 of record JAZJXM010000001.1, read on the forward strand.
GTCAGGGAAAAATTTGAGCGGATTGTTGTTGCGCAGGACCACCATCGTGACGTCGGCCTTGACCTCTTGCTTGACCAGCGAGCGCAGGGCCAGCAAATCGATGGTGCCTTGCACGCAGCGGCTCATCAATTTGCCGAGCAACTCCATCATTTCGGGCGTCATGCTGCCGATCGCGTCCGGTGCAATGCCGGCGCCACGCAGGAAGGCTTGCTTTAGTGCTTCACTCTCATCACTGACGACTTCTTTATTCATTAGCATGGGATCCCGAAAATTGATGTTTATTGCCAGCAATAATGCCAGATTTGATCGACGCGGTCATCTGTCATGCACGGTGTAATACACTGTTACATCAGGTATGTTGACAGCATCCCACAAACCGGGGCATGGAGGCGCGCTGGACTTATAAAGTGTGCAACGCGAAATCGTCATGCAGGTGGCAAAGTGACATCAACCAGTGCAGCGCCGACTCCAAGTCGATGAGTATAGGCGATGTAAAGATGGTGTTGCCAGTTCTTTAAAGTTTCAAGCTTCAATAAAACGCATCTTGAAACTGCGGCCTTTGATGTTGCCGAAGTCCGGGCCCAGCGTATTGCCGGCGTTCAGGCGCCGGAATGCCTGCTCGGCGGCGTTGCGATCGAGCGCGACGTAGGTCATGAATTCAAACACGTTGATCTTGCCCACCTGTTCCTTGGTGAGCCCGGCGTCGCCGGTGAGCGCGCCCAGCAGGTCGCCGGGGCGCAGCTTGTCTTTCTTGCCGCCCATGATGACCAGCGTCACCATCGCGGCCGGCTGCGCTTCATCGGCGTCGTCATCGAGTTCGTCCAAGCTGTGCCAGTTGACGGGCCCGTCCTGGTAGTCCTCGATCAGCTTGACCCATTTCTTTTCATTCGGTGCGCACAGCGACAGCGCCAGTCCGGATTCGCCGGCGCGCCCGGTGCGGCCCACGCGGTGAATGTGCACCTCGGTGTCCTTGGAAACGTCAACGTTGATCACCGCGCCCAGGTTGGCGATGTCGAGCCCGCGCGCGGCCACGTCGGTGGCCACCAGCACCGAGCAGCTGCGGTTGGAAAACAACACCAGGATTTCATCGCGCTCGCGTTGCTCCAGTTCGCCGTACAGCGCCAGCGCGGAAAAGCCCTGGGCTTGCAGTTCGGCTGCCAGTTCGCGGCAATGGACCTTGGTGTTGCAAAAGGCCAGCGCCGAGGCCGGCTTGAAATGCTTGAGCAAGCGCCCGACCACGGCGTCGCGCTCGTCAAAGCCCACTTCATAGAAGCGCTGCTCGATCTGGTCGCCCGTGTGCTGGGCTTCGACGATCACTTCGACCGGATTGTTGAGAAACAGTTCGGTGGCGCGGCGGATGTCTTCCGGGTAGGTGGCCGAAAACAGCAGCGTCTGGCGCCGCTTGGGACAGGCGCTGACGATGCCGGCGATCTCGTCATAAAAACCCATGTCGGTCATGCGGTCCGCTTCGTCCAGCACCAGCGTCTGCACGTGCGCCAGGTTGAGCGTGCCGCGTCCCAGGTGGTCGCGGATGCGCCCCGGCGTGCCAACCACGATGTGGGCGCCATGTTCGAGCGAGGCCACTTGCGGGCGCATCGGCGCGCCGCCGGTCAGGGTCAGTACCTTGATGTTGCCTTCGCCGCGCGCCAGGCGGCGCAATTCGTTGGCCACCTGGTCGGCCAGTTCGCGCGTCGGGCACAGCACCAGGCCCTGCACCGCGAACCAGGCCGGATTGAGCTTGTGCAAGATGCCGATGCCGAAGGCGGCGGTCTTGCCGCTGCCGGTCTTGGCCTGGGCGATCAAGTCGCGCCCGTCGAGCACGTGCGGCAAGCTCTTGTCCTGGATGTTGGTCATCTGGTGGTAGCCGAGCGACTCCAGGTTGGCCAAGAACGTGGCGGACAAGGGCAGGGTGGTGAAGGGAATTGGATTCATGGTCATGCTAGCCGTCAAAAGGGGGACGGCCAAGTGTAACAGGCGCGTCAGGCGGCAGCCCAAATGGGCAGGCCGGTCAGGTCAGTATTGTCGTCGCGGCGCCAGACCGGCAGGCCGGTGGCATCGGTGTCTTCGAGCAGTTCCAGTTGCTGCTGCTTGACGACGACCTTGCGCCGGCGCGGGACAGTGGTGCGTTTCGCTTCGGCTGGCGGGTGGCCCAGTGCCGAGGACGCGCCGAAACCGGGCAGGTCGAATGTTGCGTTATCTTTTTTGTCTCTCATCTGGCGCGCCGCAAAAGCAAAAGCCCGGCTTCGCCAGTCGGGCTCAGTTCAACAAAGTTCCGATTGCAGGGGCGTACACGCAGGCCCCATTTTTTCGAGTGCGGAGTATAGCAGTTCAAGGGCCGCGAATGTGAAAAATACGCGGCTTGCCGAGGGGCGCTCGTTAGCCGTCGTCGCGCACCTTGAGCAGAAAACTGCGGCGCAAGGACATGCCGCCGCTGGCAGGCGTGGCAATCACCGTGATGCTCAGGCTGGTCCAGTTGCCTGGGTCGAGCGGATCGACGCATTGCATGGCGCCCATCGCGTCCGCATAGCAGGTTTGGCTCAAGCGTCCGGCAGCATCAAGGGTCAAGGTTGCCCGCATGGCTGCCACGATGTCGGGCGGCGTACTGGGGGCGCCGGCGGCCACAGCAACGCTGTAGAGGATCGCGCGGCCTGCCGGGTCGCTCACCGACGTGTCGACTGCCCAATGGCTGTGGATCGGGTCATAGCAAAATGGCGTGGGCCCGGCGCCGCACAATGTAGGGGCATAGGCCGGATTGCTGATATCGGCGGCGAGATACGGATAGGGAGGGAACGAACCGTCGGCATGCAGTTTGGTCATCGGCATCGGGCCGGCATTGTCGCTAAAGAGCGCATCGGCCATCACGGCATTGCCCACCAATGCCACATCGTGAATGGTCGCTTTCAGCGCCAGCTGGGTGCTGTTTCCGGCGACATCGACCAGTGTTGCGATCAGGTCGATCACTTTGTTGTCGACTTCTGTACCGAGCGCAAAATGGGCGTTGGTCGCAAGCGTCAGTTCATAGACAGTCTGGCCGGAGCCGCTTGCATTGAAAGTAACGGCCAAGCCGGTGGGCAAGTCGATTGGGGTGCCATTGGCGTCGACCATCTTCAAGGTAATGCTTGGCGATGCGAGCTTTTCATTGACCGACATGAGGTAGGTTTTGGTTTCGCCGATATTGGCCGCGACAGCGTAACTGCCGTTGAGTGCGGGCGCTACCGGCGCGCCGTTGCTGACCGTGAAACTGCTCACGCTGGGCGCCTTCGTATCGGGGCTGGATGCGCCGCCGCAGGCAAAGAGCAGGGGCATCAGTAGTACGATCAAGAAAATGTTTTTTAAGGTCGGCATCTGTCTGAGGTCCTCGCGTTATTGTCAATATCACACAATATAATGGTATTGGCGTAAAGACCACCGAAAGTGTAATTTTCCAAGAAACCATGATTCATGCGAATGTTTGCCTTGGGATTGTTGATAAGTTAATATAGAATTAATATTTCACTAAAGTGCTCAAAATGAAATATTCTGTCAAATCTCTTCGCGCGGCGCTGACCGCCCTTGCTCTGCTGGCGGCACCGGCATGGGCCGATGACGCGTTATGGGCCAATGTGACGGCCTCCACAAAGCAGGCGCAGCAACTGGTGGCTGGCGATATCGACCTGGTGCTGGCAGCGGCCAAGGGGAGCGCGCCGTTGCCTGCGGCGCGCCATTTTCGCCTGCATTTGTCGGGCTGGGCGCAGGGCAAGCCGGTGTATGCCAGCACCGAGATCGATGCGCTGCCCGGTGCGAAGGGTACGGGCGAGAGCAGCATCGAACTGATCAAGTCGGTGTCCAAGGTCGGCTACGCGGTATTCGAACCGGACGCCAAGGTGACGCGCGCCGATGGCCAGCCGCGCGACGGCAAGAGCTGGAGCGTCTTCAAGCTGCGCGACGAGGGCGTGGGACGGAAAATCGCCGCGACTGTCTGGGTCGATGTCGCAGCGTCCTGCCCGCACCAGATCGATACCGACTTGCATATTGCGCTGTATGTCGACGGCACCATGAAGACCTCGTATGCGCTCGACGATCATGGCCGCTGCGTGGCGCAACGCATGGAAGCCGAGTTCGCCGTCATCGTGCCGTTCAGTGGCATGAAGATGAAGTTCACGCAAACGTCGTCGAACTGGGTGGCCCAGCCTGCGCGGCTATAATCGCGCATGTAAAAAAGCCGCTGATTCCTTGCGAAATCAACGGCTTTGCATGTGGTTGCGGGGACAGGATTTGAACCTGTGACCTTCGGGTTATGAGCCCGACGAGCTGCCAGACTGCTCCACCCCGCGGTCGGTATTCTACACACGCCGCGCACTTTGCGCAAGTTTAGTTAGCGTGCGGCCAATCGCCACAGTGACGTCAGTTCGGCCGCGCGCGCCGCGTGCAGCGGATCGGTGGCGTCGCTGGCGCGCGGATGGGTCGGGCGCACGTCATGGCGTTCGATCACTCTCAGGCCGCCGGCCTCGATCCACGCCATCAGCTCGGCGCGCGGGCGCAGGCCCAGGTGCTCGGCCAGGTCGGACAGGATCAGCCAGGCTTCGCCGCCGGGCGCCAGGTGGGCCGCCACGCCGCTCAGGAAGCCCTTGAGCATGCGGCTGTCCGGATCGTACACCGCGTACTCCAGCGACGAACTGGGGCGTCCAGGCAGCCATGGCGGGTTGCACAGCACCAGGTCGGCGCGCCGGTCCGGGAACAGGTCGGCTTTCATCAGTTCGACCTGTTTTTCCAGTCCCAGCCGATGCAGGTTCTCGCGCGCGCAGCTCAATGCGCGCGCGTCCATGTCGGTGGCCACGATGTGCTGCAGGCCGCGCTTGGCCAGCAGCGCCGCCAGCACGCCGGTGCCGGTGCCGATGTCGAACGCGACCTGGGCGCCGGGCGGCAGCGGGGCGTTGGCCACCAGCTCGACGTATTCGCCGCGGATCGGCGAGAACACGCCGTAGTGCGGGAAGATGCGCTGTTCAAGCGCCGCAATTTCAACGCCGTTCTTGCGCCATTCGTGCGCGCCTATCAGTCCCAGCAACTCGCGCATCGACGCGACGAACGGTTCTTCGCCGCGGCCGTAGGCTTCATTGCAGGCCAGCTTGACCTCGGGCGCGCGCCGCAGCGGCAAGCTGTAGTCGGCGTCAAACGGCAGCAGCAGCATGGCCAGCGTGCGAGCCCGCTGCGACTGCGCCTGGCGGTGCAGGTGGAACGCTTCGGCCGGCGTGGCTGGTACTTTTGGTGTCTTGGCGCGCTTGCCCTTGTCGCCCTTGTGGTCGGCGCGCCTTGCCAGTGCGGCCAGCAGCTGGCGCGCATTCTGGAAGTCGCCGCGCCACAGCAGCGCCGTGCCTTCGCAGGCCAGTCGGTAGGCCACGTCGGCCGCGGTCTGGTCGTTGGCGATGACGACCTTTTTGGGCGCCGGCATGCCGGACTCGGAGCGCCAGCGCGCCGAACGTTCGACGCCGTCCTCGGTCCAGTGGATGCGTGCGGGAGCGTCAAAGGGTGTTTGTGGGTGCATGGGGGGCGATCGAAACAGGGGACAGGGGCGTGCGCAAGCAGCGCGGATGCGCCTATTATACTAGGGGGTGATACCGCTTCAGGCTGCGGACAGATTGTCGATGGCAGGCGCGCTGCCGTAGGAATTGGCTACTGCCTTGGCCTGTTCGGCTGGCGTGATGTTGGGATCGTCCGGACGCACGCGCGGCGCCAGCAGGGCGGCGCGGTCGACCAGGCGCATCAGGCGCAAGGTGAGGTTGCCCCCGACCGGGTCGGAATTCGGTCCCTGCGTGCCCGACACGTCGGTGCGCAGTTCGCGGCTGAGCAGCTTGAACAGGTCGTCCAGGCTGCCGGGAAATTTGATGGCGGGCAGCGGTTTGCCGGTCAATACCAGCACGTCCGGCGAGACGATCTCGGGCTTGCTGGTCTGTTCGGTGCTGGTCGCTTCGACCCTGGCTTCGTACTTGACGCTCAGTTCGAAGTCGAACACGCGCCCGTCGTCGGTGCTGATCTGGCCGGTGCCGGTAAAGCTGGCGCTCTCGCTCAGATTGAACGTGTCGTTATGGGTGGTGCCTTCGGCGCTGCTGGTGTCGCTACTGGAGCTCGCGTAGCTGGCCGAGGCCGTGAACGCGGTCATGTTGTAGCTCACCTGGGCGGTGTCGGCCTGGTCGCCAAACAGGCGCTGGGCAATGGCGGTCATGAAATGCTGCGCCGCCTCGCTGGTCGATGAGGCCAGGCCGATGACGCGCGATTGCAGCGCCTTGCTGGACAGATTGACGATGTCGTTCTGAAGCGGCACCGGATCCACCGTCGGTAACCTGGCAGCCACGTTGCCACTTGGCGGCGTGATCTGCGCGCCGATACCTTTTCCGCCCAGCGCATTGGCAGGGAGCGGTGTCAAGGCGACGGGGCGAGCGCCGTTGGTGGAGTACAGGGACATGGCAGTATGGACACGGAATAGTGGTTGACACTGCTTGTATCGGCGTCCGTTTCAGGAACTTTAGGTATTTTTCAAAAAAATTTTAGTGGTGGTGGCTCCAGCTGCCGTCCACAGAGTGAAGAAAGGATGCGACTGCGTCCTTGTTGCCAGTCGCGTAACGCTTGGGCTCGCCGCACGCGCACACGCCGGTGTAGGGCTGAATATGTGAACAGGCTGACACTTTTTGCAGGAAAACCTGGACCGGTTTGGTGCATTTTGCACATTTGAACGTCAGGATGCGGGCTGGTTTGGACATGTTTTTTGACCGGTGCGTGGAAAGCGCGCATTTTATCATTGCCGTCCAAGGTCAACTGCCAGCGCGGTCCCGCGTTAACAGAGCAGGCACTTTGGCCTGTACTTACAACGGCGCGGCGATGAACAAGCATCAGCAACCAAGCAAGGAAAGTGTGCGCGTATGGCTACGCGCGCGCCTCGAAACGCGCACGCCGCCGCCCGACCCGCAACAGATCCGGCGCGAACTGGGCTGGGACCTGGTGCGTATCGCACGAGATCCCAAGCGCTGACTTACTGCACCGTCACGGCGCTGGTGCCGCCGCCGCACGGCTGCACCATGATCTTGGCGGCGATCCGGTCCGTCATTTCCTGCACGTGCGAGATCACGCCGACCTTGCGTCCCATGGCCTGCAGGCCGTCCAGCGCATCCATGGCCACGCGCAGCGTCTCGCTATCGAGGCTGCCGAAGCCTTCGTCGATGAACAGCGACTCGACCCGCACCCGGTTCGACGACAGTGAGGCCAGTCCCAGCGCCAGCGCCAGCGATACCAGGAACGATTCGCCGCCCGAAAGCGAATTGACCGAGCGGATTTCACCGCCCATGTCCTGGTCGCGCACCAGCAGGCCAAGCGAGGGCCCGGAGGTGGCGATGACGCGTTCGAGCCGGTAGCGCCTGGCCAGCTGGCCCAGGTGGCTGTTGGCGTAGCCGAGCAGCACGTCGAGCGTGAACTGCTGCGCGTAGTTGCGAAATTTCTTGCCGTCGGAAGAACCGATCAACTCGTTCATGCGGCCCCAGCGCAGTTCGATCAACTGCTGTTGTTCGATCTCGCCCGTCAATGCCTGGGCGCTGTGGCGGCGCACGTCGTCTTGCGCCAATTGCAAGCGCAGTGCGCTGGCGGCGGCCAGTCCATCCTTGCGCTGCACTGCCAGCGCGGCCAGGCTGGCGGCCAGCTCGGCTTGGTCGCCCTGCGTTCCTGACTGCTGGTGCAGTTCGCGCTGGCTGCGCCGTTCGGCCAGCACGGTGGCGGCGCTGGCAGCGCCGCCTTCCAGCGCTTGCAGTGCGCCGCGTTCGGCGGCCATCCAGTCGGCGCCGCGTGCCAGCAACGGCGCCAGGTCGGTCACCGCTTCTAGCGCCGGATGGCGCTGCGGATACGCTGCCAGCCATGCCGCCAGCTGCGCCGCAGCAGCCTGCGCTTGCGCTTGCAGCGCCGCCACGCGCTCGGCAAGGTGCGCCGTCGCCGCGCGCGCTTCGGTCTCGGCCTGTAGCGCCGCCTGACTGCTGGCCTGCGCATTCGATAGCGCTACCCGCGCCTGTTCGATGGCCGCGCCCAACGCGCGTTCGACCACGCTCACCGGCTGGCCGTCCCACAACGCGGCGCGCTGCTGCGATTTGGCGTGGATGTCGGCGTCGATGCGCGTAAATTCGGCGGCCGCCCCTGCTTGCATTGCCTGCAATTGCTGCTGGCGCTGGGTGGCTGCGCGCTGCTCGTGTTCCTGCGCCGCCAGCAAGACGGCGCGGTTGGCGTGCAGGTGCGATTGCGCCTGCCAGGCGCTGGCCTGGGCAGCGCGTTGGGCGCGGTAGTGTGCCGGATCGCGCTGCCACTGCGCGCGCCAGTCGGGCGTTGCGGGGAAGGCGGCATCGAGCTCGCTGATCAGCGCGGCCAGCGCGGCGGCCGCTTGCGCGTGCTGCTGATTCAGTGCGGCGAGCGCGGCCTGCGAACTGGCCAGCGCGGCGCGCGCGGCGCCGGCCAGTGCCACACTGCTGGCGTGTTCGGCGCCGGCGCGGTCGCAAGCACGCTGCGCCGCGTCGCGCGCGACGCCGGCTGCGCGCGCGGCATGCTCCTGCTGGTCGAGCTGTGCGGAGCCGAGCTTGAGCGCATCGCGCTGTTCGGCCAGCCATGCGCCGGGCGCATCGGTTGCCAGCGCCAGCGCGTCCCATGCTGCTTCATTCAATGCCAGCGTTGCGGCCAGCGCGTCGCCAGCGCGCACCGCTTCGGCCAATTGCTGCTCGCTGCCACTGGCCAGTGCGCGTTGGGTCGCCCGTTCCGATGCATTGGCCTGGAGCGCCAGCCGGCAGCGCGCGACTTCGGCGCGCAGGCTTTCCAGTACCTCGTGCAAGGCCTTGTCCTGATGCTGGTACGGGTGCTGCGCGCTGCCGCACACCGGGCATGGTGCATCATCGGCCAGCGTGGCGCGCAGGTCGACGACGCTGTCGGCGCAGGCGATTTCGGCGCCCTTGAGCAATCGCTCGGACTGCGCCAGCGCCGCTTCCAGGCCACCGGCGAGCGATTCGGCGGCGGCCAATGCGGTATGGGCGCCCGTGTTGGCTGCGGCCAGGGTAGCCGCTTGCGCCTGTAGTTGCTGCTGGCGGGCGCGGTTAGCAGCCAGCTCGGTCCAAGTGCGTTCGGCCAATGCCAGCGCGCTGCGGCGCTGATCGAGCGCCTGGCGCTCGCGCTGCAACTGATCGCCATCGAAGGCGGCGCTGGCGCTGATGGCCTGCTGGCGCGCAGTTTCCAGCGTGTTCAATTGGGTCGCGCTGGCAGCCATTGCCGCAGCGGCGCGCGCCTCGCTGGCGCTGTCGGCTTGCTGCGCCAACTGCGCCGCGGCCAGCTCGCTGGTGACGCGGCTGGCATGCAGTTGCGCCTGGCCAGCTTGCGCAAACAGCGTGTCCCAGCGCGGCCAATGCACGGCCAGCTGTTCCGACGGCTGGTGCTGCTCAAGCCATAGCGCGCCAGCGTCGTGGGCGCTGCGCGTGGCCGCCAGCGTGGCGCCCAGCGCCGCGAGCGCATCGTTGGCGAGCGCCAGTTCCGCTGCGGCGGCGTTGCGCGCTTCGGTGGCCTTGGCGTGCGATGGCGCCAGCGCGCCGATGCTGGCGTCGAGGCCCTTGGCCTGGTCGAGCAAGGGGGCTGCGGTGCGCTGGGCCAGTTCGGCTTGCTGCAAACGGGCGCCGGCCTGGGTCAGGGCGGTGCCAGCCTGCTGCTGCATGGCGCTGGCGCGCGCCAGTGCTTCGTTGGCGGCCAAGCCGGCCTGCGCGCCGGCGGCGATGTCGCTGTCGAGGCGGGTGCATTCGGCCAGCAGCGGGCGCGCCGGCTGCACCGCGATCAGCGTATCGAGATGGCGGCGGCGCGCGCCGGCTGCCTCCAATGCGCTGCGCGCCAGCGCCAATGCTTGTTCGGCCTCGACTTCGTTGCGCAGCAATTTGGCCGCTTCCTGGTGCCAGCGCAGCTGCTGCTCGAGCGCCACTTGCTGCGCATCGACAGCGGCCTGCGCGGCGTCGGCGCCGGCGCATTCGGCTTCGATCTCGGCGCGCGCATCGGGCGCGAGCGGGGTGTGGTCGGCCAGGCGCGCGTTCAACTGTTGCATGGCCGCCTGTTCGGCCTTGTAGCGTTCGGACGCGCGGCGCGAGAGGGTGCTGTAGATGGTGCTGCCGGTGAGCGTTTCGAGCAGTTCGCCGCGTTCGTTTTCCTCGGTCTTGAGGAAGGCGGAAAATTCGTTCTGCGCCAGCAGCACCGCGCGCGTGAACTGCTCGAACGTCAGTCCCACGCGCTGCACGATTTCCAGCGCCACTTCGGTCTTGGTAGCGCCCAGCGCCGTCAAGGCCGGCAGCTGGTGCAAGGCCATGGCCGATTTTTGCAAAGCGCCGCCAGCTTTGCCGCGCGCGCGCCGCACGCTCCAGCGGGCGCGGTAGCGCACGCCGTCATTGCCGACGAAGTCGACTTCGGCCCACGCTTCGGCGGCGCCACGGCGCAACAGCGTACGCGGATCCTGGGTCGATACCGTATCCTGGCCGACGTCGGGCAGCACGCTGGCGCCGCGCTTGAGCAGGCGCGGGGTGGCGTCGTACAGGGCCAGGCACAGCGCGTCGAGCAGGGTGGATTTGCCGGCCCCGGTCGGGCCGCTGATGGCGAACAGGCCGCTTGATGCGAGCGGCTCGGATTCGAAATCGACGCAGAATTGGTCGGCCAGCGAAGCCAGGTTCTTGCCGCTGATTTTAAGGATCTTCATGCGCCGCCCAGCATCAGTTCGGCGAACGCCTTGAGCTGGTCTTCGGGCGCATCGTCGCCGAATTTTTGCCGGTACAGGCGGCGAAATACATCGTCCGGCTGCAGCTGCGCCAGCTGGTCAAGCGACATCGCGCTGACGTCGCCACTGGCGGCGTCGGCTTTGCGGGTCGGCTCGATCTTGGCCAGGCGCACCGGCTTGCCGGCCAGCGCCGTTTCGATGCGCCCGCGCAGGCCCGGTTCGGGGCCGTCAAGCAGCACCCGCACTTCGAGCAAGGGCTGCTGGTGCAGCGGCAGCGGCGCCAGATCGAGCGCCGCCAGCGCTGCCAGCGCCTCGTCCAGCGGCGCCGGCCTGGCCGGCACCCGCAGCAGTTCGACTGCGCGCGGCACCGGCAGCGGCGTGACCGCCTGCGCCACGCCGTCACGCAGGTCGATGCGCAGCACCTGGTGTTGATAAGCGACTTCGGCAAACGACAGCGGCAGCGGACTGCCGCAATAGCGCACATGCTCCTTTTGCCCGACCCGCTGCGCCAGGTGCAGATGGCCCAGCGCGGTGTAGCCGATGCCCGCGTCGAACACGGAGGCGGGCAGCGCTTCGGTGCCGCCGATGACGATGCGGCGCTCCGATTCGAGCGAGGCGGCGCCGTCGACCATGTGACAGTGGCCCATTGCGACGATCGCCTGGCCAGGCTGGCGGCGCGCCGCAGCCAGCGCATAGGCCTGGCTGTACAGCAGTGCGATGCCGCCCAGGTAAGGGTCTTGTGGCGCCGCGCCGTCGTCAAGCGGCGCCAGGCGCGGCACGTCGCCGGGGCGCAGGAACGGGATCGCCAGGCACCAGGCCTGGACGGTGCCGTCCTTGCCGTGCAAAGCAATGACGTGGCGATCGAGTTCGATCTCGCCGTCCTGGGCGCGCAGAACGTGGCCGATCACGCTGGTGCCGTGAGCCTCGAGCAGCGGGCCGGGCGCTTCCAGGCGGCCCGGCGAATCGTGGTTGCCGGCGATGACGACGATGTCGAGCTGCGGCGCGCGCGCCCGCGCCTGCTGCAGGAAGCGGTAGAACTGCTTTTGCGAAGCTGCCGACGGGTTGGCGGTGTCGAAGATATCGCCGGCGATCAGCAGCGCATCGGCCTGTTCGGCCACGATGGTGTCGAGCAGCCAGTCCAGAAAACACTGGTGTTCGTAAGTGCGCTCGTAGTTATGCAGGGCCTGGCCCAGATGCCAGTCGGAAGTGTGCAGCAGACGCATGGGAAAGCTTGGGTTGACGGTTCAGCGCCTACTATAACTCACGCGGCCACCCGGTACGTGTTGCGCCCGGCCTGCTTGGCCTGATACAGCAGGCGGTCTGCTTCGCGGATCAGGGCGTCCGGGTCGATCTCGCCATCCTTGAAATAGGCCAGTCCGATGCTGGCCGAGACCGACACGGCCACGCCGTCCAGCTCGAACGGCTGCTGCATTGCCTTGACGATCTTGGCCGCCAGCGCCGAGGCGTCTTCGGGGCGCGTCAATTTGTCCATGATGATGGTGAATTCGTCGCCGCCCAGTCGGGCGATGGTGTCGCTGGCGCGCAGCGTGTGGGTCAGGCGCGCCGAGAATGCCTTGAGCAAGGCGTCGCCCACGTGGTGGCCGTAGGTGTCGTTGACCGGCTTGAAATGGTCGATATCCATGTACATCAGCGCCATCAGGCGTTCTTCTTCGACGCTCTGGGCCATGCTGGCGCTCAGCTTGAGCATGAAGCCGGCGCGGTTGGCCAGCCCGGTCAGCGGGTCGACCTGGGCCAGCTTGAGCAGGCGCCGCTTCTCGTGTTTTTGCAGCGTCACGTCCTGGCGCATCACGTGAAAGCCGATCACCGTCACGCCATCGTCGCCGGTTTGCGGGATGTACGTCACGTCCAGCACGCGTTCGCTGCCGGCGTTGGTGTCGTGTTCCTCGAACGTGACCTTGGCGCCGCCCAGTGCACGCAGGATGTGCGGTTCAAGCGCGGCGTAGCGCTCTTCGCCCACGGTGGCGCGGATCGAGCGTCCCAGCGCGCCGCCGACGAATTCGAGTTCGTAGGCGCGGTTCTGGAAGCGGTAGATCTGGTCGGCGTCGATATAGGCCACCATGGTCGGCAGCGTGTCGGCGATGGTGCGCAGGCGCGCTTCGCTTTCGCGCAGCGCCAGTTCGGCTTCGCGCAGCGTGGTGATGTCGTCGACGGTGCCGACAAAGCCTTCGATGCGGCCATCGATGCGGATCGCGGCGACCTTGACCGAAGTCCAGATTTGCTTGCCGTCGGTGCGGCGGCAGGCAATCACGCGCACGAACGGGTCCTGGTGCAGGCGCTGGTGTTCGAACACGGTCGGCAAATACTTGCTGGTGTCGATGTCGAAGCCGGTCAGCCAGCCGTGGCCCAGCGATTGTTCGCGGCTCAAGCCGGTAATGGTCTCGAAGCGCTTGTTGGTGTAGGTGCAGCTGCCCCTGGCGTCGGTGCGCACCAGCCCCAGCGGCGAGGCGTTGGTCACCGCGGTGAGCTGCGCTTCGCTGGCGCGCAGGCTTTGCTCCTGCTCGCGGCGGAAGGTCACGTCTTCGGCAATGCACAGGATGAATTCGGTCTTGCCCTGCTCGTCGAGCAGCGGCACCGCCATCGAGTGCAGATAGCGCAGGCTGCCGTCCGGGCGCAGCAGCGGCTTTTCGGGCAGGTCGACCACCTTCGGTTCGGCCAGCATGGCCTGGTCCTCGGCGCGGTTGCACAGCGCATAGCCAGGCGGGAAGGCCTGGCAGTCGCTCTGTCCGATCACCTGGTCGGCGCTGTAGCCGGTGACCTGTGCGGCGGCCTGGTTCCACACCATCATGGCGCCGTAGCTGTTGGCGCGCACGCTCTTGACGTAAATGAGCAGTGGCAGATTGTCGATCAAGGATTGCAGGAAGCTGCGGTTGTTGCGAATTTCCAGGTCGGCCTGCTTGCGCGCGGTGATGTCGCGCGAGGTCACCGCCACGCCGTCGGCCAGCGGCACGATCTGGTGGTGGACCCAGCGCGGGGCGTCGCCATCGATGCGTACCTCGGTTTCCTCTTCGAGCGGCTGCGCTTCGGTGTAGACCTTCACGTAACGTTCGAAAAAGCCGCTCTGGCGGTAGCGCGGCAGCGTCGCGAACGCCTTTTGCCCGAGCAACTGGGCGCGCGGACGGCCCAGCATGGCCGCGGCCTTGTCGTTAATGTCGTCGAAGATGAAGTCCTCGACCGGGGCCGCGCCGCCGGGCCAGGCCTTCAGGATCAGCACCGCATCGAGGCTGCCGTCGGCGGCGGCGCGCAAGGTGGCCTGGGCGCTGCGCGCGGCACGCATGCTGGCGCGCAGCTGGGCGCTTTGCTTCATCAGGGTGCCGGCGATCAGCATGATCAGGGCGCTGGCAATGGTGGCGATGCCCAGGTACAGGCGGCGGTGCCGTTCGAAGCCGGCCATGGCCGCCCCGCGTTCGATCCCGACCACGGCCGACAGCGCGTAGCGCGGCATGTCGCTATGGCTGTAGATGCGGTCGGTCTTGTCGAGCGACAGCAGCGGCACCAGTTCCTCGGAAGAGGCGCCGGCGCCGCGATGCTGGGTAAAGCGCAGCGCCGCGCTGGCAAACAGGTGCTCGCCGGTGCGTCCCACCGACAGGCCATCCTTGGTACTGGTCAGTATCAAGGCGCCGTTGTCGTCCAGGTCGAGACGGTCATAGTCGTCCACGAACAGGTTGGGATCGATCATCAGGACCACGGCGCCGTCGAACTGGCCGGCGCTGTTGTTCAGGCGCCGCGCGACCTGGATTTGCCAGCTGCCGGTCCTGGCATCTTGCAGCACGGTCGAAAACAGCGGAACGTCGGCGTCGCTGCGTTCGAGGGCCTGGAAAAACGGCGCTGCGGCCAGGCCGGCGCTGGTAAAGCCGTTGACCATGTCGACCGGGATGGCGTTCTTGTCAAGGCGCGCCATCGGCAAGCCCAGGCGCGCCGGCAGCACGCTGTCGAGCAGGCCGCCGCGGCGCGCGAAGCCATCGAGCCGGCCGGCGCCGTGCGAAGCTTCGAAGCTGAGCTTGAACAGCTGGGTCGCATGGTCGCTCTGGCGCAAGATGTAATTGACGTGCTCGGACAGCACGCGCGCCAGTGCCTGGCTGCGCGCCACCGCTTCGGCGTGGCTGGCCTGGCGTTCGATACCGGTCTGCACCACCACCGCCACCCACATCGCCACCACCAGCGCGAAGGCGAAGGCGGGCAGCAGCGCCACCGATAACAGGCGCCGTGCCGATCTGCGTAGTATGCTCAATGCAGTATTCAAGTCGCTGCCCCAGGCGCGTGTCGGTTGCTCAGGTCCATTTTGCTCGCAAATCACGGGAATTTAACTGGATCGGCTAAAAATATTACATTCAAAGAACAACGGATGGCGATTCGTTACTAAAATACGCAGATGACCGAACTGTCCCTGACCCCCGGCGCCGCGCGCGCCCTTCACCTGGCCGCGCAAGGCATGCTGCAGCCGCGCCGCCGCAAGGCCGTCAAGGCCGACCTGATGGACAGCATCCGCCGCATGGGCGTGCTGCAGATCGATACCATCAGCGTGGTCGCGCGCAGCCCCTACCTGGTGCTGTGGAGCCGGCTCGGGGACTACGATCCGGACTGGCTGGGCGAACACCTGGCCGAGGGCAAGCTGTTCGAATACTGGGCCCATGAAGCCTGCTTCGTGCCAATTGAAGACTACCGCTGGCTGCGCCACCGGATGCTCGACCCGGCTGCGATGGGCTGGAAATATTCGGAAACCTGGATGCGCGAACGGGCCGGCGAGGTGGCCGGCGTGCTGGCCCACATTCGCCAGAACGGCCCGACCCGCTCGTCGGACTTCGAGCGCAGCGACGGCCAGGCCGGCGGCTGGTGGGAATGGAAACCCGAAAAGCGCTCGCTGGAAGTGCTGTTTACGTCCGGCGCGCTGATGATCGCGCGGCGCCACAACTTCCAACGCGTGTACGACCTGGCCGAACGGGTCCACCCGAACTGGCATGACCGTGACCTGCCGGCCATGGAGCAAACCCGGCGCCAGCTGGCGCTGCAAGCGGTCAAGGCGCTGGGCGTGTGCAAGGGCGGCTGGGTGGCCGACTATTACCGCACCCGGCGCCCGCATGCCGATCTGGCGGCGCTGGTGGCCAGCGGCGAGCTGCTGCAAGCGGCCGTGCAGGGTTGGGACGAACCGGCCTATATCCATCCGGAGCACCTGGAACTGGCGCAACAGGCAGCCAACGGGCAGCTGGTGGCCAGCGTCACCAGCTTGCTGTCGCCGTTCGACCCGATCGTCTGGGACCGTCGCCGCGCGCTTGAATTGTTCGGCTTCGATTACCGCCTCGAATGCTATACGCCGGCGCCCAAGCGGCGTTATGGCTACTTTACCTTGCCGATCCTGCGCCGCGGCGCGCTGGTGGGCCGGGTCGACGCCAAGGCGCACCGGCGCGACGGCGTCTTTGAAATCAAGGCGCTCGAGCTCGAGCCGGGCGTGCGCGTGAGCGCGCGTTTTTGCGCCGATATCGCGCAAGCGATCCTGCGCTGCGCGCGCTGGCATGCCTGTCCCGAGGTGCTGCTCACGCGCACGGTGCCAGACAGCTTCGCGCCGCCGCTGCAAGCGGCACTGAACGACGCGGCGGGCGCATGACGCTCGCGCGCGCACCGCAAGGCGTGGTGGACGCCAATGGCCAGCCGCTGTTTGGCCGCTATTGCGGATCGGCCGCCAGTTTCGACTGGGCCGCGCTGGCTGCACCCTACCGGCGCAGCGCCTGGTGGCGCCACTTCCATCACAAGCGCTGGCATTACGTCTCGCTGGCCACAGACGAGTTGTTCTGCGCGGTCGCCATCGTCGACCTGGGCTGGACCAGCACCGCCTTTGCCTACGCCTTCGACCGGCGCCAGCGCAAGGTGGTAGCCGCGTTCGAACAGGATGGCGTGCCGGGACTGTCGGCGCAGCTGGCTGATCACGTGGGTGGTGCAAGCCGCTTTCGCTTCCTGTCGCAGCGCATCGCGATCGAGGCCACCGGGCCTGGCGCCTGGCGCTTGACACTGCGCTGCGGCCAGTTCGTCATCGATGCCGCGTTTGCCGGCCAGCGCCCGCTGCTGCTGGCAGTCGGCGCAGTCGATGGCGGCTCGGTGCATGCGACCCAGAAGTCGCCCGGCTTGGCGTTGACCGGCGAGGTGCGGATCGGCACGCGGCGCGCCAGCCTGGACGGCGGCGTGGCCAGCATCGATTACTCCAACGGCCTGCTGGCGCGCGAGACCGACTGGCGCTGGGCCTGCGCGCACAGCCTGGAACTGGGCTTCAATTTGCAGGCCGGCTACTTCGGCGCCAACGAAAACGCGTTGTGGCTGGACGGTCAGATCATCCCGCTGGCAGCCGCGCACTTTACGTTCGATGCGCGCGACCCGCTGGCGCCATGGCAGATCGCCACCGCCGACGGCCTGCTGGAACTGGCGTTCACGCCGGAAGGGGCGCGCAGTGCCGACAAGAACCTGTTGGTTGCCGCCAGTCACTATGTGCAGCCGATCGGCACCTTCAACGGCGTGGCCAGGCCGGCGCGCGGCGCACCAGGCGTGGCAATAAAACAACTAGCCGGGGTCACCGAAGACCACCGCTCGCGCTGGTAAAAAATCCGACAGTCAGGCCAAGGTTTGAGATATATCAAACTGGCGCTGTCGGACATCTTTACACTTGTTTCTCCGGGTAGAAGCAACAATTCAAGAAGAGTACACCGCCCGGCCACAAAACCAATGACTCCGGCCAAGTCTGTCCGCTTTCAACAGGGGTAGCGCTTGCGCACGCGGGCACTTTCTGAGGAGATAGAAAGAATGTTAACGGCCACATATACCCTGGTAGCGCTGTCAGTCGAACAAACCAACGTGCGGGGCAGCTTGCAGTCCCTGCAGCAACTGATTGACACCAATTTCACCCAGCAGAGCGCGCTGACCCCGGGGCAGGTCGGCTACGCATGTGACGCCGTCAAACGCATGTACGAGAGCTGCCATTGGCGCAAGCTGGACATGTTTCTCATTCCCGCCATCCGCAGCGCCACGCGCCAGGCCGACGAACTGCTGCAAAACCTCGAAGACCTGGGCCGCGCCGCCGCCGACGCGGTGGGCGTGCTGGTGATCCGGCTCGACGCGACCGCAGTCGACAGCGGCGCCAAGGTGTCGCAATTTTGCGCCGCCGTCGAGGCGTTTTGCAGCGCCACCCTCAAGCGCCTGGAGCTGGAAGAGAAATTCCTGTTCCCGATGGCGCGTTCGGTGATCTCGGGCGAAGCCTGGTTTTCGATCGCCAACCAGCTGCTGGCGCACGACGCCTATGTGCTCGAAACGCGCCCGGCGCGGCCGCTGCCGGTATTTCGCGAGCAATCTTATGGGCTGGCGCGCCAGCAGCGCGTGGCGGCCAACCTGGTGCATTGAAGGTAGCGCTTTTCAATACTGCCGGATGCGGCAGGGTCATCCAACCGAAGGGAATCCATCGCCCGGGCCGCCGTTCTTGCTATCATGACGGTTTTGCATTGCTTGGACTCACGTCATGTTCGAATTCCTCTTCAAGCGACCGGGCGACAAGCCCGATGACAACCCCGCCGCCCAGCCTGCGAAGCCTGCGCAAACGGGCCCGGGTGCGGCGCCAGCGGCATCAATGCGCGAGCAGCAGGCCCAGAAAATGGCTGGCCTGCGCGGCGACGAGGTGGGCGCCGCCGATTTCATCTTGCAATGCGAATTTTCCGAGCTGCGCCTGGCCGCGGCCGAGTTCGTCCATGCCCCGGCCCAGCTCGAACGCGTGTATGCGGCCATCCGCAACACCGACCGCCGCGTCGCCAAGCTGATGCAGGCACGGCTCGATGCGATCCGCCACCACGACGCCGAACTGGAACGCGGGTCCGCCTGCATCGCCCAGGCCGAGCTGCTGGTGGCCGACGACAAGCTCACCCCCAATCACGTGGCCGACCTGGACCGCAAATGGTCGGTGATCGCCGCCCCTGAACTGGCGCCGCGCTTTGACGCCCTGCGCGCCGTGCTGGCGCAGCGCCTGGAAGCGCAAGTGCTGCTGCAGCGCGCCATGATCGACCGCCTGGGCCAAGTGCGCAAGCTGGCCGCCAGTGGCATCCCGGCCGGCGCCATGCAAGAGCAGCTGCAGCAGATGGAACAGGCGCAGCAGGAAGCGCTGGCCGCTCCGGAACACGGTTCGCTGCCGCGCAGCCTGACCAATGAATTTGCCACCGAGTTTGCACGCGTGTCGGCTTCGCTGGCCGATATCGGTCAGGGCCAGGCCGCCGTGGCGCGGCGCGACGCACTGCTGGCCGAATGGCAGGGCGTGGCGCCCGAAACCCTGAACGCCGACTTGCTGGGCAAAGCGTGGCGCCAGTTGCCGCCAGTGCCGGAGCCGGCTGCGGCCGAACTGCGCCAGCGCTTCGACCAGCTGCTGGCCAGCATCCCGGCCACCGTGGCCGAGCCGCCCGCGCCGCGCGCGGGGCGCAAGCTGCCCTCGCAAGCGCCCGACCAGGCCTTCATCGACCAGGTCGAGGCCATGGAAGCGGCGCTGCAGCATGGCTCGCTGGGCGCTGCCGCCGACATCGACAAGGTGCTCAAGGACAGCAAGGGCGTGCGCATGGCGCCGGCCCTGTCCGAACGGCTGGCGCATGCGCGCGCCGAACTCAAACGCCTGTCGGACTGGGCGCGCTGGGGCGGCAACGTCTCGCGTGAAGAATTGATCAAGGCCGTCGAACACCTGGGCACGCAGAACCTGGCGATGAGCGAACTGGCCAAGAAGGTCGGCAGCATGCGCGACCGCTGGAAATCGCTCGACACCTTGTCCGGCTCGGCCCCCAAAAGCCTGTGGGAGCGCTTTGACGCCGCCTGCAGCGCCACCTATGCGCCGGCCGCGGCCCACTTCAAGCACCTGGCCGACGAACGCCACGCCAACGCCGCCAAGGCCGAAGCGCTCATTGCCGAGGCAGCCGCCGAAATGGCGCCGCTCGACAGCGGCGCCGCGGTCGACTGGAAGCACATGGCCTTGACGGTACAGCGCTTGCGCCTGGCCTGGAGCCACCTGGGCGCGATCGACCGCAAGGACAAGAAGCGGCTGGACCAGCAATTTACCGACGCCCTCAATGTCATGCAGGGACCGCTGGAAGTGCAGCGCAAGGACGAAGTGCATGTGCGCGAACAGCTGATCGCCGAAGTCGGCGCGCTCAATCCGAACGACCGCCATGCGCTCGACACGCTCAAGGCGCTGCAAGAGCGCTGGCAGGAACACGCGCGCGCCTTGCCGCTGGAACGCAAGTCGGAACAGGCGCTGTGGCAGCGCTTTCGTGGCGCCTGCGACCTTGTCTTCGCCAAGCGCAAGGAAGTGGCGCACGCGGCCGACGCCGAACGGCGCAGCCATGAAGCAGCCAAGGAAGCGATCAGCGCGCGCCTGGAAGCGGCAGCCGGCGCCGACGCTTCAGGCGCGGCCAAGCTGCTGCGCGAAGCGGCCGCCGAATGGCATGCGATCGGCCAGGTGCCGCGCGCCCATGAAGTGAAGGTCGACAAACGTTATCAAGCCGCCGTTGCGGTGCTGCAGCAGCACGTCGACAGCGCCAGGCGCGAAGCCGGACGGGCCCAGGCCACGGCGCTGCGCGACAAGCTGCGTTTGTGCCAGCAGGTTGAAGCGACGCTGGCCGATCCGGCTGCCGACCCGGGCGCCACCGATTGGAATGCGCGCTGGTCGGCCCTGCCGCCGCTGGCTGCCGAATATGAGCGCGCGCTCAAGGGCCGGCTGGACGCCGCGCTGACGAACGATCGCAGCGCCCATGCCGCCACGCTGGAACAGAACCGCGCCAAGCTGCTGCATGAAGTGCTGCGCCTGGAAATTGCGGCCGGCATCGACAGCGGCAGCGAGTTTGCGCGCGAACGCCTCAAGCTGCAGGTCGAAACGCTGCAGTCCTCGCTCAAGTCGGGCCAGAAGCCGGCCAGCCAGGCGACCCAGTTCCAGCAGCTGTGCGCCTTGCCGGCCCTGGCCGACGACCGTACCGTGTCGCGCATCGAACACCTGTTTGCCCGCGTGACCAAGGAGGGCAAGTGAGCCGGGTCAGGGTCCAGCAAGCCGATTTTGATGTCAGCCTTGAGATCGCTGCATTGCGCGGCGAAGACCCGCGCGTCGGCGCCGTGGTCAGCTTTTTAGGCACCGTGCGCGACATGAACGACGGCGCCAGCGTGGCCGAGATGGAACTCGAACACTATCCCGGCATGACCGAGCAGTCGATCGAAGCGATCATCGACCAGGCTTGCCACCGCTGGCCGCTGTATGCGGCGCGCGTGGTGCACCGCGTCGGTCCGCTCAAGCCGCTCGATCAGATCGTGCTGGTCGTGTGCAGCGCCGCCCACCGGGGCGAAGCGTTTGCCGGCTGCGAATTCATCATCGATTACCTGAAGACCGAAGCGCCGTTCTGGAAAAAGGAACAGACGCCCGAGGGCGCGCGCTGGGTTGATGCCCGTGTCAGCGACGACATTGCCTTGGATAAGTGGGCAGCGCGATGAGCTTTTTCGCCGTTGGCCTGGGCGCTGCGCTTGGCGCCTGGCTGCGCTGGGGCTTGACGCTGCTGCTGGCCGACCTGCATGCCAAGGTCCAATTGGGCACCTTGGTGGCCAACCTTGGCGGCGGCTACCTGATCGGCATTGCGCTCGGCTTTTTCGCAGCCAGCCCGCAGCTCTCGCCCGAATGGCGCTTGTTTGCTGTCACCGGTTTCCTGGGCGGGCTGACCACGTTTTCGACCTTTTCCGGCGAGGCCATGCTGCTGCTGCAGCGCGGCGACTATGGCTGGGCGATGGCCCACTCGCTGCTGCACCTGGCAGGTTCCATCGTGTTGTGCATTGCCGGCTTTGCCACCTGGCGCACCTTTTCATCGTAGTTCTAAATAGGAGTACTTCATGTCCAAGCAAATGTCCCCACGGCCGACCGGTGCTTTCGTCGGCGCTTCCTGGCTGGCCCTGGTGGTCGGTGCGGCCACCTATGTGACCGGCCTGTGGAACGCGCAGATGCAGTTGAATGAAAAAGGCTATTACTTCACCTTGCTGATGTACGGCCTGTTCGCCGCCGTCTCGCTGCAAAAAT
Organism: Pseudomonadota bacterium; assembly: GCA_040390915.1. Lineage (GTDB taxonomy): Bacteria > Pseudomonadota > Gammaproteobacteria > Burkholderiales > Burkholderiaceae_D > Telluria_A. The sequence goes on from JAZJXM010000001.1 coordinate 30,569, forward strand.
CGGTGCGCGACCGCCTCGAGGGCATCAAGGTGACCGGCATTTACTTCGGCCTGTGCTGGGTGTCGCTGCTGCTGTCGATCGCGCTGCTGGGGATCGGCCTGGTCAACGCCACGCTCAGTTCCAGCGAAAAGGGTTTCTTCGCGATGGGCTTTTTGATGAGCTTGTTCGCCGCCGTGGCCGTGCAAAAGAATGTGCGCGACATCACGCTGGCCGATGACAGCGACCGTGGCTACGTGAAGGAATAGTCACTATAGCCAGTCCCACATAGACATTTTGATGGCGCCGCGAGGCGCCATTTTCGTTTACTGTTGGTATCCGGGCTGGCTGTCTTGAAATCGCCGCCCGTGTCCCAATCTGGTTTGCAACTGATTAACATCCTGAGGGAGTTTTACATGCGCCAAGATAAGATGACGACCAAGCTGCAGGAAGCGCTGGCCGATGCCCAGAGCTTGGCCGTAGGCAACGACAACCAATATATCGAGCCGGTCCACCTGCTCACCGCCTTGCTCAACCAGGACGACGGTGCGGCCCGTTCGCTGCTGCAGCGCTGCGGCGTGAACGTGGGCGGGCTCACCAGCGCGCTGAAAAGCTCGCTTGAGCGCTTGCCCAAGGTGTCGGGCACCGGCGGCGAGACCCAGGTCAGCCGCGAATTCATCAATGTGCTCAACCTGGCCGACAAGGAAGCCCAAAAGCGCAACGACCAGTTCGTGTCCAGCGAAATGGTGCTGCTGGCGCTCACCGACGACAAGTCCGACGCCGGCAAGCTGGCGCGCGAGCAGGGCTTGTCGCGCAAGTCGCTCGAAGCGGCCATCCAGGCTGTGCGCGGCGGCGAGAACGTGCAGTCGGCCGACGCCGAAGGCCAGCGCGAGTCGCTCAAAAAATACACGCTCGACCTGACCGAGCGCGCGCGCCAGGGCAAGCTCGATCCGGTGATCGGGCGCGACGACGAAATCCGGCGCGCGATCCAGGTGCTGCAGCGGCGCACCAAGAACAACCCGGTGCTGATCGGCGAACCGGGCGTGGGCAAGACCGCCATCGTCGAAGGCCTGGCGCAACGCATCATCAATGGCGAAGTGCCCGATTCGCTCAAGGGCAAGCGCGTGCTCTCGCTCGACATGGCTGCGCTGCTGGCTGGCGCCAAGTACCGCGGCGAGTTCGAGGAACGCTTGAAGGCGGTGCTCAAGGAGCTGGCCCAGGACGAAGGCCAGACCATCGTTTTCATCGACGAGATGCACACGATGGTTGGCGCCGGCAAGGCCGAAGGCGCCATGGACGCGGGCAATATGCTCAAGCCGGCGCTGGCGCGCGGCGAACTCCATTGCGTGGGCGCGACCACGCTCGACGAATACCGCAAGTACATCGAGAAAGACGCCGCGCTCGAACGCCGCTTCCAGAAAATCCTGGTCGACGAGCCGAGCGTGGAAGCGACCATCGCGATCCTGCGCGGCCTGCAGGACAAGTATGAGCTACACCACAAGGTGGAAATCACCGACGCGGCCATCATCGCGGCGGCCGAACTGTCGCACCGCTACATCACCGACCGCTTCCTGCCCGACAAGGCGATCGACCTGATCGACGAAGCGGCTTCCAAGATCAAGATCGAGATCGATTCCAAGCCCGAAGTGATGGACAAGCTGGAACGGCGCATCATCCAGCTCAAGATCGAGAAGGAAGCGGTCAAGAAGGAAAAGGACGAAGCCTCGCGCCGCCGCCTCGGCCTGATCGACGAGGAGATCGCGCGCCTGGAGCGCGAGTACAACGACTTCGAGGAAGTGCTCAAGGCCGAAAAGGCGATGGTGCAGGGGACCACCCACATCAAGGAAGAAATCGAGCGCATCCGCCTGCAGATGGAAGAGGCGACCCGCAGCAGCAACTGGCAGAAGGTGTCCGAGCTCCAGTACGGCAAGCTGCCCGAACTTGAAGCCCAGCTCAAGAGCGCCGAAGCCGACACCGCAAAGCAGGCCGTTGGCGCCAAGCCCAAGCTGCTGCGCACCCAGGTCGGGGCCGAGGAAATCGCCGAAGTGGTGTCGCGCGCGACCGGCAGTCCAGTGTCGCGCATGATGCAGGGCGAGCGTGACAAGCTGCTGCACATTGAAGAGAAGCTGCACCAGCGCGTGGTCGGGCAGGACGAGGCGATCGTCGCGGTGGCCGACGCGATCCGGCGTTCGCGCGCCGGCCTGTCGGACCCGAACCGGCCGTATGGCTCGTTCATGTTCCTGGGGCCGACCGGCGTGGGCAAGACCGAATTGTGCAAGGCGCTGGCCAACTTCCTGTTCGATACCGAAGAATCGATGATCCGCATCGACATGAGCGAATTCATGGAGAAGCATTCGGTGGCCCGCCTGATCGGCGCGCCGCCCGGCTATGTCGGTTACGACGAAGGCGGCTACTTGACGGAAGCGGTGCGCCGCAAACCGTACAGCGTGATCCTGTTCGATGAAATCGAAAAGGCCCACAGCGACGTGTTCAACGTGCTGCTGCAGGTGCTTGACGACGGCCGCATGACGGACGGGCAGGGGCGCACGGTGGACTTCAAGAATACCGTGATCGTGATGACCTCGAACCTGGGTTCACACAAGATCCAGGCCATGGACAGCGACGATCCGGGCGTGGTCAAGCTGGCCGTGATGGCAGAGGTGCGTTCGCACTTCCGGCCAGAGTTCATCAATCGTATCGACGAGATCGTGGTGTTCCATGCACTCGACGAGAAGAACATCGGCGCCATCGCCAAGATTCAGCTCAAGCACCTGGAACTGCGCCTGGCCAAGATGGAGATGACGCTCGACGTGTCCGACGAGGCGCTGCAAAAGATCGCCGAAGCTGGCTACGATCCGGTGTATGGCGCGCGGCCGTTAAAGCGGGCGATCCAGCAGCAAATCGAAAATCCCCTGTCCAAGCTGATCTTGTCAGGCAAGTTCGGGCCCAAGGACACGATCCCGGTGCGGGTCAGCCATGGCAACCTGGTGTTCGAGGCGCCACAAGAAGGCGTGGCGCTCGACAAGGCGTGATGCTCAGCGCGCGTTCATGCGCGCTGCCACGTCGCCTACCAAGTCGTCCTTGAGCACCAGGGTCGACTGGGTGCCCGCACCCAGCATGAACACGGCGCGCCCGTTTGAATACACGATGCTGCCGTCATCCATCAAATCATAACTGGCCACGTTGGTGGCCAGCACCCGTTCCGAACCATCACGGTTGCGGCACACCAGTTCCCACGAGCGCGGCACCAGCGAGGCGATGCCGTTGATCTGGGATTCTTCGCGCAGCGCCTTTTCTGCATCGATGCGGCGCCCCTTGAGGATGATGTCCTTGATGTCGGCCTGCACTGCCGGCCCGGCGGCGCCGGTCAGCGGCTTGCGGCTGTACATGAGCGAAAAGAAATTCAAATAGTGGAACAGCGCGCGCAGCAGGCGGAACGGAAACAGCAGCGTATCGAGCAGGATGTTGCCGGACGAATATTGCGGCGTTTCATACGGACGCCGGATGAAGTGCAGCTTGCCATCGGCATTGACGCGCGGGTGCAGGAAATCGAACTGGGGCGCGTCGAGCACCGCTTCCACGCTGCCGGTGCGCAGGTTCAGCTTCTGGATGCTGATGTTGCCCTGCGCGATCACATAGCCGCCCGGATTGCGCGCCAGCCCGGCTGACTGGTACAGCACGGCGTGCTCATCACCCGGTACCCACGCGGGGGCCGAATCGACCGTGTCGCCGCCGGTCAGTTCGCGCATGCGGTTGCCGTCGATATCGAGCGACGCGATGTTGCTGGCGCCATCCTTGCCCGCCGCGGCGCACAGGATCTTGCTGCCGGTGGCATCGAGATTCAAGTCCGTCAGGTCAAGGTATTGCTTGTGCAAGATGCGGGTTTCGACGCCGCTGTCGAGGTCATATGAAAACAGGCCGCCGATGCCCTGGTCGCGCAGGAAATACAGCACCGAGCGTTCTTGATGGAACAGCGCCGAAGTGACCGCGATGTTGGCGCCGTCGTTGGCGAACTGCTTCATCTGGCCCGAGGCGGACACCTGGAAGCTGGTGTTTTCTTTCCACGCGTTGCGCTCCTTGCTGCGCGCCAGGCGGTCTTCGATGTCCTGGATATATGGGCTGGAAATTTGCTGGACGGCGCCATTGCCGCTCTTGCAGAACAATTTGCCGGAAGCGATGAAGGCCACCGACAGCCCGTCCGGCAACATGGGCGCGGCGGCACTGCTGGTGCCCATGCTGGCATTGGGACGCGGATTGGTGACCCAATAGAACCAGGTGACCAATGCGGCCAGAAGGGCGAATCCGATGACGATAACCACTGGCAGCTCCCATAGACAAAGAAGGTGAACACTACGATAGCTATCGTACACAGATATGCACAATTTGCAACGCTTGAAGGCGACGTGCAGGCCGCTGGGGAACGGCATAGAATTGACGTCCCCATCCTCCCCCTGAACAGCGAAAGAACTGCCATGACCTTTGCCACCACCGACTTGTGCGACGACCACCCGCAACTGCTTGAAGACGGGCGCCTGGCGGTGCTGCCGCCGGTGTTCCGGCATTACGGCCAGCGCACCAGCTTTTGCGGGCGCGTCACCACGCTCAAGGTATTCGAAGACAACGCGCTGGTGCGCGCTACGCTGGAAGCGCCCGGCAATGGCAATGTGCTGGTGATCGACGGCGGCGCCAGCATGCGGCGCGCGCTGGTCGGCGGCCAGCTGGCGCTGCTGGCCCAGGACAACGGCTGGGCCGGTATCGTGGTCGATGGCTGCGTGCGCGACAGCGACGAAATCAACGGCTGTGACATCGGCGTGCGCGCGCTCGGCGCCCATCCGCAGAAAAGCGCCAAGAAGGGGGTAGGGGAGCGCAATGTGCGCGTTGTCGTGGCCGGCGTGGCCGTCAACCCGGGCGACTGGGTGTATGCGGACGCCGACGGGATCCTGATCGCCCAGCAAAAGCTGACACCAGCTTAGTTGATCTGAGGCAATTTAACACCAGGCAATGCGCCTTATGCTGACGGCGGTGCCGTCGGTTTTCATCAGGCGGATTGATTGTTCCATAATGTGGAATGACGTCCGCCGTCATCTGCCATGGTTCTCCCATTTTGAGAAATTTCATTTTGCATCGCGAAAATTCAATGCTAAGCCATTGATATAAATGTGTTTTTATTTAGTTATCTGTCTTATATAAGACTATTGTTGCGCTGCGCAAAACGGCCTATGATTTACCTAACGAATTTCACTTCATCTTAGGAGAACAGCATGGCAACTCGGGAACAGCAAATCGCTGAACTGCAAAACGATTGGGACACCAACCCGCGCTGGAAGGGCGTGGTGCGCAACTATACGGCGGCCGACGTGGTGCGCCTGCGCGGTTCGCTGACCATCGAGCACACGCTGGCCAAGCGCGGCGCCGAGAAGCTGTGGGACCTGGTCACCACGGAGCCGTTCGTCAACGCGCTGGGCGCGATGACCGGCAACCAGGCCATGCAGCAAGTCAAGGCCGGCCTGAAGGCGATCTACCTGTCTGGCTGGCAAGTGGCGGGCGACGCCAACGTGGCCGGTGAAATGTACCCGGACCAGTCGCTGTACCCGGCCAACTCGGTGCCGCTGGTGGTGCGGCGCATCAACAACACCTTCCAGCGCGCCGACCAGATCCAATGGTCCGAAGGCAAGGACGACATTGATTACTTCGCTCCCATCGTGGCCGACGCCGAAGCGGGCTTTGGCGGCGTGCTCAACGCCTATGAACTGATGAAATCGATGATCGACGCTGGCGCCGCCGGGGTCCACTTCGAAGACCAGCTGGCTTCGGTCAAGAAATGCGGCCACATGGGCGGCAAGGTGCTGGTGCCGACCCGCGAAGCGGTCGAAAAGCTGACCGCGGCGCGCCTGGCGGCCGACGTCATGGGCACGTCGACCCTGGTAATCGCCCGCACCGACGCCGAAGCGGCCGACCTGCTCACGTCCGACGTGGACGCCAACGACCAGCCGTTCTGCACGGGCGAGCGCACCGTCGAAGGCTTTTACAAGGTCAAGCCCGGCATCGAGCAAGCGATTTCGCGCGCGCTGGCTTACGCCCCCTACGCCGACCTGGTCTGGTGCGAAACGGGCAAGCCGGACCTGGCCTTTGCCAAGCAGTTCGCCGCCGCCGTCCATGCCAAATTCCCCGGCAAGATGCTGGCCTACAATTGCTCACCTTCGTTCAACTGGAAAAAGAACCTGGACGACGCCACCATTGCCAAGTTCCAGAAGGAGCTGGGCGCGATGGGCTACAAGTTCCAATTCATCACCCTGGCCGGCTTCCACGCGCTGAACTACGGCATGTTCAACCTGGCCCACGGCTATGCGCGGCGCCAGATGTCGGCCTTCGTCGAACTGCAGGAAGCCGAATTTGCCGCCGCCAGCCGCGGTTTTACCGCCGTCAAGCATCAGCGCGAGGTGGGCACGGGCTACTTCGACGCCGTCACGCAGACCATCCAGCAGCACCAAAGTTCCACCACGGCGCTGCACGGCTCGACCGAAGATGAGCAGTTCTTCGACGACAAAAAGGTTGCATAAGCCCGGTTCAGGGCGTTCTAGTGGATAATGGCGGTATCTCGCTTTACCACCTTATTCACTGGAATTCCCTTATGCTGAGCTACCGCCACGCCTTTCACGCGGGTAATCACGCTGACGTCCTGAAGCATTTCGTGCAAATTCAGCTGCACGAATACATGAATCAGAAAGACACGGCCTACACCTACATCGACACCCACTCGGGCGCCGGCGTGTATGCGCTCGATGCCGCCTTCGCCGCCAAGAACGCCGAATACAATACCGGCATCGGCCCGCTGTGGGAACGTACCGACCTGCCCAAGGGACTCGATACCTACGTGGCCCTGATCAAGGGCTTGAACCCGAGCGGCAAGATGCGCTACTACCCGGGCTCGCCGTATTGCGCCGACAAGGTCATGCGCGAACACGACCGCCTGCGCCTGTACGAACTGCACCCGGCCGACAGCAAGATCCTGGCCGACAATTTCCGCAAGGTGGAAGAGCACGCGGCCAACAATGGCATCCGCTCGGCCACCCGCGGCAAGCGCGTGCTGGTCGAACGCGGCGACGGCTTCCACGCCCTCAAAACGCTGCTGCCGCCGCCATCGCGGCGCGCGCTGGTGCTGATCGACCCGCCTTACGAAGACAAGCAGGACTACCGCAAGGTGCGCGACGCGATCGACGATGCGCTCACGCGCTTTCCAAGCGGTATTTACGCCATCTGGTATCCGCTGCTGCAGCGCATGGAGTCGCGCAACTTCGCCGACAAGCTCAAGCGGCTGCCGGCCAAGGACTGGCTCAACGTCACCTTGACCATCTCGCGTCCGGGCCCGGACGGCTTCGGCTTGCACACCAGCGGCATGTTCATCTTCAACCCGCCGTTCACGCTCGAACCAATGCTGCGCCAGGTGATGCCTTACCTGGTCCAGGTGCTGGGCAAGGATTCGGACGCCACCTTCGTCATCGAGAAGGGCACCCAGCTGACCGGCTCGACGACCGCGCGCAGCGCCAATGGCGCGCCGCGCATCCCGGTCGGTAACGCGCGCCGCGCCAGCCCGACCTCGGGCACCGGCAGCTTGCGTCTGCCAGGCCAGGCGCCAGCGGGCACCCCGGGCGCGGCCGGCACCGGCCCGCGCGCTGCGGCCGCTACCCCGCGCGCCGGCGCCGCAGGGCGCAGCTCGCGCCCGACAGGAAAAATCGGCCCACGCCGTCCATAAACGGTTGGGCGTAGTATAGTCATCATTGGCAGCGCCAATAGCGGCGCGCCAGTGATGACGGATGCGACCATGCTTACCCAAGAAGCGCGCAGCATACAGCTTCCTTCCGACGATTTCTTCCTTGCCCGCCAACCTATCCTTGGCCGCAACCAGCATCTGGTCGCCTTCGAATTACTGTTTCGCAGCGCCGACACGCCTGACGCCATCGTCATCGACCAGGCCGCCGCCACCGCGTCCGTGATCTCGCACGCGTCGCAGCTGGGCATGCAGCATGTGTGCGGCAAGCAGCTGGCGTTCGTCAATGTCGACGAAATCGTGTTGATGAGCGACTTCGTGCGCTTCCTGCCGCACCAGCAAGTGATCCTTGAAATTCTCGAAACCGTGCAAGCGACGCCGGCCATCCTGGCGCGGGTGGCGGAGCTGCGCGCGTTTGGTTTCAAGTTCGCGCTCGACGACGTGATCGCCGATTCGGACGACGTGAGCAAACTGGTGGAACTGGTGGACATCATCAAGATCGACATCCAGGGCGTGGCCGCGGCTGGCCTGGCGTCGCTGGTGGGGCGGTTCAAGGGACCGGGCAAGAAATTGCTGGCCGAAAAAGTGGAAACCATCGACGAGTTCAACAGCTGCATGGCGCTCGGCTTCGAATACTTCCAGGGCTATTATTTCGCCCGCCCGTACATCATGAGCGGCAAGAAAATCGCGCCGTCCAAGCTGGTGATCCTGAACCTGCTGCAGCTGATCACCACTGACGCCGCCAACCGCGACATCGAACTGGCGGTCAAGCACGATCCGATGATTGCGCTGAACCTGCTGCGGCTGGTCAATTCTGCGGCGGCAGGTGCGCGCCGCCATATCGAGACGGTGGCCGACGCCTTGTTCCTGCTGGGGCGCGCGCAGCTGCAGCGCTGGCTGCAAATCCTGCTGTACGCCACGCCCGGGGCCCAGGTCGACTTCGACTCGCCGCTACTGCAGCTGGCCACCACGCGCGGCAAGCTGATGGAACTGATGGCGCGCAAGATGGCGCAGCCGCTGCGCGGCGGCCCCGAGGCCGGCTTCACGGTGGGCATTATGTCGCTGATGGACGCGCTGTTTTCGATGTCCATGCAGGACATCCTCGAGACGGTGGCAGTGGCGCCGGACGTGCGCGCCGCCTTGCTCGAACGCGAAGGGGCACTGGGCGAGATGCTCAAGATTGTCGAGCTGCTGGAAAATCCCAAGCGCGGCACCCAGCTGGGAAAATTGCTCAAGCCGCTGGGCATCAGCGTCAAGGACATGCGCGAGATCGAGCTCGACGCCTTCAGCTGGGTCAACGAGCTGGTGGCCTGACCTTCAGGCCATCCTTGACTTGTCCCTGATCTGGGCTATTCTTATCAAACTGCAAATTTTTGACGTAGAACTCTCGATAACGAGCCCTAGGACAAGGAGAATTTCAGTGGACAGACGCGCTTTAATGTCACTGCCGGTGCTGGCCTTGACTGGCCTTGCGGCCACTGCCTCCGCGCAAACGCCGACCGCGGGAAAGATCAAATATACGGTACTCTATGGTCCGCCCAAGGACCCGCTTGAATTTGAGAAGCATTACATCGAAGTTCACATGCCATTGGTCGCGGCGGGCGGACTGCCCAGGTACGAAGCATCGAAGTGTGTTCCTCCGGCGGATGGTTCAGCGCCCATGTATTTTCGGATGTTTGAAGCGTGGTTCGACTCGGCCGAGCAAATGAATGCCTTGTTTGGCAGCCCGGCATGGAGCAAAGTGCGCGCCGATGTTCCGACCTTCGCAACCGGTGGGGTCACGCGATTTGTGTCGAAACTGGCCTAGGGGACAGCTCACGCCATCCAGAAGAAGACCACCGTCATCCGCTTTTCGGCGTGCTCGAAGCCGAAATAGCTGCTCGCCGAATGCACCAGGTTGGCGCGGTACAGCACGATGCGGTTGAACTTGTTGTCGATCCGAACGTCTTCCTGCCATGCTTCGAGCGGCAAGCCTTTTACGCCCAGCGCTTCGCGCAGATTGCTGTGCGGCGGGCTGCAAATATTGCCGCCCAGCGTGCCGTTCGGATAGCGCAATCGGTAGAACGAGGTGCCGCAGGCCGGATCCGGATCGGGCGTCAGGTAGATCACGCACGCGTAGCGGCACAGCTTGCGCGAGTCGGTGTGCGGGCGCGGCCCCGAATCGGGCATGCCGACCAGTTGCACGTAATTGTGGTTGAGCGTGCTGCCTTCGGGCGTGCTTTCCTGCCACAGGCGCTTGGCGCCCGTCACTTTCCTGACCCAGGCTTCGACAAATTCAATCTCGGACGCGTTCAGCGCGTTGGCGCTGCGCATGCCCGGCCATGGCTCGGGCCGGTAAGGCGCGCCCATTTCCCATTCGGTCTGTCCGTAGCAGCGCTGTGAAATCTCGTCGGCGTTGGGAAGGAAGTCGTCGCACACCCAGTAGTCGCGCCCCAGTTGGGGTTTGCGGTAGGTGAGCGGCTTGACGTTGATCGGGGCGGGGGCGGTAGGTCTGAGCATGGCGGCAGGATAGCATTGGCGCCCGGGTGCTGGCAACGACGTTATCCTTGCGCCAGCAACAGGAATACGGTCGGCTTCTTGTGAAAATCGGGCGCCTTCCCGGCCGCCAGCAGTGCCTTCCATTTGACGCCGCTAAGCGTGCGGATCGATTCTGTGGGCAAGCTCAAATCGGTGGCCACGCAGATCAGCGTGCTTTGCTGGCAGCCGGCCACCAGTGCTTCAAGCATGGCGCCGTTGCGGTACGGCGTTTCAATCAGCAACTGGGTCTGCTTTTCGCTGCGCGAGCGGTTTTCCAGTTCCTTGATGCGCTTGGTGCGCAGCGCGGCGTCGGTCGGCAGGTAGCCGTTGAAGGCAAAGCTTTGGCCATTCAGGCCGCTGGCCATGACTGCCAGCAGCAGCGACGACGGACCCACCAGCGGTTTGACCGTGATGCCGTGCTGGTGTGCCAGGCGCACCAGGTCGGCGCCCGGGTCGGCCACTGCCGGCACGCCCGCTTCCGACACCAGTCCGGCATCGCGCCCGGCCAGCAGCGGCGCCAGCAGGCCGGCCAGCGCGGCCGCCGGCGTGTTGACGTTCAGTTCGGCGATCTCGATTTCCTGCAGCGGCTTGGCCAGCGGATGGCCGATGGCAATCAATTTCAAAAAGGCGCGCGCGGTCTTGGCGTTTTCGGCCACGAAGTAATCGAGCCGCGCCGTCAGCGCCTGCACGTGCTCGGGAATGACGTGCGCCAGCGCTTCGGTGGCGCCAAGGGTGTTCGGGATCAGGTAGAGGGTGCCGGTCATTGCGTGTTGTTCTTTGCGAAAAATTGGAAACCGGCCTTGCGCAGCATGCCGGTCAGGGCAATCAGGGGCAGGCCGGTGAGGGCGGTCGGGTCGGTGCTGTCGATGCGTTCCAGGATGGCGATGCCCAGCCCTTCATTCTTGGCGCTGCCGGCGCAATCGTAAGGTTGCTCGATATGCAAATAGGCGTCCAGTTCGGCATCCGGCAGGTCGCGGAAGGTGACCACGGTCTGGATATTTTCCAGGTGGGCGCCGCCGGTCAGCGCGCACGCGCGCCCATCCCACAGGCACAGCGCAGTGTGGAAGATGACGCTGCGACCGCGCATGGTTTGCAGCTGCGCCAGCGCGTTGGCGTGGTTGCCCGGCTTGCCGATCTGGGCGCCGTCCAGCGTGGCCACCTGGTCGGAACCGATGACGATGCTGCCGGGTGCGCGCACCGCCACCGCTTGCGCCTTGGCGCGCGCCAGCCGCAGTGCGGTCGTTTCCGGGGCTTCGCCAGGCAGGGGGCTTTCATCGATATCGGGCACCATCACCTCGAACGGCAGCCCCAGGCGCGACAGCAATTCGCGGCGGTAGGTAGAACTTGATGCAAGAATCAGACGCGGTGTCGTGGAAGTTGGTATCATTGCGGCCTTGAGCGTGAAAAAACACCGTAAGTCTTTGACTGCACAGCGATAAGCCTGTTATTATCGCAGGTTTTCCGGGGAAAATTTCTGCAATGAGCGCTTTTGTCATCGACGCTTTTGAGTTTTGTCGAAGCAACGGCCATCGCGAAGGTGTCACACCTGTCGCTGAAATGAGCCGGTTAAACAAGGATAGTGCGGACCACTCCGGCGAGATCGCCTGGGCCGTGGATGGCACCACCAGCATCCAGGGTTACCCGCAGATCACGGTATCGGTATCCGGCGCTGTGCAGCTGATGTGCCAACGCTGCCTGACGCCATATGCGTACGAGATCGATGCTGGCACGGTGCTGATGCTGGGCAAGGATGATGATCAAGCCGATGAGATCGAAGAGTTGCTGGGCGATGAAACCATCGACGTGATTGTCGGTAGCCGCGCCTGCGACATCCGCGAACTGATCGAAGACGAGGCGCTGCTGGCCTTGCCGCAAGTGCCCAAGCATGACGTCTGCCCGGACAGCAAATTGCTGGACGTGCTGAAAAGCGAGAAGCCCTCGCCATTCGCCGGCCTGAAGGATCTGACGGCGGAGTAATACCGAATTTGCAGTACGTAACAAACGTGTCAAACGCGTGTAGTAGTCGAGTATGGCATTAGCAGTAAATGTAAGACAGGCGTTAAAAACATGTCGGTAATGAAATTTGTTTGCCGCTGGGATACTCGATTCGCATGTATTTGCTGGTCGATTGTGTTAGAATTTTAGAACTTATGTATTAGGAGTTATCATGGCAGTTCAGCAGAATAAGAAGTCCCCATCCAAGCGCGGTATGCACCGCTCGCACGACTTCCTGGTCGCGCCGCAGCTGGGCATCGAGCCAACGACTGGTGAGACGCACCTGCGTCACCACATCAGCCCGAACGGTTTCTACCGTGGCCGTAAAGTTCTCAAGACCAAGAACGACGAGTAATCGACGTCTACTCCTTGAGTAAGATGAAAGCGGTGCAACGTAATCTTTTGCGTCGCGCCGCTTTTTCTTTGTCCTCGGCTGCAAATTCAATTGCACAACCGTCATTTCGACACGCGAACTCTGGCTGGCATTCGTCCAGTTGCAGGGCGCTTCTTGCCGTCCTCGCAGTTTGAGCCGCGGTAGGCATCTACAAAATGACAATTAAAATTTCCATAGACTGCATGGGCGGAGACCACGGTCCGTCAGTCACCATTCCCGCAGCAATTTCCTTCGTCAAGCGCCAGCCAGAGGCAGAACTGATCCTGGTCGGCCTGGAAGACGTGGTGCGCGCGGAATTGAAGAAACACAAGGCCGAAGATCATCCGCGCCTGTCGGTCGTGCATGCGTCCGAAGTGGTCGCGATGGATGATCCGATCGAAGTGGCCTTGCGCCGCAAAAAAGATTCCTCGATGCGCGTGGCGATCGAGCTGGTCAAGGACGCCAAGGCCCAGGCCTGCGTCTCGGCCGGCAATACTGGCGCCTTGATGGCCGTGTCGCGCTACGTGCTCAAGACCATGGCTGGCGTCGACCGCCCGGCCATCTGCTCGATCCTGCCCAACCAGAACGACGGCCCGACCTATATGCTGGACCTGGGCGCGAACGTCGACTGCGAGCCGCACCACCTGCACCAGTTCGCCATCATGGGTTCGGTACTGGTGTCGGCCATGGAGAGCAAGGAGCGTCCCACCATCGGCCTGCTGAACGTGGGCACCGAAGAAATCAAGGGCAATGAAGTGGTCAAGGCCACCGGCAAGCTGCTGCAGCAAGACCATGAGCGCGGCGTCCTCAATTTCTACGGCAACATCGAAGGCAACGACATCTTCAAAGGCACCACCGACATCGTCGTGTGCGATGGTTTCGTCGGCAACGTGACGCTCAAGGCAGTCGAAGGCCTGGGCCGTTTCGTCAAGAATACGCTCACCAGCGAATACAAGCGCAACTGGTGGACCATGCTGGCCTACCTGATCGGGCGCGGCGTGGTGAAGAATTTTTCGGACCGCTTCAACCCGTCGCGCTACAACGGCGCCAGCCTGCTGGGTTTGCGCGGCCTGGTGTTCAAGAGCCACGGCGGCGCCGACGCGTACTCGTACGAATGGGCGATCAAGCGTGCCTTCGATGCGGCTAAATACAATGTGCAAGAGCATCTGTCGGAGAAAATCGCCGAACTGATGCCGCGCGCCCCCGAACCTGAAACGCCAGGCTCCCCAACCTGAGGACGGTTAGCAATGACTTTGTACAGCAAAATTATCGGTACCGGCAGCTACTTGCCAAAGCAACGCGTCACCAACGAAGACCTGACCGCGCAACTGGCGGCCAAGGGCATCGAAACGTCGGACGAATGGATCGTGTCGCGCAGCGGCATTTCGGCGCGCCACTACGCAGCCGTGGACGAGCATTCGTCCGACCTGGCTGCCGCCGCCGGCCGCAAGGCGATGGAAATGGCCGGGCTGGAACCGGACCAGATCGACCTCGTCATCGTTGCGAGTTCGACCCCGGATTTCTATGGCAGCTTCCCCAGCACGGCCTGCATCGTCCAGCGCAAGCTGGGCATGCACAACAACAGCGCCGCGTTTGACGTGCAGGCTGTGTGCAGCGGCTTCGTCTACGCTGTTTCCGTGGCGGACGCGTTCATCAAATCCGGCGCGCATAAAAACGTGCTGGTGATCGGCGCCGAAGTGTTTTCGCGCATCCTCAATTTCGAAGACCGCACCACCTGCGTGCTGTTCGGCGACGGCGCCGGCGCGATCGTGCTGACTGCGTCCGATGAGCCGGGCATCCTGGCCACCAAACTGCACGCCGACGGCCGCCACGCGGACGTCCTGAGCGTGCCGGGTACCCTGGCTGGCGGCGCCTTGGCCGGTAGTGGCTTCCTGTACATGGACGGCCCGGCGGTGTTCAAGCTGGCGGTGTCGGTACTGGAGCAAGTGGCCAATGAGACGCTCGCGCACGCCAATATGACGGCCGACCAGATCGACTGGCTGATTCCGCACCAGGCCAATATCCGCATCATGAAGAGCACGGCCAAGAAGCTCGATTTGCCGCTGGAAAAAATGGTCGTCACCGTTGACCAGCATGGCAATACCTCGGCCGCATCGATTCCGCTGGCGCTGGACCTCGCGGTACGCGATGGCCGCGTCAAGAAGGGCGATAATGTGCTGATGGAAGGCGTGGGCGGTGGCTTTACGTGGGGCGCAGTCCTCGCAAAAATGTAAGCTTTTGGCACGAATTAGGTGTTGAGTTCTACTATCAAAAACGTGGAGATGTAATTTCATGAGTAATTTCGCATTTGTATTCCCGGGCCAGGGCGCGCAAGCGATCGGCATGCTGAACGGCTTTGCCGGCAACGCCATCGTCGACCAGACCGTGGCCGAAGCCAATGAGGCGCTCGGTTTCGACCTGGGCAAGCTGATGGCCGAAGGCCCGAAGGAAGACCAGGATCTGACCACCAATACCCAGCCGATCATGCTGACTGCCGCCGTGGCCGTCTACCGCGCGTGGATCGCCGCGGGCGGCCCGGCCCCGAAACTGGTGGCTGGCCACAGCGTGGGCGAATACTCGGCGCTGGTTGCTGCCGGCGTGATCGCCTTCAAGGACGCGGTGCCGCTGGTACGTTTTCGCGCCAAAGTGATGCAGGAAGCGGTGCCGGTCGGGCAGGGCGGCATGGCCGTCATCCTGGGCCTGGGCGCGGACGATGTGCGCGCCGTGTGCGCCGAAGCGGCAGCCGACACTGGTGGCGTGGTCGAAGCGGTCAATTTCAACGAGCCGACCCAGATCGTGATCGCCGGGCATAACGCGCCGGTCGAACGGGCCTGCGAACTGGCCAAGGCCAAGGGTGCCAAGCGCGCCATGAAACTGTCGGTGTCGGCACCGTTTCACTCGTCGCTGCTGAAACCGGCGTCGGACCGTTTGCAGGCCTATATGCAAGACATTCACTTCGCGGCGCCGCAAATCGCCTTGATCAACAATGTCGATGTGGCTATCCTGAACGACCCGGCACTGATCAAAGATGCGCTGGTGCGCCAGGCAGCCGGTCCGGTGCGCTGGGTCGAAACCATGCAAAAGTTCGCTCTGGAGGGCACCGACCTGGTGATCGAAAGCGCGCCGAGCAAGGTATTGATAGGTATGGCCAAGCGGATCGATCCCCGCCTGGTGGGCGAAGCGCTGGTCGACCAGGCTTCGCTGGATCGTGTTTTGAGCACTCTTCGCTGATTAAAAGGACTTCAATGAATCTGGAAAAACAAGTTGCCCTCGTGACCGGCGCCTCGCGCGGCATTGGCAAGGCAATCGCCCTCGAACTGGCCCGGCAAGGCGCCATCGTGGTCGGCACCGCCACCACTGAATCGGGCGCAGCCGCCATTTCCGAGTACCTCGGCGAATTCGGCGGCAAGGGCGTGGTCCTGAACGTGACCGACAGCGCCGGTTGCGCGGCCGTCATCGACGACGTGCAAAAGAGCTTTGGGGGCCTGGCAATTTTGGTCAACAACGCCGGCATTACGGCCGACCAGCTGGCCATGCGCATGAAGGACGAGGAATGGGATAGCGTCATCGCGACCAACCTGACCGCCGTGGGCCGTCTGTCGCGCGCGGTGTTGCGCGGCATGATGAAAGCCAAGCATGGGCGTATCATTAACATCACGTCGGTGGTGGGCTCGTCCGGCAACCCTGGCCAGATGAACTATGCGGCGGCCAAGGCTGGCGTGGCTGGCATGAGCCGGGCGCTGGCGCGCGAGATCGGCAGCCGTAACATTACCGTCAACTGCATCGCCCCCGGTTTCATCGATACCGACATGACCAAGTCGTTGAGCCAGGAGCAGCACGCTTCGCTGCTGACCCAGATTCCGCTGGCGCGCCTGGGTGCGCCGGAAGATATCGCCCACGCAGTGGCGTTCCTGGCCGGCCCGCAAGCGGGCTACATCACCGGCACCACGCTGCATGTGAACGGCGGCATGTACATGAATTAAGTTTTTCGTGCCGCGCACCGCTGTATTTGCGCGCGGCACAAAGCCGAAATGCAGTCTGATAAGATGAATTAGCACCAATTTCGGCGGTTTTTGCAGTAGTCATTGAAATTAGTTTTTCAACGCGCAAACCTGATAAAATGCGCGCACTTTCCGTAACACACACAATGGAGCCTTAACATGTCGGATATCGAACAACGCGTTAAAAAAATCGTCGCTGAGCAACTGGGCGTTGCAGAAGTAGACATCAAAATCGAATCCTCGTTCGTTGATGACCTCGGCGCAGATTCCCTCGACACCGTCGAGCTGGTAATGGCGCTGGAAGATGAATTCGAAATGGAAATCCCTGACGAACAGGCAGAAAAAATCACCACCGTGAAACAAGCTATCGACTACGCTACGGCGCACGTCAAGGCCTAAGCTGTAAACTGTTTCGGGAGAATCGCTTGAGCCGTTCACGCAACCGTCGTGTCGTCATTACCGGCCTGGGCTGTGTTTCACCGATCGGCAATACGATTGCCGAAACGTGGAGCGCGGCGCTGGCCGGCAAGTCGGGCATCGCTAGCATCACCAAATTCGACGCATTGCCGTTCTCGACCCATTTTGCGGGCGAGGTCAAGGGCTTCAATATCGAGGATTACATCCCCGGTAAAGACGCCCGCCACATGGATAGCTTTATCCATTTCGGCATGGCAGCAGGTATCCAGGCGCTGCAGGACTCGGGCCTGGTCGTCACCGAAGAAAACGCTGACCGCATTGGCGTCATCATTGGTTCGGGCATTGGCGGCTTGCCGCTGATCGAAGAGACCAAGGAAGACTACACCAAGCGCGGACCGCGCCGCATTTCGCCGTTTTTCGTACCGGCCTCGATCATCAACATGATCTCGGGTAACCTGTCGATCAAATACGGCTTGCGCGGACCTAACCTGGCCATCGTCACGGCCTGCACCACCGGCTTGCACAGCATTGGCGCGGCTGGCCGCCTGATCGAATACGGCGACGCCGACGTGATGATCGCCGGCGGTTCCGAAGCGACCATCTCGCCGCTGGGCCTGGGCGGTTTCGCCTCGGCACGCGCACTGTCGTCGCGCAACGACGATCCGGCTACCGCATCGCGTCCATGGGACCGCGACCGCGACGGTTTCGTGCTGGGCGAGGGCGCTGGTGTCATGGTGCTGGAAGAGTACGAGCACGCCAAGGCGCGCGGCGCCAAGATCTACGCCGAGCTGCTGGGTTTTGGCATGAGCGCCGACGCCTATCACATGACGTCGCCGGTCGAAGATGGCAGCGGCGCCAGCAAGTGCATGGTGTCGGCCCTGGCCAACGCTGGTGTCAACGCCGACCAGGTCAATTATGTCAACGCGCACGGTACCTCGACGCCCCTGGGCGACCTGGCCGAAGTGCAGGGCATCAAGAAGACCTTTGGTGCGCATGCGCACAAGCTGGTGGTCAATTCGACCAAGTCGATGACCGGCCACTTGCTGGGCGGCGCTGGCGGCCTGGAAGCAGTGTTTACCGTGCTGGCGATGCATCATCAGATCTCGCCACCGACGATCAACCTGTTCAACCAGGATCCGGCTTGCGATCTCGATTTCTGCGCCAACACGGCACGCGAAATGAAGATCGACTATGCGGTCAAGAACTCGTTCGGGTTCGGCGGCACCAACGGCACGCTGGTGTTCGGCAAAGCGTAATACTTTCGTTTCACGACGAACCAACGGCGCCCACCTCTGTCTCAGATGTGGGCGCCTGTTTTTTAGGCGGCGATTGCGCCGCTTCCTGTAGTGCCTCCCCTTGTGTATGTCAATTGCTGTCGCTGCTGTTGTGGCGCCGTCGCGCTGCTTGCGCCTGATGCTATGCGGGTATGCGCTGGCCAGTGCCGGCGCCGCCATCGCATTGCTGTTTAGCCGCGCCGCGCCGGTCCATTTTCCGGCGCTGCTGGCGCTCGCCTGCGCGCTGGCGAGCGGTGTTGCCGGGCACGCCGCGGCGCGCCGCGCAACCACGCGCCGGATTGATATTTCTGGACTCGGGGAGATACGGCTGACGGTACAACAGAGCTTGGGCGCGACGGCAGCACCGGCGCTGGTGCGAATGATGCCAGCTTGCACGCTGTGGCCCACCTTGCTGCTGCTGTTGCTGCGCGACGCGGACAACGGCGCGCTGACCGTCCTGATCATCTTGCCTGACAGCGTGCCGCATGAACAGTTTCGCAAGCTTGGCGTGGCGCTCAGGGCGATTGCCGGGCGGGACAATAAATTTTCAGAGAAACACAAAATACATTGAACTTATTGCAACGGCACAACTCTATAGACATAGGGACGCGCCAACGCCGCAGCCACGAGGGCACGCCAGTGACGACAGAACGCGAGTGTGATCAACTGCTGGTTGAACGCGTCCAGGCTGGTGAGCGGCAGGCGTTTGACCTGCTGGTGGCGAAGTATCAGCGCCGGCTGATGCGGCTGGTGTCGCGCCTGGTGCACGATCCGGCCGAGGCCGAGGACGTGGTGCAGGAAACGTTTATCAAGGCGTATCGGGCCTTGCGGCATTTCAGGGGGGATTCCGCGTTCTATACGTGGTTGTACAGAATTGGCATCAACACGGCAAAGAATTTTCTGGTCACCCAGGGCCGGCGTGCCCCGACCTCGACCGAGGCCGATGCGGAGCGCGCCGAAGCGTTTGACGATGCCGACAGTTTGCGCGATATAAACACACCGGAGTCCATGTTGGCCAGCAAACAAATCGCCTTCACAGTCAATGCCGCGATGGAGGCGCTGCCGCTGGAATTGCGCACCGCCATCGTGCTGCGCGAAATTGAGGGATTGAGCTACGAAGAAATATCCGAAGTCATGTCATGCCCGATCGGTACGGTGCGCAGCCGTATTTTCCGGGCGCGCGAAGTCATCGCGGACAAGTTGCGGCCCTTGCTGGACTTGCCCGTTGACAAGCGACGCCAGGTGTAGCGATGATTGTACAACTCGGCAGGAAGATCATTGCACTACTTGATTGATGGAATACCCGATGGACACCCACAAAAAAATCCGCGAACACATCTCTTCCCTCTGCGACGGCGAGCTGCCCGACTGTGACCTCGAGCTGGCGCTCGCTGCGCTGCAGTCGGCCGATGGGCAGCATGCCTGGAGCACCTACCACCGGATCGGCGACGCACTGCGGGCCCAGGCCACGCCCGAGCTGTCGGATGGCTTTGGCGCGCGCCTGGCGGCGCGCCTGGCGGGCGAGCCGGCGCCGGGCAAGCGCGCCGGGCGTGGCGCCGCGGCAGCCATCAACAGCGTCGCGGGACGCGACGAGCCGGCCGAGCCCGTCGCGGCCAAGGCCAAGCCGGCCGTGGTGTCGGTGTCCTGAGCGCGGCCCGCAGCTGGCCGTTTGGCTTCCCATTTTGTCACCCAACTGTTGCACCCATCCCATGTCCCAGCCCCTCGGCCGTCGCATCGTCGCCTACCTGTTGCTGGCCGGCGCCGCAGCGCTGGGCGGCGCGCCACCCTTGCTGGCGGCCCCGGCCGCGGCGCCGCTGGTGAGCGGCTTGCCCGACTTTACCGACCTGATCGACAAAGTGGGGCCGGCGGTGGTCAACATCCGCACCACGGAGAAGGTCAAGCTGGCGCCGGGGCCCGGCGACGACGACCTGCAGGAACTGCTGCGCCGCTTTTTCGGCACGCCCGCGCCGCACCAGGGGCCGCGCACGCGGCGCCCGCCCAAGCCGCAAGCCGATGAAATCCTGTATGGCGTCGGTTCCGGCTTTTTCATTTCCAGCGACGGCTATGTGCTGACCAACGCCCACGTCGTCGACGGCGCCGACGACGTGGTGGTCACGCTGATCGACCGCCGCGAATTCAAAGCCAGGGTGCTCGGTTCGGACAAGCGCGCCGACGTGGCGCTGCTCAAGGTCGACGCCAGCAAGCTGCCCAGCCTGCCTATCGGCGACTCGGCCAGGATCCGGGTGGGCGAATGGGTGATCGCGATCGGTTCACCGTTCAATCTGGAAAACACCGTCACGGCCGGCATCATTTCGGCCAAGTCGCGCGATACCGGCGACTACCTGCCGCTGATCCAGAGCGACGTCGCGGTCAACCCGGGCAACTCGGGCGGGCCGTTGATCAATATGCGCGGCGAAGTGATCGGCATGAACTCCCAGTTCGCCACGCTGTCGGAAGGCTTCAACGGCATTTCTTTCGCCGTGCCAATCGAGGAGGCGATGCGCGTGTCGGACCAGCTGCGCAAGAACGGCAAGGTCACGCGCGGCTATCTGGGCGTGGAAATTGGCAACGTCGGCAAGGAGGTGGCCGAGTCGCTCAGCCTCGGTCATGTGCACGGGGTCGAGGTGGCGCGGGTGGCGGCCGGCGGGCCGGCTGAAAAAGGCGGCATCAAGGTCGGCGACATCATCCTCAAGTTCAACGGCGCCCCGATCGAGCGCAGCGGCGACCTGCCGCACCTGGTCGGCAGCGCGCCAGTGGGCAGCCGCGCCGTCGTCACCGTGTGGCGCAAGGGCGCGCTGCAAGACATCGCGGTCAGCATCGCGCTGCTGCAAGAGGACAAGGGCAAGAAGGCGGCGCCCAAGTCGCCGCCGCGCACGCCGGCTAGCTGATTTTGCAAGTCAGCGAGCTTGTGGCGCAAAAAAAGTGCGGCGCTGCCGCTGCGGCGCGGCGACAATACCGACTATCTGCTTCAAACCTGGAAAATAATGCAAATTATCAATTTCACGCTGTACTCGCGCTCGTATTGCCACTTGTGTGACGATTTGCTGCAAGCGCTGTATAGTTTGCAAACTGAACAGCTGCGCTTCGCGGTCGACGTCATCGATGTCGACGCCGACGAGGCGCTGGTGGCGCGCTTCGACGAGCTGGTGCCGGTTCTGTTCGGCCACCTGGCCCAGCCCGAGCTGTGCCACTATTTCCTCGACGAGAAGGCGGTGCGGCGCTACCTGGCGGCGCCTTCTGTGTTTAATTAGCAATCTTTTTTTCGAATTCCGCATAAACCGGGCTTTCCACCCCGAAATCCGGTAAAATGCTGGGGTCGGAGAGCTGTGGTCCACACACGCAGCTGCTCTCGCTCGCTAAGGCGCTCGCCTGGGGACTGCCATGCCCCCCTCGGAGCGCTTTTTTCGTATGGCACAGACAACAGCGCTTTTCGGGCCCGGCACCGCCGCCGCCCCTCCTTATTGGTTTTGAATTGCATTAATGAACAACATACGTAACTTTTCCATCATCGCCCACATCGATCACGGTAAATCGACCCTGGCCGACCGTATCATCCAGATCTGCGGCGGCCTGTCCGACCGCGACATGGAAGCCCAGGTGCTCGATTCGATGGACCTGGAGCGCGAGCGCGGCATCACCATCAAGGCCCAGACGGCGGCGCTGCATTACAAGGCGCGCGACGGGGTGGTGTACAACCTGAACCTGATCGACACCCCCGGCCACGTCGACTTCAGCTATGAAGTGTCGCGCTCGCTGTCGGCCTGCGAAGGCGCGCTGCTGGTGGTCGATGCCTCGCAGGGCGTGGAAGCGCAGACGGTAGCGAACTGCTACACCGCGCTCGACCTGGGCGTGGAAGTGGTGCCGGTACTGAACAAGATCGACTTGCCGCACGCCGATCCGGCCAACGCGATTTCCGAAATCGAAGACGTGATCGGGATCGACGCGACCGACGCGGTCAAGTGCTCGGCCAAGAGCGGCCTGGGCGTGGAAGACGTGCTCGAGTCCTTGATCGCGCGCGTGCCCCCGCCCAAGGGCGACCCGGACGCGCCGCTGCAGGCGCTGATCGTTGATTCGTGGTTCGACAACTACGTCGGCGTGGTAATGCTGGTGCGCGTGATGAACGGCACCTTGAAACCAAAAGAAAAAATCCTGCTGATGGCGTCCGAATCGGTGCAACTGGTCGAGAGCGTGGGCGTGTTCAGCCCGAAATCGCAGCCGCTGCCGCAAATTTCGGCCGGCCAGGTGGGCTTCGTGATTGCCGGCATCAAGGAAATCAAGGCCGCCAAAGTGGGCGACACCGTCACCCACGCCGCCAGGCCGGCTGCCGCACCGCTGCCAGGCTTCAAGGAAGTGCAGCCGCAAGTGTTTGCCGGCCTGTTCCCGGTCGATTCGCACCAGTACGACGCGCTGCGCGACTCGCTGGAAAAGCTCAAGCTCAACGACGCGGCCCTGATGTACGAGCCGGAAGTATCGCAGGCGCTGGGCTTTGGCTTCCGCTGCGGCTTTCTCGGCCTGCTGCACATGGAAATCGTGCAGGAGCGCCTGGAGCGCGAATTCGACATGGACCTGATCACCACCGCGCCGACCGTGGTGTACGAGGTGGTCATGCGCGACGGCAGCATCCTGAAGGTCGACAATCCGTCCAAGATGCCGGAAACGACCAAGATCGAGGAAGTGCGCGAGCCTATCGTCACGGTCAACCTGTACATGCCGCAAGAGTACGTCGGTTCGGTCATCACGCTGTGCATTTCCAAGCGCGGCGTGCAGATGGACATGAGCTACCACGGGCGCCAGGTCAAGCTGATCTATGAAATGCCGATGGCCGAGATCGTGCTCGACTTCTTCGACAAGCTCAAGTCGACCTCGCGCGGTTACGCGTCGATGGACTACGAGTTCAAGGAAAACCGGGCCTCCGACGTGGTCAAGGTCGACATGCTGATCAACGGCGAGAAAGTCGATGCGCTGGCCATCATCGTGCACCGCGCCAACGCCATCTATCGCGGGCGCCAGGTGGCGGCCAAGATGCGCGAACTGATTCCGCGCCAAATGTTCGACGTGGCCATCCAGGCCGCCATTGGCGTGAATGTGATCTCGCGCGAAAACGTCAAGGCGCTGCGCAAGAACGTGCTGGCCAAATGCTATGGCGGCGACATCAGCCGTAAAAAGAAGCTGCTCGAAAAACAAAAGGCCGGCAAGAAGCGGATGAAACAGGTGGGCTCGGTGGAGATTCCACAAGAAGCATTCCTGGCAATCTTACAAGTGGATGATAAATGACCCTGCAAGCAATCTTGAGTAATTTCGCCCTGATCCTGTTCGTGCTGATGGTGGTCACGGGGATCATCTGGTGCCTCGACCTGTTCTACCTGGCGCCCCAGCGGCGCCGCGCGGCCAATGCCGCGCTGGCCGACTACGACGCGCGCGCCGCCAAGCTGATGGCCGACGGCGTCAAGCCCGACAGCAACGTCAACGCGCGTGCCGAAGTGGAGCAGCACCTGCTGCGCCAGCCCACCTGGATCGAGTATTCGGGCAGCTTCTTCCCGGTCATCGCGCTGGTGTTTTTCCTGCGCTCGTTCCTGTTCGAGCCGTTCAAGATTCCGACCGCGTCGATGGTGCCGACCCTGCTGGTGGGCGACCTGATCCTGGTGAACAAGTACACCTATGGCGTGCGCCTGCCGATCCTGAACCAGAAGATCATCGACGTCAACGATCCGCAGCGCGGCGACGTGATGGTGTTCAAATATCCAAAAGACATGACCCAGGATTACATCAAGCGCGTGATTGGCGTGCCGGGTGATAAAATTGTCTATGAAAACAAGCGTTTGACGGTGAACGGCACGACCATTTCCTACACCCAGATGGACGACTACCTGGATGACCAGGAATTGGCGTACCATAAACAGTTCGTGGAAATGTTGCCTGAAAAGAAGCATCGCATTCTGAACCGGGAAAGCCAGCCGACCGTGAACGTGGCCGGCGTCGACAACTTCCCGCACCGCGAGGCATGTGAATTTTCGCAGGACAAATTTAGCTGTACCGTACCTGAGGGCAATTACTTTATGATGGGCGATAACCGGGACAACAGCCAGGATAGCCGTTATTGGGGATTCGTTCCCAACAAGAACATCGTCGGCAAGGCCATCGTGGTCTGGATGAACCTGGGGAACCCCAAGCGTATTGGCGGCATCGACTAGCACACACAAGGAATGGACATGCACGATTCGAAGCAAAAGTCACAGCAGCACAATCTGAAAGCACAGCGCGGCGTCTCGGTATCGGGCTTGATCATTGTGCTGGGCATCATTATCGCTGTCGCCATGCTGGCGCTGAAGATCGTCCCGTCAATGCTCGAGTATAAATCGATCTCGTCGGGCATCGCTGCGGCCAAGGCCAAGGGCGGTTCGGTGCAGGAAATGCGCATGGCCTTCGACAAGAGCGCCGAAATCAATGCCGTGACCACCATCAGCGGCAAAGACCTGATGTTCACCAAGGTCAACGGTGAAACCGAAGTGTCGTTCGATTACGATCAAAACATTCCGCTGTTTACCGACGTCGCGCTGTTGATCCACTACGCAGGCACGACCGACAAGTCCGGCTACATCCCCGAAAAGGCTGAACAGCCGAAATAAGGCAGCAGACCAACACATGAACCGCCAATGAATCTACAGTTATTGCAAACGCGCTTAGGGTACTCGTTCCAGGATGCTGGCCTGTTGCAGCAAGCCTTGACCCACCGCAGCCATAGCAGTTTGCATAACGAGCGCCTGGAGTTCCTGGGCGATTCGATTCTCAACTGCGTGGTCGCCTCGGTGCTGTACGAGCGCTTTGCCAGCATCGACGAGGGCGACCTGTCGCGCCTGCGCGCCAACCTGGTCAAGCAGCAGTCCTTGTACGAAATCGCCCAGAAGCTGGAACTGTCGCAGTTCCTGCGCCTGGGCGAGGGCGAGCTCAAGTCGGGCGGCTTTCGCCGTCCATCGATCCTGGCCGACACCCTCGAAGCGCTGCTGGGCGCAATCTTCCTCGACGCCGGTTTCAATGCCGCGCGCGACGTGATCCGCGCCTTCTACATCCCCATTCTCGACTCGGTCGACCCGCGCACTCTGGGCAAGGACGCCAAGACGCTGCTGCAGGAATTTTTGCAGAGCAAGAAGATCGCGCTGCCCACCTACAACGTGGTGGCCACGCACGGCGCCGCGCACAGCCAGGAATTCGAGATCGAATGCCTGGTGCCCAAGCTGGGCATCCAGGTCTACGGGCGCGGCGGCAGCCGGCGCGCCGGCGAACAGGCGGCCGCCAAGCTGGCGCTCGACGTCGCCCAGCAAGCGCTGCTCAAAACCCCCGGCGCCAGCCGCAAGGCCAAACCACGCGCCGCCCAGCTCAAGCTGGCCGGCATCGCCACCATCCAGAGCGATGGCGACGGCGAAGGCGAGGCCATCGCGGTCAAGGCCGCCGATGCCAAAGCACCCAAACAAACGCAACCTGAAACGAAATCAGCATGAACGCCACAACTACCCCAGAAAACTTCCGTTGTGGCTATATCGCCATCGTCGGCCGTCCCAACGTGGGCAAATCGACGCTGATGAACCAGCTGATCGGCGCCAAGGTGTCGATCACCTCGCGCAAGGCGCAAACCACGCGCCACCGGATCACCGGCATCCAGACGCTGGACGACGCCCAGTTCATCTACGTCGACACGCCGGGCTTCCAGACGCGCCATTCGAACGCGCTCAACAAGACGCTGAACAAGACCGTCACCAACACCTTGATCTCGGCCGACCTGATTTTGTTCCTGGTCGAGGCGGGCACATTCGGCCCGGCCGACCAGCAAGTGCTGGACATGCTTCCGAAAGACATGAAGTGCGTGCTGGTCATCAACAAGAGCGACCGCGTCAAGGACAAGGCGGCGCTGATGCCGTTCGCCCAGATGGTCGCTTCCAAGCACAACTTCGCCGCCATCGTGCCGGTGTCGGCCAAGCTGCGCTTCCAGCTCGATGCGCTGCAAAACGAAATCAAGGGCTTCTTGCCCGAGAACGAAGCCGTGTTCGGCCCGGACGACATCACCGACCGCAGCGAAAAATTCCTCGCGTCCGAAATCGTGCGCGAAAAGCTGTTCCGCCTGGTGGGCGACGAACTGCCGTACACCAGCACCGTCCTGATCGAAAAATTCGAGCAGGAAGGCGATTTGCGGCGCATCTTCGCCGCCATCCTGGTCGAACGTGACACCCACAAGTCCATGGTCATCGGCAACAAGGGCGCGCGCCTGAAAGACATTTCCACGCAGTCGCGCCTGGACATGGAAAAGCTGTTCGGCGGCCCGGTCTACCTGGAGATCTGGATCAAGGTCAAATCCGGCTGGGCCGATAACGAAGCGGGCTTGCGCGCCTACGGCTACGAGTAAGCAACACAGCGTGAGCACCCAGGACGCCGCCGCAGTGCCGCCGGGGCGCAGCCGTTCCGGCCCGCGCAGCAGCAGCCCGCGCATCGGCGGCCAGCCGGGCTTCGTCCTGCACAGCTATCCCTATAAAGAAACCAGCCTGATCGTCGACATGTTCACCCGTGAGCATGGCCGCATCGCGCTCGTTGCCAAAGGCGCCAAGCGGCCGTTTTCGGCCCTGCGCGGGGTGCTGCAAACGTTCCAGCCGCTGCAAGTGGGCTGGAGCGGCAAATCCGAACTGCGCACCTTGACCGACGCCGACTGGGTGGGCGGCATGCTGCCGCTGGAGAAAACCGCACTGCTGTGTGGTTTTTACCTCAACGAGCTGCTGGTCAAGCTGCTCGCGCGCGACGATCGCCATCCGGCCCTGTTCGACCATTACGTGGCAACCCTGAACCAGTTGGCGCACAATGAACCTGCGCCCATCGTCTTGAGAAAATTCGAACGGGCCTTACTTAAAGAGACGGGCGTAGCCGCTGAACTGGGGCGCTGCACGGCGACCCGCGCCGCGGTCGATCCGCAGATTGATTACGTGGTCGACCCGGAGCGCGGGCCGCGCCCGCTGCGCGCCGGCGACGCCTGGCCGGTGGTGAGCGGCAAGACACTGCTCGACATGGAACGCGAAGATTACCTTGACCCGGCCACGCAGGCGCAGAGCAAGCAGCTGATGCGCTTCCTGCTGGCCCACCAACTGAACGGCGCGCCGCTCAATACGCGCCAGATTTTGATCGACTTAATGCAGTTATAACCAAGAAAAGACGCCATGAGCTTTTTGCAACCTACCAGCCAGGTTATTGACCTCGGCGTCAACATCGACCACGTGGCCACGCTGCGCAACGCGCGCGGTACGACCTATCCCGATCCGATCCGCGCCGCGATCCTGGCCGAACAAGCCGGCGCCGACGTCATCACGCTGCACCTGCGCGAAGACCGGCGCCACATCAAGGACGCCGACGTGATTGCGCTGCGCCCGCAGCTGATGACGCGCATGAACCTGGAAGCGGCCGTCACCCAGGAAATGATCGACTTTGCCTGCCTGATCCGCCCGCAGGACGTATGCCTGGTGCCCGAGCGGCGCGAAGAAGTGACCACTGAAGGCGGCCTGGATGTGATCCGCTACTTCAAGCAGGTCGAAGCGGCCGTCAAGCAGTTGCAGGGGGAGGGCATCCGCGTGAGCCTGTTCATCGATGCCGACCCGCAGCAGATCGCCGCCGCAGTCGACGTGGGCGCGCCGGTGATCGAACTGCACACCGGCCGCTACGCTGAAGCGCATGGCGCGGAACTGGCGCATGAACTGGAACGCATCAAGGCCGGCGCGCGCTTTGGCGTGGAGCGCGGCCTGAAGGTCAATGCCGGCCATGGTCTGCATTACACCAACGTGCAGGCGGTGGCCGCGATTGCCGATATCGGCGAACTCAATATCGGCCACGCGCTGGTGGCGCATGCGCTGTTTGCCGGCTTTGAAAACGCCGTGCGCGAAATGAAGGCGATCATGGTTGCCGCGCGCCTGGGCGTGAGTCTGGCGCGCGCGTCATGATCTACGGGATCGGCACCGACATCGTCCAGATCTCGCGCATAGAGGCGGCGCTGGCGCGCAATGGCGATCGCTTTGCCGAAAAGATCCTGGGCCCGGAGGAGCTGATCAAATTTCACGCGCGCCGCGCCCGCAACGACATCCGCGGCATGCGCTTTCTGGCCACTCGCTTTTCGGCCAAGGAGGCGTTTTCCAAAGCGATTGGCCTGGGCCTGCATATGCCGATGACGTGGCGCAGCGCGCAAATGCTCAACGCGCCCAGCGGCAAGCCGATGATCGTGTGCAGCGGCGCGCTGGACCAGTTCATGCGCGACAATCGCTTCAGCGCCCAGGTGACCATCAGCGACGAAGCCGAATACGGGGTCGCGTTCGTGATCGTCACCCAGGAGGCTTGAATGGCCGACGACGTCACTCCCGAAGCGCGGGCCCAGGTGCTCGACACGGTCGCCAAGCTGCCCGGCCTGCCGGGCGTGTACCGCTATTTCGACGCGGCCGACGCCGTCCTGTATGTGGGCAAGGCGCGCGACCTGAAAAAGCGCGTTTCGAGCTACTTTCAGAAGAACCTGGCCAGCCCGCGCATCGCGATGATGGTCGAGCGTATCGCGCGCCTCGAGACCACGGTCACGCACAGCGAGGCCGAAGCGCTGATCCTTGAAAACAATCTGATCAAGACGCTCAAACCCCGTTTTAACATCCTGTTCCGCGACGACAAGTCGTACCCCTATTTGAAGATCAGCGGCCAGGACGTGCCGCGCATGGCCTATTACCGTGGTTCGGTCGACAAGAAGAGCCAGTATTTCGGCCCGTTCCCGAGCGCGTGGGCGGTCAAGGAATCGATCCAGATTCTGCAGCGGGTATTCATGCTGCGCACCTGCGAAGACAGCGTGTATGCCAATCGCACGCGTACCTGCCTGCTGCACCAGATCGGGCGCTGCAGCGGGCCATGCGTCAATTTGATCAGCAAGGAAGACTACAAGATCGACGTCGAGAATGCCGCGCGCTTTTTGCGCGGGCGCCAGAGCGAAGTGATGGCCGACCTGGAAACGAAGATGCACGCCTTTGCGGGCGAACTCAAATTCGAACAGGCGGCGCTGGTGCGCAACCAGATCCAGTCGCTGTCGAAAGTGCTGCACCAGCAAAGCATGGAGTCCGGCAGCGACGCCGACGTCGACATCATCGCGGTGATGGTGCAGGGCGGGCGCGCCTGCGTCAACCTGGCCATGGTGCGCGGCGGGCGGCACCTGGGCGACCGCGCCTATTTTCCGACCCAGCTTAGCGACGCGGCCGCAATTGCCGAGGCGCCGATCGAAGTCGAAGTGCTGGCCGCCTTCATGGCCCAGCACTACGTCGACAAATTCATCCCCGGCACACTGGTGCTGAACATCGAATTCGACCAGCCGGCGCTGATGCTGGCGCTGACCGAGCAATGCGGCCACCGCATCAATCTGGTGTTCCAGCCGCAGGAGCAGCGCCGCCAGTGGCTGGACATGGCGCACAAGGGCGCCGAGATGTCGCTCGCGCGCTTGCTGTCCGAACAGGGCTCGCAGCAGTCGCGCACGCGCGCGCTGGCCGACGCGCTGGCGCTCGACTCGGAAGACCTGGACACGCTGCGCGTGGAATGCTTCGACATCAGCCACACCCAGGGTGAAGCGACCCAGGCCTCGTGTGTCGTATTCCATCATCACGCGATGCAGAACGGCGAATACCGGCGCTTCAACATCAACGGCATCACGCCAGGCGATGACTACGCGGCGATGCGCCAGGTCCTGATGCGGCGTTATGAAAAAGTGGCCAACGGCGACGGCATCATGCCCGACGTGGTGCTGATCGACGGCGGCAAAGGACAGATCGAAATGGCGCGCCAGGTGTTCGCCGAACTGGGGCTCGACATCAGCCTGATCGTCGGCGTGGCCAAGGGAGAAGGGCGCCGCGTCGGCCTCGAGACGCTGATGTTTGTCGACGGGCGCGCGCAGCAGGAACTGGGCAAAGAATCGGCGGCGCTGATGCTGGTGGCGCTAATTCGCGACGAGGCGCACCGCTTCGCCATCACCGGCATGCGCGCCAAGCGCGCCAAAACGCGCCAGACGTCGCGTTTGGAAGAAATCGAGGGCATAGGCGCCAAGCGCCGCCAGAAGCTGCTGGCGCGCTTTGGCGGCCTGCGCGGGGTGGTCGACGCCAGCGTCGAAGACCTGATGTCGGTCGAGGGCATCTCGACCCAGCTGGCCGAAGAGATCTACAAGCAGTTGCATTAGGCCGGTGAGACGCGTGGTGGAAGGCGCTGCCGCTTTTCCACCCTGCGGGCAATGGACACGTAGGGTGGAAAAGCGATAGCGCCTTCCACCACTGCGTGCACAGTGTTGCCGTCCGAACTGGTGAAATACGCTTTGGCAAGGTAGACTAGCGGCGCACCTCTTCCTAACGCCTAACCAGTTCCTGCCCTATGCCTTTCAATATTCCGATTCTCCTGACTTGGCTGCGCGTGGCCCTGATCCCGCTGGTCGTCGGCGTGTACTACCTGCCGATCCACTGGCTACCGCGTTCCGACCAGGACCTGGCGGCAACGCTGGTGTTCATCGTCGCTGCCGTCACCGACTGGTTCGACGGCTTCCTGGCGCGGCGCTGGAACCAGACCTCGGCCTTCGGCGCCTTCCTCGATCCCGTGGCCGACAAGCTGATGGTGGCCGGCGCGCTGCTGGTGCTGGTGCACCTGCATCGGGTCGACCACTTCATCGCCTTCATCATCATCGGTCGCGAAATCGCCATCTCGGCGCTGCGCGAGTGGATGGCGCAAATCGGCGCTTCGCGCTCGGTGGCGGTCAGCTCGATCGGCAAGATCAAGACCTTCGCGCAAATGACGGCAATTCCGATGCTGCTGTTCGACGACCTGCTGTTTGGCTTTCTTCCGACCAGTGAACTGGGCTACTACCTGATGATCCTGGCCGCCGTGCTGACCGTGTGGTCGATGTTTTACTACCTGCGCCTGGCCTGGCCGCTGATCAAGGAAAAGGCAGGCGACCCGATTTAAAATTAATGGTCAGAACCAACCTTGACAGGCCGTCCAGATCGTCTATAATGCTTGCCTGTTGTGACGACGCGGGAGTAGCTCAGTTGGTAGAGCGCAACCTTGCCAAGGTTGAGGTCGAGAGTTCGAGACTCTTCTCCCGCTCCAGAAATTTGGAGTCTGTGTCGTAGGTTATCCTTGGAAAGCAGCACAGTTTCTGCGATAATCGTTGTCTTGCAAAATGCGGGAGTAGCTCAGTTGGTAGAGCGCAACCTTGCCAAGGTTGAGGTCGAG
>JAZJXM010000002.1:0-40032 GCA_040390915.1 Pseudomonadota bacterium
TCGATACGCCGGCCAGCATGGTCAGCATCACCGCCCAGGGCCGCGACGCCAATGCGTTCATGAAGCTGATCAGCCTGGTGGGCGACAGCCAGACCGTGGTCAACGCCGCTGGCGCCGCCACCGTGGTCACCCCGGCCACGTTGCCGGGTCTGGGCGTGTCCGGCATGTCCACTTCCGTGTATGGCAACATGCTCTACCGGAATGCTGGCCAGGTTCCAACCACCCAGGCGCAACTCGATGCAGCGTCGGGCCAGGTTTCCGGCTCCGAAATGCTGCAGATGGCCAGCATCCTGCGTTCGCTCACCGGCAACGCCCTCACCTCGAGCGCCGCCTGGCGCACTCTGCCTGCTGGTGTCGGTGACACGCTTGCGCTGGTGAGCAACTTTAACGGGTACGCCCAGTACGTCAAGACGCTCGACCAGTTTGGGGTCGAGAATGACATGACAGCGTTCGAAAATGACGCCGAGGCCGACATCGGCACCCTCCCGGCCGTCACAACGACGAGCAGCAAGTCGCTGGTTTTCTTCAATAACGGCGGCTGCTGTGCAATTCCTGCAATGGAACTGGTGTTAAACCCCAACCACAGCGGATCGTTCTACCTCAACAAGAAGCGCATGGCCGGCACCTGGCACAGTGACACGGGGCTGACGCTGGAACTGACGGCGCCGGAAGTGCGCTATGAGACCATCTTCCCGCCGCCAAATGGCAATGCGACTCAGGTGGAAACCACCATCTATGCGGTGTCGATGCGCCAGTTGTCTGGCTCGGCCAGCAAGGGTTTTGCCTTGCTAACCTTCCATGGCGCCGTGCATTACCCCAACGGCGAACTGCCGGACGGACCGTACGTCTCTGGCAAGTTGTATCCATTTGCCGACTGGGATAGCTTGAGCGTTCCAGCTGACCTGAGCGGCGCCGTGCTGGCCGGCGTGCCCGATGTGGCGATCCCCGTCACCGGTTACGCCCCCCAGGTGATCATGACGCTGGCCCCTGGCGGCAGCGCCACCTCGCCTCAACTGCCTGGCGCCACCATCGGATGGCAACTGCAGAACGGCAAGCTGGTGCTCAATTTTGCCAGTCCACATACGCTGACGATGGCACGCACGCGCATCAATACCAACGGCGAAGAGCGCTGGCTGGTGCGCGCGGCCAACGGCGCCGATTACGCCATGTATGAAACGATGATCGTCAGGCCTCAGGCCGACCTTGCCTTTAGCGCGGCGAACGTCGTGCAACGCTGGTTCAGCAGCCCGATGACCTCGTTTGTCGGTACCCAGGGGGTCGTCAAGGTGCTGGCCAACAATACCAGCGGCACAGAAAGCGTCTGGAATGACGGCAGCGTCACGTCGGCGATCGCCACCACGTGGCTGATCGATAACGGCAAGCTGGCCATGCACAACGCCAGCAGCGATAACGTCTGGACGCTGCTACGGGTCGATGGCGACACCATCGTTGTGCTCGAGAAGTACACCACCACGCGCAACTCGCGCCAGCGCGTCTTGCGCTACGGCCACAACTAGCGCGTCCGGCTTCGCGTCCCGCCATGGGACGCGAAGCTTACCGCACCAGCGTCAGCGTATGCTCTGCCGGTCCCGACAATAGCGGCAGCGGCGCTCCCTTCACCCATTCGGCGTGCCCGTTCAGGAAATACGGCGATAGCGGACGTCCGCTTTGCCCGCCTGGCATGTTAAATACACCCTGCTCTTGCCTCCCTGGCGACACCGTCAGCCATTCCGATTGCCCGAACTTTGGCCCGGCCAAGCGCAGCGCTGCGCTGGGCGGCTGTTGAAATAGGACAACGTCCAAATTGTTGATTAATTGATCAAAAACAAATACATATTGACCACGAACAAGCCAACTGGGATACTGGCGGCCTTGCCTTTTTCGGGCGGTTCTCCAGGAATCCCATGTTTGTTTTCCGCAATAAAATGCGCGTCGTGTCGACCACCTTGCTCGTTTCTAGCGTTCTGTCCGCCTGCGGCGGCGGTGGCAGCACCCCTGCCACACCAGTCCCATCGGCCCAGCCGGACGTCGCCGCCGCCAGCCTGAACACCAGCAGCAATATTGCCGTGCTGGCCAACGACAGCGTCACCAACGGCGGCACGCTCAAACTGGTCAGCGTCACCACGCCGGCGCACGGCAGCGCGACCATCAGCGGCGACAAGATTGTCTATACGCCTGCCAGCGGATTTTTCGGCAAGGATAATTTCTCGTACACCGCCAAGGATAGCGGCAGCGGCACCGCGACGGCAACGGCCGACGTGGCCGTGACCGTCAACGCCAATCTGACCTTGTCCGGCCGTACGTTCGACCTGCCAGGCAATGCCACGCTGAGCGTCGTGATCGGCGCCACCACCATCGCCGCCAGCACCGATGCGAACGGTAATTTCAGCGTGCCTGTCGCACTCGATACGCCGGCCAGCATGGTCAGCATCACCGCCCAGGGCCGCGACGCCAATGCCTTCATCAAGCTGATCAGTCTGGTAGGCGACAGCCAGACCGTGGTCAACGCCGCCGGCGCTGCCACCGTGGTCACCCCGGCCACGTTGCCGGGTCTGGCTGTGTCCGGCATGTCCACCTCGGTGTATGGCAACCTGCGCTACCGGAACGGCCAGACGCCGGCCACCCAGGCGATGCTCGATGACGCGTCGGGCCGGATTTCCGGCTCCGAGATGCTGCAGATGGCCGCCGTCTTGCGTTCGCTCACCGGCAACGCCCTCACCTCGACCGCCGCCTGGCGCACCCTGCCTGCCGGTGTCGGTGACACGCTTTCGCTGGTGAGCAACTTTGCCGTGTACTCCCAGTACGTCAAGACGCTCTACCAGAGTGGGGTCGTGGAGGACATGGTGGCGCTTCAAAATGACGCCAACATCGGCACCGTGCCAGCGGTAACGACGACGACCAGCAAGTCACTGGTTTTCTTCAATAACGGCGGCTGCTGTGCAATTCCTGCCATGGAGCTGGTGTTCAATCCTAACGCGAGTGGGTCGTTCTACCGCGACCAGAAGCGCACGGCCGGCACCTGGCACAAGGACTCGGCGCTGACGCTCGATCTGGCAGTGCCGGAAGTTCACAACGAGTTCATCACCCTGCCAGATACCAGTGTGGCCGAAGTGGAAATCACGACCAATTCGGTGTCGATGCGCCAGTTGTCGGGCAAGGCCGGCCAAGGTTTTGCCATGCTGACCTACAACGGTTCCATCCATTACATCAATGGCGAACTGCCGGACGGCCCATACAGCTCTGGCGCGGTGGTTCCGTTTGCCGACTGGGACAGCTTGGGCGTTCCAGCCGACCTGAGCGGCGCAGTGCTGGCCGGCGTACCTGACGTGGCGATTCCCGCCATCGGTTATGCACCACAGGTGATCATGACGCTGGCCTCTGGCGGCAGCGCCACATCACCCCAACTGCCTGGCGCCACCATTGGATGGCAACTGCAGAACGGCAAGCTGGTGCTCAATTTTGCCAGTCCACATACGCTGACGATGGCACGCACCCGCATCAATACCAACGGCGAAGAGCGCTGGCTGGTGCGCGCCGCCAACGGCGCCGATTACACCATGTATGAAACGATGATCGTCAGGCCTCAACCCAACCTGGCATTTACCGCAGCGAACGTCGTGCAACGCTGGTTCAGCAGCCCGACTACCTCATTTGTCGGCACCCGGGCGTTCGTCAACGTGTTTGCCAACAATACCAGCGGCACAGAAAACGTCCAGGTGAATGGCACCATCACGTCGGCGATCGCCACCACGTGGCTGATCGATAACGGCAAGCTGGCCATGCACAACGCCAGCAGCGATAACGTCTGGACGCTGCTGCGCGACGATGGCAACACCATCGTCGTGCTGGAGAAGTACAACACCACGCGCAACTCGCGCCAGCGTGTCCTGCGCTACAGCCACGATTAGCGAGTACGGCTTCGCGTCCCGCCACGGGACGCGAAGCTTACCGCACCAGCGTCAGCGTGTGCTTTGCCGGTCCCGGCAACAGCGGCAGCGGCGTTCCCCTCACCCATTCGGCGTGCCCCTTCAGGAAATACGGCGATAGCGGATGTCCGCTTTGTCCGCCTGGCATGTTGAATACGCCCTGCTCTTCCCGTCCCGGCGACACCGTCAACCGTTCCGATTGCCCGAACTTGGGCCCTGCCACGCGCGGCATGTGAGCGTCGCCTGCCAGCTGGTCGGCCGGCGCGCCCAGCCAGCGCTTGAGAAACGGCGCCGCGCTGCTGATCGGATGCACGATGGTGGCCGTGTTGCGCGCGCCCCAGGTCGCGCCAGCCAGCGATGGGCTCTCCTTGTCCAGTTGCGCGATCGCGTGATCGACCGCCGCCAGCTGCACCGCTTGCCAGTTGTCGAACCCGGGCGGCAGCCAGCCGGCCGGCTGCTCGTCGAGCAGGCGCGCCACCACCACCGGCCAGCGTGAATTGACCAGCGCCATCGTGGCCTGCTCGTCGAGCTTGGCCAGCTCGCCGTTGGCGCGCCCGTACAACAGCTCGTTCAACGACCACATGAACTGGCGCGCCAGCCAGTAGCCGGCCGCGTCGACGCTGGCGTGCCCGGTCCAGCCGCGTTGCAGCAGGCCCAGGAACGTGGCGCGCTGCGGATGATCCTTGAGCGCTGCGCTATCTAACGCCTTGATCGCGCGCTCGCGCCACGGAGCGATAAACAATGCGCGGTCGTCCAGCGCCACGCCATACACGCCATGCACGTCGGCCTTCGCTCCCAGCGCCAGCAGGCCGTCATGCACTTGCTTGTTGCGCGCGCCGATATCGAAGCCGCCGTCGCCGATCAGCTGCGCGCCCTCGCCCAACAGCTGGCGGTTGTTGGCGGTCGACAGCTGGCCATTGGCCGGATTGCTGATGCGCGGATGACTGGCCGGGGCCAGCAAGCCGGTGAATGTGCCCGACGGACCAAAGACCGGCATCGGCCCGGCGATGGTCCAGCCGATGTTGCCGTGCTCGTCGCCTGCCACGAAATTTTGCGCGGGAATGCCCAGCGAGGCGGCCACGCTCAACGCGGCATCGAGCGTATCGACGCTTTCCAGCAGCATCGGCCTGGCGTTGAGCGCGCCGCTGTCGTGCGCAATCCAGTGCACCGCGTAGTTCTTGCCGCCGGCCGCAATCAACGGGCCGTCGGCGGTGTCGAGCACCACAAAATTGTAATCCGGTGCGCCCTTGACCAGGATCGTTTCGCGGTGCTCGACCGGCTTGGCGCCGTCATTCGTCGCCGGAACCAGGTCAACGTAATGACCGTAGCTGTTGGTGTAGCCCCATGCCACGTGGCCGTTGCTGCCCACTACCACGGTCGGCAGCGCGCCCGGCAGCGTTACCCCCACCACGCGGCGCGGCTTGCCTTGGGCGTCGGGGAATTGCAGGGCCAGCCGGTACCAGATGTTCGGCAGCGACAGGCCGAGGTGCATGTCGTCGGCGACAATGGCGGCGCCATCCTTGCTGCGCGCACCGGACACGGCCCAGTTGTTGCTGCCGACGAAGTCGCCGCCATCGGCCGCCGCCAGTGTCATCGCGCCGGTCTCTTTGGGACGGCCCCACCAGGGCGGCGCGGTGGCCGGGATAGTCGCTTGCGGCACGCTGCCGCTGGCGTCCAGCGCCACGTCCCATTGCGACGACTCGGGCAGCAGGAAGGCGCGCTGGGCGGCGTCGCTGTGCTCGAACACCCAGTTGCGTCCCAGTTCGCGCGCCAGCTGCTTGCCCTGCAAGTCGAAATACATCGCGTACACCACCAGTAGCGAATCGGCAGCGCTCCAGGCACGCGGCTTGACGCCCACCAGTGCGTATTCGAACGGTCTGGCGCCCAGCCCATTGAGGCCGTCGTTGATGCCGGCCACGTAACGGTCCAGCAAGCGCCGCTCGGGCGCCCCCATCGCGGCCAGCGACGCTTCGGCACGGGCGCGGAAACGGTGCAAGCGGTGCGCCTTGTCGAGCGCGATGGCGCGCGTGCCGAACAGCTCGGCCAGTTCGCCGGCGCCGACCCGGCGCAGCAAGTCCATCTGGAAGTAGCGCTCCTGGGCGTGCACGTAGCCAGTCGCGTAAGCGACGTCGCCGCGGTCCGCGCCGCTGATCAGAGGCACCCCGTAGTCGTCGCGCGCAACCGTCACCGGCGCGCTCAGCCCGGGGGCATGGATGCTGCCATCGACGCTGGCCAGGCTGGCGCGCAGGAACATCCACACTGCCAGCGCGCCCGCCAGCAGCAACACCAGCAAACCGGCCAGCAGCCGCAGCGACCATACTTTCAGCGTACGCTTTTGCATCGTATTTCCTTCAGTTGGACTGGCAAGCAGTGTGCCAGAAAAGCCCACTTCAAGGAACATCTGGCGGCGCCAGGTTTCTAAGCCAGATAGGACAACCGCAAGGAGAAAATCATGCGACGAGTTATCACCATGTGCCTGGCTGCACTTGCGCTGGCCAGCTGCGCCACGCCCGAGCAACGGGCCGCCAACATGCAGGCCGAAATGAGCCGCATGATGGTCGAGTACGGACCCGCCTGCGCCAGGCTGGGCTACGCGTCCAATTCGGACCCATGGCGCAGCTGCGTATTGCAGCTCAGTGCCAAGGAGGAAGCCGAGCGCTACGGCTATCCTCCGTATTACGCTGGTTTTGCGCACTCGCGATGGGGTGTCGGGGCAACGTGGGGCCCGTACTGGTAAGCCGGCGCGCGAACTCGGCTTTGGTGAGCGGTTGACGCGTTTCCAGCAGCTGCTCGACCAGGTGTTGCGCATGGCGCAGCAGCGCCGGATAGCGCGCGTCGCGCGGATGCAGCGCCAGCCGCACCAGCGGCGCCGAACCGGACAGGGCTGCCGCCAGCGTGTCCAGCCGCGGCGACACCAGCCGGCCGAGCCGGTTGCGCGCCGCGTACACCAGCGCCGGCGCCATCAGCGAACGGGTCGGGCGCAGCACGTAGAAGCGCGGGAACGTGGTGGTGTAGGCAAAGCCATACTCGCCCAGCAGCGGCCACACCTGGCGCCCCACCATCCAGGCCGGCGCCACAAAGCCGCTGACGGGCCAGTGGCGCTGCTTGAACCAGCCCAGCCCCAGTTCGATGCGGCGGCGCGCCTCGGACGCGGCCAGCGCCGCGAATTCGCCTTCGCGCTCGGTGACCACGGTACGCCACACGGAACTGGCCGGCGCGCCCGCATCGCGGTGGGTATAGCCATGCAGCACCAGCTCGTGGCCTTGGCTGAGCAGCCGTTCCAGCGCCGCCTCGCACGCCAGCGAACGCAGCATGCTGCCGTGGTAGCGCGGCACCACCAGCCAGGTCAGGGGTATGTCGGCCACCGCGCGGATCGCGTGCAGCAGCCGCACGCAGTCGGAC
The DNA here is from genome assembly GCA_040390915.1 of Pseudomonadota bacterium. Lineage (GTDB taxonomy): Bacteria > Pseudomonadota > Gammaproteobacteria > Burkholderiales > Burkholderiaceae_D > Telluria_A. The sequence goes on from JAZJXM010000002.1 coordinate 7,329, forward strand.
CAGGTGGCCGGCGCCACGTCATGGATGGCCACGCACAGCGCCGGACGCTCATTCGGGAACATAGTCCAGCTCCAGCTCAAGGTCGGCGCGCTCGTGCAGCGCCAGCAGCGACGCATAGCGATGCATCAGTTGCGGCATGATGATGCTCCAGTCATACAGCGCCAGCGCCTTGTTGCGCGCCGCCTGCGCCAGCACGCGCAAGTCGCGCTGGCATAGCGCCGCAATGCCTTCCGCCAGGGCGGCCGCGCTGTTGGGCGCGACCAGCATGCCGGTGCGCTCGTCGACCAGCTCGGCCAGCGCACCACCCGTGGTGGCCACTACCGGCAGGCCGCACGCCATCGCTTCGAGCACGATCAGGCCGAACGTTTCGCAGTCCCCGGGATGGACCAGCAGGTCGCAGCTGGCCAGCAACCGCGCCAGCTGGCGCTGGTCGCGCATGAACGCCAGCACGCTGACATGCCGGGACTTGGGCAGCGAAGCGCCGCCGCCGACCAACAGCAAGTGATACGGCCGCCCTAGCCTGGCCACCGCATCGACCAGCACATCGAGTTTTTTTTCAGGCGTGAAGCGCCCCGCGTAGACCAGCAAGCGGGTGTCCGGCGCCAGCTGCAATTGCGCGCGCAAGGCGGCGCTGCGCCGCTGCGGCGCGAACAGGCCGGCGTCAATTCCCAGCGGCTGATGAATGGCGCCGGCAATGCCCATGCTGGCCAGTTGCTGCACCATCAGCCGGCTGGGCGCGAGCACCATGTCGAACTGGCGGTACAGCTGCGCCAGATAGCGGCGCACGGCGCGCATGGCCACGCTGCCCAGGCGCGCCTGCGACAGCTGTGCCAGGTCGGAATGATAGTAGGCCAGCGCCGGCACGCCCAGGCGCCGCTTGACCCGCAGCGCCGACCAGGCCGCAGGTCCGGCGTCGCCCGCCTCGATCAGGTCCGGTTGCATGCGCGCCAGGATGCGCGCCGACGCGCCGGGCGCCGGCAGGCGGTAGCCGTGCAAGCCGGGCAGCGCGACGCCCGGGACCCGCACCAGTGCCGGGCTGCCGCTATCGGTGCTGACGCTGGGACTGAGGATGCTGTGGCGCACCCGGCTGCACTGGCGCAACCAGGATGCCTTGGCATTCAGGTAGGTATTGACTCCGCCGCCCTCGGCGGCATAGAACATGGTGATGTCGACGAAATGCATGCGCGTGCGCCCAATGAATCAGCCCACGATACCAGCGCAGCGGCCGCTCCGATTGAGCACACGCAAAGCGCGCAGGCCCGGTTCAGAGTACGCGTTCGCTGCGCAGCTGGGCGATCATTGCTTCGTCGTAACCGAGCTCGTGCAGCACCTCGTCGGTATGCTGGCCCAGCGTTGGCCCCAGCCAGCGCGTGGTGCCTGGCGTGACCGACAATTTCGGCGTAATGGCCGGCATCTTGACCGGCGTGCCGTCGGCAAACTGATGCTGCTCGAACATGCCGCGCGCCAGGAACTGCGGGTCGGTCATCATGTCGCGCACCGAATATATTTTGCCGGCCGGGACGTCAGCCGCCTGCAGCGTGGCCAGCGCGCTGTCTATCGTCTGGCTGTCGCACCAGGCCTGGATCGCCGCGTCGATTTCGGCGCTGCGCGGCACGCGGCCATCGTTGCGCGCCAGCTGCGCATCGCCCGCCATGTCGATCCGGCCCATGGCCAGCATCAATCGCTTGAAGATGGCGTCGCCATTGCCGGCGATGACGATGTTCTCGCCGTCGCCGGTGGTATAGGTATTCGACGGCACGATGCCAGGCAGCGCGCCGCCGGTGCGCTCGCGCACCACGCCGGCATGGTCGAACTCTGGCACCAGCGACTCCATCAGGTTGAACACCGCTTCATACAGCGCGACGTCGACCATCTGGCCCTGCCCTGCCACGCGTCCGCCGGTGGCATCACGGTGGCGCAGCGCCACCATCGCGCCGATCACGCCGTGCAGCGCCGCCACCGAGTCGCCGATCGACACGCCAACCCGCACCGGCGGTCGGTCCGGATGGCCCGACACATAGCGCAGGCCGCCCATCGATTCGCCGATCGCGCCAAAGCCCGGCTGGTCTTTCATCGGACCGGTCTGACCGAAGCCGGACAGGCGCACCATGATCACGGCCGGATTTTCCAGCTTGAGCTGTTCGTAGCCGATGCCCCATTTTTCCAGCACGCCGGGACGGTAGTTTTCGATGATGATGTCCGCTTCCAGCGCCAGCTGTTTGGCAATGGCGCGCCCGCGTGCATCCTTCAGGTTGAGGGTGATGCTCTTCTTGTTGCGCGACTGGACCGACCACCACAGCGAGGTGCCGTCCTTGAGAATGCGCCACTGGCGGATCGGGTCGCCGCCGTCGGGCGCTTCGACCTTGATCACGTCGGCGCCGAATTCGGCCAGCATGCGCGCGCAGAACGGACCGGCAATCAGGGTGCCCAGCTCGAGTACCTTGATGCCTGCCAGCGCGCCCTTCTCCATCACGTGGCGCGCCGGTCCAGCATGGCGCGCGCGATGGTGCCGGCGTCCACGTATTCAAGTTCGCCGCCCACCGGCACGCCGCGCGCCAGCCGGCTCACCTTCAGGCCGCGCGCCTTGAGCATTTCGCTGATGTAGTGGGCAGTCGCTTCGCCCTCGTTGGTGAAGTTGGTCGCCAGGACCACTTCGCCCACCACGCCGTCGGCAGCGCGCGCGATCAGCTTTTCCAGGTGAATGTCCTTGGGGCCGATGCCGTCGAGCGGCGACAAGCGCCCCATCAGCACGAAGTACAGGCCCTTGTAGGTCAGGGTCTGCTCGATCATCGCCTGGTCGGCCGGGGTTTCGACCACGCACAGCAAGGCCTTGTCGCGCGCTTCGTCCAGGCACAGGTCGCACACCTCGGTTTCAGAGAAGGTATTGCACATGGCGCAGTGATGCACCATGTCGACCGCCTGGTACAACGCGCGCGAGAGCATGGCCGCGCCTTCGCGGTCGTGCTGCAGCAAATGGAAGGCCATGCGCTGCGCCGACTTCGGGCCGACGCCGGGCAGCCGGCGCAATGCTTCGGTCAGGAAGTCGAACGACTTGGACATCTGGCTTAGAACGGCATCTTGAAGCCGGGCGGCAGCTGCATGCCCGACGTCAAGCCGCCCATTTTTTCGGCGGAGGTGGCTTCAGCCTTGCGCACGGCGTCGTTGAAGGCGGCGGCAACCAGGTCTTCCAGCATGTCCTTGTCGTCGGCCAGCAGCGACGGATCGATGGTGACGCGCTTGACGTCGTTCTTGCACGTCATGACGACCTTCACCAGGCCGGCGCCCGACTGGCCTTCAACTTCCACCAGCGCCAGCGCGTCTTGCGCCTTCTTCATGTTGTCCTGCATGGCTTGCGCCTGTTTCATCAAGCCTGCGAGCTGGTTCTTCATCATGATAATTCTCCGAAATTCAAAAAGGTGACAAATGAGTGTGCGTGGTCAGGCCGCGGCCTGGATCGGCTTTACCGAGCCGGGCACGATGAACGCGCCCAAGTCGCGCATGACGTCCTTGACGAAGGCGTCGTTCATGACCGTGTCCTCGGCGTCGCGCTGGCAGGCTTCGCGGTAGGCGATTGCCTCCACGCTGGCCGTGTACCAGACCTGGCCGATGTCGATTTCGACGTGAATCTTGGTGTCGCCGAAACGCTCCTGCAAAGCGACCTGCAATTTTTCCGTGTTACCGCTGGCGCGCAAGGTATCGATCCGCACGCGCAGGTTGAAGGTGGCGACATTGCCGTCCGCCACGCACGATACCAGCTCGGTCTGAAAGGCCAGCTGCTGGGCTACGCCGCGCAGCGGCAATAGCGCCGCCAGTGCCGGCCAGTTGCCGTCCCAGTCCAGTTCAGGCACCGGCGTGATCACGTAGTCTGGCTTGGGAATCGCCGGCGCGCGTGCAATGACCGGGACCGCAACGGCGGCCGGCGCGTCTTGCGCCAGCGCGGTGTCGTCGGAAAATTCAGTCACCCACGACGGCGGGCCTTCTTCATCGGCTTCGTTCATCACGGCCGGCGCTGCAGCGACTGTCGTCGCTGCAGCCACTGCCTGCGGCTGCTCCCACGGCGGTGGCGCCGACGGCGCCGGGGCCGGGGCCGCGACTGCTGCTGGCGGCGGCGCGACTTCAGCTGCCGGCGCAGCAGCGGCAGCGGCATCGGCCTGGTTGGACATGGCGGTCGGACGGCGTGGCGCAGCCTGGCGTCCACCGCTGGCCGCGCGCGCAGCTTCCAGCGCGGCATTGATGGCGGCGCGCGCGGCATTGGCCGGCGGCGCAGCTTGCGATGCGGCTTGTTGTACTGGTGGCGGCGGTGGCGGCGGCGTGACGGCGGCGTGGCTGGCCACCGCGCTCGACGCCGCGCGTGCCGGAGGTGCTGCCGGACGCGGGCTTGGCGCCGCCGGACGCGCTTGCGCCGGACCTGCCGGCGCCACGCCCTCGGCGCCGCCATTACCCGGGCGGAAAGCGAGCATGCGCAGCAGCGTCATGGTGAAGCCGGCGTATTCGTCCGGCGCCAGGCCGATTTCGTTACGGCCGTGCACCGCGATCTGATAATACAGTTGCACTTCCTGGGCATCAAAAGCACCTGCCAGGCGCATGATGTCGGCCAGTTCTGGCAGATCTTCCGGCACCGCGCCCGGCACGCTTTGCGCCAGCGCGATCCGGTGCAGCAGCGTGCCAAGATCCTGCAGCGCGCCGTTGTACGACAGGCTACGGCTGGCCATTTCATCAGCCACTGCCATCAGGTCGGCGCCGTCCTGGTTGACCAGCGCGTCGAGCAGGCGAATCAGATAGGACTGGTCGAGCGCGCCGAGCATGCCCTGCACCGCCTCCAGCGTGACCTGGCCGGCCGCATACGCGATCGCCTGGTCGGTCAGCGACAGCGCATCGCGCATCGAACCGTGCGCGCCCTGGGCCAGCAGGCGCAAGGCCGGCTGCTCAAACGTGATGCCTTCCTGGCCGAGGATGTTGTCGAGGTGGCTGATGATGTGCCCGGGCGGCATCTGCTTCAAATTGAACTGGAGGCAGCGCGAGAGCACGGTCACGGGAATTTTTTGCGGATCCGTGGTCGCCAGGATGAACTTGACGTGCTCCGGCGGCTCTTCCAGCGTCTTCAACATCGAGTTGAACGCGTGGTTGGTCAGCATGTGCACCTCATCGATCATGTAGACCTTGAAGCGCGCATTCGACGGCGCGTACACCGCTTGTTCCAGCAGCTGCGCCATTTCGTCGACGCCGCGGTTCGATGCGGCGTCCATCTCGATGTAGTCGACAAAGCGGCCGGCGTCGATTGCGGTGCAGGCTTCGCACGCGCCGCATGGCGTGGCGGTGATGCCGCCGTTGCCATCCGGGCCGATGCAATTGAGCGACTTGGCCAGGATGCGCGAGAGCGTCGTCTTGCCGACGCCGCGAGTTCCCGTGAACAGGTACGCGTGGTGCAGGCGACCGGTTTGCAAGGCGTGCGACAGCGCGCGCACCACATGCTCCTGGCCGACGAGCGTTTCGAAGTTCTTGGGACGGTACTTACGAGCGAGGACTTGATAGGACATGCTGGAATTTTACCGTATGTAGAGCGGAAAGCAGCCATTGTAACAAGCTATGGCGATGCGGCAAAACATGCGAAAAAATAAGGGGGATTGGTAAGACGAAGGAGGCGAGCCTGATCTGCGGCACTTATGGTTTATAGCCGTGGCTGCTTCGTTCCCGACCTGACCAGGTTAGCCATTCCACAATGCGCAGGGGCCCGCCAGCCGTGATTATACTCGACGCGCAGGATTTGTGGGATCGAAGTGCAGAGCGCGTTCTAGGTTTCAATTTCCAGCGTGAACGCCTTGTAGCCAGCCGTGCACCCCTGCTTGTCCTGCTTGACGGCAAAGTTGAAACCCTGGTTCTTGTGCCTTCTCTGGATGCTCTTGCGCAGCAGCGCCGTGACATCGAAGGCGTTGCCGCCTTGCGGCGCCAGGCTGGCGGCGCTCGCGATGCTGGCCGTCTTGTGATAGGTGAACCAGGCCAGCGGGTCGCCCAGCTTCTCGTACCTGCCCCCGCCCGGCGATTTGTCCTGTATCGCCAGGTTATAGGCGAACACGTCGCGCACGCATCCCTGTTGCGCATCGCCGCCCTCGGACACAAATTTGAGCGTCGCCTTGAAAAACCTGGCCGGCAGCGCGTCCAGTGCGAACTCGGCACTGCCCTCGTTCCACATCACCACGCGCTCGCCGCACGCGCTGTTCAGATCGCGCAGCGCATAGGTCGCCTTCACGCCATCCTTGAATGCCGCTTTGGTGCGCGTCTTGATGGTGTGCGCGGGATACGGGCAACCGGGATTGAAATTCTTGTACGTTTCGACGCTGGTGAGCAGCGCGCCGCCGCTGGGGGCCAGGACCAGCACATTCCCGCTGGGCGCTGGCGCCGCCACGACCGGCGGCCGATCGGCACAGACCGTGTTGGTGGGCCAGGACTCGCGCTCGCCTCTGAAGGCGCGCACCTGGAAACAATAATCGGTAACCTTGCCCGCAATTGCAGCAGGAAGCTGGAACACGCGCTGGTCCGGGTCGTACTTGGTCTCCTGCAGTACCGGCTTGCCGCCCGCGCTGTCGTACAGGCGGTAGCCATCGATGTCGGCCTCGCCCGCCCAGTTAAACACCAGCACCTTGGCGCCCTCCTTGAGGACGGCGTCGCATATGGCGCCGGGAACCGCGCCCGCGGCGGCGGCACACTCGCTCGCGCTGCTGGTCAAGCGCAGGCTGATGGGGGGAAGTGGCTGGCCCTGCGCCGCCTGCGTTGGCGCCTCAAGGCACACCTCGTTGCTGGACTGCGATTCGGCCAGCCCTTTGTAGGCGCGCACGCTGTAGCAGGTGGAACCGCTTCGCTGGCCCTTCGATGGTTCGACGATGATCATGCGCAGCGCGGCATTGGCCTTGTCCGCAACCCTGACCGCTTTGCCGTCCTGGTTTTGGTACAGGCGAAAACCGTCGATCGGGCCGCCGGGCCACTCCCACTCCAGCGACTGGCTGTCCGGCGTGACGCCCGGGTGCAGGTTAGCCGGCGCGGGTATGCCGTCCCAGGCCTGGGCCGGCCATGCGGCAGCCATCAATAGCATTGCAAAGAAACGTACCAAGACCTTGTTCATCCGACCTCCGCTCGCGCATCGTCAAATACCCAGCTCCTGCCATATTGTATCGACCCTGGCCTTGACTTCCGGCGTCATGGCAATCGTCGTGCCCCATTCGCGATTGGTCTCGCCCGGCCACTTGTTGGTGGCGTCGATCCCCATCTTGCTGCCCAGGCCACTGACCGGCGACGCAAAGTCGAGGTAGTCGATCGGCGTGTTATCGACCAGCAGCGTGTCGCGCATCGGGTCAACCCGGGTGGTGATAGCCCAGATCACTTCCTTCCAGTCGCGGATGTTGACGTCCTCGTCGACCACGATAATAAACTTGGTATACATGAACTGGCGCAAAAAGCTCCACACGCCGAACATCACCCGCTTGGCGTGGCCCGCGTACTGCTTCTTCATCTGCACCACCGCCATGCGGTAGCTGCAGCCTTCGGGCGGCAGGTAGAAGTCGACGATTTCGCTGAACTGCTTTTGCAGCAGCGGAATGAACACTTCATTCAAGGCCACGCCCAGCACGGCCGGTTCGTCCGGCGGCTTGCCGGTATAGGTGGAGTGATAAATCGGATCGCGCCGCATCGTGATGCGGTCGATCGTGAACACCGGGAAGCTGTCCTGCTCATTGTAATAGCCGGTATGGTCGCCGTACGGCCCTTCCATCGCGTGCTCGTAGCCGGTCGGATGGTTCGGATCGGCGTAGATATGCCCTTCCAGCACGATTTCGGCCGACGCTGGCACCCGCAGCTCGCTGCCAATGGCCTTGGTCAGCACCGTGCGGCTGCCGCGCAGCAGGCCGGCGAACTGGTATTCCGACAGGCTGTCGGGGACCGGCGTGACCGCGCCCAGGATGGTAGCCGGGTCGGCGCCCAGCGCCACGCACACCGGATACGGCTGGCCCTTGGTGGCAATGCCATGCTCGCGAAAGTCGAGCGCGCCGCCACGGTGCGCCAGCCAGCGCATGATCACCTTGTTCGGGCCCAGCACCTGCTGGCGGTAGATGCCCAGGTTCTGGCGCTTCTTGTGCGGGCCCTTCGTAATGACCAGGCCCCAGGTAATCAGCGGCGCCACGTCGCCCGGCCAGCAATGCTGGATCGGCAGGCGCGCCAGGTCGACATCAAGCCCCTCCCACACGATCTCCTGGCACGGCGCGCCGCGCGTTTCCTTGGGCGACATGTCCCACACCGCCTTGACCAGCGAGCCCAGGCCCATCAAGTCCTTGAAGTCCTTGGGCGGCTCGGGCTCCTTCAGGCGCGCCAGTACATGGCCGATCTTGCGCAGCTCGCTGACATCTGCCGCGCCCATGCCCATCGCCACCCGCTGTGGCGTACCGAACAGATTACCCAGCACCGGCATGCTGTGGCCGACCGGATTGTCGAACAGCAGCGCCGGTCCGGCCGCGCGCAAAGTGCGGTCGCAGACCTCGGTCATCTCCAAATATGGCGAAATTGGCAAGGAAATTCGTTTCAATTCGCCAATTTCTTGCAGTTGGGAAACGAAATCACGCAAATCTGAATATTTCATCTGTTTTAATTGGTTTTTTTCGAAATGGCAGGGTTGTTGAAATAGCTACCCCAAGTGATTGATTTAACAGGGTTTTGCTGCATTGCCGCATGAAAAGCTATATCTAAAAGTAATAACGATTCGCAGTGTTAGTATTGACTTGATATAAACCAGCTTCTACAATTCGACCTAGTTGATGAGGCAGCCGGTGTCCAAGGACCCAATTCTAGCTGTTCTCAACCATTCACGGGGTCGGGGCCCCAACGACATTTTTAAGGAGTGTTTTCAATAGGCGTCTGCCTAACCCCCGAAAACAGTTGTTTTGCCACTGGTCCAATACCACAGGGAACGACCAGCTGAAGCAAGCAATGACGGCGTTAATCGTGCGCACGAGCGGCGATAGACGATATTTCTGATGCACGGCATTTGTCAGCCCGCTGCGCTTAAACGCGGCGTCGGGACAGTTTTTGCCGCGACAAAGGGGAATTCGATGATACATCGTTTCAACGGGGCCGCAGCCTATAAGCTCGCCCACAGTATGGCTGCCCAGCCAGTGACCTGGTCTTCCGTCGCAAAAACGGCTCGTGGTCTGTTGACCACTGCGCAACACACCCTGACCATCGTTGGTTTGTCCGCCCTGGCCGTCATGGCAGTGCTGTACGCCCGTCCGGACGTAGCCAGCACGCTGTCGCAATTGCTGGCGCCGGCGCCAGTGGCCATCGTCGCTGAAGCCGACCTCGACATGGATGCGCTGATCGGTCCGCCAGCTCAGGCAGGCGCCACGGCTGCAACGCTGAGCGCCGACGAAAAAGCGCTACTGATTAGTAAGAAGCAGCAGCAATTCGTCACCACCTGGCTGTCCAAGCGTTACCGGGTGGCCGGCGATGCCACCAATATGCTGGTAGCGACGGCCTATGAGACGGCGCAGGACATCAAGCTCGACCCGCTGCTGATCCTGGCAGTGATGGCGATCGAATCGGGCCTCAATCCGTTTGCCGAAAGCCCGGTTGGCGCGCAGGGCCTGATGCAAGTGATGTCCAAGGTCCACCACGCCAAGTTTGAACAGATGGGCGGCCAGAAAGCGGCCCTGAATCCGGCAGCCAACATCCGTGTCGGCGCCGAGATCCTCAAGGAATACGTCAGCCGCGGCGGCTCGGTTGAAGCGGGCCTGAAGTCCTACGTCGGCGCAGCCGCGTTCGAAACCGACTCGGGCTACGGCTCGCGCGTGATGGCCGAATACCACCGCCTCAAGCAAGTTGCCAGGGGCAAGCAGGTGCCGACTTTCACCGCACCGCCGCCGCCGGCGCCAGTCATTGCGGCCAAGCCGCAAACGCCACCGGTACTGGCCGGCGACCAGCTGGCAGTGCTGCAATAAGCAAGAAAGCCACCTCGCGGTGGCTTTTTTTTTGAAAGTCAAGTTGCGTTAATTCATGCCATTCTTGCTGTGCTTTGACGGCGCGGCCATCGGTTTCGCGAGCCGGGAAAAAATCTCGCTCGCCTGCGCTACAGGCAGTTCCATGCTGTCTATCGCCACGGCCAGCTCATTTCTGACACGCGGCTCCAGCGGTTGGCGCATAAGTTTATTGATGGCAGGCAGCAGTCCTGCGCCTTTCGGGCCCAATTCGTGCAACTCTCCCAGCAAATGCAATTGAATCGCCCTGTCCGGTTGCGCCGACAACGTTCTTGAAATCGCTGCAATGACTTCGGGCTCCCCGTCGCCAACGCGCAACAGCGCCGAAAATGCACGGCTGCGCAGCACAATATCTTTCCCATCCCACATCAGCGCGATCAGCACTGGAACGCTGGCCCGTGCTGCGCTGCCGTGCACGGCCAGCGCATCGACCGCCAATTCGCTGCCGTCGCGCGCGGCGGCGGTCAATAAGGCAACCGCCTGCTCCAGCTCGCTCTCGTCAGCAATGCGGTCGTACGCCAGCGCGGCGGCCTCGCGCGTGGCCAGCTGCGCGGACAACCCGGCCTGACGTAACAGTAGAACGTGAAAGTCCGGATCGTCTGACGCAATTCCTTCCAGCGCACGGATGGCATCGGGGGCATTGCTGGCGGGCGCATCCGCCACTCTCATCAAGGCGGCAATGAAAGGCTGAGCGGCGCGGCCGAAGTTGGCGATGAACCTGCCCAGCATGGGTCCCCTGTGCGTTTTGCCGGCAACCAGAATGTCCACCAAGCCAGGCAAGGCCGGTAGCATGAGCGCGGCACGGGCGTCATGCTCATCCTCTTTCATATAAGAACGAAACATCGATTCCAGCGCGAGCACTGCGTCATCTGCCGTATCGATATCTGCCGTAGCCAGTTGCGCAGCAAAAGCTACCCCAAACTCCTTCGATAAGGTATCGGGTTGACCGGGAGCGTGCTCAAGCACGCGGGCCAACAGGCGGCGCCCACATTGCTGAATACGCCCATCCACGACAAAGACCAAGCTGGCCAAATCGCGGGCCGCCGGAAACTGCTGCGCTGCCAGCGCCGGCATTGGTTCGCGCACAGGTTCGCCATCCTCGTCCAGTATGACTGGCGTATCGCGCGCTGCTTCACGCTCGACGGCACAGGCGAGATGGGCGATTTGCGCCGCGTCGCGGGCGGCAAAAGCTTCCTTGAGCATGCCAAGCCCATTACAAGCACGGCCTCTGACCTTGCTGACCTCCACCACGACCGATTCGGTCCGATGCAGCCGGTCTTCCACCTCCAACATGCCTGCCCACCCGCGCAGCGCGATTTTCCCGCTGGGCACGTCGCACGCGATGTCGAGCAAGTCATGCCCGCCACCGAGCGCGGCCTCGCCAAAGCCCGTACTTTCGCACGCGTGTGCTTGGTAGCCCAGGCTCGAGAAACTGGCAGCAGACTGAGCTTGCATTTCCGAGAACATCAAGACCGCTTGCTGGTATGGCTGCAGCGATGCCGGAACGACATAATGGAAATCCTGGACAATGGCAGGCTGATTCATCGAGCAGCTACCGTCGCTGGTGCTGCGCGCCAACAAGCGACGCTGCGGAAGCCCATCCAAAGCCAAACTGTAACTGCCAGCGCCACCCGCGCTTGGCGAGGCATCGATCTGGTGCACCACCACAGCAGGATAGCGCCAGTTTGCCGCTGCCCCCACATACGCGATCGTATAGCGATAACCGGGCACAAAGCCACCCGCCGGAGCGACCCGCAGCATTTGTGTTGCAGCCAGCACCTTGTCGCTGATATCGACCAATTTCCCGGACGCCAGCAACGCCGTCCAGTCAACCGGGCCAGGATGCTTGTCGAATGCTTCCTGGTCCTCCTTGCGAACGAAGCGATAGGCGGCCTCGGCCGGGGCCGAGGCGGCGTCCCGGCTCAGGTCCAGTGGCGTCAGCTGCACTGCCAGCGGCGCCGCATCGGCGTTCGAGCCAATCTGAAACGCAGATGACGCGACAGGACTGGGTACGCGGCCGTAGAGCACCACGCCGGGGCCCCGGGCGAGGATGGCCTGGCCATCGGTGGGGGGCAGGAACAGGGCGCCACGCGCATTGGCGGGCAAGTGCGCCACGCCTGCATGAATAAAGCCAGCTGGCTGTTTGACGTCGCAAGAACACCCCAATGCGGTGTTTGCCAAAAGCACCCCGGCGACCAAGGCGACAACGTTTCTCCAGCAGTTAATCATCGGTCTATCCAAGTAGTGTGAACGACACGCATCTTAACTGTTGTGCAATGAAAAAAGGCCGCCCAGCTTGACGCCGGGCGGCCTTTTTTTTAACTTCTGCGGAGACTTAACGGCGCGTATCGGCCGCCACTTCGTCGGCGCGCAGCTTCGGCGCCAGTTTGTCGAGCACGCCGTTGACGTACTTGTGACCGTCGATGCCGCCGAACGACTTGGTCAGCTCGACCGCTTCGTTGATGACGACGCGGTAAGGGATGTCCACGCTGTTTTTCAGCTCGTAGGCGCCGATCAACAGCACCGCGTGCTCGATCGGCGAGAGCTCGGCCACGCCGCGGTCGATCAGCGGGGCGAACGCTTCGCGCAGCGCCACCGAATCCTTGATCGCGCCGTACAGCAGGGCCGCGAAGTGGTCGGCATCGGCTTTTTCAAAGCCGTGCGCGGCCCGGATGTGGTTCACAACCGTGGTCGCGTCCTCGTTATTGAGCAGCCACTGGTACAGCCCTTGCAAGGCGAACTCGCGCGAACGGTGGCGCGGCGTGCGGTTCTTGCTTGGATTGGCGTGCAAACTTTTTTCAACTGTCATGATACTTACCTGTTCTTCTTTAGTGCGTGAGTGCTTAGTCTTCGTCGGCCTGGAGTTCTTCGAGCGCGATCAGCAGGTTGGCCATTTCGACCGCAACGCGCGCCGCATCGGCGCCCTTGTCTGCCATGCGTGCTTCAGCCTGCTCGTCGTTTTCGGTCGTCAAGACCGCGTTGGCGATGGTGATGCCGTAATCAAGGCCGACCCGGGTGATGCCCGCGCCCGACTCGTTCGACACCAGTTCAAAGTGGTACGTTTCGCCGCGGATCACCGCGCCCAAGGCGACCAGCGCGTCGAACTGCTGGGTCTCAGCCATCTTTTGCAGCGCCAGCGGGATTTCCAGTGCGCCCGGCACGGTCACGTGCAGCACGTCTTCGTCCAGCACGCCCAGGTGCTTGAGTTCTGCCAGGCAGGACGACAGCAGTCCGTGGCCAACGTCGGCGTTAAAACGCGCCTGGACGATGCCAATGCGCAGTCCTGCGCCTGCCAGATTGCTTTCATAGGTTCCTACGGTCATGGCGTGCCCTCTTTTAATATGTGTTTATATGTCTAGTGTACTTCAGGCCGCTGGCTTGGCCATATATCCCGTCACTTCCAGGTCGAAACCTGTCATCGACGGCATCTTGCGCGGGCTGGCCAGCAGCTGCATCTTGCCTACGCCAAGATCCTTGAGGATCTGCGCGCCGATGCCGTAAGTGCGCAGGTCCATGCTGGCCGCGCGCGCCTGGGGCCGCGTTTCCGGCGCGTCCAGCGCATTAAATTGCGCGAACAGCTGGTCGGCCGTCTCGCCGCAATTGAGCAGGACAATCACGCCGCGCTCCGATTGCTTGATCGCCAGCATGGCCGACGTCATGGTCCACGAGTGGGTGGTGGCGCGGTCTTCCAGCAAGTCCAGGATCGACACCGGCTGGTGCACGCGCACCAGCGATTCCAGATTCGGCGCCAGCTCGCCATGCACCATGGCCAGGTGGGCCGAACCGCTTGGCTTGTCGCGGAACGCGATCAGGCGGAAATCGCCATAGGTGGTGCTCAGCGGCCGCTCGGCGATGCGCTCGACCAGGCATTCATTTTCGCTGCGGTAATGGATCAGGTCGGCAATGGTGCCGATCTTCAGATTGTGTTCTTTGGCAAATTCGAGCAAGTCCGGCAGGCGCGCCATGGTGCCGTCGTCCTTCATGATCTCGCAGATCACCGAGGCCGGGGTCAGGCCAGCCATTTCGGTCAGGTCGCAGCCCGCCTCGGTATGGCCGGCGCGCATCAAGACGCCGCCGCGCTGGGCTTTGAGCGGGAAAATGTGGCCCGGCTGGACGATATCGGTCGCGCTGGCGTTCTTGGCCACGGCCACGGCGATGGTCTTGGCGCGGTCGGCCGCCGAAATGCCGGTGGTGACGCCTTCGGCCGCTTCGATCGAGACGGTGAAATTGGTGCCGAACGAGGTGCCATTGCTGGTCGTCATCATCGGCAGCTTGAGCAGCTTGCAGCGCTCTTCGGTCAGCGTCAGGCACACCAGGCCGCGCGCATGCTTGACCATGAAATTGATCGCCTCGGGGGTGACAAAATCGGCCGCCAGCACCAAATCGCCTTCGTTTTCGCGGTCTTCTTCGTCGACCAGAATGACCATGCGCCCTGCGCGCAATTCTTCAACGATTTCCTGGGTACTGGATATAGACATGCGAATTCCTTCGATACGGGTGTTTGGTGCAATCCGCTATTTTAAAGGATTTACCAGACTTCAACTGAGCTAACATGCCGGGCACGGCTTTGGCGATTGTGGCAAGCTGCGCTGTTCAATATCTTTTGTTGCGCAAAAGTAACAAATAGTGTCATAAACGTCAAATTTGACGCGCAATTGAATTTAACATGCGACAAATTCCCCGCCTGCTTTATTATCAGTGCACCTGATCTAAAGAGTGAACTGCAATGCCTGTTTTCCGCTCCCCTGCCACGCCATGCCAGACCCGCGCCTGATGCCGGAGGCGCCCCTGGCCACGCCGCTGTGCGGCGCGCTGGACGCATTCGGGCACGACCTGGACGCGCTGCTGGCACGCCATCCCGGTTGCGATCCGGCCCTGGCGCGCGCGCTGACGGCCCTGTGCGACGAACGCCTGGCCGGCATGCGGCGCATTGCCTCGCTCGAAGCGCAGGCGCTGCGCGAGAGCGAACAGCGGCTGCGCCAGTCGGCGCTGGCGGCGCGCCACCAGCTCGACTTCCTGAGCAACCACGATCCGCTCACGCTGCTGCCCAACCGCGCGGTGCTGGCCGAGCGCACCCGCCAGGCAATCCTGGCGGCGCGCCATGGCGAACGCCAGATCGCGCTGCTGCTGTTTAATCTGGACCGGCTGGCCCGCATCAACGACAGCCTGGGCCACGACACGGGCGACGCCATGCTGCAGGAAATGGCGCGCCGCGCCGGCCTGCTGGCAGGGCCGGGCGACATCCTGGCCCACCTGGGCGGCGACGAATTCGTGCTGCTGCTCACCGATTGCCTCGATTCGGACGTCATCATCAACGCCGCGCGGCGCCTGATCGATGCCATTGCGCGCCCGGTCCAGGTGGGCGGGCATGACCTGATCCTCACCGCCAGCGTCGGCATCAGCATCTACCCGCGCGACGGCGCCAATCCCAGCGAGCTGCTCAAGGCGGCCGACGTCGCGCTGTCGCACATGAAAGACGCCGGGCGCAACGGCTTTCGCTTCTTCAAAGGTGAAATGAACGCCCATGCGCTGCGTTCGATGGCGCTGGAAACCCATTTGCGGCGCGCCATCGAGCGCGGCGAGCTGTCGCTCCACTACCAGCCACAGTTATCGATCGCCGAAGGCAGCATCTGCAGCATGGAAGCGCTGCTGCGCTGGAATAACCCGGAACTGGGATCGGTGCCGCCGTCCGATTTCATTGCGCTGGCCGAAGACACGGGCCTGATCCTGCCGATCGGGAACTGGGTGCTGCGCCAGGCCTGCCTGCAGAACAAAGCCTGGCAAGACGCAGGCCTGGCGCCGCTGCGGGTCGCAGTCAACGTCTCGGCGCACCAGCTGATGGCCGGCACGCTGCCGGCCCAGGTGGCCGAGGCGCTGCGCGAAAGCGGCCTGCAAGCGCGCTACCTGGAAGTGGAATTGACCGAAAGCGTGATGATGCAGGACAGCGAGGCCAGCGCCGCCCAGCTGGCGCAGCTGACCGCGATGGGGGTGTCGATCTCGCTCGACGACTTCGGCACCGGCTACTCGTCGCTCGGCTACCTGTCGCGCTTCACGCTCGACAAGCTCAAGATCGACCAGACCTTTGTACGCAATATCACCACCGAACCGCGCAGCGCCGCCATCGCCCAGGCCACCATCGCGCTGGCGCACGGCCTGTCGCTGGTGGTCATTGCCGAAGGCGTCGAGACCGAGGAGCAACTGGCCTTCCTGCAGGCGATCGGCTGCGATGAAGTCCAGGGCTATTTGTTCAGCCGCGCAGTGCCGGCCGACCAGATGGCACAAATGCTGCGCTAGCGACATTTGCCAGAGTAGAATTCAAGCTTAACTTTTCCTCAATAAAACCATGATCAAGCATTTAGCCGGCGCCCTGCTGCTGTGCGCCTTCCTGTGCAGCGCGCACGCCGCCATCGATCCGGCCGCCTCCCTGCCCGTTTCGCCGCAAGTCCTGGTCGGCAAGCTGCCCAACGGCCTGACCTACTACCTGCAAAAGAACGGCAAGCCAGCCAACAAGGTCGAACTGCGGCTGGTGGTCAAGGCTGGCTCCATCCTCGAGGACGACGACCAGCAAGGCATGGCGCACCTGATCGAGCACATGGCGTTCAACGGCTCGACCCATTTCAAGAAGACCGAACTGATCTCCTATCTCGAATCGATCGGGATCAAGTTCGGGGCCGACCTGAACGCCTACACCAGCTTCGAAGAGACGGTCTACATCCTGCCGGTCCCCACTGGCAAACGCGAGAACATCGAGCGCGCCTTCCAGGTGCTGCGCGACTGGGCCGGCGGCTTGACATTGGCGGACCAGGACATCGCGCAGGAACGCCCGGTGGTGCTGGAAGAAGCGCGCCTGGGCAAAGGCGCGCGCGACCGCATGGACAAGATCCTGCTGCCGAAGGTCTTCAACGGCTCGCGCTATGCGCAGCGCCTGCCGATCGGGCAGGAAGCGGTGATCCGCAGCGGATCAAGCGACGCCCTGCGGCGTTTTTACAAGGATTGGTACCGTCCCGACCTGATGGCCGTGGTGGTGGTCGGTGACCTGGACCGGCGCGAAGCGGAGCGCCTGGTCAAGCGCCATTTTTCCGATCTCAAGAACCCGGCCCAGGAGCGGGTGCGCTTCGAGACCCCGATTTCGCCGCGCAGCGAAACCGAAGCGCTGGTCATCACCGACAAGGAAGCGAACGGCAATTCACTGCTGATCCGCTATCCGGTGCGCCCGGCCAAGGAAAGCAGCACGCTGGGCGGCTACCGCGACGACCTGGTCGCGTCTTTGTTTACCAGCATGCTCAATATGCGCTTGCAGGAATTGTCGCAGCAGGCCAATCCGCCCTACCAGGGGGCCGGCAGCGCGGTTGGCAACTTGACCGCGCGCTACGAAGCCTACAGCGCGTCGGCCGCGCTGGGCAAGAATGGCGCCGCACCGGCGATTGCCGCGCTGGTGCAGGAACATGCGCGCGCCAGCAAATTTGGCTTTGACGCGGCCGAACTGGATCGCGCCAAGAAGAACATGCTGCGCCGTGTCGAAAGTATCTACAACGAGCGTGACAAGACCGATTCGGCCAGCCAGGTCGATGAATTCATCCGCAACTTCCTGGAGCACGAAAGCATTCCCGGCATCGAGAATGAATACAAGTACATGGGCGAGATGGTGCCCGGGATCACGCTCGACGAAGTGAACCTTTACGCGCGCGCCACCATCCCCCTCGATTCGCCCAAGCTGGTGGTGTATATGGGTGCGAGCAATTCGGAAGTGCCGACGCCGACCAGCGCCGAACTGCTGGCCGACTTCACCGCCGCCGAAAAGCTCGAAGTCACCCGCCATGATGAGAAAGCACTGGCGGCGAACTTGATGGACAAGCTGCCGGTGCCCGGGCGCATTGTCGGCGAAACGCCGGACGCGCGCCTCGGCCTGACCACGCTGGTGTTGTCGAACGGTGTCAAGGTAGTGCTCAAGCCGACCGATTTCAAGAACGACCAGGTGATGATGTCCGCGGTGCGCTTCGGCGGCGAATCGGTGTTCGGCGAGAGCGACATTTATAACGCGCGTTATGCCAGCGCGGTGGTGACCGCGATGGGCGTTGGCGCCCACTCGCCAAGCGACATTCACAAGATACTGGCCGGCAAAGCGGCTTCCGTGTCCGCTTCCCTGGGTCCCTATGTCGATGTCGTGAGCGGCGGCAGCGGCAGCACCGACGTCGAGACCATGCTGCAGTTGCTCTATCTGAAGCTGACCGCGCCGCGCCGCGATCCCGCCCTGTTCCAGTCGCTGATTGGCAAATACGCCGAATCGGCGCGCAACACGATGTCGCAACCGGAAGCGGTGTTCCAGGACACGCGCATTGCCACGACCTACAACAACCATCCGCGCGTGGCGCGCGTGGCGCGTCCCGAGGACTTCGCCAAGCTGGACCTCGAGCGCAGCATCGCCATCTACAACGAGCGCTTTTCCAGCGCCAGGGGCATGACCTTCTTCATGGTCGGCAGCTTCGACGTGGCCAAGATCAAGCCGATGATCGCCACCTACCTGGCCAGCCTGCCGACCCCGGACATCAAGATTGGCTTTCGTGACGTGGGCATCCGGCCCGTGCGCGGCGTCGTCAAGCAGGACGTCCATAGCGGCTCGGAGGACAAGAGCACCATCTCGATCAACTTCACCGGCGACGCCAGGTATTCGACAGAAGACGAGATGCGCCTGGAGGCCATGATCGAGGTGATGAACTTGCGGATCACGGAAGTGCTGCGCGAAAAACTGGCGCTGATCTATGGCGGCGGCATGCATGGCAGCATGACGCGCGTGCCAACCCCGCGTTACTCCATCACCGCCACGCTGCCGACCGGACCGGCCAACGTGGACCAGGTCATTGCAGCCACCTTCGAGCAGATCGCGCGCATGAAATCGGCGGGCCCCACCAAGGCCGAACTGGACAAGGTCAAGCAGAACTGGCTGCAGAACCACAAGAAAGCGCTGCGCGAAAATGGCTTTTGGCTGACCCAGTTACAGCAATCGCTGTTGCGGGGAGAAGATCCGGCCGACATATTGACGTTTGAAAAACGGGTCAATGCCTTGAGCTCGGACCAGCTCAAAGCGGCGGCGCAGCGCTATTTCGACATGCAAAATTACGTGCAAATGGTGTTGTACCCGGAAAAGAAATAACCGCCGGGACGCTTAAAGTCGCGTGGCCGACAGCATCCGTTCCACATAGCGCGCAATCAGGTCGATCTCCAGGTTGACCTGGCTGCCCGCTTTCAGGTGCTTGAGGGTGGTGACCGAGATCGTGTGCGGGATCAGGTTGATCGAAAAGCGGCAGCCGTGCACCAAGTCTTCGACCCGGTTCACCGTCAGCGACACGCCGTTGATCACCACCGAGCCCTTGAAGGCGAGGAATTTGGCCAGCTCCAGCGGCGCGTCGATCACCAGTTCCCGCGATTCGCCGATCGGCTCGAAGCTGTGCACCTGGCCCAAGCCGTCCACGTGGCCCGATACCAGGTGTCCGCCCAGGCGCTCGGCCAGCGTCAGCGCTTTTTCCAGGTTCACTTCGCCGGGCGCATCCAGTCCCACGGTGCAATTGAGGCTTTCGCGCGACACGTCGACGCTGAACGCGGTGGCGCTCTTGGCGACGACCGTCATGCAGGCGCCGTTGATGGCGATCGAGTCGCCCAGGCCGACGTCCGCCAGCGGCAGGCCGCCGGCGTCGATATCGAGGCGCACGCCGCCCTCGAGCGGTTGAACAGTATTGATCTTGCCGACAGCGGCGACGATTCCAGTAAACATGCAGCTTATTCCTCAGGTTTGGCAATGCGGGCCAGGATACGGAGATCCTCGCCCATGGGGGTGATGTCTTGAAAATGCAGGCGCACTTTCTGGTCCAGGTCCTGCAGCGCGGGCAAGCCGAACATCCCTTGCGCGTCGCCGATCAGGCATGGCGCCAGGTACACCAGAAACTCGTCGACGCAGCCTTCGCGAATCAGCGAGCCATTGAGCTTGACGCCCGCTTCGACGTGCAATTCGTTGATTTCACGCCGTCCCAGTTCCAGCATCAGTGCGGGCAGGTCGACCTTGCCAAAGGCGTTGGGCAGCACAATCACATCGTGCCCGGCCGCGCGCAGCGCCGCCTCCTTGGCCGGGTCGGGAACGGCTGCCACGATCCAGCTGGCGTCGCCCTGCAACACGCGCGCTTCGAGATCGATTTCCAGGCGGCTGTCGACGATGATGCGGCGCGGCTGGCGCGGCGTGGCGATGGCGCGCACATTTAGCTGCGGGTTGTCGGCCTTGACGGTACCGATTCCGGTCAGGATGGCGCAGGCGCGCGCGCGCCATGCGTGGCCGTCGGCGCGCGCCGTTTCGCCGGTGATCCACTGGCTCTGGCCATTGTGCAGCGCCGTCCTGCCATCGAGACTGGCGGCGGTTTTCATGCGCACCCACGGGCGCGCGCGTTGCATGCGCGAGAAAAATCCGATGTTCAGGGCATAGGCCTGGTCGGCCAGCACGCCCGAGGTCAAGGCGATCCCCGCTGCGCGCAGCTTGTCCAGCCCTTTTCCGTCCACCAGCGGATTGGGGTCCGTCAAGGCCATCACTACCCGCCCCAGGCCGGCGGCGACCAGCGCGTCCGAACAGGGCGGCGTGCGCCCGTGGTGATTGCACGGTTCAAGCGTGACGTAAGCGGTGGCGCCCTGCACGTCGTTGCCGCGCGCGGCGGCGTCGCGCAGGGCCATGACTTCGGCATGCGCCTGGCCGGCCGCCTGCGTGTGCCCGGCGCCGAGCACCACGCCGTCGCGCACGATCACGCAGCCCACGCGCGGGTTGGGCGCGGTAATGTACATGGCGCGCGCCGCCCAGTCGAGGGCCAGCTGCATGCCTTGCGAGTCGTCTTGTATGTGCACAGGAATCCAGAAGTGAGGTCTGACCTCCGGATTTTACGCCAAACCGCGCTACTCCGGTCCGGTGCAGCTGGCCGGCTCGGTCTGCGGGTTGCAGATGCGCGCGCGCCCCAGCATGTTGATCCGGATGCGGCGGATCTGCCCGTCCTGGTGCAGCGACAGCGTACCCCAGCGCGCCACCGCGCTGCTGGTGTCGCTGCAGCTGCGCCCGGCGCTGTTGTAGGCGACGTAATACGGTAGCTTGTTGCTGCTGAAATTGAAGCTGATGACGATGCCGGCGTCGAGCGCCTGGTGACTGGCAATGACTTCCTCGTTCGGGCCGGGGCGGCGGTCGCCGTTGGCGTCGACGAACACCACCCAGCCACGGCTCCAGTCGACGCCGGCCGGCTCGAGCGGCACCAGCTGCACCCGGCTGCCGCGCGCAATCGCTTGCGAACGGGCCAGGTTGACTGCGCCATACAGGTCGGTCACGGCGCTGTCGAGGCGGCGCCGCTGCAGCAGGTTGCGCATGTCGGGCGAGGCCAGTCCAAGCAGCACGGCCGCAATGGCCAGCACCATCATCAGCTCGACCAGCGAAAAACCGCGCCTCATGGCCAGCACCCTTCCTGCTTGCCGCCAGCCCCGTGCTGGCCCACGCTGTTGAGCGTCAGCGTTTCGCATTCGGCGTCGCGAAAGCTGGCGTCGACCTTGGGCGTGCCCGGTTCGGCGCGCAGTTCGATGCAGGCGCGCAGCGGCATCTGGTCGCAGGCGCGCCCGCTCAGCTCATAGGCGCTGCCCTGGGCGGTGCTGCCCAGCCACCACTGGAATGGCAGGTTGTCGTCCGCAGCCGTAAACGCCAGGTAGGTGTTGTGCAGCGTGTAGTAGCGCTCCTGTTCCTGCATCAGTTGCAGCAGCGCCGCTTGCGCCTCGCTGCGGTGGGCCCTGACCATGTAGGAAGCGTAGCCGGGGTAGGCCAGCACCGCCAGTATCAGCATGATGGCCACCACGATCATCAATTCAATCAGCGTATATCCCTGGCGTCGATCCATAGCGTGCTCCCGTTAGCTTATTTGATTGCGGCGTCGTGCAGTTCCTGCCAGTTAACGACTTCGCGCCAGCCCATGCGCCGTGCCGGAAAGTGCAGCGTGAACGTGGCCGGCTTGCTGCCCGCAGGCGAGCCCGGACGCACCACGGCGAAGGTGCGGCTGGCCATGGCGGCGCCGCTGGGGTCGGGCACCCCGGTGGCGGCGCTCACTTCGACCAGCAGCGGCGCCAGAAAAGGCGCCGTGGGCGCCTTGTCAATATTGAGCGCTTCGACCAGCGTGCCGCTCAGCGCATCGAGCACGTACATCCGGCTGGCCGCCGATTCGCAAGCACCGGCGCCCGGCGACACGGTGTCGACGATGACGTTGCCGTTGACGATGACCGGACTGTCGGTGGTCCGTTCGCCGTCGTCGTGCGCAAGCGGGAAGTCGGCGAACCAGCCACGCTTGGCGTCCGGTGCGAAATAGTCGATGCGCGCGCTGTCCTTGCCCGACAGCGTGCGCCTGACCAGTTGCGCGCGCGATTGCACCGGCTGCGCCGGCACCTCCAGCCGGTCGTGAATGGCATACACGGACTGCGGCAGGAACGAGGCCGGCAGCAAGTCGGCCGGCTCGATCAGTTTGCCGGTGGCGAACAGAACCAGGTAGCCGCCACCCGGCGCGAACACCACCACTGGCGCGTGAAAAATAGGCTGGGTGCGGCCATTGTCGTCGCGCGCGGTGAACAACAGTTGCGCGGTCCTGGCGGCCAGGTCAAAACGCCACAGCCGCCCTTGCAGATCGCCCGCATAGGCCAGCGTGACGCTGCCGTCGGCTGCGGTCACCAGCGCCGGCTTGGACAAGGCGTTGGGCAGCGTTGCATCGGCCCCGCTGGTGTCGATGCGGTGGTAATTGACGCCGGCGCTCCAGGACTGCGATGCCGGCTTGTCGAGGCCAAGCAGGAACAGTGCGCCGTCGGCCTGCGCGCTGTTGATGGCGCTCGGGACGAGCGCGAACCAGGCGCCCTTGATCCTGGCGATCTGCGGCGCTTGCTGCACATGGCCGATCGCCGGATCGTCCTTGTCGCTGAACTCCCACAGCGCACGCAGGCCATCGGCGAAGGCCAGCGGGTCGGTGATGTCGAGCGCAAACACGCCGCGCGCGCCCATGCCCATGCCGGAGACGAGCACCGTGCGCCAGTGCCCGCCGACCAGCGCGTCTGCCTGCCCCGCGCTGCCGTCCATGGTGGTACGGGCCGGCGCGGCCGGGTCGCTCAGCGCAGGCAACGCCGGGATCAGCGTGCGCGGCACATAGGCGAACAGCTCGGCGCCGTCCAGCGCGCCAAAGGCATGCAGCATGCCGTCGTTGGCGCCCGCGTAGACGGCGCTTGCGCGGCCCTTGAACTGCGCGCGAAACGCCTCGTGGCCCTCGCCAGCCGACGCCGGCGGCGCGCCCACAATCAGCGGCACGCTGTGCACGATTTCGCCCAGTACCGACGCGCGCTTGCGAAACGCGCCGGCCAATTCGAGGTGCTGGTCGCCACGCAGATAGGCCACCCGCTGCTCGCCCTGCCCGTCCGCGTCGAGCACGGTGCGCAGATCA
Organism: Pseudomonadota bacterium; assembly: GCA_040390915.1. Classification (GTDB taxonomy): domain Bacteria; phylum Pseudomonadota; class Gammaproteobacteria; order Burkholderiales; family Burkholderiaceae_D; genus Telluria_A. Next base: position 30,820 of record JAZJXM010000002.1, read on the forward strand.
ATTGGCAGTTCGGCCCATTGGAACGGTATGGTGCCGGCGGCAGATAGCGTGTAGATCTTGCGGTCCTGCGGTTTTGGCAGCAGGTCGGCGCCGTCCCAGGCTACGGCGGTGCTCACTTTGGCCTCGCTTGACAGCGCATGCCTTTGCACGCTGCCGTGATCGGTGCTGATGACGAACCCGTCCCCTGCCACCAACGGCCCGCTGCTGTTGCACAGGCGCCCGTATGGCACTTTCAGCGCCGGCGCAGCCGCCTGGGCAAGTGCGCAGGCCAGGGCCATGGTGATCATGCATGCTGCCTTCATTGGGCCACCGCCTTCAGGTAGTACGACTGAAGCACCACGCGGCTGGTATCGCTGGCGCCAAAACCGATCGCCGTGATGCGATAGAAATTGCCGATGCGGGCGCTGGCGTCGGCGCCTGCCCGCGCGTACGGCATCAGCTCGATCACGTAGCGCGGCAAGCGTGCCGGCAGCGTGCCGTGTCCGACCGGCAGCATGGCGCCAGTGAAGCGCCCATATTCGACCGTGCGGGCAACGCCATCGAGCGCGATGCGCTGCCAGGCGGGCGGCACGCTGCGAAGGCACAGGCCCAGGTTGGCCGCGCCGCTGCCGCAGCCGTCGACAAAGCCGGCGCCGCTGCCACGCGCGAACAGGCTGGCGCGCTGCACGTCGTTGGCGCTGTCGATATCGCGCTCGGCGTCATCGAGTGCCGCCTCCGCCGCGTGCAAGGCGATCTGGCGGTCGCGTTCGGCGCGCGCGGATTTTTCGGCGTTGAGCGCCGTGCGCGCGGCCGACACCCCCAGCATCAGCAGGATCAGCATCACGCACAGCGCCACCAGCAGCACGGCGCCATGTTCGCGGCGCGCACTCATTGCGGCCTCGCGCGGTTGCGCAGCATGATGGTGGCGCTGAAGGCGCGCCGCTCGCGCAGTTGCTGCGATGGCTTCATGGACGCACGCGGCACGCTTGCACCTGCATCGGGCGCGTCGTAGGCGGGCCCGAACAGTTTGTAGACCGCTGGCCCGGCTATCTGGCGCGACTGCCTGGCGCCATGCGCCAGCAGCCCTACCTTGATACTGGTCACCCGCTTCCACCAGCTTTTGCGCATGCGATCGCGCTCGCGTTCCTGGGCGGAGTCGCCTTCCACGGCCAGCGCGGCGTCCAGCGCATTGATTTCGGAGGCGCTCAGGTAGCGGTTCGGCACGCCGTCCGGTGCGCCATCGGTGTCGACCCCGTACAGCACCTGGAACGAATCGATCCCGCTGATCACCGCTTCCGCGCTCCAGTTGTTCGCGCCGCGGTATTTGCAGCGCAGTTCGGGTTCGCCATCCGGTCCGATGCCGACATAGAAAATGCTCCACCCATCCTGCCCGGCGCCGACCGCAAAGCCAGCGCAGGTGGTGGCGCTGCCGTCGGCGCTGCCGGCAAAGCGCAGCGCCAGCACGTCGCTGCCATTGACGGCCGCCGGCTGCGGGTCATCGATGGCGCTGGTTTTGGACGACAGTGACGCTGCATCTAGCCCGCGCACGGCCGGCGCGGCGGCCGGATCGATACCGGCGGCGGCGTCCTCGCGCTCCCAGTCGACGAAAGCGCTCTGGCGCACCGCGCGTTCGATCACGGCCAGCGCAAAGCGCCCGGCGTCGTCCACGCTGGCCGCCTCGGCCTGCGCCACGTAGCCGGCACTGGAAGCGACCAGCAGCGTCACCGCCGCCAGCACGACCAGCATGCCAAGCATGACCGAGATCATCAGCTCGGGTATGGACAGGCCGCGCTGGCGCTTCATGGGAACGCTCCGGCCACGATCAGCGCCACCGACGGTTCTATCGCGGCCTTGGGATCGGCGCGCCGGTCGCGCCAGCCAAGCTTGATGACCACCGGCGCGTTGGCCGCATCGGCGCATTCCCAGGCCAGCGCGCCGCCCGCGCCGGACCACACGGCCGCATCGCGGCACACGACGACGCGCCCGGACGGAAAGTCATCATGCAAAGCTTGCTTGAATTCGTACAGGTCGAACGCGGCCAGCTCGGCGCTGTTGCAACTGGCGCCGCCAAAGCACATGGGCTCGGCCGCAGCAGGCGGACCGCCGGCGGCGTCGTACTGAAGTTGCAGATAGGGATAGCCGGCAGCGGCGCGGTTGGCGCGCATGCGCTCGGCCAGCGCCCCGGCCAGCTGCACGCCGCCCGACATCAGGCCAGTGGCGTGGCGCGTGCGCAGCGCAGCCACCTGCGCGCCAGCCGCGCCGGCCAGGCCGATGGCCAGCACCAGCACCGCCACCAGCACTTCGACGAGCGTGAATCCACTGACCGATCGAGACTGCACCGCGGCCTCCGCAAGGATGATTGGGCGGCCCGTGGCGTGACCTGGATCGCCGAATGTCCAAGTTAGCAGGCGTGACGAAGCCACCGGTGAGGTGACTCAACAGATCTGGCGGAACTTATTTGCGGGGTTTGCGCTCTTGGCCGACTTCGGCGATGGCATCCTGGAATTCGGCCAGGTCCTCGAAATTCTTGTACACCGACGCGAAGCGGATGTAAGCGATCTTGTCGAGCCGTTTCAGTTCGGCCATGACCAGTTCGCCCACGTAGCCCGATTCGACTTCGCGCTGCCCGCTGGTGAGCAGGTTCTCTTCGATCGCCGCGATGGCCATATCGATCGCCTCGGCCGACACCGGCCGCTTGCGCAGCGCCAGCATCAGCGAACCGCGCAGCTTGGCAGTGGCGTACTCGCTGCGGCTGCCGTTCTTCTTGACGATGATCGGCATCGACAGCTCGATGCGCTCCTTGGTGGTGAAGCGCTTGTCGCACTTGGCGCAGCGGCGCCGGCGCCGGATCGAATCGTCCTCCGAAACGCGGGTATCGAGGACCTGCGTATCGTCATGCTGACAGAAAGGACATTTCATCGCGGCGCCGTGTGCTTGAACTTACTTCGCGTAGACCGGGTACTTGTCGGTCAGCTTCTTGACGTCCGCCTTGACGCGCTCGACCACGGCGGCGTCGCCCGGATTGTCGAGGATGTCGGCAATCAGGTTGCCGACGATGGTGGCGTCAGCCTCATTGAAGCCGCGGGTGGTGAAGGCCGGGCTGCCCAGGCGAATGCCGGAAGTGACGAACGGCTTTTGCGGGTCGTTCGGGATGCCGTTTTTATTGCACGTCATGTGCGCGGCGCCCAGCAGTGCTTCGGCTTCCTTGCCGGTCAGGTTCTTCGAACGCAGGTCCACCAGCATCACGTGCGACTCGGTGCGCCCGGACACGATGCGCAGGCCGCGCGAAATCAGCGCCTTGGCCAGTGCGTCGGCGTTCTTGACCACTTGCTGCTGGTAGGCGGCGAATTCAGGGCTCAGTGCTTCCTTGAACGCGACTGCCTTGCCGGCGATGACGTGCATCAGCGGACCGCCCTGGATGCCTGGGAAGATCGCCGAGTTGATGGCCTTTTCGTGCTCGGCCTTCATCAGGATGATGCCGCCGCGCGGGCCGCGCAGCGATTTGTGCGTGGTCGAGGTGACGAAGTCGGCGTGCGGTACCGGGTTAGGATAGACGCCAGCGGCGATCAGGCCTGCGTAGTGGGCCATGTCGACCATGAAGTAGGCCCCGACTGCCTTGGCAACCTTGGCGAAACGCTCGAAGTCGATCTTCAGCGAAAACGCAGATGCGCCGGCGATGATCATCTTCGGCTTGTGCTCGTGCGCCAGGCGCTCCATGGCGTCGTAGTCGATGTCTTCCTGCTCGGTCAGGCCGTACGAAACGACGTTGAACCATTTGCCCGACATGTTCAGTGCCATGCCGTGGGTCAGGTGACCGCCTTCGGCCAGCGACATGCCCATGATGGTGTCGCCCGGCTTGAGCATGGCGAAGAACACGCCCTGGTTGGCCTGCGAACCGGAGTTCGGCTGCACGTTGGCAGCTTCGGCGCCAAACAGCTGCTTGATGCGGTCAATCGCCAGTTGTTCGACGACGTCGACGTATTCGCAACCGCCGTAGTAGCGCTTGCCCGGATAGCCTTCGGCGTACTTGTTGGTCAGCTGCGAACCCTGCGCCTGCATGACCGCTGGCGAGGTATAGTTTTCAGAAGCGATCAGCTCGATGTGATCTTGCTGGCGGGTGTTTTCGTTCTGAATGGCCGCCCACAGGTCTGGGTCAACATTGGCGAGCGTGTGATCTTTTGCAAACATGAAAAAAACTCCAATCGAATATAAAGGGCGAGGCAGCTGTATGAATCGAATGAGGGGTGTCGTCGAACAACAGGACGGGCAGCCTCAACGTGCGCTTCCATCGGTGGCTGCCCAGGCGAACGGCTGATGAAATCTCACGTTCCCCGGTGGATGCCCACCTTTCGCCGCTGGCAATGACTGGCCGCGGCTTTTCGCCAGTTACGTGAGACGTAATGGAGCCCAAATTGTAAGTTAAACCCCCGATAAGGGCAAGGAAGGGCTTGCAATCTTGCCAGCTCAGCATAGGCTGGACGATTGGGCTACAATTTACTGTTTACGTTCACAGACTGGATCGTTTCATGATTGTTTTCATAACAGGTGCTTCTTCGGGTTTTGGCGCCGCCATGGCGCGCACCTTCGTCCAGCACGGCCACCAGGTGATCCTCAGCGGACGGCGCAAGGACCGGCTCGATGCGCTGGCCGCCGAACTGGGCGACCTGGCGTTGCCTTTGGTGATGGACGTCACCAACAAGGCCTCGATCGACGACGCGCTGGCCATGCTGCCGCAGTCGTGGCGTTCGGCCGACGTACTGATCAACAATGCGGGCCTGGCGCTGGGCACCCAGCCGGCCCACCAGGCCCCGCTGGCCGACTGGGAAACCATGATCGCCACCAATTGCACCGGCCTGGTGACGATGACGCGCGCACTGCTGCCGGCCATGGTCGAGCGTGGCAGCGGCTTGATCATCAACCTGGGCTCGACCGCGGGCCATTACCCCTACCCTGGCGGCAATGTGTACGGCGCCACCAAAGCGTTTGTCGAGCAATTCACGCTCAACCTGCGCGCCGACCTGGTCGGCACCGGCGTTCGCGCCACCAATCTGGCCCCGGGCCTGTGCGGCGGCACCGAGTTCTCCAACGTGCGCTTCAAGGGCGACGACGCGGCTGCCGCCAAGGTCTACGAGGGCACCGTGCCGCTCACGGCCCAGGACATCGCCGACACCGCCTACTGGATCGCCACCCTGCCCGCGCACATCAATGTCAATTCGCTTGAGATGATGCCCACTTGCCAAGGATTCTCCCCATTTGCCATCAAACGCAACTGAGCGGGCCCGTTTTATGTTCGCTGGGGAACATAAAATCATGCCAGATAGATTAAAATGTTCACCACATTGACCTATGGCAACTGAAATGCCCCAAGTATTTACGTGGCCGGTGCGCATCTATTACGAAGATACGGACGCCGGCGGCATCGTTTTTTATGCCAACTACCTGAAATTTTTCGAGCGCGCGCGCACCGAATGGCTGCGCGCGCTTGGCGTTGACCAGCACGCGCTGGCGCAGCAGGACGGCGCCATTTTCGTGGTCAAGCACGCGGCAATCGACTATCACGCGCCAGCCCGCCTCGATGATGCAGTAAGCTTAACGTTGAGCATAGAAAAACTGGGGCGCGCCTCGGTCCACTTCGTGCAGCAAGCCTGGTGCGGCGAGCGCTTGCTGGCCAGCGCGCACGTGAAGGTCGGCTGCGTCGATGCCGCCACGCTGCGCCCGCGCGCCCTGCCCCCGGCCACCGCTGATAAAATGCGCGCCGCCTGATTGACTACCTGAATAGAACCCCACCGATGAACGTCGCCCAAGACCTTTCCTTTCTCGCGCTGATCACCAACGCCCACGTGATCGTCCAGCTGATCATGGCGCTGCTGCTGGTAGTGTCCTTGATGAGCTGGACCTATATTTTCCGCAAGACCTTCGCGATCAGCGCCGCGCGCACCCAGACCGAAAAATTCGAACGCACCTTCTGGGCCGGCGGCAATCTGCACACGCTGCACGAAAGCGCCAGCAAGAGCCGCGACCAGAGCGGCGCGCTGTCGCGCATTTTTGACGCCGGCATGGGCGAATTCATCAAGGGCAAGCAAGCCTCGGACAAGCGCGACGCGCTCGACACCGGCGCCATCCTGGACGGCGCCCGGCGTGCCATGCGCGCCGCCTTCCAGCGCGAACTCGATGCCCTCGACTCCCATTTGAACTTCCTGGCCTCGGTTGGTTCCGTGTCGCCTTACGTCGGTTTGCTCGGCACCGTGTGGGGCATCATGAATGCCTTCCGCGGCCTGGCCAATGTGCAGCAAGCCACGCTGGCCGCTGTGGCCCCCGGCATTGCCGAAGCGCTGATTGCCACGGCGATCGGCCTGTTCGCTGCCATCCCGGCGGTGGTGGCGTACAACCGCTTCACGCACGACATCGACCGCCTGGCAATCCGCTTCGAGAGCTTCGTCGAAGAATTCTCCAACATCCTGCAGCGCCAGTCGCGCTAAGGCCGGAGCTGCCATGGCTTTTTCTTCCAGCAGTTTGCGCGGCGGCCGTAGCCGCAAGTTCAAGTCCGACATCAACGTCGTGCCCTACATCGACGTGATGCTGGTATTGCTGATCATTTTCATGGTGGTGCCGCCGGCCAACAGCCCGAGCGTGATCAACTTGCCGAGCGCGCAAAAGTCGGCCTTGCCGCCGGACGACTATATCCAGGTCGTGCTCAAGAAAGACGCCACGCTGTCGATAGGCGTGAACGGCAAAAACACCGAGCCGGCCGAGAGCATGCGCGACCGCATCGCCCTGCTGCGCCGCCTGCGCGCGCTGCATGCCGAGCATCCGGATTATCCTGTGATGATCGCTGGCGACCGCGAAAGCAAATACGACGACGTCATTCAGCTCATATCGGAAGCAAAAAAAATGGGGATTACACGGGTTGGCCTGGCCACCAAGTGATTAGTCTATGGTAACGATGAATCCAGCCGCCTTGAACAGCGCGCCCTACCGCATACCACCGGAGCCCAGCCGCCTGCCGTCGCTGCTGATGGCCGGGTTGATGCACGCCGGGCTGGTATTGTTCTTGTGGGCCGGGATCAGCTGGCAGAATACGGCGCCGACCTCGGTCGAGGCCGAGGTGTGGGATTTGAAGACCCAGCAAGCAGCGCCGGAACCGGTGCGCGCGCCCGAGCCGATCCCGACGCCCGAGCCCAAGGTCATTGAAAAAGAAGTGGAAGCGCCACCCAAGCCGCCCGATATCGCGCTTGAACGGATCAAGGAACAAAAGCTGAAGCTGGAGAAAAAGCTGGCCGAAGAAAAACTGCTGAAGAAGGAATTGGCCGAGAAAAAGATTAAGGAAAAAGCCGACAAGCTGGCCAAGGAAAAAGAAGAACTGGCCGAGAAAAAATTGCGCGACAAGCTGTTCGAAGCGGATATGAAGCGACTTGCGGGCAAGGCTGGCAGCGGCAGTGCGGCGCAGTCAACCGCGCCGCGCATCGACAAGAATTATGAGGCGGCAATCCGCGCCAAGATCAAACAAGCAGTGAATTACAACAATGCCGATGTGGCGGGCAACCCGGAAGTCGTATTCAGTGTTAGCCAGTTGCCGGGTGGCGTGATCATGTCGGTGGTAAAGAAAAAAAGCAGCGGCATTCCCGCCTTCGACGATGCGGTCGAGCGCGGCATCCGCAGTGCCTCGCCGCTGCCAACGAAAAAAGATGGTACGGTAGAGCGCTCATTCTTAATCGGCTTCAAGCCGAAGGAACTGGATTGATATGAAAAAATTGCAAACTGTCTTATTGGGTGCCGCGCTGATGGTCGGCGCCTCGGCCCACGCCCAGCTGAAAATCGACATTGCCGGAGTCGGCAGCAACCAGATCCCGATCGTGGTTGCCGCCTTCGCCGATGAAGCGATCGCACCGGCCGACGTGTCCGACATCATCAAGGCCGATCTGGAACGCAGCGGTGTTTTCAAGGTCATCGACGCCGGCACCGTACTGTCCGATTCTGACGCCGTCGATTACAGCCAATGGAAAGGCCGTGGCGGCGATGCGCTCGTGGTCGGCAGCGTGAAAAAGATGGCCGATGGCCGCTTCGAAATGCGTTACAAGCTGTACGACACCGTCAAGACCAGCGAGTTGTCGTCGCTCTCGTTCGCACAGCAACCGAACCGCGTGCGCACCGCGGCGCATCAAATTGCCGACGACATCTACGAAAAATTGACCGGCACCCGCGGCGCCTTCGCCACCCGCATCGCCTACGTTCAGGAAAACCGCGCCGCGCGCAAGTACATGCTGGAAGTGGCCGACGCCGATGGCGAAGGCATGATCTCGGCGCTGACGTCGGGCGAGCCGATCATTTCGCCATCCTGGTCGCCAGACGGCACCAAGGTCGCGTACGTTGGATTCCAGTTGCGCAAACCGGTCATCTATGTACACACGCTGGCCTCGGGCGCGCAACCGCGGATTATCGTCAACGAAAAAGGCAGCAACTCGGCTCCGACCTGGTCCCCTGACGGCACCAAGCTGGCAATGGCCCTGTCCAAGGATGGCCATACCCAGGTCTACAGCGTCAACGTGGACGGCAGCAATTTGCGCCGCCTGTCCGACAGCAACGGCATCGACACCGAACCGCACTTCTCGGCCGATGGCCAGGAAATCTATTTCACGAGCGACCGCAGCGGCGGCCCGCAAGTGTACAAAATGAGTTCTGCCGGCGGCGCCGCCCAACGGGTGACGTTCAACGGCAGTTACAATATCAGCCCGCGCGTGTCGTCTGACGGCAAGACGCTGGCCTGGATTTCGCAGCGCGACGGGGGTTTCAGCCTGTACGCGATGAACCTGGCAAACGGACAGGAGCTGCGCCTGGCCGAGAATGCATCGGAACCGAGTTTTTCGCCTAACGGCAAATACATCATGTACGCAACCAAGGCCGGCGGACGCACGTCGCTTGCCGTGGTGTCGGTTGATGGCCGCATCAAGACCCGCCTGTCTACCCAGGCAGGAAATATTCGGGAGCCCAGCTGGGGTCCCTTCATGAAGTAATAATAAGTACCATTAACCCCCAATCCAGGAGAAAAACATGCGCAATTTTAAAAGCCTCGCATTCATCGTCGCCACCGCAGCCGTGTTGTCGGCCTGCAGCACCCCAGTCAAACTGAACCCGCCGCCAGTGGTAGAGCGCCAAGCTGAAGTGGCCAAAGATCCGGTGGCTGACACCCGTGACGTGCGTCCAGTCGAGACCGGCTCGGTTGATCCGCTGACCGAT
>JAZJXM010000003.1:0-29778 GCA_040390915.1 Pseudomonadota bacterium
CGAGTTTTTCAGGCCGTCAGACGCTGGCTGCCGACTTGTGTATAACGAGGTGCCCCAAAAGGTGAGCACGCCGAACACATAGAGCCAGAAGGCGAAGTCCCTGGGCTGTCGAGAACGGACATCAAGCCAGCAGGCGGCCAATGTCATCGCCACGCCAAACCAGGTTGAAAACAGCTTAGCGCTGTAGGAAAAGAAGATCATCGTGCCATCGCTGAACAAGCAATGCGTCAAGTCCATGCTCATGTACCAGAGTGTCACTGCCATTGGCATCAGCAGAAACGGGAGTCGATAGCGCCAAACGGCGATGGCGCCGGCCGCGAGAGTTGCCAACTCCATCATCAGCCAGCGCCAGTCGATTTGGGTGTGGTAGTCCAGATAGGACCAAGTCAAATCGTCCGCGGGCCACCAGCCAAGAGCGTGCTGGGCGCCGTAGACAGCAAGCGGAACCAACACTAGCGCAAGCACCGCGGTAATGCCAGCCGGAACGGCCAAGTGTTTCCTACGAAGGAGGTATTCCGTCAAGGCGAGCGCGACGCTGATGTAGGCAACCGAGATGAGCAGCAGACCAGTGCCCCCAAAGCGCTCCCAGCCCAATGTCATGAACAGGGTCATCGCGGCAATCGCGACCATCCCGCCCAGGTAATACAAGATATGGATGGGATTGAAGGTCGGCGTGTCGCGCTCGCGCTCAAGCAGGAAGGCCCAGAACGCGACGCTTTGCGCTTCTGCAAGCAGCCCCTTGGCTGTTGCCTCATCAAGAACAGTGCGTGTGACTTGCATGTTGTTGGCTCCTATGGTGTGTACTTGAAGTTGGGTGGAGACTTCTCTTCTGTTCAGGTCACTTGCGGATCAACAGGCCTATCTGACAGCCTCGGCCAATAAGGACCAGTGTTTTCTCTTACTTGAGGCGCTATGGGTCCCCGCCTGCGCAGGGACGATGTGACGACAAAAAAATGCCGCCCGGCGCTTGGCAGGGCGGCACCGATGGGGCGCTTACATTTTGGCCGGTGCCGGTGCAGCCTTGGCGTCGGCCGCCTTGGCTTTTGGCGCCGGCTTGGCAGCCGCTGGCTTGGCCACGCTGGCGCCGTCAAACGACTTGCCAGCCACTTGCAGGCCGGCTGCCGACAGCTTCATGGCGCGCTTGTCAGCCACGCCCTTGACGCGCTTTTCGAAGTCGGCCCAGTCCTTGAACTCGCCCTTGCTGCGTTCGTCGATGATCATCTTCGACATCGCCGGTCCGATGCCCTTGACCGAATCGAGCGCGGCCGCGTCGGCCTTGTTGACCTCGACCTGGGCGAAGGCAAAACCCATCGTGGCGACCAGGGTGGCAACTGCAAGCATCAGTTTCTTGATCATGGCGGTATTCTCCAGGTTGATGAAACACGGAACGGCCCATGCCGTCCTCCCCCGCTTAACGGTTGGGCTCATGCGCGCGGTTGACGCGCGCAATTGACGTGTATCAAACGCTGAAAGTCTATCCGGGGAACAACTCTTCGCGCGTGACTGTGGCCGTGCCCAGCTTGCCGACCACGATGCCGCCGGCGCGGTTGGCGGTCATGATGGCGTCGGCCATCGGCATGCCCGCGCCCAGCATGGCGGCCATGGTGGCAATCACGGTGTCGCCCGCGCCCGAGACGTCGAACACTTCGCGCGCATCGGCGTGCATGTGCAGCACTTCGTCGGCGGTGTACAAGGTCATGCCCTCTTCCGAGCGGGTCAGCAACAATGCATCGAGGCGCAGCTGCTCGCGCAAACCCTGGGCCTTGGCGGTCAGCTGTTCTTCAGTGCTCCAGCTGCCGACGATGCGGCGCAGCTCGGACTTGTTCGGAGTCAGCACGGTGGCGCCCGCATACGGCGAAAAATCGTCGCCTTTCGGGTCGACCATGACGATCTTGCCGGCCGCGCGGCCCGCTTCGATCATCTGCGTCACGTTGACCAGGCTGCCCTTGTTGTAGTCGGACAGGATGATCACGTCGTAATCGGGCAGCAAGGCGTTGAACTGGGTCAGCTTGTCGCGCAGCACGGTGTCGGTCGGCGCGTCTTCGAAATCGATGCGCAGCAGTTGCTGCTGGCGCCCGATCACGCGCAGCTTGATGATGGTCGAAATCGCTTCGTCGCGCTGCAAATAGCTGACGATGCCCGAGTCTTGCAGCAGGTGCGCGACCTGGGCGCCCGCTTCGTCGGCCCCGACCACGCCCAACAGGCCGCAATGGGCGCCCAGTGCGGCGGTATTGCGCGCCACGTTGGCAGCGCCGCCCAGGCGCTCTTCGCGCTTCTCGATACGCACCACCGGCACTGGCGCTTCCGGCGAAATGCGGCTGACGTCGCCGAACCAGTAGCGGTCGAGCATGACGTCGCCCACCACCAGGATGCGCACCTTGGCCAGATCGGGCGCGGCGATGGCGGGATAACTGTCGGACGTGAGCAAACGGCTGATCATCATTAATTCATTACATTGAGTTCTTCGGAACGGCGCGGCGGGTAGGTTTCCCAGTTGCTGCAGCCGGGGCATTGCCAGTAGAACTGGCGCGCCTTGAAGCCGCAGTGGCTGCAGCGGTAGCGTGCCAGTTTCTGGGTGTAGCCGTGAATCAGGTTCTTGACCATCGACAGCTCTTCCCAGATCTCGGCCGGCGCATCCATCAGGCGCGCTTCGAGCAGCTTGTCCAGGCCCAAGAGGGTCGGGTTGCGGCGCAGTTCGTCCACCACCAGTTGCTTGGCTGCGTCCACGCCGTCCAGTTCAATGACTGCCTTGAACACCACCTCGGTCAGGTCGATCGACGACGCTTCGGCCAGGTAAGAGCGCAGCAGGTTGACGCCTTCCTGCGGGCGCCCGACCTTGCGGTAGCCGTCCATCAGGCGCCCCGCCACCAGCGCCACGTGCGGCACGCTTTGCTGCTCCACGCGGCGCCAGGTGACCAGCGCGCCTTCGACATCGTTCTGGGCCAGCTGGGCGTCGCCGGTGAGCATGATGGCGCGCACATTGGTGCGGTCGGTCTGGACCGCTTTTTCAAGCAGGGCCAGCGCATCGCCCACTTGCAAGTGCACCAGCGCGTCCTGCGCCAGTTCGCAATAGAACTGGGCGATTTCCTTCTGGCGCGCACCGGCGCCCGATTCCTGCAGCCCGCGGGCAGCGTCGATCGCGCGCGTCCATTCTTTTTCGCGCTGGAAGATTTCCAGCAGCGAGCGCCGCGCCTGCACCGAATACGGGCCCTCGACCAGCGCGTTGAAGGTTTCTTCGGCGCGGTCCAGCAGGCCCGCTTTCAGGTAGTCCATGCCCAGTTCGTACTTGGCCTGGGCTTGCTGCTCGAGCGGCAAGTCGGGACGCGCCAGCAGGTTCTGGTGGACCCGGATCGCGCGTTCGATTTCGCCGCGGCGGCGGAACAGGTTGCCCAGCGCAAAGTGCATGTCGGCCGATTCGGGATCGAGCTTGACGATTTCAATGAAGGCGTCGATGGCCTTGTCGGGCTGCTCGTTGAGCAGCAGGTTCAAGCCCTTGAAGTAGCCGCGCGGCAGCGTGCGCGATTCGGACACCAGTTGCCGGATATCGACGCGCGCCGTAATCCAGCCCATTGCAAAAAACAGGGGGATGCCGATCAGCATCCAGGTTTCAAATTCCATGCGATTCTTTTTATATTTTTACGGGTGGATCTGGGTGTTCACGCTGTCCGGTTGCGGCTGGGTCGGGCCGGTGCGGGCCACGCTTTGCAGCGCCTGGATGGTGCTCTTGTGCTTGTTCGTTTCGCGCCGGTGGCGAAACACCGTCGGCGTGACGGCCAGAATGCCAAGCGCGGCGCCGGCCACGAAAAAGGCCAGCAGCATCAGCACCAGCGGGCCGCGCAATTCGTAATTGAGGAAGAAATGCAGGTCAACCGGTTGGGTGTTTTTCAGCGCGAAACCGAAAAACAGAATGAACAGGATGATGCCAACGATGGTGGAAACAAATTTCATCTGGGTGCCAAAGTCGAGAAGGTCGTAAGTGTCGCATATTACACCATTCCCCGCTGAGCGGACCGGCTCGCGCCAGGGCGCAACCCACCCGAAAGGGTGAATGGAAGCGCTCACAATTCATTCTTGACAGCCCCATGGGCCCTGCCTAGTATCGTTTTTCGCTGCGCCACCTCATTGATAACGGGACGGTCATTCATGCATACCTCATCACGGTCGGGCTTCCTTGCGGGCATGGGATTGAGTTTTGTGCTGGGCTTTGTCGTCGCCTGGCGCATCTGGTCGCCGGGCAGCGCGGCGCCGGCCGCCACTGTCAACGCGCCAGCGCCGGCGCCCGCCCCCAGCGCCGGCATGGGCCAGCTGGCTGCTTTATGGAACGATGCCCCGGCCACCGCGCCGGCCGGCTCGCTCGAAGAAATCTGGGCCAAGGGCAAATCGGCCAAGGATGACCATCAGCTGCAGATGGAAATGCAGGAACAGCTGCGCGAAAAGGCGCAGGCCGATCCGGCCGCGCTGCGCAGCCTGATCCAGCGCTTCGACAACGAGCGCGATCCGAAGGCCAGGGCGCTGCTCAAAACGGTCCTGTCAAACATCGCGTCGCCGCACGTGGTGGCCCTGTCGGCACGGCTGGCCGCCAGCGGCGACGCGCAACAGCGCCAGGACGCGTTCGACATGCTCAAGCAACTTTCATCCAACGCACCGGAAGTACGCCAGCTGCTCACGCAGGCGATGGCGACCGAACAGTCGCCCGCCATCTTGTCGCAGGCGATCGCGGCATTGACACCGTCGGTGGTGGCGGCCGGCGAAGCCGATGCCATCGTCAGCCAGCTGAGCGCGCTGGCCCAGCATGCCGATCCGTCCGTGCGCAGCCAGAGCGTGCTGCAACTGGGCCAGTGGGACAAGAGCGCCCAGGCCGAGGGCCGGTTGCAGCAGGCGCTGGCCGACCAGGCGCCGGAAGTGCGTCAGGCCGCCGTGACGGCCATTGGCGAGGCTGGCATCCGTTCCGACAGCATGAAGGCCGCTTTGCTGGAGATCGTGCGCAATCACGACGCCAGTGTGCAGCTCAAGGATGGCGCGCTGCATGCGCTGGAACGGTTTTCCTTGAGCAAGGACGAATTCGCGCTGTACAGCCAGGCGCGCACCGATCTGGATCCACGTTTGGGCCAGTAATACTTTTACCAACAATAAGGAAAATAATGCGTAAATTCAAAGTAGCTATTTTGGCACTGGCGAGCTTGGTCGCCAGCCTTGCCTGGGCGGCCCCTGCGTTCCAGATGCCGTTCCCGTGCGGCCAGGTGTGGACCGGCACCACCACCACCAACCACAACCCGCAAAACGCGGTCGACCTGAACCGCACCGACGACCTGGGCGACACGGTCTCGGCGGCGGCCGGCGGCACCGTGGTGACGGTCGCCGACCTGGGCAGCACCAGTTATGGCAAGTATGTGGTGGTGGACCATGGCAGTGGCTGGAAGACCTATTACGCCCACCTCTCCGCGTTCAGCGTGTCGGTTGGCGTGCATGTGGCGCAGGGCACCAAAATCGGCGCGGTGGGCTCGACCGGCGGCTCCACCGGCCCGCACCTGCACCACGAGCAGCGCCTGAACGGCGTGGCGCAAAAGATCGTGTGGAACGGCGCCCAGATCCTGTACTGGGGCAGCAAGAGCTACACCAGCAAGAACAACTGCAGCGGTGGCGGCTCGCCCGGCACGGTCAACACCGCCGGCGCCAACCTGAACGTGCGCAGCGGCCCGGGCACCTCGTACAGCATCGTCGATTCGCTGGCCGATGGCGCAGGCGTGAGCATCAGCTGCCAGACCACGGGCACCACGATCACCGGGACCTACGGCACCAGCAATCTGTGGGACAAGATCGGCAGCGGGCGCTATGTGCCGGACGCCTATATCTACACCGGCTCGGACGGGCGCGTCGCGCCGAATTGTTAAAGCCCACACATAAAAAAACCCCACCGGCCCGAAGGCTGGTGGGGTTTTTTGTCGCCAGGCGACTTAGTCTTCTATGATCGGTTGCCCAACCATCGCGTCTACCCGCTCGCGCAATTGCTTGCCCGGCTTGAAGTGCGGTACCCGTTTTTCGGGAACCATCACCTTGTCGCCGGACTTGGGATTGCGTCCGATGCGTGGTGGCCTGCTGTTCAGTGCAAAACTGCCAAAACCGCGGATCTCGATGCGCTGACCAGTCGATAAAGCATTGGTCATCGCATCCAGAATCGTCTTGACAGCGTACTCCGCATCCTTGGCCACCAGCTGAGAATAACGCTCAGCGAGGCGGTTGATCAGTTCGGACTTCGTCATCTGTGGTGACTGTCTTAGTTCTTGTTGTCGAACTTAGCTTTGAGCAGCGCGCCCAGGCTGGTGGTGCCCGATGCGGCGTTGCTGTCTGCCGACGATGCCATTTTCTGCATCGCTTCCTGGGTCTCGACATTGTCTTTCGCTTTGATCGACAGCTGAATGCTGCGTGCTTTGCGATCGATGTTGATGACCAGAGCTTCGACCGAATCGCCGACTTTCAGGTGGGTGCCGGCATCTTCAACGCGGTCGCGCGAGATTTCGGAAGCACGCAGATAGCCTTCAACTTCTTCGGACAGCTGGATGACAGCGCCCTTAGGCTCGACCGACTTGACCGTACCCGTTACCAGGGAGCCTTTGTCGTTCATTGCAGCGAAGTTGTTGAATGGGTCGCCTTCGAGTTGCTTGACACCCAGGGAGACGCGCTCGCGCTCGACGTCGATGGCCAGAACGATGGCTTCCAGTTCGTCGCCCTTTTTGAAACGGCGCACAGCTTCTTCGCCCGTTTCGGTCCAGGACAGGTCGGACAGGTGTACCAGGCCGTCGATGTTGCCGGCCAGGCCGATGAACACGCCGAAGTCGGTGATCGACTTGATTGCGCCACGGACTTTGTCGCCCTTCTTGTGGGTAACGCCGAAGTCATCCCATGGATTGGCTTTGCACTGCTTCATGCCCAGCGAAATACGGCGACGCTCTTCGTCGATCTCGAGAACCATGACTTCCACTTCGTCGCCCAGCTGGACAACTTTGTTTGGTGCCACGTTCTTGTTGGTCCAGTCCATTTCGGACACGTGGACCAGACCTTCGATACCCTGCTCGACTTCCACGAACGCGCCGTAGTCGGTGAGGTTCGTGACCTTGCCGAACAGACGGGTGCTTTGTGGGTAACGACGGGACAGACCGGTCCATGGGTCGTCGCCCAGCTGCTTCACGCCCAGCGAAACGCGGTTCTTTTCCTGATCGTACTTCAGGACCTTGGCGGTGATTTCCTGGCCAACCGTCAATACTTCCGACGGGTGACGTACACGGCGCCATGCCAGGTCGGTGATGTGCAGCAGGCCATCGATACCGCCCAGATCCACGAACGCGCCGTAGTCGGTGATATTTTTGACGACGCCGGTCACGACCGTGCCTTCTTTGAGCGTTTCCATCAGCTTCTGGCGCTCTTCGCCCATCGAAGCTTCGATGACGGCGCGGCGGCTCAGAACGACGTTGTTACGCTTGCGGTCGAGCTTGATGACCTTGAATTCCAGGGTCTTGCCTTCGAACGGGGTGGTGTCCTTGACTGGACGGGTATCGACCAGCGAACCTGGCAGGAACGCGCGAATGCCGTTGGTCAGCACGGTCAGGCCGCCCTTGACTTTGCCATTGACGGTACCGACCACGATTTCGCCCGATTCCATGGCTTTTTCCAGCGCCAGCCACGATGCCAGGCGCTTGGCCTTGTCACGCGACAGGATGGTGTCGCCGAAGCCGTTTTCCAGCGACTCAATCGCTACGGAAACGAAATCGCCGACTTGAACTTCCAGTTCGCCCTGGTCGTTCTTGAATTCTTCGATAGGAATGAAAGCTTCGGACTTCAGGCCGGCGTTGACGATCACGAAATTGTGGTCGAGGCGCACGACTTCAGCGGAGATGACTTCGCCGGAGCGCATATCTTGACGCGACAACGACTCTTCAAACAGGGCTGCAAAGCTTTCCATACCGCTTACTTCAGTTGTTGCTGTAGACATAGGATTTACACGAGTTAGCCAGCAGAGATCGCACGATGCGACTTAAACTGGGTTAGGTTAAAACACGCCGATGCCCGGCACAATTGCCGGCACCAGCACCTTTACTACTTGATTTGCGCATACCATTTCAACACTTCTTCGATGGCCTCATCGGCCGTCATGTGGGAAGTATCGAGAATATGCGCTCCTTCCGCCGCGACCAGCGGGGCGATTGCCCGATGAGTATCTCGGTCGTCGCGCGCCTGCAAATCGGAAAGTAGGTCTTCCATGTTAGCAGAAAACCCCTTCTCAATCAATTGCTTATATCGGCGTTGCGCTCGCGCCTCAACGCTGGCGGTCAAAAACACTTTCAGTTGCGCATGTGGAAAGATTACCGATCCCATGTCGCGGCCATCGGCCACCAAGCCAGGCGGCTTGCGAAAACCGAGCTGCAGCGCGAACAGCGCCTGGCGCACGGTCGGCAGCGCGGCGATCCTGGAGGCCATGTTGCCCACCTCTTCAGCGCGGATCAGGTGGGTGACGTTTTCGTTGGCCAGCAAGATCTCGGCGCCGGCGAAGTGCACCGGCAAGTGCTCGGCCAGCTTGGCGATGCCATGCTCGTCGGACAGTTCGGTCCCGCGGCGCAGCGCCATCAGCGCCGTCAGACGGTACAGCGCGCCCGAATCGAGGTAATGGAACTTGAGCCGGTCGGCCACCTTGTGGGCGACCGTGCCCTTGCCCGAGGCAGTAGGGCCGTCGATGGCGATGACGGGAATGGGATGGGCTGTTGTCATTAATTTAACCTAGGTGAATAGAGGTCTGACCCCGATGTTAAAACAGTTGCTCGCGAGAAATCAAGGCAAATGCATCGAAGTAGTCGGGGAAGGTCTTGGCCACGCATTTCGGGTCCAGGATGCGCATCGCGTTGCCGCGCCGCGCCTTGCCGTCCAGCGTGGCCAGCGAGAAGCACATCGCCATGCGGTGGTCGTCGTAGGTTTCGATGGTGGCCGGCGCAATTACCGCCGGCGGCGTGATCGTGATGTAGTCCAGGCCCTCTTCCACCGTCGCGCCCAGCTTGCGCAGCTCGGTGGCCATGGCCGCCAGGCGGTCCGTTTCCTTGACGCGCCAGCTGGCGATGTTGCGCAGCGTGCTGGTGCCGTCCGCGTACAGGGCCGCCACCGCGATCGTCATCGCAGCATCGGGAATGTGGTTGAAGTCGGCGTCGATCGCTTTCAACACGCCGTTCGAGCTCGCTTCGATCCAGTTCTCGCCGCGCGTGATGGTTGCGCCCATCTGTTCCAGCGCTTCGGCAAAGCGCACGTCGCCCTGGATGCTGTCGCGCCCCACGCCCTCCACCCGCACCGGGCCGCCGCCGATGGCGCCGGCTGCCAAAAAGTACGAGGCCGAGGAGGCATCGCCTTCGACATGGATCTCGCCCGGGCTGATGTACTTCTGGCCCGGCTGCACCGTGAACGACTGCCAGCCGTCCTGCTCGACCGTCACGCCAAAGCGGCGCATCAGGTTCAGCGTGATTTCGATGTAGGGTTTGGAAATGAGTTCGCCGACGACGTCAATAGACACCGGGTGCTCGCGCGCCATCAGCGGCGCGGCCATCAGGATCGCGGTCAGGAACTGGCTCGATACATTGCCGCGCACGGCCATGCGCTCGGCGTGGATATGCCCGCGCCGGATGCGCAGCGGCGGATAACCTTGCACGCCGGTGTATTCAATCTGTGCGCCGACCGCGTTGAGCGCATCGACCAGGTCGCCGATCGGGCGCTCGTGCATGCGCGAGACGCCATGCAGCGTGAAGTCGCCGCCGATCACTGCCAGCGCCGCCGTCAGCGGACGGATGGCGGTGCCGGCATTGCCCATGAACAGGTCCGCTGCGTGGTTGGGCAGCACACCGCCGCTGCCATGCACCACATGGGCGTGCTCGCCCTGCTCGTCCCACTTGATGCCGAGCGAACGCAAGGCGCCCAGCATGACCAGCGTGTCGTCGGACGCGAGCAGGTCATGGATGGTAGTCGTGCCTTCGGCCAGCGCGGCCAGCAGCAAGGTGCGGTTGGAGATGCTTTTCGATCCCGGCAGGCGCACCGTGCCTGCGGCGTGCATGACCGGTTTGAGGTCGATGTGATGCGGGTAATGCTTCATGCTCAATCCTTGGGTACTATTCTGCCGTGTCTTGGGGTGGTGGCGCTTCAAACGCTTCGATCGACGTGATCCAGCGGTGGCGCGCCTGCTGCGCATTGGCGTACACCGCTTCGATGGCGGCGCCGTCGCCGGCTGCCAGCATGGCGCGCAGTGCCGTCAATTGTGCCAGATACGCATCGAGCTCGCCCAGCAGCGCGCCCTGATTGGCCAGGCTGATGTCGCGCCACATTTCGGGCGACGAGCCGGCGATGCGGGTGAAGTCGCGAAAGCCGCTGGCTGCGTACTGGAACAGCAAGCCGGCATGCGGCTTGTTGGCGATGTCGTCAACCAGCGCGTAGGCCAGCAAGTGCGGCAGGTGCGACACCGATGCGAACACCTTGTCGTGCTCTTGCGGCGTGAGCTGGTGGATGATGGCGCCGCACGCGGTCCATGCCGCCGCCACGCGCGCCACGTCGGCCGCTGCGTTTTCCGCCAGCGGCGTCAGCACCGTCTTTTTGCCTTGATACAGGTCGACGATGGCGGCATCCGGGCCGTTGGTCTCGCGCCCTGCAATCGGATGACCGGGAACAAACTGCGCCACCCGCTCGCCAAGCGCGGCGCGTGCGGAGGCGGCGACGTCGGTCTTGGTGCTGCCGGCGTCTGTGATGATGGTGTGCGCTTCCAGAAACGGCAGCATCGACGCCAGGATGCGCCCGGTCTGCGCCACCGGCGCTGCGATCAACACCAGGTCGGCGCCGGCCATCGCCGACTCGATAGTCGCGACTTCATCGACGATGCCCAGCGCCAGCGCACGCGCCAGCGCTTCGGGCGAACGGCCCACGCCGACCAGCGTGCGCACCGCACCGGCGGCGCGCAAGGCGCGCGCGAACGATCCGCCGATCAGGCCTACGCCAACGATGACGACCTTGTCGAACACTTAGGCCAGCGCTTTCTTCAGGGCCGCGATGAAGATCGCGTTTTCCTGCGGCAGGCCGATCGAGATGCGCAGCCACTGCGGCAAGCCGTAGTTGCCGACCGGGCGCACGATCACGCCTTGCTTGAGCAAAGCCAGGTTCACGCGCGCGCCAGCGGCATCGTCGTCACCGACCTTGACCAGCACGAAGTTGCCGAACGATGGCACGTACTGCAGGCCCAGTTCATCGAACGCTTCGATGAACTGGCTGTAGCCGGCCGCGTTGTTGTTTGCCCCCTGCTCCAGGAAGTCCTTGTCATTGAGCGCGGCGATGGCGGCTGCCTGGGCCAGCGAATTGACGTTGAACGGCTGGCGGATGCGGTTCATCAGGTCGGTCAGCGCTGGCTGGCCGATTGCGAAACCGACGCGCAGGCCGGCCAGGCCGTAGGCCTTGGAGAAGGTGCGCGAGACCAGCAGGTTGGGATACTTGGCGACCCACTTGGCCGACTCGAACTGATGCTCGGGCGCCAGGAACTCGTTGTAGGCTTCGTCCAGCACCACCACCACGCTGGCCGGCACCTGGTCGAGGAAGGCCTCGATCTGCGCGGCCGGGATGAAGGTGCCGGTCGGGTTGTTCGGGTTGGCGATGTACACCAGGCGCGTGTCAGCGTCGATTGCCGCCAGCATCGCGCCCAGGTCATGGCCGTAGTCCTTGGCAGGCACCACGATGGCGCGCGCGCCCACGCCCTGGGTCGCCAGCGCATACACCGCGAACGAGTACTGGGCGTACACCACGGCCTGGCCTTTTTGCACGAAGGCGTGGGCGGCGATTTCGAGAATGTCGTTGCTGCCGTTGCCCAGCGTGATCCAGTCGGCCGGCACGTCGTAGCGCTTGGACAGCGCTGCCTTCAGGTCGAAGCCGTTGGCGTCCGGGTAGCGGCCCAGGTCAGCAACGGCCGCGGCCATCGCCAGCTGGCTCGACTCAGGCACGCCGAACGGGTTTTCGTTGGACGCGAGCTTGACGATGTTGGCCTCATCGAGGCCGAACTCGCGCGCCACTTCGGCGATGGGTTTGCCGGCCTGGTAAGGAGCGATTGCGCGTACGTATTCTGGACCGAATTGCTGGGACATGGAATTCTCTGGTGTGGTTATGTGAGGCTGAGCGGATACGAGCCCAGCACCTTGAAAAATGCTGCGTTGTCTTTAAGTTCTTCGAGCGCCTTGGCCACCGCGGGATTTTGCACGTGGCCTTCGATGTCGACGTAGAAGTAGTATTCCCAGGTGCCGATGCGGGCCGGGCGCGACTCGAAGCGCGTCATCGACACGCCGTTCACGGCCAACGGCGCCAGCAAATTGTAGACCGCGCCGGCCTTGTTGGGCACGGCCAGCACCAAGGACGTCTGGTCGGCGCCGGACGGATTGGTCTGCAGGCTCCCGATGACGGCGAAACGGGTGCGGTTGTGCGGGTCGTCCTGGATGTGGCCATTGACCACGCCCAGCTGGTACTGCTCGCCCGCCATTTCGCTGGCGATAGCGGCAATGCTGGCGTCCTTGCTGGCCATGACGGCCGCTTCGGCGTTCGAGGCGACGGCGCGCCGCTCCAGCTGCGGGTAGTGCTGATTGAGCCAGCCCTGGCACTGGGCCAGCGCCTGCGAATGGGCGCACACGACCGTCACGCCATCCATGCTGCCGGTTTTGGACATCAGGCTGTGGTGCACGGGAATCGAGATTTCGCCACTGATGACGGTGGTGGTGGCGAGCATCAGGTCGAGCGTCCGGTTGATCGCGCCCTCGGACGAGTTTTCCACCGGGACCACGCCGAAATCGGCGGTGCCGGCCTCGGTGGCGCGAAACACTTCGTCGATCGAGATGCACGGCAAGCCTTCGACGGCGCTGCCGAACTGCTGGTACACGGCCTGCTCGCTGAAGGTGCCCGACGGCCCGAGGTAAGCCACGGTGACGCGTTTTTCCAGCGAACGGCAGGACGACATGATTTCGCGGAAGATGGTCTGCACGTCGGCGCCCTTGAGCGGGCCGGGGTTGCGTTCGGCCACGCCGCGCAGCACCTGGGCTTCGCGTTCGGGGCGAAACACCGGTGCGTTGGTTTCGGCCTTGACGTGGCCCACCTGCTGGGCCAGCGCGGCGCGCTCATTGAGCAGCGCAAGAATCCGGGCGTCGATCGCGTCTATCTGCTCGCGCAATGGTGTAAGTTTGTCGGTCATGGTCAGCTGTTATTTTCGGTGGTCAGCACCGGCGCGGAGAAATTACCGCCCGGCGAACTCATTCAAATAATCGACCAGGGCTTGCACGCCCTCGATCGGCATCGCGTTGTAGATCGATGCTCGCATACCGCCGACGGACTTGTGGCCCTTCAGTTGCAGCAGGCCGCGCGCTTTTGCACCGGCCAGGAATTCTTCATTGCGGCTCTCGTCCTTCAGGAAGAACGGGACGTTCATGCGCGAGCGGCAGTCCGGCGCCACGCGGTTCTGGTAAAAATCATCATGGTCGAGCGCCGCGTACAGCAAGGCCGCCTTGGCGATATTGCGCTGCTCCATGGCCGCCACCCCGCCCTGGCGCTTCAAGTGCGCGAACACCAGGCCGGCGATGTAGATGCCGTAGGTCGGCGGCGTGTTATACATCGAGTCGTGCGCGGCCACGTTGGTCCAGTCGAACGCCGACGGGCAGATCGGCAAGGCGGCGCCGAGCAGGTCGTCGCGCACGATCACCAGGGTCAGGCCGGCCGGGCCGATGTTTTTTTGGGCGCCGGCGAAGATGACACCGTATTTCGAGACGTCGATGACGCGCGACAGGATGTGCGAGGACATGTCGGCCACCAGCGTGGTGCTGCCCTGCACGGTGGGAACGAAATTGTATTCGACGCCGTCGATGGTTTCATTGGTGCACACGTGCAGGTAGGCCGCGTCGGGCGAGAGCTTCCACGATTCCTGCGGTGGCACGCTCGTGAAGTGATCCGGCTCGGAACTGGCGGCGACGTTCACTTGGGCGTAGCGGCGCGCTTCCTTGACTGACTTGCCCGACCAGGAACCGGTGTGCACGAAGTCGATGACGGCCGGCTGTTGCTTGTGGCCGAGCAGGTTGAGCGGCACGATAGCGTTTTCGCCCAGACCGCCGCCTTGCAGGAACAGCACCTTGTAATTGGCAGGGATGGCCAGCAGTTCGCGCAGGTCGCGCACCGCCTCCTGGTAGATCGATATGAATTCGGGACCGCGGTGACTCATCTCCATGACCGACATTCCGCTGCCATGCCAGTCAAGCATGTCGTCGGCGGCTTGCTGCAGCACTTCCTTGGGCAGGACGGCCGGGCCGGCGGAGAAGTTGTAGATGTGCGTCACGAGGGTCCTTTTATTGTTTGCCTTGGGCGAGCTTTTCCATCAACGCCGCAATGCGCGGCATGACGATCTTTTGGCTGATCTGCACCGATTCGTTCATGATCTCGGGAGTGAGTTTGAGCATTTTCAGTCCCACTGGCGTTTTGTAGAAAGCGGCGATCTGCCTGATCTCGGCCACGCTGAAGCGGCGCGCGTACAGGGGCGTCATTTCGGCGAACAGCTCATCCATCAGCTTTTCGTCGCGCAGCACGGCGCCGAACTCGGTGGCCAGTGTCGGAATCTGTTTTTTGGCTTCCTCGATTGCCGCCAGCTTTTCGGCGTCGCTCAGCTTGGCGTTGCCGTTGATAGCCGCCGTCACGCCGGCAAGCATCATGGCCGGCATGTTCTTTTCAAGTTCGGCGAACGACTGGGTGACCAGGTCGCGGTACTTCATCGACAGTAGCAATTCCTTGACCGCAGCCGAGGCGGCCGGGTTGACCGGCGCGGCGTTTTGCGCGTACACCGACGAAAAGGCGAAAACCAGGGCAAAGGCGGTGACGATTTTTTTCATGAGCAATTCGATGTTGATTGGTTGACGCTGAAATGCAAAAAGCCTTCCAACACCCGATGCGCCAGAACGGACGCATACGGTGATGGAAGGCGTTTGGTTCGGGGCACTGTTATTTTCGCATGAAACAGCGCCCCTTGCAGGCTTACTCCGGTGCGCTTTCGAGGTCGACTTCTTCGAGGTCGGTTTCGACGATCCGCTGCAGGCCCGACAGCTTGGTGCCGTCTTCGACTGCAATCAGGGTCACGCCTTGCGTGGCGCGGCCCATTTCACGAATTTCCGAAACGCGGGTACGAATCAGCACGCCGCCGGTCGTGATCAGCATGATTTCGTCGCTCGCCTCGACCAGGGTCGCGGCAACGACCTTGCCGTTACGCTCGCTGGTCTGGATCGCGATCATGCCCTTGGTGCCGCGGCCATGACGGGTGTACTCGGTGATCGGCGTACGCTTGCCGAAGCCGTTTTCGGTAGCCGTGAGCACCGACTGCTGCTCGTTTTCAGCCACCAGCAGCGCGATCACGTTCTGGTTCTCTTCCAGGTTCATGCCGCGCACGCCGCGCGCGGTACGGCCCATCGGACGCACATCGTTTTCGTCGAAGCGCACCGCCTTGCCCGAATCGGAGAACAGCATCACATCGTGCTCGCCGTCGGTCAGCGCAGCGCCGATCAGGAAGTCGCCGTCGTCCAGGTCGACCGCGATGATGCCGGCCTTGCGTGGATTGCTGAAGTCTTTCAGCGGGGTCTTCTTGACGGTGCCAAGGCTGGTCGCCATGAACACGTAATGGTCTTCCGGGAACACCCGGTTGTCACCCGACAGCGGCAGGATGACCGTGATCTTCTCGTTGTCAGCAAGCGGGAACATGTTGACGATCGGCTTGCCGCGCGAATTGCGCGAGCCTTGCGGCACTTCCCATACCTTCAGCCAGTACATGCGGCCGCGGTTCGAGAAGCACAGCATGTAATCGTGGGTATTGGCGATGAACAGCTGATCGATCCAATCCTCTTCCTTGGTCGCCATCGCCTGCTTGCCGCGACCGCCACGCTTCTGGGCGCGGTATTCGGCGATCGGCTGCGACTTCATGTAGCCGGTGTGCGACAGCGTCACGACCATGTCCTGCGGCGTGATCAGGTCTTCGGTTTCCAGGTCGGTGGCATTGAGTTCGATGGTCGAGCGGCGCACATCCTTGTTGCCGGCGCCGTATTCGTTCATCACCAGCGTCATTTCGTCGGTGATGATGACGGTCACGCGCTCCGGCTTGGACAGAATGTCCAGCAGGTCGGCGATGTGTTCCATGATCTCTTTGTACTCGTTGACGATCTTGTCCTGCTCAAGGCCGGTCAGGCGTTGCAGGCGCATCTGCAAAATTTCACCAGCCTGCTCGTCGGACAGCTTGTACATGCCATCGGCCTGCATGCCGTAGTGTTTTGGCAGGTGTTCTGGACGGAACGCCTCGATGCCCCCGACGGTGTTGCCTTCGCCGGTACGCTGCAGCATTTCGCGCACCAGGGACGAATCCCACGAGCGCGCCATCAGTTCGGTCTTGGCGATCGGCGGCGTTGGCGCGGCCTTGATGATGGCAATGAAGTCATCGATGTTGGCCAGTGCGACTGCCAGGCCTTCGAGCATGTGGCCGCGTTCGCGCGCCTTGCGCAGTTCGAACACGGTACGGCGCGTGACCACTTCGCGGCGGTGCGACAGGAAGCATTGCAGCATCTGCTTCAGGTTCAGCAGCTTCGGCTGGCCGTTCACCAGCGCCACCATGTTCATGCCGAAGGTGTCCTGCAACTGGGTCTGCTTGTACAGGTTGTTGAGCACCACTTCCGGCACTTCGCCGCGCTTCAGTTCGATGACCACGCGCATGCCCGACTTGTCGGACTCGTCGCGGATGTCGGAGATGCCTTCGAGCTTTTTGTCGCGCACGTTCTCGGCTATGCGCTCGAGCAGCGACTTCTTGTTGACCTGGTATGGCAGCTCGTCGACGATAATCGCGATGCGCCCGCCGTCCTTGCCGTATTCCTCGAAGTGGGTCTTGGCGCGCATGACAACGCGGCCACGGCCGGTGCGGTAACCATCGCGCACGCCCGAGACACCGTAGATGATGCCGGCGGTCGGGAAGTCCGGCGCAGGAATGATCTCGATCAGCTCATCGATGGTGCAATCCGGGTTGCGCAGCACGTGCAGCGCGCCGTTGATCACTTCGGTGATGTTGTGCGGCGGGATGTTGGTGGCCATGCCGACCGCAATACCCGACGAACCGTTGATCAGCAGGTTCGGAATGCGGGTTGGCAACACGGTCGGCTCTTTTTCCTTGCCGTCGTAGTTGGGCTGGAAGTCGACCGTGTCCTTGTCGATGTCGGCCAGGATTTCTCCGGCGATCTTGTCGAGGCGGCACTCGGTGTAACGCATGGCCGCGGCCGAATCGCCGTCGACCGAACCGAAGTTACCCTGGCCGTCGACCAGCGTGTAGCGCAAGGAAAAGTCCTGGGCCATGCGCACCAGCGTGTCGTAAATCGACGCATCGCCGTGCGGGTGGTACTTACCCATGGTCTCGCCGACCACGCGGGCGCACTTGACGTACGGCCGGTTGTAGACGTTGTTCATTTCGTGCATGGCGAACAGGACCCGGCGGTGCACTGGCTTCAAGCCGTCGCGCACGTCCGGCAAGGCGCGGCCCACGATCACGCTCATGGCGTAATCGAGGTAGCTCTTGCGCATCTCTTCTTCGAGGGAAATAGGGATTGTTTCTTTTGCGAATTGATCCATTGGCGGGACTGATCTCAGGCTGTGGTTATATTAGCTGTACGCAAACGCTGCTTGGTTGGGGCTGTCAGTACGATCGGTGCACAGCGCGCTGCGAACGCCGAACTTACCAACAGAAGCGGTGGATTTTAGCATGCGGCGTATAGCAACTGGCCATTTCCTGCAAAGCAACCCTCCTGCGAATAAGTGGCAGTTCGGAAATATTGGCGAAGGATGCAACAGTTAAGACACGATGTTGCACGAAAACAACGTGATGCGCGACAATAAAAGACGGAAGGATTAGCGCGGTCGTGCTATTTGAAGGCGTGTGGCAAAATGGCCGAGAAGTTAATTGCCTGTTTCACAAGCGGTGCGCGGCTCTGGCGGGGCAAGCTGTTACACTCTTCCACAGACCCAGTTGCGCAGTATTTGCTGCGGATATTCCCCCCGAAAGGAAATAAACAATGAAAA
This sequence comes from Pseudomonadota bacterium, assembly GCA_040390915.1. Lineage (GTDB taxonomy): Bacteria > Pseudomonadota > Gammaproteobacteria > Burkholderiales > Burkholderiaceae_D > Telluria_A. The sequence continues at coordinate 18,121 of JAZJXM010000003.1, forward strand.
AATTCCTCACCTTCCTGCTGGCTGCGACTGCGATCGCCGGTAGCGCGCTGGCGCAGAGTTCGCCACCGTTTGCGCCCGTCACCACCGACATCCAGGCGCCCAAGCCAAACAGCGCCTACGTGCAGGATGCGCGCGGCGTCATCGCGCGCGACCCGTACGGTCTGTGCTGGCGTACCGGCTACTGGACCCCGGCCGATGCCGTGCCAGGCTGCGACTTGCCGCTGTGCGTCGAGCCAGCCAAGCTGGAAAACGGCAAATGCGTGAGCCCGCCACCTGCGCCAGTGGTGCCGGAAGCACCGAAGACCGTGGTCGTGGCACCAGTGGTGGCCCCAGTGTCGCCATCGTCGGAAAAGGTGAGCTTCTCGGCTGACGCCCTGTTCGACTTCGACAAAGCCGTGCTCAAGCCAGAAGGAAAAGCCAAGCTGGACGACCTGGTCTCCAAGCTGGGCGGCATCAACCTGGAAGTGATCATTGCCGTTGGCCACACCGACTCGGTGGGCACCGATGCGTATAACCAGAAGCTGTCGGTGCGGCGCGCCGAATCGGTCAAGGTGTACCTGCAGAGCAAGGGCATCGAAGCGAACCGCGTCTACACCGAAGGCAAGGGCGAAGCTCAGCCAGTGGACAGCAACAAGACTGCCGCTGGCCGCCAGAAGAACCGCCGCGTCGAAATTGAAGTGGTTGGTACGCGCGCCAAGTAAGACGCAGTACCGCAGTAAAATGCCCCGTCGGCCTGAACGCGCCCAAGATTGCGTTCAGTGCCGGCGGGGCTTTTTTTTAGAAAAGCAACATGGCCCCCCGCCTGCGCGGGGGCGACGTGCAAGAGCGAAAAAACGCTCTCGCACGTCAATTTACGTTTATCATTCCGCCTATGAATGCCGACCCTCTCGAAATCCAAAAATTTAGTGAACTCGCCCACCGCTGGTGGGATCCCACGTCCGAATTCCGCCCGCTGCACGAGATCAATCCGCTGCGGCTGGAATGGATCAACGCGCGCGTGCCGCTGGCTGGCAGAAAAGTCATCGACATTGGCTGCGGCGGCGGCATCCTGACCGAATCGATGGCGAAAAAGGGCGCGCAAGCGACCGGGATCGACCTGTCGGAAAAGGCGCTCAAGGTGGCCGACCTGCACAGCCTGGAATCGGGCGTGCAAGTGCGCTACGAACTGATTGCCGCTGAAGACATGGCCGCGCGCGAAGCGGGCCAGTACGACGTCGTGACGTGCATGGAAATGCTGGAGCACGTGCCCGATCCGGCGGCGATCGTCAAAGCGGCAGCGACGCTGGTCAAGCCGGGCGGACAGGTGTTTTTCTCCACGCTGAACCGCAATCCGAAGGCCTATTTGTTTGCCATCGTCGGCGCCGAATACCTGCTGCGCATGCTGCCCAAGGGCACCCACGACTACGCCAAATTCATCACCCCGGCCGAACTGTCGCAATTTGCGCGCGAAGCCGGCCTGCAGGTCGACGGCCTGAAAGGCATGAGCTACAACCCGCTGACCAAAATCTACGCGCTCAACCAGGACACCGATGTGAACTACATGGTGGCCTGCACGCGCCCGCTGTGACGCCCAACCCTCTTCGATCATGACCAGTCCCGCACTCCCGCCGCGCCCGCGCGCCATCCTGTTCGACCTGGACGGCACGCTGGCCGACACCGCCCCCGACCTGGCGGCGGCAGTGAACCGCCTGCGCACCGAGCGCGGGCTGGAACCGACACCGTACGCGCTGCTGCGCCCGACCGCCTCGGCCGGCGCGCGCGGCATGATCGGCGCCGCCTTCGGGCTCACGCCGGCCGACGAAGGCTACGAAGCGCTGCGCCTGGCGTGGTTCGACCACTACCAGGCGGCGATGGCGGTGCACAGCACGCTGTTTGGGGGCGTGGCCGAACTGCTGGACGGGCTGTCCGCGGCCGGCATCGCCTGGGGCATCGTGACCAACAAGCCGGCGCGGTTCACCGACCCGCTGGTGCCGCAGATCGGCCTGGGTCAAGCCGGCTGCATCATTTCAGGCGACACCATGGCGCATGCCAAGCCGCATCCGGCGCCGCTGCTGGAAGGGGCGCGCCGGCTGGGCGTGGCGGCTGCCGAATGCTGGTACGTGGGCGACGACCTGCGCGACATCGAAGCGGGCCGCGCGGCCGGCATGGTGACGGTGGCGTGCGCCTGGGGCTATTGCGGCGCAGTGGCGCCGGCCGCATGGGGCGCGGACCAATTGCTCGAGAACCCGGGCGACTTGCTGGCACTGGTGCGCATGGTGCTGGGGGTGGCGCCGTCGCAGCAAGCGCTGCGGGCCTGAGCGGGCGAAAAAAAAGCCACCCGCTGGCGGATGGCTAAAATCGGATCTCGGAGGAGAGTTCAGAAACTGATTAGCTCAGCGTCCAGTTGTATTCGACCTTGGTCCAGGTCGAGTCTGGCTTGCCGTCTTTGCTGCCTGGCTTGAACTTGCAGGCGCTGATCGCCGACAGGGCAGCCTTGTCCAAATTCTTGAAGCCGCTGGTCTTGTCCAGCTTCGATTCGAGTACGCGGCCATCGGCCGAGACCAGGAACATCATCGAGACCATGCCCTGCTCTTCGTTCATCAGGGCGGCCTTCGGATATTCGGCCTTGCAGTTCTTCGAATCGAACACCGCAGGCACTTCGCCAGCGACGGCAGAGCCGCCAACAGCGGTGAACATCAAGGCGGCGGCGAAAAACTTCAAAGCAAGCTTACTGGACGTCATCGTTGAAACTCCTGCGGTGTAGGTGGGTCGGTGAGGTCACTTTGTTAATAACCAATATCGATACTATACGGCACTAAATGCCACATGGCAACACATTTCGTTCTGTGCGGCAATAAATATTGCTCGGCCATAGCAATCGGCTATGCGGTACGCGTGCGTGAATAGGCGCTGCGCCATAGGGAGCATTGAGTTACAATGGAGGTTCTGTGGGGGCGACCTGGTTTCGACGTGGGTTGCGAAGCAGCGCAGGGCATACCGAGGGCGGGCTACCTCGTAAATACAACCTGAAAAACTTAACTGCAAACGATAACTCGTACGCACTCGCAGCTTAATTGCTGCTAGCTCTAGAACACCTCGTCCCTGGGGTGGGCCGTCAAAAGCTCTAGAGTCATTTACAGGGACTCGTGGTTTGCTGGGTTACTTAGCAATTCACTAAATAATAGGTAACTCGCTTGTACACAGCGTGCACGTCCGCGTTGTACCGGTTAAATTAAATGGCAGTGCTAAGTATGTAGAACTGTCTGTGTAGTGCTTGCGGACGCGGGTTCGATTCCCGCCGCCTCCACCACCGCATCCTAAAAAACCGTCCAGTGGACGGTTTTTTTTCGTCAGCGCCAACAGGCGGCGGGAATCGAAGCTGCGGGACGCGGGGCGACGCCGGGGCGACGCCGGGGTTTCGCCGAGCACTGCTCGGCGCCGGCGGAGCGACTTTCCCTTGCAAGGGAAAGGCTCTCCGATTCGTCTGACTAAGGGAAATCGCTTCGCGATTTCTTGCCCTTCGCCTCCCCTCCATTCAAAAACTCGCCGCAGGCGATTTTTTCTTCTGCGCATCACTTCCCAATATGCAATACGCATAAAGCGCGTTTTCCTCCACTACTAAAGTAGTTAGTAGACAACACCACTTGCCGATCATAAAGTGCTGCCTCCGCACCAAGTCCACGCCGCTGCGGGTGAAAAACACACTATCTCCTCTCAATCGCGCTAGCTAACGTCGAGCACAATGCCAAATATATTCCTGAATAACGTCACAGCCGGCATGCTCGCCTGTCTATTGGCCCTCACCGGTTGCGGCGGCGGGGGCAGTGGTTCATCGTCAACCCCGGCGCCTACAACGCCACCTGCCCCGGTGACACCAGCCCCAGTTACGCCGCCAGTCCAGGCTGCATTACTGATCACCGCCTCGCCAGCCGCCTACGCTGGTGGTACCGAGCAGGCAAATGTTTTTGCGGCGATGAATGCCTTCCGTACCTCGCAAGGCCTGGGCCCTGTTCTGCAAAGCACCAACATTGACCTGGCGGTCAAAAACCACCAGAGCTACGTCGTCGTCCATCAGAGTGGTGGTGATGCGCACACCGAGGTCTTGGGCCAGGCTGGTTTTACTGGCGTCGTTCCGATAGATCGTCTGATTGCTGCTGGTTTTACTGCCAATGGCGCCACTGAGGTGATTGCCTTCAACACGACCTGGCCTATCACCTCGAGCAACATCATCGAAATTCTGGCAGATAGCGTGTACCACCGTAGCGGCATGATGACCCAGGCTATGACGCACTTCGGCATGGCGCCGCAGGACGACAATTCGCCGAGCTACATCGACATGGGCTACATCACGCCGCAGAAAAATGCCGGTACCTATGTCGGCATCTACCCGATCGATGGTCAGACCGGTCTGTCGCTGACGCACTATGTTGAATCGCCAAATCCGTTCTACCTGGAAATGGCGATGACGTCGGACAATATGTGCAAGTTCACCAGCTACCCGATCAGCCTGGCTTCGGAAGCATCGACCGCTCTGGCCGTTACCAGCTTCACGGTCACCGAAGAAGGTCAAACTGCGCCGCTGAATGTCCGCCTGATTACGAAGGCTACCAGTGCACAAGACGCCACGATGCTGGGTGCAAACGTCGCGTTTATCGTTGGTAAAGTTCCGTTCAAAAAGAACACCAAGTACAACGTCCGCTTCGTCGGCACCGCGACTGGTGCTGCAACTGGTAGCACCAATGGCATGGCGATCGACAAATCGTGGAGCTTCACAACCGGCACCGATCTGCGCCACTGCCTGTAATCGAACAAGAAGAAACTGCCTCGGGCGGTTCGTTTAACGTACTCATTCTATGCAACAGTGGAGAACAATTTGAAAAGTATCATTGTCGGTCTGGCGGTATGCGCCATTTCTATCACGTCGGCCGCCGCTCAGCCATTCAAGGACTTCGCCGGCATGAAGTGCTCAAAGGCGGAACTCGTGACCATCGTCAAAGTTGACAACGTGGCGTTTGCTGCCGGACCGATGAAAGGTTATTACAACGTCACGGTCAATTTGACGTCCGGCGAGAGCAGTACCGCTCCCATGCCCCCGAAACTTGCCAAGAAACTTAAGGCCGGCGACAAGGCCTGCCAGGCCACATTTGTCGACCAAGATTAACTCGGCCGCATGCTAAACCTTGCAGGCCGATGCGCGCGTCTGGCAGCGGAAGGGCGGATGGGCAGTCCCTAGTCGGAAAACCAGGTCTATCACAAGAATAGAGAAATTAGCGAATGAAGATGATCTCGAAAATAGCAATATCACTCCCGCTGGCCGCAGCAATTTTTTTCATGCAAAGTGCACGGGCCGATGCAGTTAGTGCCCACAAAGCCTACTTTGGCGTGTTGTATGCAAAGGGCTTTGATGTCGCAAGCGACATGAGAAGCACTGTCGCGAAAGATACACTGGTGAACGGCGTATATAAGGTCACGTCGCAAGATGGCGGCCAATTTCATGCTTATATTTCGGAGAATGGCCAAATATTCGGCGATGCAGTCAATGGGTGGCAATACACCGGCTCCAATATTGCTTTAAGCGGCGAAGAAAAATTCTTCCTGAAAGTAGAGGTGTTGCACAACATCGCCGTCAACAAAATGATCAAAGTGCAATATGGAGACGGCGGCGGCCGCAAAATGATCCTGCTTTCGTCGGTCGATTGCCCATTCTGTAAAAAAATGGAAGCGAACCTGGCGCAGCATGCCGATATGCTGAACACGACATTCTATGTCCTCCCGGCCGCACTGAATGGACGCGACAACACAGCCAGCGCGCTTCAACAATGGGACACTACGGCCAGGATCTGGTGCGCCAACGATAACGCTGCGGCGTGGAAGAATTACTGGGCCAGGCGCTTGGTCCCCGATGCCAAGCAGTGTGGGATGGATTCAATTGCCGCGCGCAGCCTCCAGCGCGACTTTGACGAGATCATGCGCAGTATCTGGATCCGCACCACCGGCTCGCCAGCGATCATTCGCGAGGATGGCAAGGTGTTCACCCCCGCCCCTCAATTCGATGTGACGCAGGCAGAATCGCAGTATGGCAAAAGCGCGCTCAAAGAAATTGGCGAAGTTTATACAATGAGCACCATTCCGCTCAGGTTCCTGGGAAAACCATCGTCGCGCTAATCAGTTAGCAATGAGGCCGAGCACGACGGCCTTCACGACCGCCTGCGTCTTGTTCACAGAATTCAGTTTGAGAAGTGCCTTGTTAATGTGGAAATTTACAGTCGCCGTCGCGATGTTCAATATTTGTCCAATTTCCGACGAAGTCTTGCCATCCGCAGTCCATCGTAGAATTTCCTTCTCGCGCGCATTCAGCAAGATAAGTGACTCAGGCAAGTGACGCTGCGTTGCAGCGCGCCCCTCAGTTACGATAAGCATTTCTGACATCATTTCAATTTCCGGAAAAAGTTTCCGTGCTTCCAGTGCGCTGATCGGATCGGCGCCCCTGGAGAGGTTCAACATCCCCACTGATCCGTTCTCCAACCTTTTGGCGAGCCCGATTCCCTGATTCAAGCCATGGGCGTTCGCATCGTCCCACAAGTCCCCAGCATCAGTAAACAGTTCCGCACTCCAAATGATTGGCGCGTTCGAATGCAATCCGTGCTTCACGATTGGATCGACGCCAAGGTAGCCTTGCGTTCCATACCGCTCACTCCATGTTGCCGGGTAGTCATTCAACAGGACTATTTTGGGATCCACCATCGGGAGTGGCAGTTTCATCCCAAATGCGCAATATTCGAACCCTAATTTTCGCGCATTCGCCGCGACCTGATCGAAAATTCCGAATTCTGCCTTGCAGAGAGTATGTAGATAATCATCGCGACGCATGAAGCCAAAGTCCAGGTGACAGGTATGTTGCTATTTTCCATCATTAGTAATAGTTTTGCAATTATTGGTTAAGCAAAATCTCAGCAAAATCAGTGGCTTTCGCTTTTCCATATATCAACTTCATCGCCAGCAAGTCGCCCAAGCACAGTCGAGGACGCTGTATGCAATACGCATAGCGATCCCCTATCAGGCCACTAACAAGGTGACTAGTGGACAACAAAGTTAGCCAAACGTAAAGTCCTATGCTTCCAGGCACAGTAGCCATGCCCTCCTGATAAATACCACCATGAAAATTGACGTTGCGCATTGGGATACAGCGGTCGGTGAACTATATGAATCGGTACTCAACCCCAGCCTGCTCCAGCCAGCGTTAATTAAAGCGAACCACATGCTCGACTCGGACCTGTGCCATATGGTCGGCTTCAACGCGCGCGGCGAGGAAAATTTCCGCCTGCTCACGCAAGACGGCATGGAGCAAGTCGGCGACCTGTACGCCAGCTATTACAACCGGATCGACCCGCGCCGGCGCGCCCTGGAAACTGCACCGGTCGGACAGACGTTTCAATGCGCAGCGTACTTTGACCAGGCCTACGTCGACCGCGACGAGTTTTATCAGGACTTCCTGATACCGCAAGGATTTCGCCACGTGATCGGCGCCTGCCTGCAGCGCAGCGCCGAGCAGCACTTGTTTGTGGCGTTCAACCACGGCGCCGGACGGCCCGGCTTCACCGACGACGAGCAGCAATTCTTCGATCGCTATAACACCCACCTGCGGCGCGTCATGGACAGCGTGATGGCGCACGCGCCAGTGGCCTCGGCACTTGCCAGCGAAAGCGCGCTGCAAGCCCTGCAATACGGCGTGATGGCCCTGGATGCGAGCGCGCAGATCGTCTACAGCAATCGGCTGCTCGAATCCATGTACGGCAACGAGCTGCACAACCAGATGCATCATGGGCAGCTGGCAGAGGACAGCGAACTGGCCCTGCTGTGCAGGCGTTTGCTGCAGGGCGGGCCAGCCAGTTCGCTGCGGCTGCTTGGCGCTGGCGGCGCACAAGTGTTCGTGTCGGGCCTGCGCACCAGCGCCGGCCGGGATGCCGCTTCGCCTTTCGGCAACTATCTGAGCGACCGCGCGCCCAGTGTCGTGCTCATTTTCAGCAGGGGCAACGACAAGCCGAGCGCGTCCCCGAGCCAGCTGATGCACATGTTCACCCTATCGCCGGCCGAGGCGCGCCTGGCCTATGAACTGAGCAACGGCGCGACGGTGAACGACTACGCCGAGCGCTACAGCGTCAGCGTGGCAACTGCACGCACCCAATTGCGCGCCGTACTGCGCAAAACCGGCGCCAGCCGCCAACAGGATCTGGTCAGGATACTGGCCTCCCTGCCGCGCGGTGCAAGCTGAGCCCCGCACAATCATCCATTTTGATGATGTTGCCAGGTCGTAAATTCATTCATTATTGACTTGGCTATACATATCGCGGCAGTCAACGCGCCCGTCGCGCGCGCCTCCGGCTGCCGTTTCATCGACCACTTTAGACGCACACAGGAAAATATCTTCATGAAAAAACGCGGCAAGATTTTACGCGACACGAGCGCCGGCGCCGGCCTGCTGATGATCGAAGGCAAACAGATGCCATTCACGCTCGAAGGCATGTGGCAGTCCGAACACGCGCCGCGCATCGGCATGACGGTCGAGGTGCAGTTTGACGACAGCGACGCCATTACCAGCCTGCAGCCGGTCCCGGACACGCAGCTGGCGCGCGAACAATCGGAAGCGGCACTGAACGCAGCGCGCGCCAAGGGCGGCGAACTGGCCAGCGGCATCGTTGCACGGGTCGGCATGCCTACCCTGATCGGTCTGGCCATGCTGGCAGCAGCGTGGTTCGTCCTCAATACCGTTGCCGTCAACGTGGGCCCGGGCTTCCGTACCGGACTGTCGTTCTGGAAGCTGCTCGGCGCGCTCAATTCGCCGGCCGGTGCGTTGGCCGGCTTGAACGGCGCGAGCGACGGTGCCGGCATCTATGGCCTGTTCACGGTGCTGGCATTGCTCGCGCCAGCGGCGCCTCAGTTCTGGCAAGACCGCCGCGCACACCTGGGCGCGTTGATGCCGCTGCTGTGGATGTTGCTGGTGGCGTTCATCGCCTACCAGAGCATCGGCGACGCCGTCAGCGCCTCGCGCGGGGCGGCTGCCTCGTTCGGCGGCGCCCAGGCAGCGGAGATGATCGCGAGCATGCAGCAGAACATGATGCGCGAAGCGATGCGCGCCATCTCGCTGGGCCTGGGCTTCTATCTGGCCGTTGCCACCAGCCTGTATTTCGCCGTGACCGGCGCCATTCGCTACATGGCCGCGCGCGCCTGACCACCATCACAAAGGAAACTGACCATGCATACCAAGCTTACCCTGCTGTTCGCCGCCACCCTCACCTGCCTGACCGCTTGCAGCGACAAGACAGCCGCACCAGGAGCGGCCAATGCGCCGACGCTGGCCGACGCTACCGCGCCGAAGACGGTCGCCGCCATCAAGCAAGAAGTGACGCAGGCGGCCCTGCCGAAGGCCGACCAGAGCGTGCCGAACGAGCAGTACATTGACCTGCACAGCGGCAACCAGATCATGTTCCAATACTTGTCGCTGGCGGCCATGCCGCTCGATTACAAGGAAACGGCGAATGCCTACTCGCCCGATTTTGCGCGCGCCAGCGACGAATTTCGCAAGAACGACTTGCTCACTGCGCTCAAGCCGAAGATCGACGCCGAAGTTGCCCAGGCCGGCAAGCAGCGTTACGTCAAGATGGTGCTCGACCGCCCGATCGAGAAATACGACTTCGAGCACAAGGGCTTTCCGCTCGACGGTTCGATCTGGGAGTCGGGCTCGTACCGCTACTTTGGCGACAACAGCAGCTACAAGCTCGGCTTTACTAATGGCGACGCGTTCCGTTATCTGACCGTCGCCAGCGAAGACAGCGCCCGCGCCATCGAGGGTATGCGCAGCAAGTACGACCCGCTGCAGCTGGTGGTGTACGCCTACACCCAACAGGCCGACATCACTAACAAGGTGGTCAAGGCGCAGATCGTCAAGGTGGCGCTGCTCGACCGCAAGGGCAACGTGCTGGCCAGCCAGTAAGCTGCCGGCGCACGCAGAACGGCGCCACGGTGCCGTTCTGCGCAACTTTATTGCAGGCGGCAGCGAAACCAGGCGGCGAGCTCGGCCTCGCTCATGGTGCCAGCGGCCAAGGTCAGCATGGCGGCAATCGCATCTTGCGGAGAACACTGCAAGCGGCCGCCGTTGAGGCGGATGAACAGGCGTGCGGTCAGCCAGGCGATGCGCTTGTTGCCGTCGATGAAGCCGTGGCAATTGGCCAATCCATGGGCATACGCAGCGGCCAGTTCAGCCAAGTCAGGCGGCCGCTCAGCGTAGGCTTCGCGCTGGGCTGGTCGCGCCAACGCAGCGCGAACCGCGTCAAGGTTACGCACGCCGGATGAACCGCCATGCGCAGCCAGTTGTACGTCGTGCATCGCCATCAGGGCATCTTCCCGTACCCACAGCCACCGGTTCACTTGGCCAGCGCACGCAAGATCTCGCGGTCTTCGCGCATGATGTCTTCGGCCATCGTCATCTGTACGGCAAAATCCGGATTAAACGCGGTGATGCGCAGCGCGCCGTCCGGCGCTTCAGTCAGGAAAATGGTATCGCCCTTGACCACGTTCAGCTTCGCCTTAGCTTCCCTGTTGAGGATGAAACCGACCGAGCCGCCAACCGTGGTCACTTTGAACTGCATCATGATCGCCTCCTATATAAGAAAAATTATATAGACGATTCTGATAAGCGCAAGAATTCAGTATCAAATACCATGTTGAGTGATTGAGCGCTGACATAAAATTTCATCCAGCCTCTCATTTTGAAATTATATTAACTTGCTCGTGGGGAACGTGACGCCGTACACTGTGCGATTGCAATTTGCACAATACGCGATTATGAACGACGTCATCCCATCCGACATCCACGCCGACATCATGACGCGCCTGGCCAACACCGAGCGCGAAGAAGGCGTACGCATCCTGCTTGCAGTGGAATCGGGCAGCCGCGCCTGGGGCTTTCATTCGTCGAACAGCGACTACGACGTACGCTTCATCTATGCGCGTCCAGCCGAATGGTACTTATCGGTCGACCTGGAAGAGCGCCGCGACGTGATCGAGTACGAGATCACTGACGAGATCGACCTGAATGGCTGGGACGTGCGCAAGGCACTGCGCCTGTTCTGGAAATCGAATCCCGCTTTCGTCGAATGGATCCAGTCGCCGATCATCTACCAGCAGGAAGGCGGTTTCGCTGAAAACGTGCGTCAACTGATGGCCGAAATCTATTGCGTCGAGCGCGGCATTTACCACTACCGCAGCATGGCCAAAACTAATTACCGTGGTTATTTGCGCGGCGACCAGGTGCCGCTGAAAAAATACTTCTACGTGCTGCGCCCGCTGCTGGCGGTGCGCTGGCTGGAACGCTACGGCACTGCTGCCCCCATCGAATTCGACAAATTACTGCATCTGATCGCAGACGAAAGCGCCTTGTGTGCGGATATCCAGATGCTGTTGGCGCGCAAGAAGGCGGCGCCAGAAATGGGCCTGTCGGATCCGATCGCAACAATCAATGCATTTATCGAGCGCGAGTTGGAACGGCTCGAATCGATCGCACCGCAGCGCGATGCGAAACAGGAGCGGGTCGGCATGCTGACCGACGTATTTCGGGCGACACTGAGCGAAGTCTGAACGTAACGCAACAGGGTCAAGTCTGTCATCCGGACACGGGCCCAA
>JAZJXM010000004.1:0-39702 GCA_040390915.1 Pseudomonadota bacterium
AGTTGTCCGCCTTGTCGCGCACCACTTCCATCTCGTACTCTTTCCAGCCGATCAGGGACTCTTCGATCAGCAGTTCCTTGGTCGGCGACGCTTCCAGGCCGCGCTTGCAGATGGTTTCGAATTCTTCTTCGTTGTAAGCGATGCCGCCACCGGTGCCGCCCATGGTGAACGAGGGACGGATAATCGTCGGGAAGCCCAGCTCGCGCTGCACTGCCCACGATTCTTCCATCGAGTGCGCCACGCCCGAGCGCGCCGAACCGAGACCGATCTTGGTCATCGCTTCCTTGAACTTGGAACGGTCTTCGGCCTTGTCGATCGCTTCGGGCGAAGCGCCGATCAGCTCCACGTTGTACTGTTTCAGCACGCCGTTGTTGTGCAGGTCCAGCGCGCAATTGAGCGCCGTCTGGCCGCCCATGGTCGGCAGAATCGCGTCAGGACGCTCCTTGGCGATGATGCGCTCGACCACTTTCCAGGTGATCGGCTCGATGTAGGTCACGTCCGCCATTTCCGGGTCGGTCATGATGGTAGCCGGGTTGCTGTTGACGAGGATGACTTTGTAGCCCTCTTCGCGCAGCGCCTTGCACGCCTGGGCGCCCGAATAATCGAATTCGCAAGCCTGACCGATGATGATCGGGCCCGCGCCAATAATCAGAATACTTTTAATGTCTGTACGTTTTGGCATTTATTTTTTCTCCGCTGCTTGCATCAAGCTGATGAAGCGGTCAAACAGGTAAGCGACGTCGTTCGGTCCTGGCGATGCCTCAGGGTGGCCCTGGAAGCAGAAGGCCGGCTTGTCGGTGCGGGCAAAGCCCTGCAGCGAGCCGTCGAACAGCGACACGTGGGTCACGCCGCAGTTGGCCGGCAACGTTTTGGCATCGACCGCAAAACCGTGGTTCTGCGAGGTGATCATCACCTGCTTCGAATCGAGGTCCTGCACCGGGTGGTTGGCGCCGTGGTGGCCGAATTTCATTTTCAAGGTCTTGGCGCCGGAAGCGATTGCCATGATCTGGTGACCGAGGCAGATGCCGAAGGTCGGGATGCCGCGCTCGATCAGCTCCTTGGTGGCGGCGATCGCGTAATCGCACGGCTCCGGGTCGCCAGGACCGTTGGACAGGAAGATGCCGTCCGGGTTCAACGCCAGCGCGTCGGCAGCCGACGCTTGCGCCGGCAGCACCGTCACGCGGCAGCCGCGCGCGGTCAGCATGCGCAAGATGTTACGCTTGACGCCATAGTCGAAGGCGACCACGTGAAAGCGTGGATTTTCCAGCTTGCCGTAGCCTTGGCCCAGCGTCCATTCGGTTTCAACGGTCTCGTAGGCCTTGGTGGTCGAAACCACCTTGGCCAGGTCCATGCCGGCCAAGCCCGGGAACGAGCGCGCCAGTTCCAGTGCTTGCGACTGCGACGGCTCGTTGCCTTGAGTGCCGATCAGGATGGCACCGCCCTGCGCGCCTTTTTCGCGCAGGATGCGCGTCAGCTTGCGGGTGTCGATGCCGGCGATGGCGACAATGCCTTCGGCCTTCAGGTAATCGGACAGCGATTGGGTGGAACGGAAATTCGATGCCATCAAAGGCAGGTCGCGAATGATCAGACCTGCAGCATGGACTTTGCCCGATTCGACATCTTCCGGATTGATGCCGGTGTTGCCGATATGCGGGTAGGTCAAGGTGACCATCTGGCGCGAGTAACTTGGATCGGTAAGGATTTCCTGGTAACCGGTCATCGACGTGTTGAACACGACTTCTCCGGTGGTATGGCCGGCGGCGCCAATGGAAATACCTTTAAATATCGTTCCGTCTGCGAGCGCAAGGATGGCTGGAACGGCGGGGCCAGAAAAAAATGGCGGCAAGGGCAACTCCTGATAAAGTTACCGTAGCTGCGCCACGTCAGACCGACGACCATGGATCCTGAGCCACTTGCGCTCAAGGTACGGTGTCATTTTGAATGAGGGATGGTGGGTAGTCGCTACGGTATATGTGTGAATGGCTAAACCTCCAAATTATAGCGCAAATGGTCCTTTCCGGCAATCGCCGGCCGGCCTGTAATGACGGAAATTTTTCAGGAGATGAAATATGAGCACTTATGGCAGAGATACACCGACAGAACGCCCGGGCCCGGGCCAACGCGCCGCCGTGTTCGCGCCGCGCGCCGATGCCGAGCTGGCGGTGGCCGAATTGCTGCGTAACGGCTCGGGCATGGTCGGCTACGGCAACCCCGACGGCAGCGTGATGGTGTATTTCGAGAATAACAAATTCAACGATGCCGCCCTGCACTCATGGCAGAACAAAGTGTTCAAAGCCTATGACCGGATGACCAAGGGCTCACCCACGGTCAACAAGCTCAGTTGCGACTTCAATAATTTATTCCAGATCGGCTTCATCCAGGGCACCGAGATCCTGGTGACGGACATGGCGCCACTGACCGACTGGCTCAGCCGCACCCACACGCTCGATTCCGCCCCCGAAGGGTCGGAAATCCACGCCTGACGCTTAGCCTTGCAGCAGGGCCGCGATGCCGGCCTTGGCAATCTGCACATCCTGTTCCGACTTGACGCCCGATACGCCCACCGCGCCGACCACCTGGCCATCCACGATGATCGGCACGCCGCCTTCGAGCATGCCCGCCACCAGCGGCGCAGTCACGAACGCGGTGCGGCCGTTATTGATGATGTCTTCATAGATCTTGGTCTCGCGCCGGCCCAGCGCCGACGTGTGCGCCTTGGCCGGCGCGATATGCGCGGTCAGCGGCGCGGCGCCGTCGAGCCGCTGCAGCGCCAGCAAATGGCCGCCATCGTCGACGATGGCGATCGTCACCGCCCAGTTATTGACCAGCGCCTCAGCTTCGGCGCCGACCAGGATTTTTTTGACGTCGATGGCGCTCAGTACGGATTTGGTATGCATGTGTAAGCCCAATAGGAAGTTGACCGCATTTTACGGCAGCCGAAGCGGCCGCCGATATCCGATTCCGTATAGCTACTATGGCTGCTGCAGCGCCTTCAGCTTGGCCTTAATCTGCGGCATCACCGACGCCGCCGCCTGCTCGCCGGCCATGATGGCCACGTTGCGCCCGTTAAAGTCGTTGCCGCCCATTTTGGGCAGCGACGGCGAGATCACGATGTCGGCGTCCTTCAACTCATAGTGATTGAGGCGCTGCCCCATGATCGCAAAGGTCTGCAGCAGCACTTGCAGCGAGCTGACCGCCGCCTGCGCATCGGTCTGCGTCGAAATGTTCACGGCAATGATGAAATCGGCGCCCATTTCGCGCGCAAAGCGCACCGGCACTGGCGCGACCAGCCCGCCGTCAACGTACGAGTGCGTGCCGATCTGCACCGGCTGGAACACGCTCGGCACCGACGACGAAGCGCGCACGGCCTGCCCCGTATTACCGCGCTGGAACAGGATCGGCTGGCCGCTGTTCAAGTCGGTCGCCACGGCGCCGAATTTGAGCTTGAGCTTTTCCATCGTGACATTCTTGACCGCCTTGTTGACGTAGGTCTGCAGCGCTTCGCCCTTGAGCACGCCGGACGTCTTGCCGAACAGCGGCAAAGCCCAGTCGGAAATGGTGGCCTCATCCATGTCCATGGCAATTTTTTGCAGCGCAAAGCCGTCGTTGCCAGCCGCGTACATGGCGCCCACGACACTGCCGGCACTGGTGCCGACCACGATCTCCGGATAAATGCCCTGCGCTTCGAGCGCCTTGATCACGCCGATGTGGGCGAAGCCGCGCGCGGCGCCGCCGCCCAGCGCCAGGCCGATGCGAATCTTGCGCGGCGCCGGCGTTGGCGCCACCACGGCCGGCTCCACCTTCACAGCTTCGGGTAGCGCGACCGGGGCCGTGGTCTGGCAAGCGGTGGCAAACAAGGCAAGGGCAATCAGGGCAGCACGGCGTGAATACATATATGGCATGAGGGGATAAATGATGGGCGAACGCGATTGTACCTGCATTCGCTTTTACGGCCATCATGCCGCCCACGACATGCATACCAAAAAAATAATATTCCCATTCCATCCACGCGCTAAGCTGTGCACTCGCCCAATCAACCACGGATTTATTGATGACCAAGTTGTTCGCACTCTGCTTGTTGTGCTGCGCCGGCGCCACCCAGGCCAGCACCCCGGAAACCTGGATCATCGCACTCGATCGCTGGGGCAACCCCACCTACCAGACCCTGACCTTGCAGGGCGACGCAGGCGAACTCGATGGCGACAAGGCCAGTGTCCAGCGCCAGCACGGGCACATCGCTTTTAGCAGCACCGACCGCAATGGCGCGCACTATGCCTACCGCGCCCAACTGGCCGATGGCGTCATGCGCGGCAGCGCCGACTTCCCCGATACGAACCAGCCCAAGGTCCGCGTCCAGCATGCGTTTACCGCGCGGCTGCTGCCGCAACGCCCGCCCGGCGCGCCACGCCGGCATGAGTATACGCCCACCGATTACGCCAATACGTTTAGCGCAGAGCGCGCGCCGGTACTGACCATCTGGCCAGGCGACAGCGTCCACACCAAGACCATCGATTCAGGCGGCGTCGACGAACAGGGCGTCACGCGCGCGCTGTTCGGCAATCCGCAAACGGGACCGTTTTTCATCGTTGGCGCAGCGGCGGGCGATACCCTGGTGGTCCACTTGCGCAAGCTGCGCCTGAACCGCGATTATGCGGACAGTCTCGATAGCATCGTCGGGCGCGCCTTGACGACCAGCATGGCGGCCAAAGCGGGCGAACTGGGCAAGCCGGTGCGCTGGACACTGGACCGCGCGCGCGGCCTGGCCTGGCCGCAACAGCGCTCGGCCGCACTGCGCGACTTCGCCGTGCCTGTGCGCCCCATGCTGGGCGGCCTGGCCGTGGCGCCCGGCGATGGTCCGCCCATGTCGACCGGCGACACGGGCCGCGTTGGCGGCAACATGGATTTCAACGAAGTGGTCGAAGGCAATACCGTCTACCTGCCGATCCAGCAGCCCGGCGCCCTGCTCTACCTGGGCGACGCGCATGCCCTGCAGGGCGATGGCGAGACGTCGCAATATGCGCTGGAAACGTCGATGGAAGTCGAGTTCACGGTCGAACTGATCAAGCAGCAAGCCATCAACCTGCCGCGGGTCGCCTCGCCGACCCGCATCATGGCGCTGGGACAGGCCGGCTCGCTCGACGACGCCCTGCGCGCAGCCACGGCCGGCATGCTGCAATGGCTGCAGCAAGATTACGGCCTGAGCCTGTCCGACGGCGCCCAGGTGCTGGGCAGCGCGGCGCACTACAGTGTGGCCAACCTGGCCGGGCGCAGCGTCGGTGTCTCCATCAAGCTCGACAAGTCGATACTCAAACAGCGATAAGGCCCTTCGTGACGGTATGGGGTACGCAGCGGCAAGATCGGCCGCAACACCGGCTGATCACAAGCCCAGCGCCTTGGCCACGTCTTCCCAGCCCACATACTTGAAGTTCTGCGGGCCATCGGGAAGACGCTTGTAGCCGTCCTGGATCACCAGCATGCCCTGGCCGAAGGCGCCGCCGAGGTTCTTCTCGGTCACGTCCAAGCCATCGGTGTCGGCGGCGCCGTCGATCCCGGCATCGAGATTGAAGCCGACCTTGAAGCGGCCGCGCACCTTGTACGGCGCGGCCGCGTCCAGCACCACGTAACTGCTGTCGCCCTGGCTCGACACGATCAGGTAGTTGGCGCGTTCACCGTGATAGATCGCCATGCCCTCCACGTCCGCACGCAGGTCGCGGCCCACGCCCAGCACCAACTTCATCGATGCCGGCTGATTGCTCCCGGCCGCCATGGTCCACACGCCGCGCTTTTCCTCGCCCAGAAACAAACGCCCGGTGCGGTCATCGGCCACGCAGCCTTCGGGCTGGCTGGCTACCTTGAACTGGCGCCCTGGCACGCTGTTCCACTGCCCGTCGACGCGGCCGATGCGGTACTGTTCGAACGCGCCACTCTTGTCGTTGACGATCACTTCCAGGCCGCCGCTGCGCGGCTGGTACAAGCAGATCCCGTAGATTTCCTTGAAGCTGGTGGGAAAGCGCGTCAATTCGGCCACTGTTCCACTGCCGTCGATGCCGAACAGGACCACCGTGTTGTCGTCGCGCTGGCTGGCCACGGCCAGGTCGTAGTATTTTCCATCCCATTGCACGCCCTGGCGCAGGTCAACGTTGTTCAGGCGTCCGACTTCCAGCATTTGCAGCTGCTTGCCTTGCAAGTCATACACCATCAAGCCCTGCTTCTTGTTGGTGCCCAGCACCCGCGACTGCGTAGCGTCGCCGGGGTGGACCCAGATCGCCGGATCGTCGGCCACATCGCCCAGCTTGGCCACCGGCTCCGTCTGGGCGCGCGCCTGCACCACCACTGCCGGGTTGGCGGCCCGCGCCAGGGCCCGCGTGCGCCCCTTGAGCAGCTTGCGCGCCGGCGCCGCTTCGCTATTGGCCTCATAGGCCCAGGTGCCGACCTGCGCCTCGTCCACGTACAGCGTGTGCGCCGCATCGTCGACCTTGCACTGGGCAGCGTCGAGCGGGAAACTCAGCTTGCGCAGCAGGCGCGGCGTGGCGCCGTGCATCACCCACTGCTCGGCCTGGCCATCCTTGCCAGCCACGAAAATCTGATCCAGGCCTTGCTGGTCGCGGAACAGGCACAGGCTCTCCACGCCGAACGATTGCACCGGCAGCACCGCCAGCGGCTCCAGCGTGCCGCGTGTGGCGTCGAAGCGGATCAGGCGTGCATGCTGGATTGCGGCGTCGCGCACCAAAGCCAGGCCGGCGCCATTGACCGCGCGCGCGTCCAGTTGCTGGGCACGGATCGGCAACGTGGCGCGCTCGCGGCCAGCGGCGTCGAACAGGACCAAGGCCTTCTTGCCCAGTTCCAGCCGGCCGCCGCCGGCCAGTTCGAGTGCCTGCGCGTTCGCGCCGGCCAGTGCGCACAGCAGCGCAAGTGTTTTGATCGTCGTTTTCATCAGAAGAGGTTCGCTTTCAGGCTCAGCTTGTAGGTGCGGCCGTATTGTTCGTATTGCTTGTTGAAGGCCTTGGTGCCTTCGTACACGTAGTAATGTTCGTTGTTCAAGTTGATGCCTTCGAAGACCAGCTGTATTTTCCTGGTGATCTGGTAGCCGAACGACAGGTCCAGCTGGCGCTGGGTGTCGACGTAGGCATCGGTGGCCGGGTTGAGGATGTCCCCGCCCAGTTCCAGCAGGTAGTTCGATTTCTGGTTCAGCGCCAGGCGGGTGCTCAGTTTGCCGCTTTCGTAGCCCAGCATCAGGTTGACGACGCGGTTCGACTGGCCCGGCAGGCGGATATTGCGCGTCAGCGTACCGCCGCTGGCCACATCAAAGCGGCCGATGGTCGCATGACCAGTGTTGAAGCTGGCGTTGGCGCCCACCAGCAAGCCGTTCCACGGCGCCGGCAGCATGCGCAGCGCCTGGGTGTACGACAATTCGATGCCGTGCACCTTGGCCTGGTCGCCGTTGGCGTAGCTGGTGGCCTTGGTGTAGCCGGCCCAGGAACCGGTGCCGGCCAGGTCGGTGGTATAAGTGAAATTCTTGATGTCCTTGGCATACACGTAAGCCGACAGCGCACCGTCGGCGCCCAGCATGCGCTCGATCCCCAGGTCCAGGTTGGACGCGGTCAAGGGATTCAGTTCCGGATTGCCGATCACCGCTTCGGTGGCGCTATCGAGGCTGATGCCGGGCGCCAGCTGGCTGAAATTGGCGCGCACCACGGCATTGGTCCAGGCCGCGCGCACGCTGGTGTGCTTGTCAAGGTCATAGCGCGCCTGCAGGTTGGGCAGCCATTCCGAAGTCGACTTGCTGCTGGCGACCGGCGCCACGCCGTTGGCTGCAACCTGGCTGCCGCGCGCATCAAAGCTGGTGCGCTCGTTACGCACGCCGGCCAGCAGGCGCCAGTTGCCGATGTCAACGCCCGCCTGCAGATAACCGGCGTCAATGTCTTCATTCATCGTGTAGTCGTTCAGGCTGGACGCGGCCAGCAGGCGCGCTGCGGCGCGCTCGAGCGGCGCCACCCGGGCCCGGATCAAAGCTGCACTGATGCCAGGCCCAAGGTTGGCGAGTGGATAATCCAGCGCGCCTTGCGTGAAGTCGCTCATCAGCACGCTGCCGGCGCCCCAGTAGTTGGGATTGCCCGCAGTCTTGCTGGTGTAACCCCACTGCTCGGTGTCGTTTTCCTTGGTGCGGCGGCTGAACTTGACGCCGCCCTTGAAGTCGGCGCGCAGCTCGCCCATGGCCATTTGGCGGCCCAGGTCAATCCGCATATGGTGCTCGGCGTCCTGGCTGGCACGCGCCTGCAGCGTGATGCCGGTCAGCTTGTAATTGGCCGGATCGGTCAAGGCGGCCGGGCCGGTCAGGCGCGGCACGTCGGTGCCGGCATAGCTCAGGGCGCTGAAATTGGCGGTGCCGCGAAAGCGCGCATCGTTGATGCTTTCCGGCGTGTCCTCGCTGGCGCGGCTGTTGGCCAGTGCCGCGCTCAGTTTCCAGTCACCCAGACGCACATCGCCGCCCAGCACGACCGAACTGATTTCCTGGGTGTACTTGCGCTGACGCAGACGGCGTTCGCCGCGCGCGCTGAACGGGGTATCGGGCGCAGCTGCGCCGCCGGAAATATTGCTGATGGTCAGGCGGTCGCGCACTTCGTCGTCGCTGAATTGGCTCACGAAGGTGCACATGTACAGCGCCGCCCCCGCTTGCGGACGGAAGTCCAGGTTCAGCGCCAGCGCGCGGCGCTCGCGCTGAGGCAGGTAGTCGCGCATTTCCAGATTGCTCATGCTGCCGGCGCGCCAGCCGCCGCCCGTTTCCACATTGTCCGAGCCGAATTTGCGGCGTTCCGCGCCCAGGCCGGCGGCCACGCCCAGCTTGCCGTCCATGAAGCGCTGCGCCAGCAGTATGCTCGCTTGCGGGCTGGTGTGGCCAGTGTTCTGGTCATGACTGGCGCCGGCCTGCAGCGACAGCAGCGAGCCGGGCAAATCGAATGCCGACAGCGCCTTGACGTCGACCGTGCCGCCCAGCGAATTGGCGTCCTGGTCCGGCATCAAGGTCTTGGACACTTCCAGCGAGCGGATCAAACCGGCCGGCAGCACGTCCAGCGCCACTGCGCGCCGTCCCGATTCGGGCGACGGCACCAGCGCGCCGTTGATGGTGGTGGCGTTGTAGTCCGGGCCCATACCGCGCACCACGATGTAGCGTCCTTCACCCTGGTCGCGCTGCACCGCCACGCCGGGCAGGCGCGCCAACGCTTCGGCTGCATTCTTGTCCGGCAGCCCGCCGATGTCGTCGCTGCTGACGACGCTGACGATGTTGTCCGCTTTTTGCTGGGCCGCCAGCGCGGCGCGCATGCTCGATCGCTGGCCCGAGACCAGGACCACGTCGACCGGCGCGGGCGCTTCTTCAGCATGGGCTGCGCCCAGCTGCAACAGGCTCAGTGCAAGGATAGTCAGGCGCGGCAACTGGCGCAAAGGTCGGTGCTGAAAGTTGTAAGTAGTCATGGCTCGCCGTAGGTTGTGTAAAAAACAGGGCGAGTCTAGGTGGCGCATATGTCCATTGCATGACAGCGGCGCCCGCTTTTCGGGTCAACCGGGCCCAATGAGCTCATTTGCCCCGCCCCTACCCCCACGTACGGCGCACGCATGAGCTGATCGGCCTGTTGCGCCTGAGCCGATAAGACTGGACTTGTCATCAGGTCGTCACGGCCGCTCATTAGCATCGTGAAGCATTACCCTCACCTAGCGAGCACCCACATGCTACGATCCCACCGCACGATCCTGACGCTGGCCCTGCTGGGCAGCGCCGCCACCATTGCCTTGTATGCCAGCGCCGGCATGGCCAAGCCGCCAGCGCTGTGGAACTGGATCGACATCGCCGGCGAGACGAGCATCGCGCTGATGGCGTGCACCTGCTTCATCGTCCTGCTCAGCTGCCGCCCTCCGGGCCGGGTCACCGCCTTGCTGGCGCTGGGCCTGGGCGGCCTGCTGCTGGGCGCGGTGGCCGACGTGATGGACGAATTCTTCATGGTCGCCAAAGGCCAGCTGTGGAACCACCTGGCCGAAAGCGGCATGACGCTGGCCGGCATGAGCAGCCTGGCGTGGGGCCTGTTCTGGTGGCGGCGCGAACAGCTGATGGTCACCGAGCACCTGGAAAAGCGCGAACGCCTGTTCCGCGACCACCGCTCGTTCGACCGCCTGACCCAGGTCGGCGACGCCGACTACCTGCGCGAACAGCTGCGCATCGAATATGAACGCGGCACGCGCAACTGCTGCGTGCTGATGCTCGACATCGACAGCTTCCACCTGGTCAACCGCGACTACGGCCAGCGCGAAGGCGACCGCGTGCTGCAGGCCGTGACCCAGCTGCTGCTGCTGAACCTGCGCAGCACCGATCTGCTATGCCGCTATGCCGGCGACCGCTTCGCCGTGCTGCTGCCCGACACCGCGCCGGAGAGCGCGCACGCGCTGGCCGACCACCTGCGGCGCGCCGTAGCCAGCCTGCGCCACCATGCCCGCCGCAGCGGATCGCCGATCACGCCGACCGTCCGCTACACGTTTCGCAACGTGGACGCCGAACCGCGCCAGCTGCTCAAGGAATTGAACCGCGCACTGGAACGGCGCATGCCGTCGGCGCCCTACGACCAGGACCTGCCGGCCGGCGCCGCAGTCCGGGCGTGATCCCCTACTGGCAGGCAAGCGAGCGCTGCATCGCGGCGCAGCACCAGCCGGCGCTGGTGCTGGAGTATGCGCGCAGCCGCGACCTGCCCGCGCGCCAGGTGTTTCCCGGCAGCGGCCTGGATGACTGGGAGCTGCACGACCCGGCGCACGCGATCACGCCCACCGAATACCTTGCCTTGCTGGGCAATGTGGCCAAAGGCCTGGGCAGCGCCGACACCAGTTTTCAGCTGGGCCAGCACATGCTGCCCGGCCACTTCGGCGCGCTCAGCCACGCCCTGATGCAAAGCCACAATCTGCGCGAAGCCATCGCCGTGCTGGTGCGCTATCCGGTCGCGCTGTGCCCGCTGCTGGCGCCCCGCTTCACCGAAGAAGACGGACTGGCCATCGTGTACTGGAGCGAAAGCTTCGGCAGCGCACAGCTGCGCGGCTTCGTGGTCGAAATGCAGATGACGGCGCTGAGCGCCATGTGCCGCTGGCTGAGCGGCGAGCGCCTGCCGTGGCGCTATTGCTTCAACCGCACCCAGCCCCGCTACACCGAGCAGCACGAAGTACACCTGGGACCGAAGCTGCGCTTTAACTGCCACCTGGATGCGTTGCTGATCGACGCTGCCTGGCTTGATCGTCCCTGGCCGCGCGGCAATGCCAGCGCGGCTGCACTCGCCTTGCGCCAGGTCGGTCCGGCGCTGCGGCGTCCGGCCATGCTCAGCGCGGTTTACGATTACCTGATGGACCACATCCGCTGCGCGCCCACGCTGGAGCAGACTGCATTGGCCTTCGGTGTCAGCCCGGCCACGCTCAAACGCCACCTGGCGCGCCACGGCAGCCACTTCCAGTCGGAGCTGGACCAGGTGCGCTCCCACGTGTCGCTGCGCCTGCTGCACCGCGGCCTGGACAACGAAGCGGTGGCGCGCTACCTGGGCTTTCATGACGCGAACAATTTTCGCCGCTCGTGCAAGCGCTGGACCGGGATTACGCCGATGCTGCTCAGGCAGGGCCTGCAGGCCGAATAGGCGCCCGCGGCCTGCCGTTGCAGTAGGACCTTACTTGACAGGCTTGTGCAGCGCGCGAATTTGCTGACGCTGGTAAGTCGGCAAATCCGCCTTGTCGATCGCGAACACCAGGAAGGTATTCGGATTGTCGATCCCGGCAGGATGGCCGGCGTCGGTCACAATGCTGATGAAGTCATTGTCGTTCGAGATGAACAGCGTGTATTTTTCCACGCCGTCGACCATCACGTCGGGACCGAACGCCATTCCTTCCAGCTTGGCCGGGATATCCCTGGCGGCCATGCCGAGCGCGCTCAGCGACTGCACCACGTCGATCATCAGCGTCTTGCCCACTGCATACTGCGCCAGCGCAGCGTCGCCGCTGACACCGTCCACCGACGCGGCGCCGGCCAGGTCGATCTTGTAAATCTTCTTGTAGGCGGCTTTCGAATCGTCGCCCAGGCCCTTGCCGTCGCGCTCGTCGACCAGGAATTCATGGTCGTTGATGGCGACGATTTCGCTCACGGTCGGGTACTTTGGCTTGGCCGCGGTACCGATGTTGGTCAGCGGGTAAGCGAACTGGCGCACCGCGCCGCTGTCGACGTCGATGCTGACGATGCGGGTGAAGCGACCATCGACGCCGCCATCCTGGGCCAGCGGACTTTGCATCATGCCCACCAGCGTCTTGCCGTCCGGCGCAATGGCCAAGCCTTCCATGCCCTTGTTGGCGACCCGGCCCATGCGGTTGTTGGCGATCTCGAGCGCGCCTTCGGCACTGGCATAGCTGACTGCAAACTCGATCGGCAGCGCAAACACGCGCGTGCGCTTGCCGCTCTGGCGCTGGAACTGGTACACGAACGGGCCGTATTCGTCGGTGATGTAGACGTGCTCGCCATCGTTGGACAGGCGCACGCCTTCAGGATCGAAACGGCCATTGCCGCCATCGGTCGACGGACGCGACAAGTCAACGTTGTCGGAGCGGCCGCTGAAGTACCAGCGGTGGTCTTGCTGGTTCAATGCCGGCGCGCCGCCGTCCGCGTAAAACAGCGGCGTAGTGGACGACAGCAGCGTGGTGTCGAGCAGCGCAGTCGTCAGCGTGAACGGCAGCGCCGCACCCGGCTTGCTCGGCGCCAGCGCCAGGCTCAGTGTGTGGAAACGGGGAATGAACGAGGTGGTGTGATCGACCGCCACGTTGTACGGATTGGCGTTCGGACCGCGGTCAGGAATGGCGATGAAGCGGTCGCCGCCGGCATACGCCAGGCCCGAGCCGATGCCCCCGAAGCGGTTGCCCGGCACGCCGCTTTCGAGCGCGCCGGCGGTCGCGGCCGAGCGGTCGGCCGTGTTGCTGCTAATGGTGCCGATGGCGATCAGGCGCACGCCCGCTTGGGCGGCTGGCGCCAGCAGCAAAGGCAACAGCAGCATGGCGATAAGAGGAGACTTGTTCACGTTGGGGCCCTTCGATAGTGATCGGAATGACAATCGTAGCGGCGCCCTGTGACGGGGCGATTACAAGGCGGCGTACAAAAAAAAGCCGCACCATTGAAGGCGCGGCGAAAGGAGGAGTTCCATGAAGAACAGTGCCATCATGGCAGGTACTTGTTACAGGGCAATGACCGCAATACCAACGTTGAAAGTCGCGCGCAGTGCAGCTATCCTGTAATGAGGCCGTCACACGGCGGGCCTAGCATGGTGTGTGTTTGGAGGCGCCTTGCCGCACCAGCAGCTTTGTCCGGTCAGCTCAAGTATCGGCACCAGATCAACCTGAATGTTCGGGAGGTTCGCATGAGGCAGCGTATTATCGATTTGCGTAATGACGAAACCACCGCAGCGCATATTGCCGAGGCGCTGCGCCTGCAAACTTTATATGGATATGAGTACGCCAGCGACCACCTGCAAACGGTCGGCGTGCAGCCCCAGCTTGCGCAACGCCTGCTGGCGATTCGCTACGATCGGCGCGCACCGGGAGCCGGCATGCACGGCAGCCAGCCCCATTCCCAAGCCGCAGCCAGCGCCGCCTAGACGGCTCAGGCTGCGGCCAGGGCCGGCAAGGTCACGATGAACTTGCTGCCCTTGCCCGCTTCCGACTTGATGGTCAGCGCGCCACCATGGCGCAGCAGCACGTGCTTGACGATCGCCAGTCCCAGCCCGGTGCCCTGGGTTTCGCGCGAGCGGCTCTTGTCGACCCGGTAGAAGCGCTCGGTCAGGCGCGCGATGTGCACCTGGTCGATGCCGATGCCGGTGTCGGCGGCGATGAATTGCGGTCCATCCGGGCTGTCCTGCCAGCGCAAGTCGATGGCCCCGCCAGCCGGCGTGTAGCGCACCGCGTTCGAGGCCAGGTTGCCAAACGCGCTGCGCAATTCCTCGGCGCTGCCGACCACGTCGGGTCCTTCGACCGCAAGCGTGACGGTATGGCGTCCGTTCGACAGCGCGCGCGCCTCGTCGGCCACCACTTCCATCAACGCGCCTATATCCACCCGTTCCGGGCGCAGCGGATAGTCAAGCGATTCGAGGCGCGACAAGGTCAGCATGTCTTCAATCAGGCCCTGCATGCGGCGGCCCTGCTCGGTCATCAGCTTCAGGTGCGCGTTGCGGGTGACGCTGTCAAGGTCCGGTTCGCTGGAGGCGATTTCCAGGAAACCGACGATCACGGTCAGCGGCGTGCGCAGCTCGTGCGACGCGTTGGCGATGAAGTCGCGCCGCATCTCTTCGATGCGCTTGGTCTCGGTCACATCATGCGTGACCAAAATCTGGCGCCGGTTTTCGAACGGGATGATCTGGCAAATCAGCTTGCGGTCACGCAGGCTGAGCGTGAGTGGCTGCTCGTAGCGCCCCAACACGATGTAATCGATGAAGGCGGGATGGCGGATCAGATTGGTGACCCGCATGCCCTTGTCCTTGTCCAGCGTCAGGCCCAGGTGCTGTTCGGCGACTGGGTTGCACCATTCGAGAAACAGCACGTCGTCCATGATGACCACGCCGTCCGGCAGCAAGTGCATGGCCTGGCGAAAACGCGCCAGCCATTCGGTCAGCTCCGACTGGTTGCGCTCGTCGTCGCGGCGCAAGCGGTACAGGCGTGAAAAAATATTCGTCCACGAACCCCAGCCGTCGGGCAGGCGCGAGCTGTGCGGGTTGTCGAGCCAGTCGCCCAGCTTGTGCAGGTAGTTCAGCTGCACGATCAGCTGCGACAGCGTTGCCAGCAGCGCCACGCCCAGCCCCCAGGCCGCGCCGAACAGCCACCAGAACACGCCGGCGCCGATCAGCACGAAGAGCAGGCGCAGCAGCGCCGGAATCCAGAACAGGAGATTGGGGTTCATTTAGCTATGTCACCGTTAAGTGTTCATACGTCGTCCTCGCGAAAGCGGGGACCCATGCTGAACACGCTCAGTATGGGTCCCCGCATTCGCGAGGACGA
This sequence comes from Pseudomonadota bacterium, assembly GCA_040390915.1. Classification (GTDB taxonomy): domain Bacteria; phylum Pseudomonadota; class Gammaproteobacteria; order Burkholderiales; family Burkholderiaceae_D; genus Telluria_A. The sequence goes on from JAZJXM010000004.1 coordinate 15,046, forward strand.
CGCATTTCAAGTTTTTTCGGACAGCATGTAGCCGACGCTGCGCACGGTCCGGATCAGCGTCTCGGCTTCTTTCAGCGCCTTGCGCAGGCGCAGCACGTGGACGTCGACGGTACGCTCTTCGATGACGGCATGGTCGCCCCACACCTTGTCGAGCAGCTGGCTGCGCGAATACACGCGCTCCGGATGGGCCAGGAAGAACTTGAGCAGCTTGTATTCGGCATGCCCGATATCGATCTTGACGCCGTCCAGCAGCACCGTGCAGCTGACCGGGTCGAGCGTGACGGCGCCGGCGCTCATGGCCGCCTCGGCATGCTCGGGGCTCTTGCGGCGCAACAGCGCCTTGGAGCGGGCCAGCAGTTCGCGCGGCGAGAATGGCTTGGTCACGTAATCGTCGGCGCCCGTGTTCAGGCCGGCCAGCTTGTCTTCTTCCATGCTCTTGGCCGTCAGCATGATGACCGGGATGTCCTGGAACTGGCGGTCGGCGCGGATGCGCGCCAGCAGGCGCAAGCCGGTCTGGTCGGGCAGCATCCAGTCAAGCAGCAGCAAATGCGGCTTGCGCTGCCCGATCGCGGTCCAGGCGTCGGCCACGTTTTGCACCGAGCGCACGTTCCAGCCGGTCTCGCGCAGCGAAAACGTCACCAGCTCGATAATGGCCGGCTCGTCTTCGACAATCAGGATATTGGTTTTTTCCAGGGCCATCTTACGCCGCCGGCAGGTCGATAGGCGCGGCCGGCTTGGCGTGGCGGATGTCCTTGCCTTCGACCACGTAGATCACGTATTCGGCGATGTTTTTCGCATGGTCGCCGATCCGCTCGATCGCCTTGGCCACCCACAAGGTGTCGAGCGCGGACGAAATGGTGCGCGGGTCTTCCATCATGAAGGTGATCAGGTTGCGCATGATGGTCTTGAATTCATGGTCGACTACCGCGTCCTGGGCGATCAGCTGCAAGGCTTGCTTGCCGTCCAGGCGCGCGAACGCGTCCAGGGCGTCGTGCAGCATGTCGGTGGTGGCCACCGCGATGCTGCGCACCATGTCGTAGTGGTTCAGCGCCGGCACGCCGCGCGAAAACAGGCTCTTGGAAGTGCGCGCGATCTTGGACGCTTCGTCGCCCACGCGTTCCAGGTCGGTGATGACCTTGATGGTGGCCATCACGGTACGTAGATCGTTGGCGGTCGGCTGGCGGCGCACGATCAAGTGGCTGCAGGCGTCGTCCAGCGCCACTTCGAGCTGGTTGACTTCGTCGTCGTTGGCGATCACGGTGTCAGCCGCGTCTTCGTTACCGGTGCGAAAGCAGTTCATCGCGTCGAGGAATTGAGACTCGACCAGGCCACCCATCAGCAGCACTTTGGAGCGGATGGTTTCAAGTTCGTGGTCGTACTGTTTTGAGGAATGCTCGCCTATCATTGCTACTCTCCGTCTGGATTTTTATTCTGGATCAGCCGAAACGGCCGGTAATGTAATCTTGCGTTTCTTTGCGTGCCGGATTCATGAAGATCTGGTCGGTCTCGCCGAACTCCACCAATTCGCCCAAATACATGTAGGCAGTGTAATCGGAGCAGCGCGCTGCCTGTTGCATATTGTGGGTGACGATGGCGATCGTGTAATCCTGCTTCAGTTCGCTGATCAGTTCTTCGACCTTGGCGGTCGAGATCGGGTCGAGCGCCGAGGTCGGTTCGTCCAGCAGCAGCACGTCCGGCTTGACCGCCACGCCGCGCGCGATGCACAAGCGCTGTTGCTGGCCGCCCGACAGCGACAGGCCGCTCTTGGACAGCTTGTCCTTGACCTCGCCCCACAGCGCCGCCTTTTTCAGCGCCCATTCGACGCGCTCGTCCATCTCGCCCTTGGACAAGTCTTCATACAGGCGCACGCCGAACGCGATGTTGTCGTAGACCGACATCGGGAACGGGGTCGGCTTCTGGAACACCATGCCGACCTTGGCGCGCAACATGTTCACGTCCTGGCCCGGCTCGAGAATATTGCGCCCGCGGTACATGATCTGCCCTTCGGCGCGCTGGCCAGGGTACAGGTCGTACATGCGATTCAAGGTGCGCAGCAGCGTCGACTTGCCGCAACCGGACGGGCCGATAAAGGCAGTGACCTTCTTTTCATGGATGTCGAGATTGACGTTGGTCAGGCTCTGCGTTTTCCCGTAGAAGAAGTTCAGGTTCGAGATCTCGATCGTCTTCGCTTTCGACGATTCGGTAGGGATAGCTTTGATGATAGGGTTCATGGACATGGTGGTCATTAGTTCGGGGTTTTCTGGCTGAACACGGTACGCGACAGGATATTGAGCAGCAGCACGCTGAAGGTCACCAGCATGGCGCCACCCCAGGCCAGCGTGCGCCAGTTGTCATACGGGCTCATCGCAAACTGGTAGATGACCACCGGCAGGTTGGCCATCGGCGCGTTCATATTGGCGCTGAAGAACTGGTTATTCAGGGCGGTAAACAGCAACGGCGCAGTTTCGCCGGCGATGCGGGCCAGCGCCAGCAGCACGCCGGTGATCACGCCCGCCCGCACCGCCTTCAGGCGCACCATGGTGGCCACTTTCCAGCGTGGCGCACCCAGCGCGAACGCCGCTTCGAGCAAGTTGGTCGGCACCAGGCGCAGCATGTTGTCGGTGGTGCGCACCACCACCGGCACCGCGATCAACGACAGCGCGATCGAACCGGCATAGCCTGAAAAGTGGCTGACCTTGGCCACGTACAGCGCATACACGAACAGGCCGATCACGATCGATGGCGCCGACAGCATGATGTCGGTGACAAAACGGGTCACCTGTGCGAAGCGGTTGCCTTCACCGTATTCGGCCAGGTAGATGCCGGCAAAAATGCCGACCGGGGTGCTGACCGCGGTGGACAGGCCGACCATCATCAGGCTGCCCACGATGGCGTTGCGCACGCCACCGGCATCGCTGCCGGGCGATGGTGTGTCGGCCATGACCAGGCCGAGCGACAGCGCCCCGATGCCCTTGACCAGCAGTGTCACCAGTATCCAGGCCAGGAACAGCAAGCCGACCGACATGGCCAGCACCGACAGCGCAATGCCGACACGGTGCACCAGCAGGCGCTTGCGGTAGACGGAATTGACGGGCTGGTTCATTTGACACCTTCCTTGCGGGACAGGCCGGCCAGCATGATCTTGGCAGCCGACAAAACGATAAAGGTGATCGCGAACAGGATCAGTGCCAGCGCGAACAGCGAGGACACGTGCAGCGGCGTAGACGCTTCGGCAAATTCATTGGCCAGCGTCGAGGAAATGGAGTTTCCCGCCGCGAACAGCGACCAGGACAATTCATTGGCATTGCCGATCACGAAGGTGACCGCCATCGTTTCGCCCAAGGCGCGGCCCAGGCCCAGCATGACGCCGCCGACGACGCCGGTCTTGGTGTATGGCAGCACGATCTTGCGCACCACTTCCCACTTGGTGCAGCCAAGGCCATAGGCCGATTCCTTGAGCACGGCCGGCACGATTTCAAACACGTCGCGCATCACCGAGGCAATGAAAGGGATGATCATGATCGCCAGGATCAGGCCGGCCGTCAGGATGCCGATCCCCATCATGGGTCCGGAAAACAGCTTGCCGATGAAAGGCAACTGGCCCAGCGTGTGCTTGAGGGCCGGTTGCACGTACTCGGCGAACAGCGGCGCGAACACGAACAGGCCCCACATGCCGTAGATGATGGACGGCACGCCGGCCAGCAGCTCGACCGCCGTGCCCATGGGCCGGCGCAGCCAGACCGGGCAAATCTCGGTGAGGAACAGCGCGATGCCGAAGCTGACCGGGAATGCGATCAGCAAGGCAATCAACGACGTGCTGAGGGTGCCGACGATGGCGATCAGGGCGCCATATTTGTCGTTGACCGGGTCCCATTCGACGGTGGTGATGAAGCCGGGGCCGAACTCCTTGAAGGCCGGGATGGCGCCGATAATGAGCGAAATGATGATGCCAACGAGCACCAGCAACACCGAAGCGGCGAACAGCATGGTGGTCTTGTGGAAAATGAAATCCTGGATGCGCTGCATGCGCATCGTGGAAAGCAAAGCAGCCCGATCAAGATCGGGCGCCAGCGGGCTTTCAAGTTCCATCGCTACAGTTGCGTGTGTACTCATATTTATCTATGTAGGGTGGAAAAGCGCAGCGGCCTCGGTGGAAGAGGGAGTCCCCGCCAGTAGGCGAGGACCGTTACGCGGGAGGATCGCACGCGATCCTAATTCCCCGCTACACCGCTGCGCTTTTCCACCCTACGCCAGGATCGGCGTAGGGTGGATCAGCGTGTTACCAGATCGACTTGCCAGCCGCATCTTTCAGGTTGGCTTTCCAGGCATCGGCAACCAGCTTGGTGACCGAGTCAGGCAAAGGCACGTAGTCCAGTTCGGTAGCAGCAGCGTCGCCGTTCTTGAATGCATAGTCAAAGAACTTCAACACTTCTTTACCCTTGGCCGCGTCAGCTTGCACCTTGTACATCAGGATGTACGACACGCCCGTGATCGGCCAGCTGGCCTTGCCTGGCTGGTCGGTCAGCACGACCGAGAAGCCTGGGGTCTTGGCCCAGTCGGCATTGGCGGCAGCGGCCTTGAAGTTGTCGTCGTCCGGCTGCACGTATACGCCATCCTTGTTCTTGAGCTGGGTGTGGGCAATCTTGTTCTTCTTGGCGAAAGCCCATTCGACGTAGCCGATCGCACCCTTGATACGCTGCACGTTGGCGGCGACGCCTTCGTTGCCCTTGCCGCCTACGCCAACCGCCCATTTCACAGCCGCGTCAGCGCCGATCGTGGTCTTGAATTCCGGGCTCACTTTGGACAGGTAGTCGGTGAACAAAAAGGTCGTGCCCGAACCATCAGCGCGGTGCACCACGGTGATTTCGTCTGCCGGCAGCTTCATGCCTGGGTTGAGCGCGGCGATTTCGGGCGCGTTCCATACTTTGATCTTGCCCATGTAGATGTCAGCGATGACCGAACCGGTCAGCTTCATTGCGCCTGGCGCGACGCCGTCGATATTGACTACGGCAACCACGCCGCCCATGATGGCCGGGAACTGCATCAGACCAGCTTCGTTCAGCTCTTCCGCCTTGAGCGGCTTGTCGGAGGCGCCAAAGTCAACCGTCTTGGCCTTGATCTGCTTGATGCCGGCGCCGGAACCGACCGATTGGTAGTTCAGGCCATTGCCGGTGGCTTTCTTGTAATTCTCAGCCCACTTGGCGTAGACAGGGTACGGGAAGGTTGCGCCAGCGCCGGTCATGTCGGCGGCATAGGTGGCGGAACTGGCCAGGACGGCCGATGCGCCAACAACGAGGGAAGCTAACAACTGATTGATTCGCATATCAAGTCCTAGGTGGGTTATGACAGAAACAGCAGTTTCCGCCGATGCTGCGCAGTCTAGCGCCCCAATATGACACGTTTATGACAAGGATGATTTTATGCAGAATTGCCTGGTTTGCCGGGCATGATACCCTTGAACAGCAGGCAAAGGAGCAGGATGCGGCGGCCACTGTCACGCACTTGTCATATTTCCTCCATACACTGGGACCGACTTGAAACAATCTTCCCAAAAAATGAAAAACACCGAAGCTGCGTCGACTGCAGGCATCTTTCTCGACCGCGAGCTATCGCAACTGAGTTTCAACCGCCGCGTGCTGGCCCAGGCCGAAGACAATACGATACCGTTATTGGAGCGTCTTCGTTATTTGTGTATCGTATCGAACAACCTCGACGAATTCTTTGAAGTGCGGGTGGCCAGCCTGCTGGCGCAAGGCACGCTGGCCGACAACCCGCTGCTCGAAGCGTCGCTGGCGCGCATCAGCGCCGAATGCCATGCCTTGGTGCAGCGCCAGTACGCGATCTTGAACACCGACGTATTGCCGCAATTGAAGGCCAAGGGCGTGCACCTGGTGCGCCACACCGACCGCAACGAAGCCCAGCGCGCCTGGGTCAAGGGTTACTTCGAGAGCGAGGTGCGCCCGCTGTTGACCCCGATCGGGCTCGACCCGGCCCACCCGTTCCCGCAAGTGGTCAACAAGTCGCTCAATTTCATCGTCTCGCTGTCGGGCAAGGATGCGTTCGGGCGCGGCACCGCGATTGCCATCGTCAAGGCGCCGCGCGTGCTGCCGCGCGTGATCCGGCTGCCGGATCACTTGTCCAGGAACGGCCCGTCGTTCTGCCTGCTCTCGTCGGTGATCCACTCGCACATCGAAGACTTGTTTGCCGGGCGCGAAGTGATCGCCTATTCCCAGTTCAGGGTCACCCGCGACAGCGACCTGTGGGTCGACGAGGACGAAGTCAAAAACCTGCGCCAGGCGCTCAAGGGCGAGCTGCAAGGGCGCCAGTTCGGCACCTCGGTGCGGCTCGAAGTAGCCAAGAACTGCCCGCCGGCGATGTCGCAGTTCCTGCTCGACCAGTTCAGCCTGGACGCGAGCCGCCTGTATGCGGTGGACGGCCCGGTCAACCTGGTGCGCCTGACCGAACTGATCGACCTGGCCAATCAGCCGTCGCTGCGCTTTCCCCCATTCGCTGCCGGCCTGCCTGAAAAGGGCGGCAACATCTTCGATCAGTTGCGAAAAAACGACATCCTGCTGCACCACCCTTTCCAGTCATTCCAGCCGGTGGTCGACTTCATCCGCGTGGCCGCCACCGATCCGGCCGTGGTGGCGATCAAGCAAACCATTTACCGCACCGGCACCCATTCCGAGTTGATGGAAGCGCTGATCACGGCGGCGCGCCTGGGCAAGGAAGTGACGGTGATCCTGGAGCTGATGGCGCGCTTTGACGAGGAAGCGAACATCAACTGGGCCGACCAGCTGGAACAGGCCGGCGCCCAAGTGGTGTATGGCGTGGTTGGCATGAAGACCCACGCCAAGGTGGCGCTGGTGATCCGCCGTGAAGCGAGCGGCCTGCAGTTCTATGCCCACCTGGGCACCGGCAATTACCACCTGACCACGACCCGCTTGTACACCGATTTCGGGCTGCTGACGGCGCACCAGGCCATGGGGCGCGAAGTGAACGAAGTGTTCATCCACCTGACCAGCCTGACTAAGCCGCACAAGATGGCGCATCTGTGGCTGGCACCGTTCGCGCTGCAGGCCCAGATCATCGCGGCGATCCGCAATGAAGCAAAAATTGCCAAGAGCGGGCGTCCGGGGCGTATTATCGTGAAGGTCAACGCGCTGGTCGACGAATCGGTGATCCGGGCCCTGTATGCGGCCTCCCACGATGGCGTCAAAATCGACCTGATCGTGCGCGGCGCCTGCACCCTCAAGCCAGGCGTCAAAGGAATGTCGGACAACATCACGGTGCGCTCGATCATCGGGCGTTTTCTTGAACACAGCCGCATCTATTATTTCCGCAACGATTTACAGCACGACGTCTATCTGGCCAGCGCTGATTGGATGAGCCGCAACTTGTTCCGCCGCATCGAAGTGGCCTTCCCGGTACTCGACAAGGCGCTCAAGCGGCGCGTGATCAACGAAGGATTGAACCCCTACCTGAAAGATAACTCGAACGCGTGGGAGCTGGAGCCGAACGGGAACTACCAGCGCCGCAAGGCGCGCGGCAAGCTGACCGAGTTTTCGGCGCAGCGCCATCTGATGGCGCTGCTGGGCAGCTCCTAGCTCGCATCTAGGAGGTAATATGGACCTGATCTTATGGCGGCATGCCGAAGCGTTCGAAGCCGAACCCGGCGAAAGCGACATGCAGCGCGCCCTGACCCCGAAAGGCCAGAAACAGGCGCGCCGCATGGCCGAGTGGCTCACCTCGCAACTGCCGGAAGGCTGCAAGGTACTGGTCAGCCCCGCCGTGCGCACGGTGCAGACGGCCGAGGCGCTGGGGCGCAAGTTCAAGATCGTGCAGGAACTGGCGCCCGGCGCCGACCCGGAAGACGTGCTGCAGGCGGCCAACTGGCCCAATGCGCGCGAGCCGGTGCTGGTGGTGGGCCACCAGCCCACGCTGGGCCAGCTGGCCGCACTGCTGATGTCGGGCCAGCTGCAAGACTGGGACATCAAGAAGGCCGCCGTCTGGTGGCTGGTGCAGCGCGACCCCCTCGATCGGAATAGCTTGTATCTGAAAACGGTCAACGGTCCGGACACCGTGGTCAAGGCTTGAATAATTCCTGCAACCTGCTAAAGTTAATTTGTATCAACACTAGGGAGGGATCGCTAAACGGCGATTTGACCGTATGCTAAGCCTGTGGGTAATTGCCATTTTAGGAGGAATGGTTGGCCTGATCCTGTATGAACTGATTGCCGAAGTTCGCGGGGGACGCCACCAACTGCACGACCGCTATCACGAATAGCACCTGATCCATCGCGGATCATCAGAAAAAAGCGGCGGCCCAAGGCTCGCCGCTTTTGCCTTGTTGGGCCTCAGGTTTTGAAACAGGCGATCAGGCCAGCCAGTTCGCGCGCCTGGCCTCGCATGGCGGCCGCCGCTGCTGCCGCCTGCTCGACCAGTGCGGCATTTTGCTGGGTCACATCGTCCAGCTCGCCAATGGCGTGCTGCACTTGGCCAATGTTGTGTTCCTGCTCGCTGCTGGCGGCGCTGATGGCGGCCATCATCTGGGCCACCCGCGCGATGCTGTGCACAACCTGCGCCATGCTGTGCCCGGCCGCTTCGGCCTGCGCACTGCCGCTGCCAATACTGGCGGTCGAGTCGCCAATGAGGTGCTTGATCTCGCCGGCGGCGGCCTTTGAGCGCTGGGCCAGATTGCGCACTTCGGCCGCCACCACCGCGAAACCGAGCCCCTGTTCGCCGGCGCGTGCCGCTTCCACCGCCGCGTTCAAGGCCAGGATATTGGTCTGGAACGCAATCGCATCGATGACGCCGGTGATGTCCGCGATTTTCTTGCCGAACGCGTCAATCTGGCGCATGGCGGCCATGACGCCGGCCACCACGCTGCCGCCAGTGCCGGCCACCTCGGAGGCGCTGCGCGCCAGCGCATTGGCGGCGCGCGCATGCTCGCTGTTTTCCTTGACCGCGCGCGTGAGCAGCGCCATCGAGGCAGCGGTTTGCTGCAGCTGGCTGGCCTGGCGCTCGGTGCGCACGGACAGGTCGAGATTGCCGGAAGCGATTTCAGCCGAGGACGAATCAATCGCCACCGCCCCCGCATGGACCCGGCCGACCGTCACCGACAGCCTGCCGGTCATGTCGGCCAGCGCATCGAGCAGCTGGCCGATTTCATCGTGGCGGCGGTGGCCGATGGCCGTGCGCAGGTCGCCCGCGGCCACGCGCGCCGCCAGCACGACCGCCTCGCGCAGCGGTAGCACGATCGAGCGCGTGAGCAACCAGGACAGCCAGGCGCCGATTGTCAGCGCGGTCAGGCCCAGGCCAATGAGCATGGCGCGGCTGTCGTGGAACTCAGTGGCCGAGCGGGCTTGCGCTGCGCGCGCCTGGTCGGTCTGGTAGGCCAGCGCCCGCTCCAGCGCCGCCGTATAGGATGTGAAAGCGGCGTCCATGTCAGTGTCAATCAGCGCGCCCGCCTCCTGGGTCCGGCCGCCGTCCTTGAGCTTGAACATGTTGCTGCGCAGCGCGAGAAAGGCTGCCTTGCCGCGCGCGATGGCGGCCACCAGCGCCGTTTCATCCGCCCCTTGCAACAGCGGCGTCAGGCGCGCTTCGAGGGTGCTCAGCTGGGCTTCGCCGCTGACCAGCTGGGCCTGAAAGTAATCGGCCACCTCGAGGCTGTCGCTGCGTCCGATCGACACTGCCCGCACACCGTTCAGGCGTGCCAGGCCGAGTTGCTCGGCCATCAGCTGCTGCTTGGCCAGCCGGTGCGCCACCAGGTCGTTCAAGGTGGCCTCGGCGGTCTGCTGGCGCCACAGCGACAGCCCCGTCATGCACGCCATGACCAGCAACACAATGCCGAAGCTGGCAACGACCCGCGCGCCAGTATGCAGATGAGAGAATTTCATGATGCCAGTATGCAGAACGAATATGACTGCAAAGTTACATCATGGAAATATTTTCCTTATTTCAGGTAGCGCCCCAGCGCCGCCATCATGCCCAGGTCGAGGTTGACGAACTGAAAGCCGACCTTGAAGCCGCCGCTGCCCAAGACGCAATGCTGGGCCCGCACGCGCGCCGTGATCGACGTCATCTTGCCTTCATGGAAAAGCTCGAAACCGACCATGCCCAGCTCGGCCGGTTTGACCGCGCTGTCCAGCTGCAGGCTCAGGCCGTCGCCGGCCACATCGAGCGTGCGCCCGAGCACCGTTTCCATTCCGTCAATCTTGAGCAGAGCCTTGACCTTCAACAGCTTGCGTTTGTTACTGCGTTGTTCGCCATACACTGACTTACCATTCATTACTTAATCCAATTCACGCAATTTATTAAACGCTTCGTCGATACGCTCGACGGCAACGATGGTCATGCCTTCAATTTTCTGTTTGGGCGCGTTCGCTTTGGGGATCATGGCGATCGAAAAACCCAGCTTGGCCGCTTCGCGCAAGCGTTCCTGGCCGCGCGGCGCCGGGCGGATTTCGCCGGCCAATCCCACTTCGCCGAACACCACCAGGCCGCGTGGCAAGGGTTTGCTGCGCATCGATGAATTGATCGCCAGCAGCACCGCCAGGTCGGCCGCTGGTTCGGTGATTTTAACTCCGCCTACCGCGTTGATGAATACGTCCTGATCAAACGCGGCGATGCCGGCGTGCCGATGCAACACCGCCAGCAGCATCGCCAGCCGGTTCTGCTCCAGCCCGACCGACAGGCGGCGCGCGTTCGGCAAATGGCTGGTGTCGACCAGCGCCTGAATTTCCACCAGAAGCGGGCGGGTGCCCTCCTGGGTCACCATCACGCACGAACCGGGCACCTGGTTGTCATGCTGCGACAGGAACAGCGCCGACGGATTCGATACGCCTTTCAAGCCCTTTTCGGTCATCGCGAACACGCCCAGCTCATTGACGGCGCCGAAGCGGTTCTTGATCGCGCGCACCAGGCGGAAGCTGGACTGGGTGTCGCCTTCGAAGTACAGCACGGTGTCGACGATGTGTTCGAGCACGCGCGGCCCGGCCAGCGCGCCTTCCTTGGTCACGTGGCCGACCAGGATGATGGTGATGCCGGTCTGCTTGGCCACCCGCGTCAACTGGGCCGCGCATTCGCGCACCTGGGCCACCGAGCCGGGCGCCGAACTCAAGGCGTCCGAATACACGGTCTGGATCGAATCGATGACCGCCACTTCCGGCTTCAGGTCGGCCAGCGTGCCGAGGATTTTTTCGAGCTGGATCTCGGCCTGCAGCTTCATGTCTTTGGCGTCGACGTCGAGCCGGCGCGCGCGCATGGCGATTTGGGCGCCGGACTCCTCGCCGCTGACATACAGCGTGCTTTTGAGCGAAGCGATATTGGCCAGCGCCTGCAGCAGCAAGGTCGACTTGCCGATGCCGGGGTCGCCGCCGATCAGCACTACGCCGCCCGGCACCAGGCCGCCGCCCAGCACGCGGTCAAATTCTTCGATGCCGGTGCCAAAGCGCGGCACGTCGATCGCCTCGATGTCGGCCAGCGACAGCACCGGCGCGGTCTGCGCCAGGCTGCGGTGCTGGGGATTGGACAAGCGGTTCATGCCGGGCGCTTCGACCACGGTTTCGACCAGCGTGTTCCATTGCTGGCAGGCCTGGCACTGGCCAGTCCACTTGTTGCTGATGCCGCCGCAGTCGCTGCAGGTGTATTGGGTTTTTGCCTTAGCCATGCGATTCCACCACGCGTACCCGCGGCGCCAGCGCGCACATTAATTCGTAACCGATGGTGCCGGCGGCCGTGGCCACGTCGTCGATCGGCAAGCCGGCGCCCCACAGCGTCACCGGACTGCCCACGCGCGCGTTCGGCACGGGGGTCAAATCGACCGCCAGCATGTCCATCGACACGCGCCCAGCCAGCGTAGTCATGACGCCATCGACCAGCACCGGCGTGCCCGGCCCGGCGTGGCGCGGATAGCCGTCGGCATAGCCGCAGGCGACGACGCCGACACGCATCGGGCCAGTGGCCTCGAAGCGGCTGCCGTAGCCGACCTTGTCGCCGGCGGCGATGTCCTGGATGCCGATCAATTCACTGGTGAGCGTCATGGTGGGCAGCAGGCCGAAGTCGGCCGCGCTCTTGCCGCCCGGGGTGCCGCCATACAGCATTACGCCGGGACGCACCCAGTCGTTGGACAGCATCGCGCCCAGCGTAGCCTGGTGCAGCACGCCGCCCGAATTGGACAGGCTGCGCGGGCCGGACAGGCCGCGCGCGCCCTCTTCAAAGCGCGCCACCTGCTCGCGCAGCGTCAGGCGCGGGTGATCGAGGTCGTCGGCATTGGCGAAGTGCGTCATCAGGGTGATGGTGCGCACCGCCGGAATGGCGCGCAGGCGCGCATGGGCGGCGGCGAATGCGGATGGCATGAAGCCGAGCCGGTTCATGCCGGTGTTCATTTTCAGGTGCACGTCGATCGGCGCGGACAGGCGCGCCCGCTCCAGCATCTCGATCTGCTCGATTGCATGTACAGTGCTGTCGATGCCGTGCGCAGCCAGCATGGCGGCGTCGGCCGCGTCGAAAATACCTTCAAGCAGTAGCAGCGGCTTGGTCCAGCCCAGTTCGCGCAGGCGCAGCGCGTAGTCCGGTTCGACCAGCGCCAGGCCGTCGGCGCCGGCAAAACCGCGCAGGCCCCGCTCCAGGCCGTGGCCATAGGCATTGGCTTTGACCACCGCCCAGACCTTGGCGCCGGGAGCGCAGGCGCGCGCGCGTGCCAGGTTGTGCTGCATGGAATCGAGGTGGATGGTAGCGGTCAACGGCCTTGGCATCGGGGAAAATGGGGAGTGGCGAAAGAGCGTATTTTACCCTTTTGACCATAATCCCGGGGCTTTCGCTGTACTTGAGTTCTTGGGCTTAGGGGCCCAACCGTGGTATAAAGCAACCCACACCAGTTTTTAGAACTTTACGAATGAATCGTGGTTTTTACACCATCATGGCGGCGCAGTTTTTATCGTCGCTAGCGGACAACGCGCTGCTTTTTGTCGCGATTGACCTGCTGATCTCGATGAACAAGCCGCTCGCGCTGCAGCCGTTGCTCAAATTGTCCTTCGTCCTGTTCTACGTGCTGCTGGCCGCGTTCGTTGGCGCTTTCGCCGACTCGCTGCCCAAAGGGCGCGTCATGTTCATCGCCAACCTGATCAAGATCGGCGGCTGCACGCTGCTGTTTTTCCATGTGCACCCGCTGCTTGCCTACGCCGTCGTCGGCCTGGGCGCGGCTGTCTATTCGCCAGCAAAATACGGCATCCTGACCGAACTGCTGCCGCCTGAGAAGCTGGTCGAAGCCAATGGCTGGATCGAAGGCCTGACCGTGATGTCGATCATCCTGGGCACCGTGATGGGCGGCGCGCTGGTCAGCAAAGCCGGTTCCGGCTTTTTGCTCGGCTTCGATTTCCCGCTGCTCGACACCATGATCGACACCACCACCGAGGCCGCGCTGTGCGTGGTGGTCGGGGTCTACGTGCTGGCCGCGTGGTTCAACCGCCGCATCCCGGACACCGGCGCGCGCTACGAACACCAGGAACGCAACCCGGCCAAGCTGATAGCCGATTTCGCCAACTGCTCGGCCACACTGTGGAAGGACAAGCTGGGCCAGATTTCGCTGGCCGTGACCACGCTGTTCTGGGGCGCCGGCGCCACCTTGCAGTTCATCGTGCTGAAATGGGCCGAGAAATCGCTGCACATGACGCTCGACAAAGCGACCAGCCTGATTGGCATCGTGGCGCTCGGCGTGGCGCTGGGTGCGGCCGCGTCGGCCAAGATGATCCCGCTCAAAAAGTCGCTGACCGTGATCCCGCTGGGCATCGCGATGGGCCTGGTGGTGATGTTCATGACGCTGGTACACTCGGTGGAACTGGCCTATCCGCTGCTGATCCTGATCGGCATCCTGTCGGGCTTTTTCGTGGTGCCGATGAACGCGCTGCTGCAGCACCGCGGCCACGTGCTGATGAGCGCGGGCCATTCGATCGCGGTGCAGAATTTCAACGAGAATTTGTCGATCCTGACCATGCTGGCGCTGTACGCGATCATGATCACATTGAACTTGAACCTGAACGTGATCATCGTGCTGTTCGGCGCGTCGGTGGCCGGCATCATGTACCTGATCATGCGCAAGCACGCGGCCAATCAGAAGGAACACGATTCGCTGGCCCTGATCGGCGAGCACAAGCATTAATTAGCTTGCTGCCAGCTTTTGCCGGAATGCGGCGCGCGCGCGCCAGTTGTCGGGGACGATAAATCCCCGGCTCGTCTCCACCACCCCGCCCTCGCCCACCTGCACGCTGGCCACCAGCACTGGCATTGGCACGGCCTCGAACTGCGCGCCCAGGCGCGTCTGCAGCTGGGCGCGATCGAGCAAGCCTTCCGTTGACGGCGACCGGTACGGGGCCAGCCACTGCAAGCGCGGCAGCACGACAAACGCGTCATCCTCCAGCGCCGTCACCTCGGCCAGCGCGCACCAGAAGCCGCGGCAATGCTGGCCCGAGATGCCGTCCATGCCGTGCGTCGCGCCCAGCGGATAGAACAACCACCCTTTGACCAGCGCGCGCGCGATCGACACTGGCCGCGGCAGCACCGCTTGCGCGGCCGGATGCTGGCCAAGCGCCAGCTGCTTGTCGAAGATCTTGCGCATCTTGGCGCCCAGGCTGTCGGCCAGATTGGGCCCGACAAAGGTATCGAAACGCGAAGCTGCTTCGCCTTCGAGCAAATAAAACTTGGTCGCAAATTCGATGTGTTCGACCGCATCGGGCCCGGCGTCGAGCAGGAAATCGAACTCGCCGACGGTGTCGTTGCGCGCGGCGCGCACTTGCAGGCCGTGCGCGACCAGCATGCCGTGCTCGCGGTAGTAGAACGCCATCAGCTTTTCGGCGTACAGCCCCAGGCGGGTGTAGATGCGCTGGCCCAGTTCGGCGTCCAGGCGCGACGGGTCGGCGTCGGTGCGGCGCAGCCAGGCGTCGATTTCCCGCGGCAGCACGCCCAGGCTGGCGATGCGCCCTTCCCAGTGCGGGTCGAGCGGATCGAGCAGGTCGGGTGCGTCGAGCAGCCAGGCCAGCGCGCGCACATGCGGATGCGCAAGGTGGCCCCAGCGGCGTTCGAAGCGCTCCTGATAGGACTCAGTCAGGGCGGCCATCGTGGCTGCGCGCCAGGCACAGGTCGGCCCAGGCCAGCGCCTTGTCGGCCCCGCGCCGCAGCAGTTCGCCCGGATGCAGCGTGGCGACCAGCGGCACGCCGTTGATCTGGTGGACCTGCCCGCGCGAGCCGGCCAGCGGCTCTTGCAGCGGCTTGCCCTGCAAGGCGTTGGCGGCGATCTGGCCCAGCGTGAGCACCATGCCGGCGCCGGTCAGCACCAGTTCGCGCTCCAGATACGGGCGGCAGGCGGCGGCTTCCTCGGCCGTCGGCGCGCGGTCGCCGCCATTGGCGCTAGTGGGGCGGCACTTGATCAAATTGGTGACGTAGGCATTGCTCTCGCGCGACAGCTCGACCGCGGCCAGCATGTTGACCAGCAGCTTGCCCGGCTCGCCCGACAGCGGCTGGCGCTCTTTTTCGTCGCTGGCGGTGGTGGCGCCGGCCGCTACCAGCCAGCTGGCCTGCTGCGCGCCGCTGCCCTGCACCGGCTTGCGTCCGCCCTTGCACAGGCCGCAGCGGGTGCAGTTCGAGATCGCCGTTTTCAGCTGTGCCCAGTCCATGCGGCTGATTTCTTCATCGGTGGCCGGCGGCGCAGGCGGCTCGTCGCCCCAGGCCGAGTCCGCTACCGGCGCAGGCACCATGTGCGCGGCGCTGTAGGGCGCCAGCGGCGGTGCGTCCGGCGCTGCCGGTGCGGGTACCATGTGCGCGGCGCTGTATGCCATCGGCACGGGCGCATGAACGGCAACCGGCGCCGGCTGCGGCGCCGGCGCGGCTTCCGGTTCGGGCGCCGCGCTGCGCGGGCTCCACAGCGGCGTAATCCCCATCTCCTGCAGGAAGGCCGCGCTGCGGCTGTCGATACCGCTCATAAAGTGAACCTCATCACAATGGCATCCTCGCGCAGCCCGTCATGGGCCGGATAGTAGTTCTTGCGGCGGCCGATTTCGGCAAATCCGTATTTTTCGTAGACCTTCAGGGCGCGCAGGTTGGACGGGCGCACTTCGAGCAGGATCGATTCCATCGATAAGCCGCGTGCACAGGCGGCGATCTTGTCGAGCAAATAATGACCGAGGCCGGCGCGCTGGCGCGGGCCTGCCACCGCCACGTTGAGCAGGTGCGCTTCGTCGACCACTGCCATCAGCAGGAAGTAGCCGGCCAGCGTGCCCTCGTCGTCGCGCAAGGTCCAGCAGTGGTAGCCGCTGGACAGCGAATCGGTGAAATTACCGCGCGACCAGGGGTGCGGGTAGACCGCCTTTTCGAGCGCGTACACGTCGTCGAGGTCGGCCACCACCATCGGCGCGTAAGTCAGCTGGTCGAAATCATGCACTGCACTCATGCGGCGGCCTTGGCAGCGTTGATGACCAGCCGTTCGGCGCTGGTATAGGCAATCTTGTTGCGCAGGTAGAGCGGCTGGGCCTGGGCCGCCGGCACGCCGGCGCCGGCTTCCCATGCGGCCACCGCCAGCTGCGCCATGTGACGCGCATGGGGCATGATCCCGGACAGCGCGCCCGGCGCGCACGTCAGGCTGGAAAATGCATCGGGATAGGCCGCAAAGCCGTTGCCGCAAGCGGTCAGCGGGCCGTCGGCCGCCAGCGGCGCGACGTCGGCCGGGGCGCACAGCGCCGGGCCGGCCACCAGCTGTTCGCCGCGGTACTGGGCCCAATAGACTTCGCCCATGCGCGCGTCCAGCACGGCCAGCACGTCGGACGCGCCGGTTTGCTGGCGGCAGGCCAGCGCCATGGCGTCCAGCGTCACCAGCGGCACCACCGGCAGGCCGGCGCCGTAGGCCAGGCCCTGGGCGATGCCGCACGCGGTGCGCACGCCCGTAAACGAGCCGGGACCGGCGCCGAAAGCGATCGCGTCGCATTCGGCCAGCGTGACGCCCGCTTCGGCCAGCAGTTCCTGCACCATCGGCAAGATCGATTGGGAATGGGTGCGCACCCCCGACGATTCGCGGCTGAGCAGCGTGGCGCCATGCAGCAAAGCGCAGGAGGCGGTTTCGGACGAGGTTTCGATGGCGAGTATAAGAGGCATGTTGGTATTTTAACCGGTAGAATGCCGCTCATGCACAGCACCACACTAGACACTGACAATCGCGCCACCATTGCCCAGGCGCTGGCCGGCCCGGACTGGATCGTCGCCTGCCTGTGCGCGGCCTGGTGCGGCACCTGCGCCAGCTACCGCGCCGTGTTCGAGGACATGGCCGCGCGCCACCCGGACAAGCACTTCGTGTGGATCGATATCGAAGACCAGGCCGATGTGGTCGGGGATCTGGATGTCGACAACTTCCCTACCCTGTTGATCCAGCGGCACGACGTGGTGGCGTTTTTCGGCACCGTGCTGCCCGATGGGGCACTGGCCGAGCGGCTGCTGCAGGCACAGACCGGTCAGAGCGGCGAGGATCTGGCGCGGCTGGCGCAGTCCAGCCAGGAGCGCAGGAAGTGGCAGCACGAGTGCAACTTGCGCACATTGCTGAACAACGCCGCCGGCTAGCGGGCCACTGCGCGCTGCTTCTGGATATATTCCCGGTGATCGGGTGCGCTGATCAGCGCGCGCTGCTGCATCTGCTCCATCGACTGCAAGGCCCTGGCGCTCGCCACCGGGCTGACGTACGCGCTCAGGTGGTTGCCCAGCGCAGGCATGCGGTCCATTCCAGCCAGGATGTAGGAGTAGCTGGAGGGGCCGAACAAGCTGGTTTTTTCATCCAGGTCGGTCAGGCTGGGCAGCTTGAAAGTCCACAGGTCGAGCCGGTAGGCCAGCGAGTCCGAAATCTTGACGTTGTTGGTGTAGTCGCGCCAGAAGGCACTGTCGTCGCGGTTTGAGGTGACGTAATGGAGCTGGATGAAATCGCGCAGCTCCTCGTAGATCTGCCCCATTTTCTGGTTGAATCGCTGCGCCAGGTAAGGGCTGGCCGGCCCAGTGCTCACATGGTCGATAAACAGCGACAGCGCCACTTCGACCAGGTAGATGCCGGTCGATTCGAGCGGCTCCAGGAAGCCTGCCGCCAGTCCCAGCGCCAGGCAGTTCTTCGACCACATATTGCGGCGGTGCCCGATATGCATCTTCAATTGGCGTGTGCTGGCTTGCTCGGCGCGCGCACCGAGATGATCGCGCAGCACTTGCTCGGCCCGTTCGGCACTGGTATGGCGCGACGAATACACGTAGCCGTTGCCACGGCGGGTAAACAAATCGATTTCCCAGATCCAGCCCGACTCTTTCGCGCTGCAGGTCGTATATGGCCGCAGCGGCGCGTCCGGCTCCTCGTGCGGCAGCTGGCAAGCGACCGCGCGGTCACACAGCAGGTAGTCGCCCCAGTCCTGGAACGGTTCCTCCAGGGCGCCGCCCAGCAGCACCGAACTGAAGCCCGAACAATCGATATAGAAGTCCGCCGACAATTCGCCGTGGGCCGCCGTGACCAGGCCCGCGATGGCGCCGTCGGCGTCGCGCTTGACCTGGCCGACGGTATCGACCACATGGCGCACGCCGCGCTCGACGCCAATCTTACGCAGGAACTGGCCGAACTTGACCGCGTCCAGATGATACGCATACGGAACCGGCGCCTCGAACGGCTTGGCGTCGTAGGTCTTGGGCGACTTCGATCCATGGCACAGCGCCGACTGCAGCGAAACCGCATCGCCGAAGCGGCGCGGCCTGGCGCCGCGGTCGCTTAGCGCGGCCCAGTGGGTGGCCAGGCTGAAGCCTTCCATGGCCGGCGGATTTTCGAACATGTGGAAAAACTGGTCGTGCGCGCTTGGCGTGCCAGGCGCCTCGAGCCAGTCCCGAAACAGGATGCCGTGCTTGAAAGTGGCGTCGGTCTCGTGCAAGAACTGCCACTCGGGAATTGCCAGCGACTGCAAGATATTCTTGATGCTCGGGACCGTGGCTTCGCCCACACCGATGATGCCGATGTCGGCCGACTCCACCACCGTGATGGCGATCGGCGCCTCGCCGTCGGCCGCGCGCAGCACTTTATTGAGGTAGCACGCGGCCATCCAGCCGGACGTGCCGCCGCCAAGAATAACGATGGATTTGATCATGACGATGACGCTGCGGGCGCCTTTGGATGGGTGTTGTTGACGATGAAGCGCTGGGTCACGCGCACCCGCGCCATGTCGATGTGCTCATCGATGTGGCGGATGTCGATCGAGTGAAACACATTGCCCGGATAGAGCACGAAGCGGTTGAACACCGGTTCGATCGTATAGAATTTTTTCCACACAGGATGGCCGTCGAAGTTGTAGCCCGGCGGCGCCAGCGTCTTGCTGTACTGGTCGATAAACGCGCCGTAGGCCTGCATCTGCTGCTCGCTGACGACGACTGCGGTATCGAGCATGTCGTTATGAAAAAAACAGGTGCCCTCGATGCTGCCTGGGGTCAGGTAGACCAGACCAAGCACCGGCGTCGGGTCGATATGGGGGTGCTTCTGGATCGCCAGCAGGTCGTCCGGGCGGGTGGTGACGATCGAAAAATCGCTGATGAAATCGGTGGCGTGATAGCTGCGGTCGCCCAGCGCGGTGGCGGTGCGCGCCAGCGTCTGCAGCACTGCCTGCAGCGCGTCGCTGCGCGTATCGAGCGCCGCGTGACGCCCGGGGTACTGCGCGATCGACATGTCGTAATTGGCCGCCAGCGCGGCCGCGCGCACGGCGTCAGGGTCGGCGTAGAAGTCGTCGATGATCAGGACCGGGACGCCCCTGGGGTGCTCGACCCGTACGGTCGCCGCCGGATTGATCAGCATCGCTTCAGGACGGCGCGCCGTCGCGGCGACGGCGCCGCGCTGCTGCCGCCAGGCCAGCCAGGCCGGCCAGCATCAACAGGGTACTGCCCGGTTCCGGCACCACGGCAGGATCGACGTCGAGCGTGATCGACAGACCTTGCAGGTGGAAATTGCCATTCGTGGCGCGTACCATGTAGTCGAACTGGCCGGACTGCGCCAGCGCCAGCAGCTCGTTGGCGCCCAGCGCCAGCTCGGCAAACAAGGCGCCGCTGAAGGTGTCGGTCAGCGTGCTGTTGTAGACGTTCACGGTGTCGTAGCCGTAGGTCCAGTTGCCCCGGGTATAACCGCCCTGGTAGGCGCTCGATGCATTGCCACGGCTGTGCTCGACGACGTCGCTGGCGCTGCCCGTGCCCGAGGTCAGCAGCATCGTGTCGTCCACGCTGTCGCGCTGTTCGAAGTAGTTGGTGGCGTCGATATTATTGTATTGGGCGTAGCCGTAATTGGTGCCGTAGCAGGTGCGGCTGTTCCACCAGCTGCCGCAGCTGTACGAGTAATAGCCGGTGACGACGTAACCGCTGTAGCCGCCATTATAGTGCTCGTCGTAGCCAGTCTGGACCGTCTGATTGATCTGGGTGTCGGAAAAACCATAGGCGCTGATCAGGGCGCTGTTGATCCTGCCGCCGCTCAAGCCGTTGTCGGCGAGCAGCGGTGACAACGCAAAACTGCCGGCGTGGCTGGTCGAACCGTTGAGCAATTGATCGAGCGTGATGGTCGAGGTGACAATGCTGGCGTGGGCGCCACCGGCCAAGGTTGCGGCGGACACTGCGGCAGCCAGTTTATGGAGTTTATTATTCATCGAGTGAGCAGTCGGTAAGTGCGGCATGGGCGCCGCAGGCCGGCGCCGAGCCCGCAATATATCAACTTTAATAACTCCGCGTCAACTAAATATTAATTTTAGCAACAGATTTTTTGAGTCTCTTGCAACAAAAGTTGCCGTATCAGGACTGCCAGTTTTCCAGCAGTTTCTCTGGCATCAGCGGCCGGCTGTAGAAATACCCCTGCGCCAGGTTACAGCCGTGGCGCAGCAGGAAATGGGCCTGTTCTTCGGTCTCGACGCCCTCGGCAATCACTGACAAATTCAAGCTCTTGCCCAACTGGATAATCGCGATCGCGATCGCTTCATCGTTGGCGTCGGTCGAGATATCCTTGATGAAGCTGCGGTCGATCTTCAGGGTCTGCACCGGCAGCTGCTTCAGATAGGCCAGCGACGAATAGCCGGTGCCGAAATCGTCAATCGCCAAGCCCACGCCAATCGAATGCAAGTCGTTGATGAACACCAGCGCGTCGCCGGTGTTCATGATCACCGATTCGGTCACTTCCAGCTGCAATCGCTGCGGCTCCAGGCCGGTTTCCTTGAGGATGTCGGCCACCATGTTGACGATGGAGCCGCGCTCGAACTGCTTGACCGACAGGTTGACCGCGATCTTGGGCACATGCAGCCCCGCTTCCTGCCAGCGCACCATCTGGCGGCAGGCCTCGTACAGCACCCACTTGCCCAGCTGGTTGATGAAGCCGGTGTCCTCGGCCAGCGGAATGAAGCGCACCGGCGGCACCGAACCGAGTTCCGGGTTATCCCAGCGCACCAGCGCCTCGACCCCGATCAGGCGACCGGTATCGATTTCGACCTGCGGCTGGTAGTTCAGGAAAATCTCGTTCTTTTCGATCGAGCGGCGCAGCATCGCTTCCAGGCGCAAGCGTTCGACGCCCTCGCCCGTCATCGAAGGCGCGTAGAACTGGTAGCCGTTGCGCCCGCGCGCCTTGGCCTGGTACATGGCCACGTCGGCATTGCGGATCAACATATTGAGGTCAAGCGCATCGTGCGGATAGACGCTGATGCCCACGCTGCCGGTGACGAACAGCTCGTAGTCGGACACCAGGAACGGCTCTTCGAACATCGACATCAGCTTTTCGGCCACATGGCCGGCGCCGAACTGGCCGTCCACGTTTTCCAGCAGGACGATGAATTCGTCGCCGCCCAGGCGCGCCAGCGTGTCGCCGTCGCGCAGCTTGCCGGCCAGCGCGATGGCCACCTGCTTGAGCAGCTCGTCGCCGATATGGTGGCCCAGCGTGTCGTTGACGTTCTTGAAGCGGTCCAGGTCAATGAACAGGATCGCCAGCTGCTGATGGTCGCGCGCGGCGCGCTGCAGTGCGTGATCGAGCCGGTCATGGAACAGCAGCCGGTTCGGCAGCGCCGTCAGCGGATCGTGGTGCGCCATGTGGTCCAGCTTTTCCTGCGATTCCTTGACCTTGGTGATGTCGGAAAACACGCCCACATAGTGGGTGATCTCGGCATGGTCGTCGCGCACCGCAGAAATGGTCAGCCACTCCAGATACAGTTCGCCGTTCTTGCGCCGGTTCCAGATTTCGCCGCGCCAGAAGCCCGACGCGGCCAGTTCGGCCCACATGGCTTCGTAAAAAGCGTGGTCGTGGCGCTGCGAGCGCGTCATGCTCGAATCCTGGCCCAGCGCTTCGCTCTCGGTGTAACCGGTGATCTGGGTGAAGGCCGGGTTGACGGCCACGATGCGGCCATCGAGGCCGATCACCATCACGCCGTCGGCGATGTGTTCGAGCACCGTGGCCGACAGGCGCAGCTTTTCCTCGGCCTGGCGGCGCTGGGTGACGTCGGCGTAGACCCAGATCGAGCCCTCGTTGACGTGGGCCGGATCGAGCGCGCGCCCGCTCACCAGGCACCAGAACAGTGCACCGTCGGCGCGCCGGTACTGGCGCTCCTCGCTGAAATCCTGGTCCAGCGCCAGTGCCTGGTACTGGCGCAGGCCGGCGGCGTCGAACTCGGCCTCGCTGGGGAACACGATCTCGGTCGAATTGCCGGTCATGGCGCCGGCCTCGTAGCCGAACAGCTCTTCGCAGCGGCGATTGACCGACACCACGCGCCGCGCGCGCACGAACATCACGCCGAACATCACGTTGTCGAGAATGGCGCTCTGCTCGGCGAGCAGGCCTTCGATCCGCATTTCGTTGTGTTTGCGCTCGCTGATGTCCGACAGCAGGCCGTCGATCCAGGTAGCGCCGGTGGCCTCGTCCTTTTGCGGCTGGCCGTTCTCGGCCACCCAGCGTTCGGTGCCGGTGGCGTCGATGATGCGGTATTCGATCTGGTAGGGGCGGCCACTCTCGACTGCCTGCTGCACCGTGCGGCCCTGGATGCGGCGGTCTTCGGGGCAGATGATATCGGTCCAGCGGTCGGTGTTGCAGCGCATGAGCAGCGCCGCCGGATAGCCGCACATTTCTTCGATGGCGTCGCTGATAAACTCGATCGGGCCACCCGGGCGCACCCGGAACACCGCGCCCGGCACCTGGGTGACGATGGTGCGAAAGCGCTCTTCGCGCCGGCCGATATCCTCGAACAGGTGCTTGATGGCGACCCGCATCTGCTCCATCTGGTTGGCCAGGCGGCCCAGTTCATCGCTGCCGGCCAGGTCAAGCCGGGTCTCGAAGTCGCCATGCGAGAGGCGGTCGGAAAACGTCATCAGCTTGCGCAGCGGGACCAGCAGGCGGCGGTTCAGGAACAGCACGATCAACAGCAGCGAGATGGTCAGCTGGAATGCCAGCACGAAGGCATAGTTCGATTGCTTGCCGCGCAGCTCGGCCTGGCTGCGGGCGTCGTCCATTTCGACCAGGATGCGCCCGATGCGCTCGCCGCGCACCAGGATGTCGCGCTCGGCCCGGTACACATTGCCGATGCGGCGATTGGGCGAATGCACGTTCATGAACTGGGTATCGGACTGGCCGATCACCTGGATCTGCAGCACCGACGGGTCGCGCATCACCGATTCGACCAGCGAATGGGCCGATTCGGCGTTCATGTTCCACAGCGACTCCTGCATGCCCAGCGCCAGGATGTCGGCATTGCGCTGCAGCGCATCGTTGAGAACGGTCTTGGCGGACTTTTGCTCCTGGACCCCGATCAGCACATAGCTGCCGATGATGGCAGGAATCACCAGGCCGCCGAAGACGACCAGCAGCAGCGCGCCATAGATCGACAGGCCGAAGGTGCCGAGCCTGGCGCGAAAACGTTGATAGGCAGTATTAGCCATGCAGGCCGGTTCTTTGCATAGGATAAGCGATGGACAATAAACCTTTATGAGGTGGAATTATGCACTGTAAATGCCCATCCAGTGGCAAAACGTCCTACGGCGAGCACAAAGCGCGCCAACTTGCTATGATCGCAGCACTTTTCAAAGGGGAACCCCATGACTTTTTCCATGTACGAGGCATCCGTGCCTGTTTTCAAGCAAATCCTGACCGCCCTGTCCGGCATTTTGGACAAGGCCGAAGCCCATGCGACCGAAAAGAAGATCGAACCGGCAGCGCTGCTGCAAGCGCGTCTGTACCCGGACATGTTCCCGCTGACGCGCCAGGTGCAAGTGGCGTGCGACTTCGCCAAGGGCTGCTCGGCCCGTCTGGCAGGGGTGGAAGTGCCGCGCTACGAAGATACTGAACAAAGCTTTGCCGACCTGCGCGCGCGGATTGCCACCACGCTGGCCTTCATATCCGGCTTGCCGCAAGACGGCATTGAAGCGTCGGCCCAGCGCGACATCAGCACCAGCAGCGGCGCCAACGCCAAGCAGTTCAAGGGCCAGGTCTACCTGGTGCACTACGCGCTGCCGCACTTCTACTTCCACGCCACGACCGCCTACGCGATCCTGCGCCACAATGGCGTTGAAGTGGGCAAGAAGGACTTCGTCGGCAGCTTCTGACGCTGAGGGTCTACCATTTAAATGGTAAGGTGTCGGACTCGTTCTAAATGTTCTATTCTG
>JAZJXM010000005.1:0-105154 GCA_040390915.1 Pseudomonadota bacterium
TCCAGGTCCGGCTTGGCCACTTCGATGATCTTGCGCACCAGCGAATAACCGTTCGAATGCACGCCCGACGAGGCCAGGCCCAGCACCACGTCGCCCGGGCAGATCTTGGTGCCGTCGATGATTTTCGATTTTTCCACCGCGCCGACCGCAAAACCGGCCAGGTCGTATTCGCCAGCCGGGTACATCGACGGCATTTCCGCCGTTTCGCCGCCGATCAGCGCGCAGCCAGCCTGCTCGCAGCCCTGGGCGATGCCCTTGACGACGGCGGTGGCGGTTGGCACGTCGAGCTTGCCGCAGGCGAAATAATCGAGGAAGAACAGCGGTTCGGCGCCCTGCACCAGGATGTCGTTGACGCTCATGGCGACCAGGTCGATGCCGACCGTGTCGTGGCGGTTCAGCTCGAAAGCGAGCTTGAGCTTGGTGCCGACGCCGTCGGTGCCCGACACCAGCACCGGCTCCTTGTACTTCTTGCTGATCTCGAACATGGCGCCGAAACCGCCAAGCCCGCCCATGACGCCTTCGCGCATGGTGCGCTTGGCAAAGGGCTTGATTGCTTCGACCAGGGCGTCGCCGGCATCGATATCGACACCCGCATCGCGGTAGGAGAGGGAAACATTAGTAGGTTGGCTCATGGTGTAATTGGCAGCGGAGGCGGTAAAATAGAAGGCGGCGAACCGGTTCGGGCCGCAAACGGCACAAACTGGTCAATCCGCTATTTTATCAAAACGGCCCGCACTCAGCCGATTTAACCCACATTACAACAAACTACATGCCATTTACCTTCACCCCGGAGCAACAACAAACCGCCTTTTGGCTGTCGCTCTGGCTGGCATTCATCGTGCTGTTGTATGCGCTTGGCCCCATCATGCCGCCGTTCGTGGCAGCGGCGATCCTCGCGTACGCGCTCAATGGCGCAGTCGACTGGCTCGACCAACGCCGCGTCGGCCGCCGCACGCTGCCGCGCACGCTGGCCGTGGTGCTGGTGATGTCGGTATTTCTGTCGGCGCTGCTGGCATTGGTGCTGATCGTCATTCCGGTGCTGCAAAAGGAACTGGTGCTGCTGCAGGCGCAAATTCCGCTGTTCCTGGCCAAGCTGGACGCGTTGCTGACGCCGCGCCTGCAGGCGCTGGGCATCCACGTGCAGCTCAATGTGGACGGCGTCAAGCGACTGCTCACCGAGCAGATGGCCACCAGCGGCGAGCAAATCTGGACTACCGTGCTGTCGTCGGTGCGCGCCGGCGGCGGCGCGGTCCTCGGCTCGATCGTTACCCTGTCGCTGGTGCCGGTGGTGCTGTTCTACATGCTGCTCGACTGGCACCGCATCCTGCGCAATATCGCCGTGGCGCTGCCGCGCCGGGCGGTGGTGCAAACGGTCGGCATGGCGCGCGAGGTGGACACGCTGCTGGCCCAGTACCTGCGTGGCCAGCTGCTGGTGATGCTGGTGCTGGCGCTGTACTACTCGGGCGCGCTGGCGCTGGCCGGGCTGGAAGTGGCGCTGCCGGTCGGTATCATCACCGGCCTCTTGGTGTGCATTCCGTATATCGGCTTCGGGGTCGGGCTGGCGCTGGCGCTGGTGGCGGCGCTGTTGCAGTTCCCTGGCTGGCATGGCCTGCTGGTGGTGGGCGCCATCTACGGCGTGGGCCAGGTGCTGGAAGGCTTCGTGCTGACGCCGCGCCTGGTGGGCGAGCGCATCGGCCTCAATGCGCTGACCGTCATTTTTGCCTTGCTCGCCTTCGGCCAGCTGTTCGGCTTTGTCGGCGTGCTGCTGGCGCTGCCCGCGTCGGCGGTGCTGATGGTGGCCTTTCGCCACCTGCGCCACAGCTATTTGCGCAGCAGCTTCTATAATGCTTGAATGATGAAACAGCTGGTACTCGACCTGGGCGCAGAACACACCCGCAGCCTGGACACTTTTGAAGTGGGACAGAACGCCGAAATGGCGCACCTGATGCACCAGTTCGCGGAGCGGCGCTCGCGCGAACATTTCGCCTACCTGTGGGGCGAAACGGCGGCCGGCAAGACCCATCTTCTGCAAAGCCTGGCCAATACGCCGGGCTCGCGCTATATCGGCCCGCAATCGAGCGAGGCGGACTTCACCTACGCCCCGGACGTGTCGCTGTACCTGCTCGACGACTGCGACCAGCTGTCGGCGGCGTCCCAGATCGACGCTTTTGCGCTGTTCAACCAGATCCGCGAGCATGGCGCCTACATGGTTTCGACCGGGCCGGTGCCGCCGGCGGTGCTGCCGGTGCGCGAAGACCTGCGCACGCGCATGGGCTGGGGCCTGATTTACCAGATCCATGGCCTGTCGGACGAAGAAAAGATCGCCGCCCTGACCCACGCGGCCGAAGCGCGGGGCTTGACGCTGTCGGCCTCCGTGTTACCCTACCTGCTGTCCCATTTCAAGCGCGACATGCGCTCCCTGTCGACGATGCTAGACGCACTCGATCAGTATTCCCTCGAAACCCAGCGCCCGGTCACCCTGCCGCTGCTGCGCGACCTGCTATTGGCCCATCCCCAGGCGGACACCAAAGAATGAAGAACCTGGCCCTGTTTGACCTTGACCACACCCTGCTGCCGATCGACTCGGACTACGAATGGGGCCAGTTTTTGGTACGCACCGGCGCCGTCGACCCGATCGAGTTCAAGCGCCGCAACGACGAGTTCTTCGAACAATACAAGGCAGGCACGCTCGACCCGGTCGAATATCTGGAGTTCGCGCTCGGCACCCTGGCGCGCTTTCCGCGCGCGCAGCTCGACGCCATGCACCAGCAATTCATGCGTGAAGTGATCGAACCGGCGATTTTGCCGCAGGCGCGCGCGCTGCTGCAACAGCATGTTGATGCCGGCGACCTGGTTTGCATCATCACCGCCACCAACCGCTTCGTGACCGCGCCGATCGCCAAGGCGCTCGGGGTCGACCACCTGATCGCCGCAGAACCGGAACAAGACGCAGCCGGCAACCTGACCGGCAAACTGCTTGGCAGCCCCACTTCCGGGCCCGGCAAAGTGATCCACACCCACGCATGGCTCAAGCAGATCGGCACCCCGTTGGAAGCATTCGGGCGCAGCCACTTCTATAGCGATTCGCATAACGATATCCCCCTCCTGTCCGTCGTCACCCACCCGGTTGCGACCAACCCCAACGCGGCGCTGTCAACGCACGCAGCGAGCCTTGGCTGGCCTTTACTCCATCTATTCAATGATTAAAAAATTCATCCGCAAATTCCTTGGCGTCAAAGACAAGCAGCCCGTACGCGACCTGACCGAGCCGGTGGTACTGAGCCCGGCCGAACACGGGATCGATCCGCGTTTGCTGTCGTCGAACGCGATCCGCGTGACGTCGTCGCTGCAGGAAGCCGGCTTCAAGGCCTTCGTGGTGGGTGGCGCGGTGCGCGACCTGCTGCTGGGGGTCAAGCCAAAGGATTTCGACATTGCCACCAACGCCACGCCGGAACAGGTCAAACGGCTGTTCCGGCGCGCCTTCATCATCGGCAAGCGGTTCCAGATCGTGCACGTGATGTTCGGCCAGGACCTGCTGGAAGTGACGACCTTCCGCGGCGCCGGCGAATCGAACGCCCCCAAGGATGAACACGGACGCGTCCTGCGCGACAATAATTTCGGCGCGCAGCATGAAGACGCCATGCGGCGCGACTTCACCATCAACGCCATGTACTACGACCCGGCCACCCAACAGGTGCTCGACTACCATGGCGGCATTGCCGATATCAAGGCCAAGACGCTGCGCATCATCGGCCAGCCCGAAGCGCGTTACCGCGAAGACCCGGTGCGCATGCTGCGCGTGGTGCGCTTCGCCGCCAAGCTGCAGTTCACGATCGAGCCGCATACGCGCGAACCGATTTCGGTGATGGCGCCGTTGATCAACAACGTGCCGGCGGCGCGCGTATTCGACGAAATGCTCAAGCTGCTCATGAGCGGCCATGCGCTGGCCTGCTTGCAGCAGCTGCGCAAGGAAGGCCTGCACCATGGCCTGCTGCCGCTGCTGGACGTGGTACTGGAACAGCCGATCGGCATGAAGTTCGTCACGCTGGCGCTCGAATCGACCGACAACCGCATCAAAGCCGGCAAGGGCGTCTCGCCCGGCTTCCTGTTTGCCTCGCTGCTGTGGCACCAGGTGGTGGAAAAGTGGACCGCTTACCGCGCCGCCGGCGAGTCGCCAATCCCGGCGCTGCACTTGGCCGCCGACGACGTGCTCGATTCGCAAACCGAAAAACTGGCCTTGCAGCGCAAGATCGGCTCCGACATGCGCGACATCTGGTCGATGCAGCCGCGCTTCGAGCGCCGCAACGGCAAGGCGCCATACAAGCTGCTCGAACACCTGCGCTTCCGGGCCGGCTACGACTTCCTGCTGCTGCGCTGCGAGTCCGGCGAGATCGAGATGGAAATCGGCGAATGGTGGACTGCGTTCTACGAAGGCGACGCGATCGAGCGCGAGCAGCTGTTGACCACGGCCGCCGCGGCGCCGTCGGGACCGAAGCGCAAGCGTCCGCCACGCCGTGGACCGCGCAACAAAGCCGCCGCCGAAAGCACGAGCGAAGAATGATCGCCTACATCGGCATCGGCGCCAACCTGGGCGATGCCAGCGCCAATGTCGACGACGCGCTGGCGCGCATGAAAGCGCTTGGCGTCATGCTGGCCGCGTCCAGCAAATACCGCACCGCGCCCATCGATTCGTCGGGCGACGACTACATCAACGCCGTCGCCTGCCTCGACACGCCGTTGGCGGCGCCGGCGCTGCTGGCGGCGCTGCACGAGATCGAACTGGCGCACGGGCGCGAGCGGCCCTACCGCAACGCGCCGCGCACGCTCGACCTGGACATCCTGCTGTACGGCGACCAGGTCGTCGACCTGCCTTCCCTGCACGTGCCGCATCCGCGCATGCTCGAACGCGCGTTCGTATTGGTGCCGCTGCTGGAAATTGCGCCTGCGGCCATCGTGCCGGGCCATGGTCCGGCCAGCGCCTTCCTGCCAAACGTGGCCGGTCAGGGCATCAGCAAGGCGCAATAATATGCAGATTCCGATCCTGGTTCAGACGGTCGGCCTGCTGACACTGTCAAACGTGTTCATGACGATTGCCTGGTACGGGCACTTGAAGAGCATGTCGAACCGGGCCTGGTGGTATGCGGCCATCGCCAGTTGGGGCATTGCGCTGTTCGAATACCTGCTGCAAGTGCCGGCCAACCGGATCGGCTATACCCAATACAGCCTGGCCCAGCTCAAGATCATGCAGGAAGCGATCACGCTCACCGTGTTCGTGCCGTTCGCGATGTTCTACCTGGACCAGCCGTTCAAGCTCGACTACGTGTGGGCCGGATTGTGCCTGGTCGGCGCGGTCTATTTCATCTTCCGCAGCTAGAGTCCCCCCTCCAGCAGTTTCCCCCGGTTCGCATTACACTAACGCGGTCGTCATCTTTTTGATATCAAAGGACTAATATGAGCGGATACCTGCAAGGTAAGGAAATGGCGGGCGGCGAAGCTCCGGCGCCTTTGAAACCGGTGGTCACCAAAGCGGTCACCATCCCAACGTTGAACGCGATGAAGGCGGCCGGCACCAAGATCACCATGCTGACCTGCTACGACGCCAGCTTCGCCAGCCTGATGGACCGCTGCGGCGTGGAAGTGCTGCTGATCGGCGATTCGCTGGGCATGGTGTGCAATGGCCACCAGTCAACGCTGCCGGTCACAGTCGCCGAAGTAGCGTATCACACCGCCTCGGTCGCGCGCGGCAACAAGAGCGCGCTGGTGCTGGCCGATATGCCGTTCGGCAGCTACGCCACGCCGGAAGCGGCCTTCAACAACGCGGTGCAGCTGATCCAGGCGGGCGCTCACATGGTCAAGCTCGAAGGCGGCGCCTGGCTGGCCGACACCGTGCGCTTTTTGACCGAGCGCGCCATTCCCGTCTGTGCGCACCTGGGCTTGACGCCGCAATCGGTGCACCAGTTGGGCGGCTACAAGGTCCAGGGCAAGACGCTCGAAAGCGCGGACCTGCTCAAGGCCGATGCCAAGACGCTGCAAGCGGCCGGCGCGGCAATGCTGGTGCTTGAAGCCATTCCTACGGCGCTGGGCAAGGAAGTGACCGAAATGCTGGCCATTCCAACCATCGGCATTGGCGCCGGTCCCGACACTGCAGGCCAGGTGCTGGTGATGCACGACATGCTGGGCGTGTTCCCAGGTCGCAAAGCGCGTTTCGTGAAAAACTTCATGGACGGCCAGACCAGCATCGACGCGGCCGTCAACGCCTACGTCAGCGCCGTCAAGGATGGCAGTTTCCCGGGTGCGGAACACTGCTTCTGACCACTAGGCCTCGAGCGCGAACACGCGCTTGAAATGGCGCTTGCCTTCCCGTGTGACGGCAAGCGCCCGACTGTCCAAATCGCGTTCGATCCAGCGTTTTTTCAGCAACAGCACCATCAACTCGGCGCCCAGCGCCCCGCCCAAGTGCGGGCGGCGTTCGCTCCAGTCCAGGCAGGAGCAGGCAAAGCGGCGGCGCAGCGTGCGCACTTTCTCCAGGTCCAGTCCCAGTTGATCCAGCGCGGCCTCTCCTTGCGCGCTCAATTCGTAATCTGCATCGAGCCACGACTGCTGCATCATGAAATCATGCATGCCCACCGACACCGTGCCGGCCATATGGTCGTAACAGGTGCGCGCGTGGCGCAAGCGGTCCGGCGTCGACGGCACGAACGGTGCGCGCGGCATGCCGGCTATCTGCATCAGCGCTTCCAGTGCGGCGGCCACGTCGGGGCCGGCCAGGCTGTAATAGCGGTGCTTGCCCTGGGCTAGCATCTGCACCAGTTGCTGCTCCTTGAGCTTGGACAGATGCACGCTCGCGGTCGACGGGCTGACCCCGGCCTCCACTGCCAGTTCGGTATTGGTGCGCGCGTGACCGTCCATCAGGCAGCACAGCATGCGCGCACGCGCCGGCTCGGCGATGGCGCCGGCGACACCGGCCAGACGACTATCGGCAAAATCATTGGACATCGGGCTCTCCTGGCCTGCATTCATAGTTTGATGGTAGACGAATTGTTCGATGCGATCAATCGCTACAATGCGGCCATGAACCCAAATGACCACGATCCCTATCCGACCTACCGCCAATTGCTGGCAGGCCCTCCACTGCTTTTCGACGCCAGCAAGCGGCTATGGATTGCCAGCCGCGCGGCCGTGATCGCCGAAATCATGGATAACCCGGACTGCCAGGTGCGCCCGGCCGCGGAAGCGGTGCCCAAGGCGATTGCGGGCAACGGCGCAGGCGCCGTATTTTCCCGGCTGATGAGAATGAACGAAGGCGCCGCGCATGCAAACCCCAAGCGCGTCGTCGGAGAGGCGCTGGCTGCGCAGGACCTGGAACACGTGACCAAACGCAGCGCGCAATTTGCCGCAATGCTGGGCCGTGATTTGCCCGATGGCGCGGCGCTGACGCGCTGGCTGTTCGATTTGCCGACCTTTGTCGTGGCCGACCTGCTCGGTTTCGGCAAGGACCAACTGGCGCCGGTCACGCTGGCGATTTCCGACTTCGTGCGCTGCCTTTCGCCGCTGTCGACGGCAGAACAGCTGACCAGCGCCAGCAGCGCGGCAGATACCTTGCAGGACATGCTGAAAGCGCTTGTGCCAACGCCAGGCAGCCTGGCGGACCAGGTGTTGCGGCACGCCGCACAGGCCGGCTGGGACGATCAAAGCGCGATCCTGTCCAACCTGCTCGGCCTGATGTCGCAGACCCATGAAGCGACCGCCGGCCTGATAGGCAACAGCGTCGTGGCTCTGCTCACGCGGTCGGACCTGCATGCCCGCCTGCGCGCCGATCCGCAGCTTGCGCCAGCCTTCGTGCGCGAGGTTGCGCGGCACGACCCGGCGGTCCAGAATACGCGCCGCTTCGTCGCGCAGCCTACCAGCGTCGCTGGCGTAGCGCTGCAGGCGGGCGATGTCATCTTGCTCTTGCTGGGGGCGGCCGCGCGCGATAACGCCGCCAATCCGCAAGCCGATGTATTCTTGCTGGAGCGTGTGCAGCCGCAGCTGTCCGGTTTCGGGCACGGACGCCATGCCTGTCCGGGCCGCGAGCTGGCGTTGGCCATCGCCACTGGCGCGTTGCAGCACCTGCTGGCATTGGATCTTGATGCGGGCATGCTGAGCTGGTCTTATGCGCCATCTGCCAATGCACGCTTGCCGCTGTTTTCATCCAAAGGAGTGTCATGATTGCCGTTATTTTTGAAGTTTGCCCGCATCCCGAAGCCAAGGATGATTACCTGGGCATCGCCGCAAGGCTGGCGCCGCTGCTGGCCACGATGGATGGTTTCATCTCGATCGAACGCTTTCAGAGCCTGAGCCAGCCGGACAAGATCTTGTCGCTGTCGTTCTGGCGCGACGAGGAAGCGGTCAAGCAGTGGCGCAATACTGAAGAACATCGCGCGGCGCAGTCGCAAGGACGCGGCGGCATCTTTGCCGACTATCGATTGCGTATTGCCTCAGTCGTGCGCGACTACGGCTTGAACGAGCGTGCACAGGCGCCGGCGGACAGCCGCGATGTGCACGGTTAATCATGCGATTGTTCATTGGCCTGTTTCCCGACTTGCCAGTGCGCGCCGCCCTCGCGGCCTGGCGCGACGGCTGGAACTGGCCGCGTTCGGCCTCGCCTGTGCGCACCGAACAGCTGCACCTGACGCTGCATTTCATCGGTGACGTTGAACCTGAGCGCGTGCCACAACTGGCCGCTGCATTGCCGACCGCGTTCACGCCATTCGAACTGCAGTTCGGCCGTGCCGTATTGTGGCCGCATGGCGTAGCGGTGCTGGAACCGGATGCCATACCCGCGTCGCTGCTGGCGCTGCATGCCGATATCGGCGCAGTGCTGCGCAGCCTGGATCTGCCGCTCGACACGCGGGCCTACCGTCCGCATGTGACGCTGGCGCGCCGGGCTGGCGCGGCCGCGCCGCCGCACCAAGGCCCCGCGATCAAGTGGAAGATCGATCGCTATGCGCTGATGGAATCCACGCTGGGGCCCGGTGGCGGCTATACGAGGGTTCAGGAATATTGATCGCCCCTTAGCCGATCTGTATCCAGGTCGTCTTCAGCTCCGTGTATTTGTCGAACGCATGCAGCGACTTGTCGCGTCCATTGCCTGACTGCTTGTAGCCGCCGAACGGCACCGTGATGTCGTCGCCGTCGTACTGGTTCACGTGCACGGTCCCGGCCCGCAGTGCGCGCGCGCTCTGGATCGCCTTGCTCATGTCGCGCGTCCACACCGCCGCCTGCAAGCCGTAAGGCGTGCCGTTGGCCTGGCGTATCGCGTCGGCGATATCGGCAAACGTGAGCACCGACAGCACCGGGCCGAAAATCTCTTCCGACGCGATGCTCATCGAACTGTCGACCTGGTCGAACAGGGTCGGCGCGACATAGAAGCCGCCGCTGTCGGTGCGCGCAGCCGCGCCGCCAAACAGCAGCTTGGCGCCGGCCTGCTTGCCTTGCTCGATGTAGCCCATCACCGTTTTCATCTGGGTGGCGTCGACAATGGCACCCATGATGGTGTCGCCGTCGAGCGGGTCGCCCGGCTGGTAGCGCGGCAGCATCGCCAGCGCCTTTTCAAGGAAGGCATCCTTGATTGACGCTTCGACAAACAGGCGCGATGGCGCGTTGCAGCTCTCGCCCTGATTGAAATAGATCGCACCGATAGCGGCGCTGACGGCTGCATCAAGATCGGGACAATCGGCACACACGATATTGGCCGACTTGCCGCCCAGCTCAGTCCAGGCGCGCTTGAGGTTGGACTGGCCGGCCATCTGCATGATTTGTTTGCCGACCTTGGTCGAACCGGTAAAGCCGATGCAGTCGACGTCCATGTGCAGCGCCAGCGCAGCGCCGGCCTCGTGGCCGTAGCCAGGCACCACGTTGAACACGCCCGGCGGCAGGCCAGCTTCAAGCGCGATCTCGGCCAGCCGCAGTGCGCTCAGGGGCGACTTTTCGGACGGCTTGAGGATCACGCTGTTGCCGGCCGCGAGCGCAGGGGCGATCTTCCAGGCGGCCATGATCAAGGGATAATTCCACGGCACGATGGCGGCCACCACGCCCACCGGTTCGCGCGTGATCAGGGCCAGGCTGTTGTCGGCCGTGGGCGCGATCTGGTCGTAGATCTTGTCGACCGCTTCGCCGTACCAGCGGATGCAGTTGGCGGCCGACGGCACGTCC
Source organism: Pseudomonadota bacterium (assembly GCA_040390915.1). Lineage (GTDB taxonomy): Bacteria > Pseudomonadota > Gammaproteobacteria > Burkholderiales > Burkholderiaceae_D > Telluria_A. Next base: position 10,195 of record JAZJXM010000005.1, read on the forward strand.
ACGCTCAGGCTGTACTTGATTGGTTTGCCCATGTCCAGCGTTTCGAGCAGCGCCAGTTCCTCGGCGTTGGCCAAGATCAGGTCGGCGAACTTGATCAGCACGCGCTTGCGCTTGGCGGGCGACTGGCCGGCCCAGCGCCGGTCCTCGAAGGCGATGCGCGCGCTGGCCACCGCCGCGTCCACGTCATCGGCCTGGCAGCGCGCCACCATGCCCAGTTTGCGCCCGTCAATCGGCGACAGGTTGTCGAACTGCTGTCCGGATTTGGCCCATACTCGTTCGCCGCCAATCACCGCGCGGCCATCCATGCTGATCGCCGCGGCCCGTTCATGCCATTGTTTGCCTGCCATGCCAGTCTCCCAAGGTGTGGTCTTACATTTTCATTTTGCCAGTGTTTTAGCCCGGTATAATCCTCGGGTTTTGCCGCCGGTCCGTCTTGCCTAGAATCAATATTCCGTCTTTGTTTCTTCTGGAGTCACGATACATGAATTACATACTGATCACCTCCGTGGTGCTCTATCTGCTCGGTACACTGGCCATCGGCGTGTGGGCCGGCACCCGCGTCAAGAACACCAGTGACTTCTCGGTGGCCGGGCGCAGCCTGCCATTAATCATGGTGGTGACCACCACGTTTGCCACCTGGTTCGGCGCCGAGACCGTGATGGGCATCCCCGCGCGCTTCGTGCAGAGCGGCCTGAACTCGATCGTCGAAGACCCGTTCGGCGCCGGCTTCTGCCTGATCCTGGTCGGCATGTTTTTCGCCGCCCGCCTGTACAAACTGAACCTGCTCACTATCGGCGACTACTACCGCCAGCGCTTCGGCGCCGGCATCGAAGTATTCTGCTCGGTGGCCATCATCCTCAGTTACCTGGGCTGGGTCGCGGCCCAGATCACCGCGCTCGGCCTGGTGTTCACGGTGCTGACCGGCGGCGCCATGTCGCAGGACGTCGGCATGATCGTCGGCACCCTGGCCGTGCTGATCTACGTGGTGGCCGGCGGCTTCCTGGCCGTTGCCATTACCGACTTTATCCAGATGATCGTGCTGGTGATCGGCCTGACCATCATCGCTTTTTACTCGGCCGACCTGGCCGGCGGCGCGCACAACGTGCTCGCCATGGCCGACAAGGGCGACCTGTGGAACTTCCTGCCGCCGCCGAAATTCCATGACATCGTGTTCTTCATCGGCGCCGCCGTCACCATGATGCTCGGCTCCATCCCGCAGCAGGACGTGTTCCAGCGCGTGATGTCGGCCAAGAGCGCCCCGACCGCGCGTGCCGGCGCCATCATTGGCGGCGTCTGTTACATCCTGTTCGCCTTCGTGCCGATGTTCATCGTCGCCTGCGCCGTGATGGTGCTGGGCGACAGCGGCATGGAGATGGCCAAGGGCGACTACCAGCGCCTGCTGCCAACGTTCGTGCTGACCAAGATGCCACTGGCGATGCAGATCATCTTCTTCGGCGCACTGCTGTCGGCGATCAAGAGCACCTCGTCGGCGACGCTGCTGGCACCGTCGTCGAGCTTCGTCGAAAACATCCTCAAGCACCTGCGTCCCGGCATGACCGACCGCCAGCAACTGTTCGCCGTACGCTGCACCATCGTGGTGTTCGCGGCGCTGGTACTGGCCTATGCGATCGCCATGCAGGGCACTTCGATCTACGAACTGGTGTCGTCGGCCTACCAGGTCACGCTGGTGGCCGCCTTCGTGCCGTTGCTGATGGGCATGTACTGGCAGCGTGCCACCACCCAGGGCGCAATCGTCTCGATCGCGTTGGGCATGACCACCTGGATCGTCTGCTTCCCGCAGCTGACGACCTTGGGTGAACATTTCCCGGGCCAGCTGGCCGGTCTGATCGCCGCCTTCATTGGCATGATCGTCGGTTCGTTGGCGCCGCAAGTGCTCCAAAACCGCAAAGAACTCTAAACAAACTCACACCGGGGTCAGACCACTTTTGCCCTAAGGCAAAAGTGGTCTGACCCCGGTGTGAATTCAAGAAAGTAGCAAACCACGCTGACCCAGGTCGGCTAGCGTGGCGTCCAGGCAGTAGCGGATCTTGGCGATCATCTCGTCGATCTGCGCGCACGTCATCACCAGCGGCGGCGCAATAATCATGCGGTCGCCCACCGCGCGCATGATCATGCCGTTGTCGAACATGTGGCCGCGGCAGATCATGCCCACGCCCACACCCGCGTCGAACGGCACGCCATCGTGCGGCGTCGCTCCCTTCTTTTGCACCAGGTTCAGGCCGGCCACGAAACCACAGCTGTTGGCAAAGCCCACCAGAGGATGGTCAGCCAGCGTCGCAAATTGGGCTTTCAGATAGGGCCCCGTTTCGCGCGCCACTTGCTCGACCAGCTTTTCCTCGATCAGGATGTGCAGGTTTTCCAGCGCCGCGGCGCATGCCACGGGGTGCCCGGAATAGGTGAAGCCGTGGTTGAAGTCGCCCCCCTTTTCGGTCAGCACCTTGGCGACCCGGTCGCCAACCAGCACCCCGCCCAGCGGGATATAGCCGGAGGTGACGCCCTTGGCAAACGTGATCAGGTCCGGCTTGATGCCGAACAGCTCCGAGCCGAACCACGCGCCCAGCCGGCCAAAGCCGCAAATGACTTCATCGGAGATCAGCAAGATGCCGTACTTGTCGCAGATGCGCTGAATTTCTGGCCAGTAGGTGGCCGGCGGGATGATCACGCCGCCGGCGCCCTGAATCGGCTCGCCAATAAACGCGGCCACCTTGTCGGCGCCGATGTCGAGAATTTTCTGTTCCAGCCAGCCGGCGGCGGCCAGCCCGAATTCATCCTCGCTCATGCCGCGCCCGTCCTCGAAATAATTCGGCTGGCCGATGTGTTCAATCCCGGGGATCATGCCGGCCTGCTGGTGCATGCCTTCCATGCCGCCCAAGGCCGATCCGGCCAGCGTGCTGCCGTGGTAGGCGTTGTGGCGACTGATGATGGTGTGCCGGTCCTGATAGCCCATCAGGTCCCAGTAACGCCGCACCATGCGCACGTTGGTGTCGTTCGCTTCCGAGCCGGAACCGGTAAAGAACACGTGGTTGAACTGCGGCGGCGCCAGTTCCACCAGCAGCGCGGCCAGCTGCACCGCCGGCACGTTGGTGGTGTTGAAGAAGCTGTTATAGAACGGCAGCGTCTCCATCTGGCGATACACCGCGTCCGAGATCCGGGTGCGCCCGTAGCCGACGTTGACGCACCACAGTCCCGACATCCCGTCGAGGATCTTGTGGCCTTCGGAGTCCCAAAGATAAATGCCTTCGCCGCGCACCATGATGCGCACGCCCTTGGCCGCCAGGGCCGCGTGGTCGGTGAACGGATGCAGGTAGTGGGCCGCGTCGAGCTTGCGCAGCGCGGCGGTGTCGTAGATTTGATCGGTTGACATGACAGGGCTCCCGATCAAACGTGCAGCAACAGGTGATCGCGTTCCCATGGGCTGATAACCGTCATGAACTCCTGATGTTCGAGGTCCTTGATGGCCGCGTAGACGTCGATGAAACGGTCGCCCAGCACCGTGCGCAGCTTGTCTTCGGCGCGCAGCAAGTGCAGCGCTTCGGGCAGGCCTTGCGGCAGCTCGAACGGCATGTCGTAGGCGCTGCCGGTCATCATCGGGGTCGGCTCCAACTGCTCGGTCATGCCAAGGTAGCCGCAAGCCAGCGTGACGGCCAGCGCCAGGTAAGGATTGGCGTCGGCGCCGATGATGCGGTTTTCCACGCGCCGGTCCTGCACGCCCGATTCGGGCACCCGAAAGCCCACCGTGCGGTTGTCCAGGCCCCACTGGATGTTGATCGGCGCGGCCGTGTGGCGCACGATGCGGCGGTAGGAATTGACGTACGGCGCGACAATCGCCATCGCCGACGGCATGTAGCGCTGCAAGCCGCCGATGTACTGCTTGAACAGCGCCGAGGCCGAGCCGTCGTCGTTGCTGAAGATGTTCATGCCGGTCTTGGTGTCGAGCACACTCTGGTGCACGTGCATCGCGGAACCCGGTTCGCCCGCCATCGGCTTGGCCATGAAGGTGGCGTACATGTCGTGCTTGAGCGCGGCCTCGCGCAAGGTGCGCTTGAAGAAGAACACTTTGTCGGCCAGCCCGAGCGGGTCGCCATGCTGGAAGTTGATCTCCATCTGGCCGGCGCCGATCTCGTGGATCAACGTGTCGACGTCGAGGTTCATCAGGTCGCAGTAATCGTAGATGTCTTCGAACAGCGGATCGAATTCATTGACCGCATCGATGCTGTACACCTGGCGGCTCGTTTCGGCGCGCCCGCTGCGGCCAATCGGCGGCTTCAAAGGCAGGTCGGGGTCGATGTTCTTGGCCGTCAGGTAGAACTCCAGCTCGGGAGCGACCACTGGTTTCCAGCCCTTGTCGGAGTAAAGCTTGAGCACGCGCCGCAGCACCGTACGGGGCGCGAAGTCGACCAGTTTGCCGTCCGAGAAATAGCAGTCGTGGATCACCTGCGCGGTCGGGTCAACCGCCCACGGCACCATGGTGATGGTGGTCGGATCGGCCTTGAGGATCATGTCGCGGTCGGTGGTGGAAATGGCGCGGTCGTAGGCGCCGTCGCCGACCGGATAGTTGCCCGTCACGGTCATGCCCAGCACCGCTTCCGGGATGCGCATGCCGCGCTCCTGAGTGAATTTGGCGCGTGGCAGAATCTTGCCGCGGGCAACCCCGGTCAAGTCGGGGACCAGGCATTCAATTTCGGTGACACGTTTTTCGTTCAGCCACAGATCCATGTCCGTGTAGGTAAAGTTTTCGCGAATTGCCATTGATTTCTCTCTGAAGTCTTGCTCAAGCGCCAGGCTGGATTACTGCCACGGCGCGCCATGTATCTGGAGTTGGCGAGCGAAGCTACGGCACCGGGCTGCGCCGATTGGCGCGGTAGGCGCGGCAGGCGGCGCCGAAAGCGCCGAACATTTTCATCGAGTCGGGATTGTCTTCCAGGCCCCATTCGGGATGCCATTGCAGCGCCAGCGTGAAGCCGGCCGCGAACGGTACCGAGAAGGCTTCGACCAGGCCGTCTTCGGCGCGCGCTTCCACGGCCAGGCCGGCGCCCAATTGGTCGATGCCTTGCCCGTGCAGGGAGTTGACGTCGATGTGCGCCGCGCCGCCCAAGATTTGCTGCAGCACGCCACCGGCTTGCAGCATGACTTTGTGCGCCGGCGCGTATTGCTGTTCGAGCGGCAGCGCCGGATTTTCGCGGTGATCCATCTTGCCTGCGACTTCCTGCACCGCCTGGTACAAGCTGCCGCCCAGCGCCACGTTCATTTCCTGGAACCCGCGGCAGACCGCGATGACGGGAATGCCGCGCTTGACCGCCGCGCGGATCAAAGGCAGCGTGGTGGCGTCGCGCGCCGGGTCTTGCGGCAGCGCCGGGTCGTAGACATCCTGGGCGTAGTGGCTGGGATGAACGTTGGAGGCCGAACCGGTCAGCATGATGCCGTCGCACATGGCCAGCATGGTTTCGAGGTCGAGTTCCGTGCCCAGCGCGGGCAGGATCAGCGGCGCGCAACCGGCGCCGCGCACGACCGCTTCGATGTACTTGATCTGCGCCGCGTAGTAGGGATGCTCTCCGAACTGACGGGTGCAGGCTGGAACGAGAACGATTGGACTACGCATAGTGCCCTGCCGTTGGTGTTTGGCGCTCAAACCATCATAAAGCCAATTCGATCCGATGGCGAGTGCCTCTTGATTTTCATCAAAGTTGATTAAAGCATAGCGGTAATTGGCTATTTCTGCCAACACGACCCGTTTGGCGCGATTCGGCTACCATGGTGCGCATCATTTCACTTTTCACAGGTGCGCCATGCTGACCCTCAAAGACCCTTCCCTGCTGCGCCAGCAAAGCTTCATCAACGGCGAATGGTGCGCAGCCGACGACGCGACCACGATCGTGGTGCGCAACCCGGCCACCGGCGAAGCGCTGGGCAGCGTGCCGCACATGGGCGCACCGGAAACGAAGCGCGCGATCGACGCGGCCAACGCGGCCTGGCCTGCATGGCGCAAAAAGACGGCCAAGGAGCGCAGCGCCATTCTGCGCAAGTGGAATGACCTGATGCTGGAAAGCGCCGACGACCTGGCGCTGATCATGACGGCCGAACAGGGCAAGCCACTGGCCGAAGCCAAGGGCGAAATCACGTATGCGGCCTCGTTCATCGAGTGGTTTGCCGAAGAGGGCAAGCGCATCGAAGGCGACACCTTGCAGTCGCCATGGACCGACCGGCGCCTGCTGGTGACCAAGGAGCCGATCGGCGTATGCGCGGCCATCACTCCCTGGAACTTCCCGGCCGCGATGATCACCCGCAAAGTGGGACCGGCGCTGGCGGCCGGCTGCCCGATGGTGGTCAAGCCGGCCGAACTGACCCCGTTTTCGGCGCTGGCGCTGGCGGTATTGGCCGAGCGCGCCGGCGTGCCGAAGGGCGTGTTTAGCGTGATCACAGGCGACTCCAAGGCCATCGGCGGCGAGATGTGCAGCAACCCTGTCGTGCGCAAGCTGACCTTCACCGGTTCGACCCAGGTGGGCCGCATCCTGATGCAGCAGTGCGCGCCGACCATCAAGAAGCTGTCGCTGGAATTGGGCGGCAACGCGCCGTTCATCGTGTTCGACGACGCCGACCTGGATGCCGCGGTCGAAGGCGCGCTCGCATCCAAATACCGCAATGCCGGCCAGACCTGCGTGTGCGCCAACCGCCTGTATGTGCAGGACGGCGTCTACGAACAATTTGCAGCCAAGCTGGTGGCGGCGGTGGCCAAGCTCACCGTCGGCAATGGCCAGGACGCTGGCGTCACCCAAGGGCCGCTGATCGAAGAGAAGGCCGTGCTCAAGGTCGAAGAACACATCGCCGATGCGCTGGCCAAGGGCGGGCGTTTGCTGGCCGGCGGCAAACGGCACGCACTGGGGCATAGCTTCTTCCAACCGACCGTGATCGCCGACGTGACCTCAAGCATGCAGGTGGCCACCGAAGAGACCTTCGGGCCGCTGGCGCCGCTGTTTCGCTTCACGACCGAGGAGGACGTGATCGCGATGGCCAACGACACCGAGTTCGGGCTGGCCGCGTACTTCTATTCGCGCGATATCGGGCGTGTGTGGCGCGTGGCCGACGCCCTGGAATCGGGCATGGTGGGCGTGAACACGGGGCTCATTTCGAACGAGATCGCCCCGTTCGGCGGGGTCAAGCAATCTGGCTTGGGACGCGAAGGCTCGAAGTACGGGATCGAGGATTACCTGGTGGTCAAGTACATCTGCATGGGTGGAATTTAGACCACCACCCGCACGTTTGATGGATTTGCCGCGGCGCTGCGCCCATTGTGATAGCGTATGTTGGACGCCCTGCGCGGGCAGAAATGCTGAATATCATTCAGGGAAATGCAATGACTGCTGGCAAACTTGCAGTTGACCATGACGGTGAATCACCAGGTGGTGGCCGCTTGGAAGCGAGGGTAACAAAGTTGGAAGCCGACGTCGCGGCCATCAAGATCGATGTTGCGGTGATCAAGGCCAATGGCGCGACCAAGTCGGACATTGCCGACCTAAGAGCCGCCATTTCCGAGGCCAAGACATCCTCCATCATGTGGGTAGTCATGGCTGTTTTCCTCGCACAGCTTTTGCCAATTGTTAAGGACGTGGTGAACCACTATCGGAACGCGCCATCCGCTGCTGCGCCAGCCTCGGCTCCACAAAAACTAAAGTAGCAATACCGTCAATACTCGTCGTATTTGCGCATGTCGCCGCGCACCTGGTCGGCCGGGTACTTGGCGCGGTTGAGGATCATTTTTTCCTCGACTGCGGCGCCCAGGTCGACGTCAAGCTTGTCGGCAAGGCGCACCAGGTAGACCAGCACGTCGGCCATTTCGTGGCGCACCTGTTCCAGCTTGGCCTCGCCCAGTTCCTCGGCGCTGCCGTCGCGCAGCCACTGGAAGTGTTCGAGCAGTTCGGCCGCTTCCACGTTCATGGCGCACGCCAAGTTTTTCGGCGTGTGGAATTGGTCCCAGTCGCGTTCTTCAACGAAGACACGGACGGTGTCGCGGATCGTGGTCAGCGTACTGTGGGTCATGATTTCAGCTCGCGCGCAATGAACGCGCGAACAGGCCCAGTCCGCCTACCAGGAGCACCAGGATAATCAGAAGGCTCAGCAAAGGCATGCTGCGCAGGCTGATGCTCAAGTTCATGAGCACGCCAAAGATGATGGCGGCTAACGAGCCTGCCGCCAGGACCCACCCCCACGGCGCGCGCGAGTTGTAGAAGATCCAACCAACCCCGAACATGAAGGGAATCAGCAGGGCGCCACCGGTCACGTTCCAGCCGCCGCCGAAGCGGTAGAAGGGAACGCCCAGGCCCCAGTTGCTCGATACAATAATATTGTCGAGCAGCAGGTATGCACCCGCACTTGCCATCAGGAGTCCGATTAAAAACCCAAAGGTGCCCCCTGAGGTGCCCCCTGCCCCGCGATGTTTGGATTGCATGCGTTGTTCCGTATCGATTCGTTGATGGTCTCGCCTGCGTTGGTCAAACGAGTACCCGCAATATAGAAGGGTGTTATCAGGGCGTCAAGCGCTTCCTTCTACCGCCTGTAATGACTATATCTGCCCGTTGATACTCGCTATCCGATAGATAGATATTGCCAACTTTCAAAGGCGAAATTTATTCAATACTATGAACGTTGTTGCCAGCGCCCTGCAAGAACCTCCCCAGGTCCACTTCCTGCCTTGCTCTGGGGCCCTATGTCGTTGCTGACATCCACTCGCCACAGGAGCGTCTCATGTCCAATGAAGCCAAATGCCCTTTCAACCATAGCGCCGGTGCCGGCACGACCAATCGGGATTGGTGGCCGAACCAGCTGCGGGTTGACTTGCTGAACCAGCACTCGAACAAGTCCAATCCGCTCGGTGAGAAGTTCAATTACGCCGACGAATTCAAGAAGCTCGACTACCAGGCGCTCAAGGCGGACCTGGTCAAGCTGATGACCGACAGCCAGGACTGGTGGCCGGCCGATTTCGGCCATTACGGTCCGCAGTTCATCCGCATGGCCTGGCACAGCGCAGGCACCTACCGCACCACCGATGGCCGTGGCGGCGGCGGGCGTGGACAGCAGCGCTTTGCGCCGCTGAACTCCTGGCCCGACAACGTCAATATCGACAAGTCGCGCCGCCTGCTCTGGCCAATCAAGCAGAAGTACGGCCAGAAGATTTCCTGGGCTGACCTGTTCATCCTCACCGGCAATGTGGCGCTGGAGTCGATGGGCTTTCGCACCTTCGGCTTTGCAGGTGGTCGCGAAGACGTGTGGGAACCGGACTTGGACGTGGGTTGGGGCGCGGAAACCACTTGGCTGGGCGACGACCAGCGCTTCGAAGGCGAGCGCGAGCTGGTCAGCAGCCTCGGCGCCACCCATATGGGCCTGATCTATGTGAACCCGGAGGGGCCCAACGCCAGCGGCGACTACATGGCCGCCGCCAAAGACATCCGCGCCACCTTCTACCGCATGGCGATGAACGATGAAGAGATTGTCGCCTTGATCGCTGGCGGCCACACGTTCGGCAAGGCCCATGGCGCCGCGCCCGAGTCGCACAAGGGGCGCGAACCCGAGGGCGGATCCATCGAGGCACAAGGCCTTGGCTGGCACAGCAGCTTTGGCAGCGGGCACGGCAAGGACACCGTCTCCAGCGGCCTCGAAGTGACCTGGACCACCACTCCGGCGCAGTGGGGCCATAATTTTTTCGAGAACCTGTTCAAGTTCGAGTGGGAACTGACGCATTCGCCAGCTGGCGCCAAACAGTGGGTCGCCAAGGATGCGCCGGACATCATTCCGGACGCGCATGTGCCGGGCAAGTTCCACAAGCCCACCATGCTCACGACCGATTTGACGATGCGCTTCGACCCGGAGTTCGGCAAGATCTCCAAGCGCTTCCATGAGGACCAGCAAGCGTTTGCCGACGCCTTTGCCCGCGCCTGGTACAAGCTGACGCACCGCGATATGGGCCCAAAAGCGCGCTATCTCGGCCCCGAAGTACCCGCGCAAGACCTGCCCTGGCAAGACCCGCTGCCGCCTGCCAGTTGCCATCCGACGGCGGCCGATATTGCCGAGATCAAGTCCATGATCGCGGCGGCTGGCCTGTCGGTCGGCGAACTGGTGTCAGTCGCCTGGGCTTCGGCGTCCACCTTCCGTAGCGGCGACAAGCGCGGTGGCGCCAATGGCGCGCGGCTGGCCCTGGCGCCGCAGAAGGACTGGGAGGTCAACAAGATTGCCGTCGCGGCGCTGGCCACGCTGCAAGCGATCCAGAAAGCCTCTGGCAAGATGTCGCTGGCCGACGTCATCGTGCTGGCCGGCAGCGTGGGCGTCGAGCGTGCTGCCAAGGCGGCGGGCGCGGCAGTGGAGGTCCCGTTTGCGCCGGGTCGGGTCGACGCGACGCAGGAACAGACCGATGTCGACAGCTTCGCCGTACTCGAACCGCTGGCCGATGGCTTTCGCAACTACAGGAAGGGCAACAGCGGCGCCACAACCGAATCGCTGCTGCTCGACAAGGCCCAACTGCTGAGCCTGACTGCGCCTGAGCTGACCGCGCTCCTTGGCGGCCTGCGCGTTCTCGGTGCCAATGCCGATGGCAGCAAACATGGCGTGTTGACCGACCAGGTTGGCGTACTGAGCAATGATTTCTTCGTCAATCTGCTGGACATGGGCTTGGAGTGGAAAGCGGTCAATGCCCTGGCGGCGTTGTTTGAAGGCCGGGATCGCAAGACCGGCGCGGTGAAATACACCGGCACCAGGAACGACCTGATCTTCGGCTCCCACTCGGTACTGCGCGCCTATGCCGAGGTCTATGCCAGCGCGGATGGCCAGCATCGATTCGTTAGCGACTTCGTTGCTGCCTGGACCAAAGTGATGAACCTGGACCGCTTCGACTTGGCCAGATGAGCATGCGGACCTGACGGCCTACATTGAGCGGGCAGCAGCCGGGTGTTGGGGTGGCGCCCAGCGCCTGAGCAGCTTAGCGTGCCTGGGTGACAGTTCTCATCACGACCAAGTGCGGTGAGTCATAAAACTCCTTCATTTTGTCGCCGAGGTGGACATGATCGTAAGCATTCCCTAATCGGTCCATTTCGGTCGCGCAGAACTCAAAGAACGCTGCCATGCGACGAAGTTCGGCGGGCGTCGCGAAAAGCGTAACTTCGGCGAGTGATGCCGGAACTATTTCTTCGATGGGAAGTCCCGCATCTTCGTAACCAGATAGCTTCATGATGCCTTCGATCTTAGGGTCGTAACAATCATTCGCGAAACGATGACGCACTCTCAACATGTACGAAGCAGACTTTCGCGGAACGGCGGCCATCGGTCCTTACCGCCCCTTTGTGGTCGGTCAGAGTTAGGGCGAACGTTGAACTGGGTAGCTGGCCGCCACGAAATTCATGATGAACTGCACCGCATCCGACCAGTCCAGTTCGACAGAACTGTTAGGCCATCTGCGCGGCTACCAACTTGGCATCTTTGACCGATCCGTCGTGATTCTGACGCCGGATGGAACGGGAACGTTTGTGCTTTCCGTCGTTAACGAGTATTCCTGCCAAACGGGACGTTGCTTCGTACCGTATTCAAAGGCAAGAATTCACATAGTGTAGTCGAAGGCGATCACCTTCGCTTTCATGGCCAAGCGACATCCCCAAGTCTGTTCGCGAATACTGTCGGTGGCGTACGCCGCAATGCCTGGAAAGTGATCTGGGTACTTTTCCCCGGCACCAGCATGTGGCGACTCGCAGCCACGCTTCGCCCTAATCGGTCACATCCGAAACCCGTGAAAGCACGGTGACCGTCGCGAGAGCAGAAATATCAGATTAGTCATGATATGCATCGAGGCCGCAATGGGCGCATTTGCGCCCCCTGTGCTGCGGTCCGCGCGCGTGTTTGTAGTTGAATGGCTGGCCGCAATCGGGACAGCGAAACTTCCAGATCTTGATATGCGCGGTCAAGATCGTGACTATCGTGGCGAAAAACACGAGGCCGACCAGGACTGGCGCCAGTGGAATGAAGCGCGCGCACAAGGTCAGCGTGATCATCGTTGGCAGGCCCGCAAGCAGTGCGAGCATGCCAAGCCGGTTCCAGAATCGCAGGCGCGCCAGTTCCGGCTCGAACGACGTCACCATGTCATTCGGCGTCGTATTCCTGCAAACGCGTGGCCAATTTTGGCGCCAGCTCTTCCGGCGCGCCGATGCTCATGCCCAAGTCGCGCAGCAGGCCGTCATGCAGGCCGTACACCCAGCCGTGCACCGTCACCTGCTGGCCGCGCTCCCACGCGTCCTGCACCACCGTGGTCTGCGCGGTGTTGACCACCTGCTCCGTCACATTCAGTTCGCACAGGCGGTCGGCGCGCGCGCGCGACGGCAGCGTGTCGCCCAGATATTTTTCATGTTTTTGCGAGACGTCCTGCACGTGGCGCAGCCAGTTGTCGGCCAGGCCCACGCGCTTGTTGACCATCGCCGCGTGCACGCCCGAGCAGCCGTAGTGGCCGCAGATGATCACGTGCTTGACCTTCAGCACGTCGATCGCGAACTGCAGCACGGTGAGGCAGTTCAGGTCCGAGTGCACCACCACGTTGGCGATGTTACGGTGCACGAACAGCTCGCCCGGCGCTAGGCCCAGCAGCTCGTTGGCCGGCACCCGGCTGTCCGAACAACCGATCCACAGGTATTGCGGCGTCTGCTGATTGGTCAGCGCCTTGAAGAAATTCTCGTCCTTGGCGACCATGGCCGCGGCCCAGTCGCGGTTGCGCTTGAACAGCGCTTCGATGTCTTTTTCTGCTTGGATGCTCATTGGATTCCCTTTGATATTGCTGCGGCAGACAAACAAAACGCCCCGATGCGGAGCGTTTTGATTTTCCAGCCTACGCCTTGCGACGTATTTTACTCGAAGAAGTCCTTCACTTTGTCCATCCAGCCCTTGCTTTGCGGGCTGTGCTTGGCGCCGCCTTCAACGGTCAGGCGTTCGAACTCCTTGAGCAGGTCTTTCTGCTTGTCGGTCAGCTTGACCGGTGTCTCGACCGCCACGTGGCAGAACAGATCGCCCGCGTAGCCGGAACGCACGCCCTTGATGCCCTTGGATTTCAAGCGGAACGTCTTGCCCGACTGCGTGCCTTCAGGGATCGTGAACGATACCTTGCCCGACAGCGTAGGCACTTCGATTTCACCGCCCAGGGTCGCTTTGACGAACGAGATCGGCATTTCGCAATGCAGGTCGTCGCCTTCGCGCTGGAACACGGCGTGCGGCTTGATGTGGATCTCCACGTACAAATCGCCCGCCGGGCCGCCATTGGTGCCCGGTTCGCCGTTGCCGGACGAGCGGATGCGCATGCCGTTGTCGATACCGGCCGGGATCTTCACTTCCAGCGTCTTGTTACGCTTGATGCGTCCCTGCCCGCCGCATGGCGCGCACGGATCGGTAATCACCTTGCCGTTGCCGTGGCACTTGGGGCAGGCTTGCTGGATGCTGAAGAAGCCCTGCTGCATGCGTACCTGGCCGTGACCGGCGCAGGTAGGGCACGTGGTCGGGGCGGTGCCCGGCTTGGCGCCGCTGCCGTGGCACGTGTCGCACTTGTCCCAGCTCGGTACCCGGATCGTGGTGTCGAAGCCGTGCGCAGCCTGTTCGAGGGTGATCTCGAGGTTGTAGCGCAAGTCGGCGCCGCGGTACACCTGCGGACCGGCATTGCGGCGACCGCCGCCACCACCGAAGATATCGCCGAAGATGTCGCCGAAGCTGTCGGCAAAACCACCGCCGCCGCCGAAGCCACCACCGCCACCCATGTTCGGATCGACGCCGGCGTGACCATAACGGTCATACGCTTCGCGCTTTTCCGGATTGGTCAGCATCTCGTACGCTTCTTTGACTTCCTTGAACTTCTCTTCCGATTCCTTACTGTCCGGATTGCGGTCCGGATGGTATTTCATCGCAAGCTTGCGATACGACTTCTTGATCTCTTCTTCCGAAGAATTCTTGGCGACCCCGAGGATCTCGTAAAAATCACGCTTTGCCATATGTCGGCACCTTGCTTACTCGTTTATGCAAAAAAACCGAGCCACCAGGGGCGGCTCGGCCGTATCGTCGACACGCCAGATTACTTGGCGTCTTTGACTTCCTTGAAGTCGGCGTCCACGACGTCGTCCTGCGACTGCTTGCTGCCGGCCGCTTCCGCTTGTTGACCGCCTTCAGCGCCGCCAGCTTGCTGCTGCGCCTGCATGTCGGCGTACATTTTTTCGCCCAGCTTCTGCGACGCGGTCGACAGCGCTGCCACTTTGGCGTCGATTTCGGCTTTGTCGCCAACCTTGATCGAGGACTCGACTTCAGCGATCGCTTCTTCGATTTTCTCTTTCTCGCCAGCTTCGAGCTTGTCGCCGTATTCGGTCAGCGACTTGCGGGTCGAGTGCACCAGCGAGTCAGCCTGGTTGCGCGACTCGGCCAGTTCCTTGACCTTCTTGTCTTCTTCGGCGTTCACTTCAGCGTCTTTGACCATCTTCTGGATTTCCGCTTCGGTCAGGCCGGAGTTGGCTTTGATCGTGATCTTGTTCTCTTTGCCGGTGGCCTTGTCCTTGGCGCCCACGTGCAAGATGCCGTTGGCGTCGATGTCGAAGGTCACTTCGATCTGCGGCGTGCCGCGCGATGCTGGCGGGATGCCTTCGAGGTTGAATTCGCCGAGGCCCTTGTTGCCGGCTGCGATTTCGCGCTCGCCCTGGAATACCTTGATCGTCACCGCAGGCTGATTGTCGTCAGCGGTCGAGAACACTTGCGAGAACTTGGTCGGGATGGTCGTGTTCTTGTGGATCATCTTGGTCATCACGCCACCCAGCGTTTCGATACCCAGCGACAGCGGGGTTACGTCCAGCAGCAGCAAGTCCTTGCGCTCGCCCGACAGAACCGAACCCTGGATCGCGGCGCCAACGGCAACTGCTTCATCCGGGTTGACGTCCTTGCGCGGCTCTTTGCCGAAGAACTCTTTGACCTTTTCCTGCACTTTAGGCATGCGGGTCATGCCGCCGACCAGGATGATGTCGTCGATGTCGGAGACCTTGACGCCGGCATCCTTGATCGCAATCTTGCATGGCTCGATGGTGGCCAGGATCAGTTCCTCAACCAGCGACTCGAGCTTGGCGCGCGTCATTTTCAGGTTCAGGTGGACCGGTGCGCCGTTGGCCATGGCGATGTATGGCTCGTTGATTTCGGTCTGCTGCGACGACGACAGTTCGATCTTGGCGCGCTCGGCCGAAGCCTTGATGCGCTGCAAGGCGATTGGATCTTTTTTCAGGTCCAGGCCGTTGATCTTCTTGAATTCGTCGATGATGAAATCGATGATGCGCTGGTCGAAGTCTTCGCCGCCGAGGAAGGTGTCGCCGTTAGTGGACAGCACCTCAAACTGCTTTTCGCCATCGACGTCAGCGATTTCGATGATCGAGACGTCGAACGTGCCGCCGCCCAGGTCATACACGGCGATCTTGCGGTCAGCCTTGTCGTTCTTGTCCAGGCCGAATGCCAGTGCGGCAGCGGTTGGCTCGTTGATGATGCGCTTGACGTCCAGGCCCGCGATACGGCCGGCATCCTTGGTTGCCTGGCGCTGCGAGTCGTTGAAGTAAGCCGGCACGGTGATGACCGCTTCGGTCACTTCTTCGCCCAGGTAGTCTTCAGCCGTCTTTTTCATCTTGCGCAGCACTTCAGCGGAAATCTGCTGTGGCGCCAGTTTCTTGTCGCGCACGCCGATCCATGCATCGCCGTTGTCGGCTTTGAGGATCGAGTAAGGCATCAGGCCGATGTCCTTCTGGACTTCTTTTTCTTCGAATTTACGGCCGATCAGGCGCTTGACCGCGAACAGCGTGTTCTTCGGGTTGGTGACGGCCTGGCGCTTGGCCGGCGCGCCGACCAGGATTTCGCCATCTTCTTGGTAAGCAATAATGGAAGGCGTGGTACGCGCGCCTTCAGCGTTTTCGATTACCTTTGGCTGACCATTTTCCATGATCGCGACGCAGGAGTTCGTGGTTCCCAGGTCAATACCGATAATTCTGCCCATGATTTTTTCCTTTTATGTACTTAGTTTCAGATGCTTTGGATATGTGGTAAAACAGCGCGCTTTCAAGAGCTGGCGGCGCGGTTTATATGCATTTATTTCGCTTGTGCTGCGGTCACGATGGCTGGGCGCAGCAAGCGGTCAGCGATCATGTAACCTTTTTGCAACACATTGACCACGGTATTGGCTTCCTGCTCGGCAGGAACCACTGCCACGGCCTGGTGCTTCATCGGGTCCAGTTTGTCGCCCTGAACCGGCTCGATCGTCATCAGGCGGTTCTTTTCGAATGCCGAGGTGAGCTGCTTGAGCGTCATTTCGACGCCTTCCTTGAGCGATTCGACCGATGGCGTTTCCACCTTCAGGGCCATTTCCAGGCTGTCGCGCACCGGCACCATGGCCTCGGCGAAGCTCTCGATGGCAAATTTGTGGGCCTTGCTGACGTCTTCGGCAGCGCGGCGGCGGATGTTCTCGCCTTCGGCCTTGGCGCGCATGAATGCGTCGTGCATCTCGGCCAGTTTGGCCTCGGTGGCGCTCAATTGTTGTTCCAATGTCGGCTCGGCCGAATCCGCAACAGCCGCTGGCGCGACGTCTTCGGCTGGCGTGGACACTTCCTGGTTTTCTTGGTTTTCTTGGTCTTGCATCGAAAAAACTCCTACTATCAATGACTTAGCTGTTTAGATGACGGGGCTTGTACACCACACAGCGCTAGAGATGGGGTGATAACCTACAATTTCAAGGGGAATTCGTTACCGTACTTGTAAGCAATGTTACAAATATTACTAAATTTTGAGATACCCAAATATGCCGGACGGATTACTATGTAATTACCGTGCTTCATCAGCGAATTGTCGCCACGAAGCGTGCAAAGGAGTATCCGTCATGAAGTTGCCGTTGATTGTAGTCAGCGTCGTCACTTACACCATGCTTGCCCTGGCGTGGATCGTGTACGCCGGCCTGACGCCCCCCAACCCGCTATTCTAACAGCGCCGACAACTGCGACTTATTTCGCACCCAATTTGGCTGCCTGCACGCGTCCCGTTTCAGCGTCTTGCTTGACGGCGTCGCGCTGCGCCGTGGTGAGCATGGTCGGCCAGCCCAGCAAGTGCTGCTCGGCGATATCGGCCAGTCCCGCAATCCATGCCGGCACCTCGTTCAGGCACGCGATGTAATTGAATTCGCGCCCGCCGGCATCCAGAAAATCCTGCTTCGCCTCGATGGCGATCTCTTCCAATGTTTCCAGGCAGTCGCTGGTAAAGCCAGGACACACCAGGTCGACCCGCTTGACGCCGTCGCGCGCCAGCTGCTGCAAAGTGGGCGCGGTGTACGGCTGCAGCCACTCGGCCTTGCCAAAGCGCGACTGGAACGTGACCAGGTACTGGCCTTCCTTCAGGCCCAGCTCGGCCGCCAGCAGGCGCGCGGTCTTGTGGCACTCGCAATGGTAAGGGTCGCCCAAGAGCAGCGTGCGCTTGGGCACGCCATGAAAACTCATCACCAGCTTGTCGCCGCGGCCGTTGGTTTGCCAGTGCGCCAGGATGGTGTCGCGCAGCGCCAGGATGTAGCCGGGATGGTCGTGGTAGCCGCGCACCATGCGCAGCTCGGGCATGTTGCGCACTTGCGCGTAGTGGGCAAACACGGCGTCGTTGATCGAGGCGGTGGTGGTGCCTGAATACTGCGGGTAGGCCGGCAGGATCGCGATGCGCTCGCAATGCTCGGCCTTGAGCTGGTCGAGCACCTCGGGCAGGGACGGCGAGCCGTAGCGCATCGCCATCGCCACCGTGACCTGGTGGCCGCGTTCGCCCAGCGCGCCGCGCAGCAGCATGGCCTGCTTTTGCGTGTGCACTTTCAAAGGCGAACCGTCCTTGGTCCAGATGGCCGCATACTTGGCGGCCGACTTGGACGAGCGCAGCGGCAGAATAATCAGGTTCAGGATCAGCCACCACAGCAGGCGCGGAATTTCCACCACGCGCGGATCGGACAGGAACTCTTTCAGATAGCGCCGCACGGCCGGGGCGGTGGGCGCGTCAGGCGTGCCCAGGTTGACCAGCACGATGGCGGTCCTGGCAACGGTGCCGTGGGCGTGGGAAGGTTCTTTGCGAAAGGGCATGACAGGGGCCAGGAGTGACGCGGGGAGCACATATTATCACTGGTAGACGGTGCTGATGGCCAACGGCCGCCTGGCCGCGATGATCTCGCCTTGCTCCGGCCAGTCGGCGAAGCGGTAGATCGCCACCTTGTAGGTGCCCATGGCGCCGGCATCGAACGGCTGATCATCGGCCGCCGCAATCATACCGCGCTTGGCGGCGCCGCGAAATTCGATGCCGGCACCGGCATCGGCGAGCGGGTAGACAAAGCGCACGCCCACGCATTTTTTGCCGAACAGGCGAAACAGGCCGCCATCCTCGCGTTGCGCGCTGAGCAGCTGTTCGCAGGCGGCGCGCAGCTCGGCGGCGCTGTATGTGCCGTCGTCCCGTTCGCGGATTGTGAAGCGGCCGCTGAAGCGGTAGTTGCCGGCTTTGCGGTTCAGGCGCAGCACGGCGTCCTCGTCGTACGCCTGCTTGAGCATAGGCAGCGTGGCGCGCCCGATGGCGTCCACCGGAATGGCGAGCGTGGTGGTGGCGCCGGCCACCATGATCTGCAGGCCGTCGAGCGCCAAGGCCGTGTCGCGCGGGCGGATCTGCATGTGTGCCTGGATCAGCGGCCGGGTGCGCACCAGCAGCGCGTAGTGATTGGCCGCCTTGTACGCATGGCGATAGCTGCTCCATTCCGAATCGCGCACGTCGGTGATGACCACCCGGTCGATGTCGGGTTCGGCCGCCGCGGTGAGCAACGGCAGCATGGCGGCGCAAAGGAAAAATCGATTCATGGGGCGCGATTCTAGGGGAAAGTTGATGTTTTGCCTATGTGTCTTTCGGCACTTACCGTATTGACATCGCTCACGTAGAATGGCCCCGCCCTCACCAATGCTCGCCTGCCCACTATGTTCAACTGGTACCGCAACAATCCGCTCGGCGCCGTTGGCGTGCTGGCCTGCCTGATTTTCGGCGGTATCGAACTGATGTCGCTGCTGGCCGGCGGCGTCCAGCTGTCGGACTTGAATGCGCCATCGGGCATGCTGGCCCGGTTCCTGGCCAGCATGCTTACGCCGCCCCCTTCGCTGGTGCGGGCCGGCAGCGCGCGCGTCGAATTGACCAACCAGCTGGTGATCGTGGCGCAGGCGCTGGGGGCGCTGTTGTTTACGCTGCTGCTGTGGCTACGCACCGGCATCCGGCGCCCTGGCCGTCTGGCCTACGCGATACAGGCCATACAGGCGCTGCTGGCGGCGGCCTCCCTGTCCGCGCTGCTGTACGTGCTGGCGGCGCAACTGGCGGCCACGCTGCCGCTCCAGCAAGGGCGCCGCTGGCTGGCCGCCCAGATCGTGCTGCTGGCCGCGGTATACGTGCAGATGCTGCTGTTTCACCAGGTGGCGCTGGGCGACGGGCCGGTGCGCTTGATCATGATCTACGCCGGCATCGGCATGCTGTTTCAGATGCTGGTGTTTGGCATGGTCCGGCTGGCCCTTGGCGAGCGCGAAGCGCGCACCACGCTGGCACGTTCGCATGCGGCGCTGCTGGCGACCCAGGCCATGCTGGCCGATACGGTGCGCGCGGGCGAACGCACCCGCATCGCACGCGACCTGCATGACGCCGTTGGCCACCACCTGAGCGCGCTCAACCTGCACCTCGACCTGGCGCTGCGCCAGATCGCGCCGCAAGTGCCCGAAGCGCTGCACACCTCGCGCGAACTGGCGCGCGCGCTGCTGTCGGAAGTACGCGTGGTTGTCAACAGCGAACGCAACGCACAGCACATCAACCTGCGCGCCGCGATCGCCACCATGTGCGCCGGCATCCCGCAGCCGGCCATCCATTTCGACTACGACGACACGCTTGAAATTGCCTCGCCGGCGCTGGCGCACACCGTGTTCTCCTGTGTCCAGGAAGCGCTCACCAACGTCATCCGGCATGCCAGTGCCGCTCTGGTGACGATTGCAATTCGGGACGACGACGAGCAGCTGATACTCACGGTGCAGGATGACGGCTGCGGCCCACGCGGGGCGGCCGAAGGCAACGGCCTGCGCGGCATGCGCGAACGGGTGGCCGAGCAGTGCGGCACGCTCGAGTTCACCGGCGGCGCCGGATTCGGCTTCACGATCGCGCTGCCGCTGGCCGGGAGCTACGCATGATCCGGGTTGCGCTGGTCGACGACCAAACCCTGGTGCGCAGCGGCATCCGCGGCCTGCTCAACCTCACGCCCGACATCCGCGTGGTAGCCGAAGCGGCCGATGGCGACAGCGCGATGGCCGCCATTGCCGGCAGCGGCGCCGAGATTTTGCTGCTGGACGTGCGCATGCCGGTGTGCTCCGGCATCGAGCTGCTGCGCCGTCACCAGCACCAGCTGCCGCCGACCATCTTCCTGACCACCTTCGATGACAACGAAGTGCTGTTTGCAGCCATGCGCGGCGGCGCCAAGGGCTTTCTGCTCAAGGACATTTCGCTGGAACGGCTGGCCGAGGGCATACGCAGCGTGGCCGCCGGCCAGACGCTGTTTCGGCCGGCGCTGACCGAACGCACGCGCGCCAATTACGAACGCGGCCCCAGCGCACCGGTGCGCACCAACATGCGCGCCGGCCTGACCGACCGCGAGACTGAAATCTTGGCGCTGCTGGCGGCAGGTTTCAACAACGCCGAAATCGCCACGGCGCTCGGTCCGGCCGAAGGCACCATCAAGAACCACGTGGCGAATATTCTCTCCAAGCTTGGCGTGCGCGACCGCATGCGGGCCGTCTTGCTCGGCCTTGAGCTGGGCTACATATGAATCGGAAAGCTGCAATGAAACCTATCCTGGCCATGTGCGCCATGCTGGCCATCTACACGCCAGCGCTGGCCGAATCGACGCGCATGCTCATGCCCGAGGGCTCGAAGGACGTGCAACTGTCGCTGCTGGGCTACTTCGGACCGGCGGCCGAAGGCAGCAGCAGCAAGCGCTTGCGGATTCTGCCGATGATTTCGGCGCAGTGGGCCAACGGCGTGTTCGTCAGGATGAACGTGATCGGCATGCAGCTGTCAGACAGCGGCAACATGACGTATGGTGTCCTGCTCGCGCCAACCATGACCTATACGTCCACCCGGTCGCGTTTTACGCCCGAAGCGGGCGCCTATCTCAGTTACCACGTGGCGTACGGTGTGGAACTGACGTCGGCCTTGATGTACGGCGGCAGCATCGACCACCGCGGCCTGAGCCTGGACCTGGGCGTGCATTTGTCGATGCCGGTGGCGGAACACCATACGATGGGACTGGCGGCTGGCGCCAAGCTGGCCAACCGCGCCGCTTTGGAGGCGAACTACGGCGTCACGCCAGATCAGGCCAGCGCCAGCATGCCGGTGCATGCGGTCGACGGCGGACTGCGCGACACCGCCTTCAGCGCCAACTGGCGCTGGGAGATCAGCACCCGGTATTCGCTGGCCACCACGCTCGCAGCGCACCGCTTGCATGGCAGCGCAGCGAGCAGCCCGCGCATGGAGCAGCCAGGCGGGATCGGCCTGGCCACAATACTGACCTATCACTACTGAGCTCAGAAATGGTAGTTCAGGCCCGCTTCGAGCTTGCGGTTGGTGAGCTTGCTGCCTTCTGATTTGACGGTGCCGTAATCGGTCAACCCCAGCGTCAAGTCGAAGTTGGCCGGCAAGTGATAGGCAGCACCAATGCCGAGCAGGGGACGGGTCTTGGTGAAGCTGTCGACCACGCCCACGCCACTGACCGACGCCGCGACGCTCTGGCGGTTCAGACCCACCTTGGCATAAAGTGAAAACGAGGATCCCAGCGCCATGCTGGCCTTGGCGGCGACGTGCACGGCATGCAGGTTCAGCGCCGCGTTGGGACCGAATTCGAATTTCCCGTGACGCGCGTAGCCCGCTTCAATGGCGAAGTTGGGCGTGATGTCGTATCCGCCCGACAGGTCGAACGACAGCGGATGGTTGGTGTTCTCCACCCGGCCGGCGTCCATCAGGTCGATGGCGACTTTGCCGCCGTTGGCAACGGCAACGCCAACATAGAATTTTTCTTGCTCGGCGTGAGCGGCGGAGGTGGCGAGCAGCGCGGCGAGCGCCAGGACGGAATACAGCGTGTTGTTCATCGATTTCCCTTGATTGGTGACTGTGGATGCTGATCCGGCGTAGCGCTGAACCGGTGCCCACAGTGTAGGAAATCAATGACGAAAGCACATGTGCCGAAAGGACCAGTAACGCGATAACGCGTTATTTTTCTGGCGCCAGCACGCGCAGCACGCGGCCATAACCAATAGTCCCGCTTTCCCATACATTGAATTCGTCACCGGCTTTAAAGAACGGCAAAGCGAGTGCGGGAAACAGGAATTCGATTCCCACTGTGATGGTGCTGCCCAGTTGCAGACCGTCAGCGGGCATCTCGCAGCAGAACGAGAAATGCTGGCCGCGCGCGCTCAGGATGCCGCGGTATTCGCCCGCCGGAATAGACTCGGCGCGCCCGCCACGGTCAGTGGACAGCAGCTTTATTTTGACGCTGATCTGGGGATCGGTAAGGATGCTCATAGGCAGGCATTATAGGGGTACGGCGCCATCAGGATGCCAGCAATTCACGCGCATGCTTGCGCGTGGTGGCCGTGATTTCCAGCCCGCCCAGCATGCGCGCCACTTCTTCTACCCGCGCCTTGCTGTCGAGGACATCGATGTGCGACACGGTCTTGCCGGCTTCGGTGGTGCCCTTGGCCACCTGAAAGTGCTGATTGGCCTGGCTGGCCACTTGCGGCAGGTGCGTCACGCACAGCACCTGGCGCTCCTGCCCCAGGCGCTTGAGCAGCCGCCCCACCACTTCGGCCACGGCGCCGCCGATGCCGCTGTCGACTTCATCGAAGATCAATGTCGGCGTGGTGGTTGCGTTGGACGTGATCACCGAGATTGCCAGCGCGATGCGCGCCAGCTCGCCGCCCGAGGCCACCTTGGCCAGCGGGCGCGGCGCCACGCCGGCGTGGCCGGCCACCAGAAATTCCACTTGTTCGATCCCGCTGGCGGTGGGCTCGCAGGCATTCAGGCCGACCACGAAACTGCCGCCCGTCATATTCAGTTCCTGCATCGCGGCCGTGACTTGCGTGCTCAGTAGCGCCGCCGCCGCCGTGCGCGTGCCTGACAGCTTGCGCGCCGCCGCCATGTAGCTGGCCGCGATTTTTTCTTCCTGCTTGCGCAAGCCGTCAAGGTCGCTGGCGTCGGCCAGCTGCTTGAGGCGCTCGGACAGGTTCGCATATTCTTGGGGCAGTTCTTCGGGCGTGACGCGGAACTTGCGCGCCGTGCTGTGGATCGCGTCGAGCCGCGCTTCAACCTGGCGCAAGCGCGCCGGATCGAGATCCACCTTGTCCAGGTAATCATTGAGCGCATACACCGCTTCCTGCAGCTGGATGCGGGCCGGCTCCATGCAGTCGAGCACCGGCTGCAGCTGGGCGTCGACGTCGACCAGCTTGCCGAGCTTCTGGTTCAGCGCCGACAGTTGCGACAGGATCGGATGGTCCGATTCGGAGATCGCCGCCAGCGCTTCCTGCGCGCCTTCGAGCAGGCTGGCCGCGTGCGACAGGCGGCTGTGTTCATTGCCAATCTCGGCCCACTCGCCCGGCTTGACCGCCAGCTTTTCCAATTCGCCCACCTGCCACTCGAGCCGTTCGCGTTCGATCAGCACGTTCTTGGCATTGATCTCGAACTCTTCGCGCTGGCGCGACAAGGCGCGCCACGTTTTATAGGTCGCCGCCACGCTGTGCGCATCGGCCAGCGCGCCGGCATCCTTGAAGCCGGCCTGGTTATCGAGCAGCGCGCGCTGCGCTTCGGTTTTCAGCAGTGACTGGTGCGCATGCTGGCCGTGAATGTCGACCAGCAGGTCGCCCAGGTCGCGCAACTGGGTGGCGGTGGCGGCAATGCCGTTGATGAAGGCCTTGGAGCGGCCCGCATTGTCGATCACGCGCCGCAGCAGCGCGCCACCTTCTTCAGTGGCAAATTCATTTTGCACGAGCCAGTCCTGGGCCGCGCCATCGACCGAAAAGTCGGCCGTGATATCAGCCTTGGGCGCGCCTTCGCGCACCACCGAGGCGTCACCGCGCCCGCCCAGCGCCAGCTGCAGCGCGTCGATCAGGATCGACTTGCCGGCGCCGGTCTCGCCGGTGAATACCGAGAAACCGCTTGAAAATTCTAGTTCAATCGTATCGACAATGACGAAGTCGCGGATGGAAAGTGTACGCAGCATGAAATGTAGGTTCTGTTGTGGTCTGGGATGAAAGGCTTAACCGAGCTTGCCTTCAACCGATGGATACTCGTTCCAGTGCAGTTTTTCGCGCAGCGTATCGTAGTAGCTCCAGCCTTCCGGATGCAGGAAGGTGATGTGGTTGGGCGAGCGCGCGATGACGATCCGGTCGCCGTGGGCCAGGCTGGCGAAGGTCTGCATGTCGAAGTTGACGCTGACGTCGCGCCCGGCCACGATCTCGAGCACGATCTCGCTCGAATCGGGCACCACGATCGGCCGGTTCGACAGCGCGTGCGGCGCGATCGGCACCAGCACGATGCCGCCCAGGGTCGGATGCAGCAGCGGTCCGCCGGCCGACAACGCATACGCGGTGGAACCGGTCGGGGTGGCGATGATCAAGCCGTCCGAGCGCTGGTTGTACATGAAGTGGCCGTCAACCGTCACCTTCAGTTCGACCATGCCGGCGCCCGCCCCGCGCGCCACCACCACGTCGTTGACGGCCAGCCCGCTGGCGATCATGGCGCCGGCGCGCATGACGCGACCTTCGAGCAGGGTGCGCTTTTCGGCCTTGGACTTGCCGGACAAGATTTCGCCAAGCGCCGGGATCATGCGCTCGATCGGGATGTCGGTCATGAAGCCGAGCCGGCCCTGGTTGATGCCGATCAGCGGCACATCGTATGGCGCCAGCTGGCGCGCGATGCCCAGCATGGTGCCGTCGCCGCCCATCACGATGGCCGCGCTGGCATGCTGGCCAATCGCCGCCGCGTTCATCGCTTCCAGGCCAGGCAGGCCAAGGTGGGCCGCCGTTTCCGCTTCCAGCACCACCCGGTAACCCCCGTCCTGCAGGAAGGCGACGATGCGGCCAACCGTCTCGTCGATGCCGGCCGTGTTGTGCCGCACGACGAGCGCGATGGTTGATTGCTTATCTGGCGTGGCGGGCATGGAGATCTCGGCAGTTGGAGGGTAGCGACACGCAGCAGATTAACCCATAATGTCCGCTTCTGCCATACGGTCCGGTCAGACAGCAATGCTGTATGCATGGACAGTATAGCGTTCACCCACCACCTTACGGGAATTCCATGGCAAAAGTACTCGGCATCGGCGGCATTTTCTTCAAATCCAAAGACCCACAGGCGCTGATGGCCTGGTACCAGTCGGCGCTGGGCTTTTCCAGCGAGTCGAGCGACTACGCGTCGTTCGCGGCAAGCAGCATGCCGGACGGCGGCTGCACCGTGTTCAGCCCGTTCAAGGACAGCAGCGACTATTTTGCGCCGTCGACCCGCGAGTTCATGTTCAACCTGGTGGTCGACGACCTCGATGGCGCGCTGCGCCAGGTGGTCGCCGCCGGCGGCGCGCTGGTGGGCGAAACCGAGACTTACGACTACGGCAGCTTCGGCCGCTTCATGGACCCGGACGGCAACAAAGTCGAACTGTGGCAGGCGGCCAAGGCCGCCTAGTGCATGATGGCCAGGCCGGCCACGGCCACCAGCGCCAGCGCCATGCTGCACAGGTGCAGGCCCGACAGCACCAGCCAGCGCGCGCCGGTGCTCCAGAGCGATCCGCCGTACACGCGGCGCATCGCCTTGGGCAGGTAGATCACCAGCCATAGCACCAGCAGAAAACTGATCAGGCCAATGTCGAGCTTGCTGATCAGGATCATGATGCTGAACATGGCAAACGCGAAGCCGTTGGCGTGCAGCGCGAACAGCAAGTGTTCGCCGTAGTAGCGCCCGCTGCCCATGTACAGCAGCTTCAGGTACAGGGCAAACAGCGGCATCAGGCAGAACATCGCGTACGGCACATAGGCAAAGAAGCCGTTGGTGGCCAGCTGGTTGCGTTCGGCCGCGGGCTTGTCGATGAAGGTATTGATGTTCTCGGCGATCGCGCGCAGATAGCGGTCGCCGATCGGGATCCCGCTTGTCACCACCACGGCGCTGGCCTCGGCTTCCTGATTGCCTTTCTTGACGCCATCGAAATTGGCGACCTGCGGGCCAATCACCTTGAGCAGCGCAAAAAACAGGATGCTCAGCGTCAGGTACACCCGCAGCGGCTGCACGTAGCGCGCGCGGCGCCCGGCAATGTATTCGGCCGTCAGCATGCCCGGCTTAAACAGCAGCAAGGCCAGCGTCTTCCACAGGCGCCCTTCGACCGCCACATAGTGGCCGACAAACTCGTGAACGAATTCCCCGGCGCTGGGCACGTGTAGCGCCGTCCCCTGGCCGCACAAGGCGCAGTAGTGGTAGTCGACTGCGGCGCCGCAGTTATGGCAATGGCTGACTTGTTCGTGCTTGACCGGTTGGGATGTCACTGTGCGTTCTCGTCTGTTTCACAATCCTGCGATGGTAAGCGCCAATTGCGCGACTGGCAAGCCGTGAAAGGACTACCATGCGCGCAGGAGGCCATCATGACGACAGCGAACCCGGATCTGAAAAAGCGCGCCGACGCCAGGCGTTTGCCGCACGAACGCGACGAATCTCCCGACAGTCAAGGCCAGGCGCCGCGCGGCGTCATGCGCCAGGCGGCCGATGACCTGGCCCGGGGACTGGTCGACACCGACCTGCACGGCAAGCGCGGCGTCGAAACCGTCATCGACACCGGGCGCGCGCCCGGCCAGGCCCGTCCGCGCCCGGACGCCGGCAAGAAATAGCGCCCCAACCCATGTCCAACGACAAGCAAAGGAACCCAACATGATCAAACGTTCAGGCAGTGCCGTCTGGAGCGGCGGCCTCAAAGATGGCAAGGGCAGCATTTCGACCCAGAGCGGTGTGCTCGACAACACCCAGTACGGCTTCAATACGCGCTTTGAAAACGGACCCGGCACCAATCCGGAAGAACTGATCGGCGCCGCGCATGCGGGCTGCTTCACGATGGCGCTGTCGGCCAAGCTGGGCGAAGCGGGCATGACCGCCACCAAGCTGATGACTACCGCCACCGTCTCGCTCGACAAGGTGGCCGACGGCTTTGCGATTTCGGCGGTGCACCTGACGCTGGTGGCCACCATCCCCGGCGCCAACCAGGAAGCGTTCGAAGCGGCGGCGCTGGAAGCCAAGCAAGGCTGCCCGGTGTCCAAACTGCTCAATGCCACCATCACGCTTGACGCGCGCCTGGAGTCCTGAAGCAGAAAAGCGGCGCAGCGCTTAAAATCGCCTCCTTACCCTTTTAAGGAATAACGATGCGCATCCTGCACACCATGCTCAGGGTTGGCGACCTGCAGCGCTCGATCGACTTCTACACCCGCGTGCTGGGCATGACGCTGCTGCGCACCAGCGAGAACCCCGAGTACAAGTACACGCTCGCGTTTGTCGGCTACGGCACCAATCCCGAGCACGCGGAGCTGGAGCTGACCTACAACTGGGGCGTGCATGAGTATGACCTGGGCAGCGCGTACGGGCATATCGCCATCTCGGCCGACGACATCGTGGCCGCCTGCGACTTGGCCCGCGCCAATGGCGGCAACGTCACGCGCGCGCCGGGCCCGGTCAAGGGCGGCAGCACGGTGATCGCGTTCCTGACCGATCCGGACGGCTACAAGATTGAGCTGATCGAACGCAAGGATGGCGTGCGCGGCGGCGGTTTGCAGGCCTGAGGCCGGCGCCGCGCTTGGTGGAAGGCGGGCTGCGCCCTTTTCCACCATGCGCCTCACCAGAACGCTTATTGCGTCGGGTGAAGGTCGGTTTGCTGCAACGCCGCCAGCGCTTGGCCGACCTGGTCGACATCATGCTGATGCCGCTCGCTTTGGGCCAGCAGCGCGGTGACGCGCAGCGCGATGCGGCTGGCCTGCACGCCCAGCGCGTCGAAACCGAAACTGGCGGCCGCGTCGGCCAGCGAATGGAGCTGGCGATGCAGCTCGGCCCAGTTGGCGTCGTCGCCGTGATCGCGCGCGCACAACGCAAAGGTCTCGTTCAATTTTTCAAAGCGCACGTGCAGGCGCCCTGTAAATACTTTCGCCAGCACTTCTATCCTGGCCTTGATTGCTTCATCGTCGTTCATGTATTCCTTGGTGGGCCCGCCAGCGGCAGGTCCGCATAAAATTGATCGGGGTGACTAAAACCGGTCGTGCCCCGGTGTTGTTCGATGATCGCCGCGACCATGCGCAGCGTCTGGCCATCATCGGCAACGCCGCTCACCGCGATGCGCGCGGTGGCCGCGTTGCGTTGCACACTGACGTCGACCACGGCGCCGGCCGGCGCGCAGCGCGCCGCATGCGACAGCAGCACCACCAGCGCCTGCGTCAGGCCGGCGGCGTCGGCAGCGACCTGCACATCGCCAAGGGCCGGGCGCACATCGAAGCCTACCCGCGACTGTGCCGCGCACATCGCGACGGCGTGTTCCACCAGCGGCAGCAAGGGCTGGATCGACATCGCAGGCTGCGCGGCTGGATCTGAAAAGTCTGGCAAAGTGCGACTCCGTTGGCGTATTTACGTGCGCAAGCACATCATGAACACGCAACTATAGCGCGAAAAAAGCCCCGTCGGCCTGAACGCGCTCAAGATCGCGCTCAGTGCAGACGGGGCCTTTTTTTGCGGGACAGGCTTATTTGACCAGCAAATCGTTCACCGGAATCAGGTCCGCTTCGCGCAGCGAACCGGATGCCGCCTTCAGGCGCAGGCCGTTGAGGATGGTGTCATAACGCGCGCGCGACAGGTTGGTACGGGTCTGGTACAACTGGCGCTGTGCATTGAGCACGTCGATGTTGATCCGCACGCCGACCTGGTAACCGAGTTTGTTCGACTCGAGCGCCGAGGTGCTCGACACTTCGGCGGCCTGCAGTGCGCGCACTTGCGCCAGGCCGCTGTTCACGCCCAGGAACGCCAGGCGCGCATTTTGCGCAGCGTTGCGGCGCGTCGCTTCAAGGTCGTTGCGGGCCTTGTCTTCGAGCGCAATCGATTCGCGCACGCGGCTGGTCACGGCAAAACCATTAAAGATCGGCACGCTGTACTGCACGCCGATGCCCTTGTTGGTGCTGGTGCCCGAAAAGCCCGCGATCTGACCGCTGTTGGTGGTGCGGCGCGCGCTGGCAACCATGTCCAGCGTCGGATAATGGCCGGCGCGGCTTTTCTGGATGTCGCGCTTGGACGATTCGTAGGCCAGTTCGGCGCTGACGACGCCATAGTTTTGCGTTTCCGCCGACGATACCCAAGGCTCGATCGCGGCTGGCGATGGCGCGGCCAGCACCACGCCCGGCTTGAGTGGCGCCAGCGCAGTCGGCGTGGCGCCGATGATGTTTTGCAACGCGGTGCGCTTGCTTTCCAGATCGTTGATGGCGGCAAATTCCTGCGCCACGACCAGGTCATACGCCGCTTGCGCTTCATGCGTGTCGGTGATGGTCTGGGTGCCCACTTCGAAGTTGCGCTTGGCCGAGGCCAGCTGTTCGGTGGTCGCGGTCTTTTGCGCGCGGTTCAGTTCCAGCGCGTCCTCGGCCGCCAGCACGTCGAAGTAGGCTTGCGACACGCGGGTGATCAGGTCTTGCTGCGCTTGCGCGAATTGGGCTTCGCTGATCGACTGCAGCAGTTTGCTTTGCTGGTAAGTCTGCCAGTTCGCCCAGCGAAACAGCGGCTGCACCAGCGTCAGCGTATTCATCGTGGTGCGCGTATTCGAGCCGCCCGCCTGCACCGTGCCGCCGCCGGCGATCGGTGCGCCTTCGTTCCACGGCGAGGAATCGACATCGTTGCGCACCACGCTGCCATCGAAGCCGATGGTCGGCAGCAGCGCCGCGCGGCCTTGCGGAACCCTTTCCTTGCCGACCGCGAGCGAGGCGCGCGCGCTGGCGAAGGTGGCGTCATTGGCCAACGCCTGCTGGTAGACCTGGATCAGGTCAGCCGCCTGTGCATTAATCGAAAGAAATGCGCTGGCGATCAGCACGGCGATAAGGGGTTTCTGCATTGCATACTCCTTTGGAGTGATCGAAAAGGTTTAAGTAAAGCGTCAATACTTGGCCATCGCGCTGTCTACCTGCAGCGCCCAGGCGTGGATACCGCCCGTCAAATTCAAGGTCTTGCCAAATCCATTGCGTTCCAAAAAGGCCGCCACTTGCATGCTGCGCGCGCCGTGGTGGCAGATGCAGACGATCTCGGCTTCGTCATCGAGTTCTTCGATGCGCGCCGGGATCGTGTTCATCGCGATCTGGACCGAGCCGGCAATCTTGCATGTCTCAACTTCCCAGTTCTCGCGCACGTCGAGCAGCATCGGCTGCGGGCGCGACGGGTCGGCCAGCCAGGCCGCCAATTCCAAAGCGGTGATCTGTATCATCGTTTAAAACGTAAAGCGCGATACGGTGGCCGCGTCGACCAGCGGCGTGACG
The DNA here is from genome assembly GCA_040390915.1 of Pseudomonadota bacterium. Lineage (GTDB taxonomy): Bacteria > Pseudomonadota > Gammaproteobacteria > Burkholderiales > Burkholderiaceae_D > Telluria_A. The sequence goes on from JAZJXM010000005.1 coordinate 40,824, forward strand.
TCGGTCTCGAACACCTTGACCGTGTCATACGCCGTTTCCGACACGCGCGTGATGACCTGGGCCGTCATGGCCGGCGCCTGGCCGATGATGGCGGCGATCCGTCCGCCCACTTTCACCTGCTTGAGGAACGCTTCCGGCAGTACTTCGAGCGCGCCCGAGATGACGATCACGTCGAACGGCGCACCCTTGGACCAGCCTTGCGCGCCATTGCCCAGTTCGACCGTGACGTTGCTGATGCCGGCACGGGCCAGGTTCGCTTCGGCCATCGTTTTCAGTTGCGGGTTGATTTCCACGCTCGTCACGTGGCGCGCCTTGTGCGCCAGCAGCGCTGCCATGTAGCCCGAACCGGCGCCGATCTCCAGCACATTCTCGTGCTTCTTTACCTGTACTTCTTGCAAAATGCGCGCTTCGATTTTTGGCGTGAACATCGATTGGCCCGCTGCCAGCGGGATTTCGGCGTCGACAAAGGCCAGCGCCTTGTGCGCGGCCGGAACGAAGTCCTCGCGCTTGACGACCAGCAGCAGGTCCAGCACGTCCTGGTCCAGCACGTTCCAAGGGCGGATCTGCTGTTCAATCATGTTAAAGCGGGCTTGTTCGATATTCATTTTTTTAAACTCGGTAGGAAAATAATTCGACATTTTATCGCCGAAACTCCTCAGTACCCATATCTTAACGACATGGCCCCTGAGATCGCGTGAAATTGCGACAGTCTGCAGTTTGGAGGGAATGAACCCCCGATATTGCCGACTGACGATTTTGACCAGCTAGGCCGGGGTCGCCGGCGCAGCCGCGGGAAGCAGGCCGTGCAGCGCCATATCCAGATACGCTTCGAGGAAAGCCATCGGGTCGAGCTGGCCTGGATTGCAGGCGCCGACCGAGTGCTTCCAGGTGACCAGCATCAGCATCGGAGCGATCAGCACCTGGGTCATCAGGTGCACGTCGATGGGCCGGAATTCCTTGCGCGCCATGGCGCGCTCGAACATGCTGACGATCATGCTGGTGCTGCGGTTGATCACTTCTTCTTGATAGAACTGGGCCAGGTCGGGAAAATTGGCCGACTCGGCCATGACGAGCTTGATGATGCCGGACGCCTTGGTCGCGCCCAGCCGTTCCCACCAGCCCATCAGAACGCAGCGCAGCAGTTCAGCCGAATGGCCATCGAAGTTCGAGATGACATCCTCGGCTTCGCCCAGCGCCGGCACGATGTTTTCGCGCACCACCGCCTTGAACAGTTCTTCCTTGTTGGTAAAGTACAGGTACAGCGTGCCTTTCGACACCCCGGCGCGGCGCGCCACGTCTTCCAGTCGGGTCGACGCGTAGCCATGCTCGACGAACAGGTCGAGCGCGGCGGCCAGCAATTCCTGGGGCCGCGCATCCTTGCGGCGCTCCCAGCGCGGTTTCATCTCAAAGGGGCATTGCATGCTTCTATCCGGTAACTTACTTGCGAGTCATTAATATAGTCCTGCGCTCCGATTGCGTCAAGGCGGTGCCCCAATGCTATTCTCGCCATATTTCCACTTGAAACAAATTCTCCATGCTCAAACAGCTGCTTTGCGCCGTTCTGTTCGTCGGTTCTACCGTCTGCGCCGCGGCCCCTCTCGAGATCGGCTTCGACTACGAATTTGCCCGCCTGCTGAGCCAAGCCGCGCGCGACGGCGTGCTCGACGACAAGACGGCCGCCCAGGTGCGCGCGCTGCCGGCCAGCGCCGCCATGGTGCGCAAGATGCGCCTGAAGGACACTGACGCCCTCATCGATTACCTGCGCCTGATGGTCGCCAAGCCGAAGATGGCCGAAGCGGCCCGCGTGGTGGCCGGCGAACTGGCGGCCGGCAAGCCGGGCAAGTACGCGCCGCTGGGCGCCGAAGTGGTGCGCCAGCTGGGCGACTATGTGCCGCGCCAGTTCGGCGCCAAGCTGACCGTCTACTTCATCTTCGGCGGCAACGCCGGCGGCTTTGCCTTCGACGACCAGATCGACAACGTCTATGTCAACCTGGCCATGCTGTCGCAGGGCAGCACGCAGGAAGTGGCCGAACTGGTGGCCCATGAGCTGTTCCATGCGGTCCAGGGGCATACCATGACGACGCCGCCGCGCCCGGCGCCCGGTTCCCCGGTCGCTGGCAACGGGCAAGTCTGGCTCAATCGCTTGCTGTACGACCTGGTGCAGGAAGGCACGGCCGAACTGTTCACGCACCCGCTCGCCGATCGGGCCGAGACTCCCTATTCGGCCCGATCGAAAGCGCGGATCGAACGCAACGCGCGCCGCATCGGCGGCATCGGCACCATGTTCGAGTCGCTCGGCATGCGCTTGCTGCTGGTGCCGCCGCGCGACGAGGACCACTACGAGCAGATCTACGGCCTGATGTTCTATGGCGACTTCGACGATCTTGGCTATGACCTGGGCTGGCTGATGGCCAGCACCATCATCAACAAGGACGGCAAGCAGGCCATCTACGGCTTGCTGCGCCAGCCGCCGAAGCAGTTTGTACTGCGCTACCAGGAACTGGCGCAGGGCGACGCCAAGCTGCCCAAATTCAGCGACGAGTTCATGCGCGCGGTCAGCGCCCTGCCCCCGAACTGAGGTCATCACGCGGTCACACTGGCCCCCTAGACTCGCACTTTTTAGCTGGGAGTCTTTGGTGTCCATACGCGCATTTATCCTGTTGTCGATTGCCGCGCTGGTCGCGGTCCTGCCTTGCGCCACCGCGGCCCCCATCATTGTCGGCCAGGCGATCGACCTGTCAGGCGCCAACGGCAGCATCGGGCGCGATTACGTGGCTGGCATCACCACCTATTTCGACAGCATCAACGTCAAGGGTGGCATCAACGGGCGCAAGATTCAATACATGGTCAGCGACGACCGCGGCGTGGCGGCCGACTCGGCCCGGCTGGTCAGCTCCCTGGTCAAGGAACAGCATGCCGACTACCTGCTGGGCGGGATCGGCAGCGACGCCACCGCCGCCACGCTGGCCGCACCGGCGTTCGCCGAATCGCGCCACGTGCTGTTCGCGCCGCTGGCCGACTCCAATGCCGCATCCAGTTCGCGCGTGCTGTACTGGCGTCCCAGCATCGAAAGCGAGTTCCTGTTCCTGCTGGTCTACTTTGAAAAGCTCGGTTTCAAGCAGGTCAGCATCGCACTGCAGGACACGCCGCAAAACAACAAGGCATTCCAGTTTGTCAGCGCCGAACTGCGCAAGCGCCACATGACGCTGGCCGGCGTGGCCAAAATTTCCGGCAGCGGCGCGGCAGTTCAGGCCGAGGCCCAGCGCCTGGGCGCGGCCAGTCCCAAGGTAGTCATCACGATCGCCGACACTTACGCGTCGGCCCAGTTCCTGCGTGCTTTCCGGCGCTATGACCAGGCCTCGTTCGTGGCCGGCACCTCGCTCACCAATCTGACCATGCTGAGCGAAATTGCCGGTGCGCCCGCCACTGCCTTCACGGTGTTTTCGCAAGTGGTGCCCAACCCGGGCAGCGCGGTATCGGCCCTGCAGTCGGAACACATCGAAATGATGAAGCGCTTTCGCGACGAGCCGGTGTCGTCGGTCACGCTGGAAGGCTTTGCGGTGGCCAAGACGCTGGTGCGAATGATGCGCCAGCAAGGCGCCAAGGGCGCGCCAGCGACCATGGACCTGGGCGGCATGATCGTCGGCACGCCTGCCGGTGGCTACAATATGTCGCGCTTTGTCGACATCGCCCTGTTCACCAAGGGCGGCGGCTTGATGTTTTAGTGCTGGCGCAGGCGCGCGCTGAAAAATCGTGTAGACTAGACTCATTGCCCTATGGAAATTAAGTGATGAGTACTTCCGCCCTCGCGGCCGGCCTGTCCGGCGTCAAAGCAAACCAGCAAGCGCTGGCGGTGGAGGCGCACAACGTTGCCAATCTGAGCACGGAAAATTTCCGCGCCCAGGAAGCGAATTTCCAGGAAGCCGGCCCGGCCGGTTCGGGCGTGACGCTGTCGGCCGAGGGCCTGAGCCTGTCGCGTTCGGAGAACGGCACCGATTTTGCCAAATCCATCACCAACCAGATGACCTACAAAGCTGGTTTCGAGATGTCGCTCAAGGTCATCGAGGCCGACAACGAGCGCATGGGCATGCTGATCAACATCAAGGCGTGATCCGCGCGCCACTGGTCCCCCGTTTTTTGTAAGCTGATTGCTCGCCTAAGAAGGAGCAGCGATCATGCCTCAACATGCCAAAACGGACTACACCGCCAAGCAAAAACGGCAGGCCAAGCACATCGAGCAGGGTTACGAGAAAAAAGGCGTGCCCGAAGACGAAGCCAAGCGGCGCGCCTGGGCCACCGAAAACAAGATTTCCGACGCCGGCAAGACCAGCAATACCAAACCGCCCCACTGATCAGGGCGTGGCGGAACCGGGCAGGCGCCGGATATTCGGGAACGCCTCCTTTTCCAGCCAGTGCTTGAAGCGCACCAGGTCGTGCGGCGGCTGGCGCACACTGGCGCGCGTGCTCAACAACCGCAATAGGCCCGCTTCGGTGTAGCCCTGCAGCTTGGGCTGGCCAGGGATGGCGCCGTACTCGGCGCCGAGTATGCGCAGCTCGCGCGAGGCCGGCTGCGGCAGCACCATCGTGGCCACGTCGCGCGCCGGCACCCAGATGATGTCCTCGATCAGGTACAGCCGTATTTGGCGGTTATCGAACGCGTAATAGCGCCCGTTCCACGGCTCCCACGCATCGCTGATGGCCCGGCGCCGGATCGCCGGCAACACCTCCACCAGCAAAGGCGCCAGCGTCTTGACCCACAGCAGGCCGCTGGTGACGATCGTGAACGGCAAACGCATGCCGGCCAGCTCTTCGATCATGCCGCTGCCCCAGTACACGATGGCGCTGGCGGCCGCGCACAGCAACAATTTAATCGGCAATTTCATCGTACCTGGCTCAGTGACAAATCGTTGAGGATAGGGCAATCGGGCCGCTCGTCGCCATGGCAGCGGGTGGCCAGCGTTTCGAGCGTGCGCCGCATGGCCTGCATGTCGGCGATTTTCTGATCGAGCGCAGCGATATGCTGGCGCGCCAGCGCGCGCACGTCCTTGCTGGCGCGCTGCTTGTCCTGCCACAGCGCCAGCAGCGTCTTGATCTGGTCCAGCGAAAAGCCGAGCGCGCGCGAACGGTGGATGAACTGCAGCACCTGCACGTCGCGCGCGTCGTAGACCCGGTAGCCGGCGTCGGTACGGCGCGCCGAGACGATCAGGCCGATCGCTTCGTAATGCCGGATCATCTTGGCCGACACGCCCGAAGCCTTGGCCGCCGCGCCGATGTTGTGGGTTACCATTCAGTTTCCTTTCGGTTTCCAGCGCTTGAGCAGCAGCGCATTGCTCACCACCGAGACGCTGGAAAACGCCATCGCGGCGCCCGCGATCATCGGGTTGAGCAGGCCGAACGCTGCCAGCGGCACGCCGACCAGGTTGAAAATAAATGCCCAGAACAGGTTCTGGCGGATCTTGCCATAGGTGCGGCGCGAAATGTCGATTGCGTCCACCAGCAAGCGCGGGTCGCCCCGCATCAGCGTCACGCCGGCAGTGTGCATGGCGACGTCGGTGCCGCCACCCATCGCGATGCCGATATCGGCCGCCGCCAGTGCCGGCGCGTCGTTGATGCCGTCGCCCACCATCGCCACCCGCAAGCCGTCCTTGCGCAAGGCCGCGATGATCTCGGCCTTCCCCTCCGGCAGCACCTGCGCATGGACTTCGTCGATTCCCAGCGCGGCGGCGATGTGGCGCGCGCTGCCTTCGTTGTCGCCGCTAAGCATGACGGTGCGAATGCCAGCCGCATGCAAGCGCTGCACTGCCTGCGCGCTTTCCGGCTTGAGCGTGTCGGCAAAAGCGAGCATGCCGATCAGGCGCGGCGCCGGCGTCGTCTGCGCCAGCCACGACACCGTGGCGCCGGATTGCTCCTGTTCCTGCGCCAGCGCCGCCAGCGGCGCGATGTCGACGCCATGCTGGGCCATCAGGCGGGCGTTCCCCAGCGCCAGCGCGACGCCATTGACGCTGGCCGTCACGCCCAGTCCCGCCACTGCGGTAGTGCCAGTGGCGGGCGCCAGCACGGAGCCGGCCGCGTCCAGCACTGCACGCGCCAGCGGATGTTCGCTGCCCTGCTGGACCGCGGCCGCCAGCGCCAGCAGCGCGTCATCCGTGCCATCGACCGCCTTGTGCGCCACCAGGCGCGGCTTGCCGGCCGTGAGCGTGCCGGTCTTGTCGAAGGCGATCACCTGGACCCCGTGCAGCAGCTCCAGCGCTTCGGCATCCTTGATCAAAATGCCGTGCCGCGCCGCCACCCCGGTGCCGGCCATGATCGCGGTCGGCGTGGCCAGGCCCAGCGCGCATGGGCAGGCGATCACCAGCACCGCCACCGCATTGATCAAGGCCACGCGCCAGTCGCCGTGCAAGCCCCACCACAACCCGAACGTCAAAAGCGCGATGCCCACGATGGCCGGCACGAACAGCGCGCTGACCTGGTCGACCAGGCGCTGGATCGGCGCTTTGGCCGCCTGCGCGTCTTCCACCGCGCGGATGATGCGCGCCAGTACAGTCTCGGAGCCGATTGCGCTCGCGCGCGCCACCAGCAACCCTTCACCGTTGACGGCGCCGCCGATCAGCGCCGCGCCCGGCCCTTTGGCCAGCGGCAGGCTTTCGCCGGTCAGCATCGCTTCGTCGGCGTGGCTGTGGCCTTCGATCACCTGGCCATCCATCGGGATGCGTTCGCCGGGCCGGATCACCACCTCGTCGCCCACCTTCAAGTCGGCCAGCGCGATGTCACGCTCCACGCCGCCGCTGCGAACGCGCGCCGTGGCCGGGCGCAGCGATTGCAGCGCGCGGATCGCTTCGGTGGTCTGGCGCTTGGCGCGCGCTTCGAGCCATTTACCGAGCCGCACCAGCGTGATGACCACCGCCGCCGCCTCGAAATACAGATGCATGCCGCCTTCGCCCAGCCACTGGTACAGCGACAATCCATAGGCCGCGCTGGTGCCCAGCGCCACCAGCGAGTCCATGTTGCCGCTCCTGGCCAGCAGCGCTTTCCAGGCGCCACGGTAAAAGCGCGCGCCGATCCACACTTGCACCGGCGTGGCCAGCAAGAACTGGACCCAGGCTGGCAGCATCAGGTGCAGTCCGGCCGCCTCAAACAGCATCGGCGCCAGCAACGGGGCCGTCAGCGCAGCGGCAATGGCGATTTCCCATGGCTCCGACAAGATGGGCGCTGCCTGTGGTGCGCGTGGCGCATCGACCGCGCTGGCCGTATAGCCGGCCTGCGCGACCGCCGCAATCAGCTGCGCCATGGGCAGCTTGGCACCGTGCACGGTGGCGCGCTCGGTGGCCAGGTTGACGCTGGCGTCCTGCACGCCCGGCACCGCGCGCAGCGCCTTTTCGACCCGGCCGGCGCAGGAAGCGCAGGTCATGCCGCCGATATCGAGCTTGGATTCCATGTTTTACCCCTGTGTGCGATGCAATACGGCTAGCTTCGACCTTCCTATAATGGTAAGGTCAAGGATAGCACTTGACCTTCCCATTGTGGCAAAGTTCAGAATACAATTCAGAGCATTCACGCAGGAGCACGACCATGATCACACTGAAGGTACCGGACATGAGCTGCGGCCATTGCAGCGGCGTCATCACCAAAGCCATCAAGGAACTCGACCAGGACGCCGCGATCGGCTTCGACATGCACCACCACCTGGTGCAGATCGACACCCCGCTGGCTCCTGCAATCGTCATCCAGGCGATGTCGGCGGCCGGCTATCCGGCCACGCCGGCATAACGATGGCGCTGCCACTACGCGCGCTGGCGATTGCGGCCGCACTGGCGCTGGGCGGCTGCGCCAGTGTCGCCCCGGGCGCCAGCGACGGCGCCGTGGCGCAGCTGGTGCGCCAGCGCGGCGGCCAGGCCAGTCCCAGCGTGGCGCCGGCTGCGCGCGAACAGCACATCGCCGCGCTGCTGGCCAAGCCGCTGGGCGTCGACGACGCGGTCGGCATTGCGCTGATCAACAACCGCAACTTGCAAGCGAACTACGCCGAACTGGGCATCGTTGAAGCCGACCTGGCGCAAGCTGGCCGCTTGCCCAATCCCGTGTTCAGCTTCAGCCGCCTGCACGGCCAGGACGGCATCGAGATCGAACGCAAGCTGATGCTGCCGGTGATCGGCCTGCTGTTGATGCCGGTCACCGTGCCGCTGGAGCGGCGCCGCGTCGAACTGGCGCAGCTGCGCGCCGCCGGCGACGTGCTGCGGGTGGCTGACGACACCCGGCGCGCATGGTACGGCGCGGTGGCGGCCCAGCAAAGTGCGCTGTACATGGAACAGGTCAAGGACGCCGCCGAAGCGAGCTTCGAGCTGGCACGGCGCATGGCGCAAGCGGGCAACTGGAGCAAACTACAGCAGGCGCGCGAACAGGCGTTCCTGGGCGAGGCCGTGACCCAGCTGGCACGCGCGCGCCACGCCCGCAGCGCCGAACGCGAAAAGCTCACCCGTTTGCTGGGCCTGGCCGCCAGCGACACGCTGCAGCTGCCCGAACGCCTGCCCGAGCTGCCAGCCACGCCGCGCGAGATCGGCGACGCCGAAGCGCAAGCGCTGGCCAACCGGCTCGATCTCCTGATGGCGCAAAAAGAACTGGCCAGCCTGTCCGCCTCGCTCGGCCTGACCCGCGCCACTCGCTTCATCAACCTGCTCGACGTTGGCTACCGGCGCGACAGCGGTGCGCACGGCTATGAGATCGAACTGCAAATCCCGCTGTTCGACTGGGGCGGCGCGCGCGTGGCCAGGGCCGAGGCGATCTACATGCAGGCAGTGCACCGCGCTGCCGGCGCCGCGCTCGACGCGCGCTCGCAGGTACGCGAATCGTATTCGGCCTACCGCAGCGCGTACGACATTGCGCGCCACTACCGCGACGAAATCGTGCCGCTCAAAAAGCGCATCTCCGACGAGCAGCTGCTGCGCTACAACGGCATGCTGATCAGTGTGTTCGAACTGCTGGCCGACGCGCGTGAGCAGGCCACCAGCGTCAACGCCGCAATCGAAGCGCAGCGCGACTACTGGATCGCCGAAGCGGCATTGCAGGCAGCGCAGACCGGCAGCGGCGCGCCACTACACTGACAAGGAAGCGACATGGTTTCACGCAGAAGTTTTTTCAAGGGCGCAGGCGCGGCCGCGGTGAGCGCCGCGGCGGTCAGCCGGGCCGGCGCGGCCGGCCTGCCCGAAGCGGTCATCATGGAACACGCCAGCACCCAGGCGCCGCTGGCGCCGCCCAACGGCCGGCCCTACAACCCGGTGGTCACGCTCAATGGCTGGACGCTGCCGTGGCGCATGAAGGACGGGGTCAAGGAATTTCACCTGGTGGCCGAGCCGGTGGTGCGCGAAATCGCGCCCGGCATGAAGGCCAGGCTGTGGGGCTACAACGGCCAGTCGCCGGGGCCGACGATTGAAGTGGTCGAGGGCGACCGGGTGCGCATGTTCGTCACCAACAAGCTGCCCGAGCACACCAGCATCCACTGGCACGGCCAGCGCCTGCCGAACGGCATGGACGGCGTCACCGGCCTGACCCAGCCCGGCATCGAACCGGGCAAGACGTTCGTCTACGAATTCGTGGCCAGGCGCGCCGGCACCTTCATGTACCACCCGCACGCCGACGAAATGACGCAGATGGCGATGGGCATGATGGGCTTCTGGGTCACCCATCCGAAGGACCACAATTTCATGCGGGTCGAGCGCGACTTCTGCTTCCTGCTGTCGTCCTACGACATCGACCCGGGCAGCGCCACGCCCAAGGTCAACACCATGACCGACTTCAACCTGTGGACCTTCAACAGCCGCGCCTTCCCCGGCATCGATCCGATGGTGGTGGCGCAGGGCGACCGGGTGCGGATCCGGGTCGGCAACCTGACCATGACGAACCATCCGATCCACATGCACGGCCATGAATTCGTCGTCACCGGCACCGACGGCGGCACGGTGCCGCCCACTGCACGCTGGCCGGAAGTGAGCGTCGACATTGGCGTGGGCCAGATGCGGGCGCTCGAATTTACCGCCACCGAAGCGGGCGACTGGGCCTTTCATTGCCACAAATCGCACCACACGATGAACGCCATGGGCCACGATGTGCCGACCATGATCGGGGTCGACCAGAGCGAGGTGCTGGGCAAGATCAACAAGCTGGTGCCCGACTACATGGTCATGGGCGAAAAGGGCATGGCCGACATGGGCGAGATGGAAATGCCGCTGCCCGAGAACACGCTGCCGATGATGACCGGCAGCGGCCCGTTCGGCGCGATCGGCATGGGCGGCATGTTCACCACCGTCAAGGTGCGCAAAGGCCTGGCGCGCGACGATTACAAGGATCCGGGCTGGTACAAGCATCCGACCGGCACGCTGGCCTATGAATGGCAGGGCGACACTGGCACAATGCCCGCAGCAGCGCGCGCGCCGGACGCCGACAAGATGGCGGCCAAACCGGGCGAACGCATCCTCAAGGTCACCAAAGGCAACGGCCACCACGGCCACTGAAAGGACATCATGAAAACGACCGCCTTATTGTTCGCCCTCGCCGCCTGCTGCGGCAGCGCCCTCGCAGCCAGTCCGAGCGACACCATGACCAAGTTCCACGCTGCGCTGGCGGCCGGCGACAAGGCTGGCGCGATCGCCCTGCTCAGCCCCGACGTGATCATTTACGAGTCGGGCTACGCCGAGCGTTCGCGTGACGACTACGCCAAAACCCACCTGGCCGGCGACATCGACTATAGCCGGACGGTGGCGCGCAAAGTAGTCCACCATATCGAGCATACCGAAGGCAATACCGCCACCGTGCTGGAAGAGACCAGCAGCATCGGCACGTTCAAGGGCAAGCCGGTCAACGCGCTGGGCCTGGAGACGGCCGTGCTCGAACGCCAGGGCGACGGCTGGGTGATCGTGCACCTGCATTGGTCCTCGCGCAAGGCGAAGTAGTATACTGGCGCCATGAACACGACCGCCGGGGCCGTCAGTTGCCGTCCCGGCTGCGGGGCATGCTGCACCGCCCCTTCCATTACCTCGCCCATTCCTGGCATGCCCAACGGCAAGCCGGCTGGCGTGCGCTGCGTGCAGCTGCTGCCCGACAACGGCTGCGCGATCTTCGGGCGCCCCGAGCGGCCCGCCTTTTGCGCCGGCTTGCAGCCGTCAACCGACATGTGCGGCGACAGCCGCGTCCATGCGATGCATTGGCTGGGAGAACTGGAACGTGCCACCGCGCCATCGCAGCGGGATTTGTCGCGCGACACATGAGCGCTGCGCCGCTCGTGGTAAGCTTCGACCCCGCAGCATCCCTCCTGACTGCCATCATTTCTACCCAAACAGACAAAAAGATTCATGGAAATCATTCTTGCGCTTAAAGCGATCATCATGGGCCTGGTCGAAGGATTCACCGAATTCCTTCCCATTTCGTCCACCGGTCACCTGATTCTGGCCGGCAGCCTGCTCGATTTCACTGACGAAAAATCCAACGTTTTCAAGATCGTCATCCAGTCCGGCGCCATCCTGGCCGTGTGCTGGGAATTCCGCGCGCGCATTGCGGCCGTGTGTTCAGGCATGTTCAGCGATCCCAAGCAGCAAAAATTCATCCTCAACCTGATGGCCGCCTTCCTGCCGCTGGCCGTGCTGGGCCTGGCGTTCGGCAAACTGATCAAGAAAGTGCTGTTCCATCCGGTGCCGGTGGCGCTGGCCTTCATTGTCGGCGGCTTCATCATCCTGTGGGTCGAAGCGCGCCAGAAGGCCAACCCGGTTGCGGTACGGATCAAGGAAGTTGACGACATGAGCTTGCTCGACGCGTTCAAGGTCGGCTGCGCCCAGGCGTTCGCGCTCATTCCAGGCACCAGCCGTTCGGGCGCCACCATCATCGGCGCGATGATGTTCGGCCTGACCCGCAAGGCGGCCACCGAATTTTCGTTCTTCCTGGCCATTCCTACCCTGATGATCGCCACTGCCTACGAATTATTCAAGAACCGCGCGATGCTCTCGGCGGCCGACCTGCCGCTGTTCGGCATCGGCACCTTGGCCGCCTTCGTGTCGGCCTTCCTGTGCGTGCGCTGGCTGCTGCGCTACATCAGCAGCCATGACTTCTCCGCCTTCGCCTGGTACCGCATCGCGTTTGGCATTGTCGTCATCGCCAGTTCCCACTACGGCTGGGTCGTTTGGGCAGAATAATGGAAACCGGGATCGGCGCGCGCGCCCTCGAACAACTGCAAACCGTGTTCGGCTACCCGGCCTTTCGCGGGCAGCAGGGCGACATCGTCGAACACGTGGCATCCGGCGGCGACGCGCTGGTGCTGATGCCGACCGGCGGCGGCAAGTCGCTGTGCTACCAGATCCCGGCCTTGCTGCGCGACGGCGTCGGCGTGGTCGTGTCGCCCCTGATCGCGCTGATGCAGGACCAGGTCGATGCGCTGGCCGAAGTGGGCGTGCGCGCCGCTTTCCTCAATTCGACCCAGACGTTCGAAGAATCGCTGCGCATCGAACGGCTGGTGCGCACCGGCGAAATCGACCTGGTGTACGTGGCGCCCGAGCGCTTGATGACAACGCGCTGCCTGGACCTGTTCGACGCCTCGCGCATCGCGCTGTTCGCCATTGACGAAGCGCACTGCGTATCGCAATGGGGCCACGACTTCCGTCCCGAATACATCAAGCTGTCGATTCTGCACGAGCGCTTCCCGGACGTGCCGCGCATTGCGCTCACCGCCACCGCCGACCACCAGACGCGCGCCGAAATCGCGTTGCGCCTGCAACTGGGCGACGCGCGCCAGTTCGTGTCCTCGTTCGACCGCCCCAACATCCGCTACCAGATCGTCGAGAAGGCCAATGGCCGCAAGCAGCTGCTCGACTTCATCACCGCCGAGCATGGCCAGGATGCGGGCATCGTGTACTGCCTGTCGCGCAAAAAAGTCGAAGAGACCGCCGAATTCCTGAATGAAAACGGCATCCGCGCCCTGCCCTACCACGCCGGCATGGACTACCCGAAACGCAGCGCCAACCAGGCCCGTTTTCTGCGCGAAGACAGCATCGTGATGGTGGCCACCATCGCCTTCGGTATGGGCATCGACAAGCCGGACGTGCGCTTTGTATGCCACCTCGATCTGCCGAAAAGCATCGAGGGCTACTACCAGGAGACCGGGCGCGCCGGGCGCGACGGCCTGCCCGCTTCGGCCTGGATGGCGTACGGCTTGCAGGACGTGGTGCTGCAGCGGCGCATGATCGACGAGTCCGAGGCCGACGAAACGTTCAAGCGCGTGCTGTCGATGAAGCTCGACGCCATGCTGGGCCTGTGCGAAACCTTGAGCTGCCGGCGCACCCGTTTGCTCGACTATTTTGGCGAGCAGTCCACGCCGTGCGGCAACTGCGACACCTGCTTGATACCGCCGGTGTCGTTCGACGGCACGGTGCCGGTGCAAAAGCTGCTCTCGGCGATCTACCGGGTCGACCAGCGCTTTGCGGCCGGCCACGTGATCGAAGTATTGCGCGGGGTCGAAACTGACCGCATCAAGCAGTGGCACCACAATGCGCTGTCGGTGTTCGGCATCGGCAGCGAGCGGGCTGAAGCCGAGTGGCGCGCGATTTTGCGCCAGACCATCGCGCTCGGCCTGGTCACGGTCGACCATGAAGTCTACAGCTCGCTCAAGCTGACCGACGCCGCGCGTCCGGTGCTCAAGGGCGGCCAGAAGGTGCAGCTGCGCCAGTACCAGAAACCGGTCAAGCCCAAGCGCGCGGCAAGCGCCTCGGCCAAGGCCCATATCGAGATGGACCTGTCGAAGTCGGAGCAGGAAATTTTCGAGAAACTGCGCTGGTGGCGGGTCGAGACAGCGCGCGCGCACAATGTGCCGGCGTATGTGATTTTCGTCGATGCGACCTTGCGCGAGATCGCCAAGGCCAAGCCGACCACGCTGGGCGAACTGCGCACCGTGACCGGCGTGGGCGAGAAGAAGCTGGTGTCCTATGGCGACGAGATTGTCGCCATGATCATGGACATGCTCTAAGTCTCGACGTCGTCCTCGCGAATGCGGGGACCCATGCTGACTATGCTCAGCATGGGTCCCCGCATTCGCGAGGACGACGTATGACTATTTTTTAGTGAACACCAAATCCCACACCCCGTGCCCCAGTTTCAGGCCGCGGTTCTCGAACTTGGTCAGCGGCCGGTAGGCCGGCTGCGGCGCGTAGCCGTCGGCGGTGTTTTGCAGCGCCGGTTCGGCCCCCAGCACGTCCAGCATCTGGACCGCATAGTCTTCCCAGTCGGTGGCGCAGTGCAGATAGCCGCCCGGCGCCAGGCGTTCGGCCAGCAGCTTGACGAACGGCGCCTGCAGCAGGCGGCGCTTGTTGTGGCGCGCCTTGTGCCACGGGTCCGGGAAGAACACGTGCACGCCGGCCAGCGAGCCGGCCGGGATCATCTGGTTGAGCACTTCGACCGCGTCATGCTGGATCAGGCGCAAATTGGTCAGCTCCTGCTCGCCGATCTGCTTGAGCAGGCTGCCCACGCCCGGCGTGTGCACTTCGACCCCGATGAAATCCTTGTCCGGCATGCCCTTGGCGATGTGCGAAGTGGTGTCGCCCATGCCAAAGCCGATTTCCAGGATCACCGGCGCGTGACGTCCGAACGCGGCGTCGAAATCGAGCGGCGCCTTGCTGTATTCGATCAGGAACTTCGGTCCCAGCTCTTCCAAGGCGCGCGCCTGCGCGATCGACAAGCGCCCCGCGCGCGTGACGAAACTGCGAATCCGGTGTTCGGTCGGGTCGTACATCATCGGACGGTTCGGGGTATCTGCGGACATGGGGCTAGGTAAGGAAAAAAAGGGCGGACGACATTATATCGCACCGGCCTGGGCGGGCCTGAAGTGCAGCGTGGCGCTGTTCCCGGCGCGCGGCGCGCGCACCAGCACCTGGTCCAGCGTGAGCGCATCGAGCACGTTCAGAAATGCCTTGGTGGCCTGGTCGAGCGCGCCGGCCAGCGTGCAGCCGTTGGCGTAGATGCAGCCGGCCGACTGCGGATCGAAGCAGGATGCCATGTGGAAGTCGCTCTCCGTGTGGCGCACCACCTCGCCCACGTTGATGGCCGACGGTTCACGCGCCAGCCGCAAGCCGCCGTTGCGCCCGCGCACGGTAGTGACATAACCGAGCACGCCAAGCTGGTGCACCACCTTGGTCAGGTGATTCTTGGCGATCCCGTGGCTGTCGGCGATCTGGGCGATCGTGGCCAGGCTGTCGCGTTCGAGCGCCAGGAAGATCAGCGTGCGCAGGGAGTAATCGGTATAGGCAGTCAGTCTCATGCGGGCATTCTACCGGTTACGGCGCAGGGGGCCGAAAAAAAGGGAATTGCGCATGTCCAGCATGCCGCTAGTGTAAGCAATCTTTAATTCCAAGAAGCTTAATTAAAGAATTCTTTAATTATCGTCCAGATTAAATGCAATTCACTGGAGCGGGTGAAGGGAATCGAACCCTCGTCGTACGCTTTGGAAGCAGCTAACGAATTTCAGCAAGCGCAGGGGCTGCTCGCGCGTTTCTGCTCCGCAAAGTGTTGAAAACGGTGAAATGGCTCGCCCGTGCCAGTGGCGCAGACAGTCGTTTTGCGGAGCAGAAAACGACGCTGCTACCTTGCAGATGCGGCTGCCATCAATTGCACTACACCGCCATGCGCTCAGCCTCTGGGTACAGATGCGGGAACAACATGCTCAGCGAGTCTAGCGGCAAACCGAATCGAACTGGTCCGTATGCTGAATCACTGATGAGCAAATGGTCTGCAAGCAGTTTCGCGAGCAGCATGCGCGCACTTCGCTCCGCCATTCCTGTCATCTGGGCAAACTCCCCTCGCGTCACCGGACCGAGCCCGAACACATGGACCAGAGGAAGAATCGCTTCACGCTTGATGGCTTTGTCCTGTGTCCAGCGAAAGATGATCAGCGCCTCAATGCGCTGTCTTATCCCATCCAATGCCAGCATTCTGGACATGTAGGAAACCTGGTCCTCGCAAATGCCCAGGAAGTACTTGACCCATTCAAGCAGCCCCGCAGCGCTCAAGTTCCCCCGTCCGTCCAGGTCGCCACGCCGCAGAGCATCGGCGTTGTGTAACGCTGTGTAGTAAGCGTGGGTCGATCTTGCGAACCCACGACTAGGCGACCACAGCCCTTCCGATAGCTTCCACAGCGCGCAATGGCTTTGAAGCCGCGTCGCGCGACCGTTGCCATCCAAAAAAGGATAAACCCAGGCGACCCGTTGATGAGCGCACGCAGTCGCCACCAGCACGCGCTCCCAGCCACGCGCTTTGCCGTAGACGGAATCCATCTTCTCCAGGAATGCCGGCAGCGATGCTGCGACAGGGGGCACATGCTTGCCTAGCAGAAATGGAGATCGTCACGAATGGCAAGACACATAAAACGGTCATTCACTCTCTGAGGCCGGTCGATATCGCTAAAGTTCCTGCGGGCGTCACGAAAAATGTCGCCGCATAAGCGGGACGTTAAATTCATCGTGCAGGACAAGGAGTCAGCCCTATTTCTCATGCCTGTTGATGGCGATGTAGGCTTCACTCCTTGGGCGCACGAAGCAGGACGATTCGATGGTTATGCGGAGGCTAGCGACACCGCCGCCCTTAACTGCCATGAGGGATATTTCGTTACTCAGGTCTTGCAATAGCTAATAAATTTTACGGAGATATCGTGGGACAAGCCAAGAATAGAGGGACACGAGAGCAGCGTTTGGCCGAGGCCCAACAGCATAGGGAGCCGGATCAATATTTTGGATTCAATCGGTTGCGCACAAAGGATGAATCGCCATACGACCTTCCCGAGGATGCCCTGGTCTGCATGGCCTCCAATATCGTGGCCGCGAGGCGATCAAGCGGCTAGTGATCTGCTGGGGCACGACAGCATCAAGACTACTCAACGACACTATCTCAGACGGGGTAAGATTGTTGGCTCAACGAAGTGAACACACAGCTGCTAGGATCGGAAGAATTATGACCTATATTTTGGCGACGACTGAGACACGAGTTCGATGGTACGTCGTCCCACTGAGGGTGCCTGACGACATTCACTCGCTTGAACCGGGACAGTTCAGTCTTTTGGACCACCTTGACCTAAGTGTTGTGCCTGGCTTCGGCAACAAGAACACAGCGAAGCTGGTAGCAAAAGCGATCGGTCTCAAGACCTGGCGTTACGTCAAGTTCGACGGACCGCATCGCGTCTACGAATTGGCATAGGGCATGGCGGAGGAAATCGAAATCGAAAGGCAGTAAGGAGGTCACCGCAACGGTCGAGTACAATCGACAGAGATCGGCCAGAAGCGGACACCGGAAAGACGATGCGTACACTTTTGTAGACCTGACAGGGGCGGTGGTATAAAATTGTGCAAGGTGCCCACCTTACTTGCACACGAGTAAAAAAAGGCGTTGCCTCACTCTCACTGAAAACTTTTCTTTTGAGCCTCGTCGTCGGGGTCTTAAACGTGTGCGCCTGACCCGAAATCGGCGTGGCATTTAGGAAAGGTTTTTCATGACGATCAGAGAACTCGCGTACGACGCGCAGCAACACCTTCAGGTCAGCACCAAGAACTTGTTCAAGCGAACCCATGTTTATGAGCTGTTGGCAGCTGCCTTCGGCTTCAAATCTTACGCCGCATTCGGCGTTGATACCGTATTCACGGAGCTGCGCCCCAACGAAAACCGGGAGCCACCGCAAAGCGCGTTAATAACGCGGCGGTGCATCGAGCTTGGATATCAACCTGACAAAACAGTTCTTGTTCCGGCTGCGCTGGAATCCTTCTTGTCTCAGCGCCAGATTGGTGTCGCAAGTATTTCGTCGCTAATCCGCTATCTGCGGGGCGATTCGCTCAGTCAAGACGACTACCTTGCAGGCGACGAAGACAGGCTGTTTGATGACGACCAGGACGATCTATTCAATCCTGCTGGCAACAGTGGGTTCGGACAGATCTTGGTGGGCGCTCTGGAAGCAGCCGCCAGCAAGGGACATGCCCTGGCCCATTACGCACTGGCGCTGATCAATGCCCCCGACAATGAAGACGACGAATCTGACCCTGGGAGCTCCTACTGGTACTCCCAGGGCCAACAAGGTCGCTTACTTACCGGGGTGGAAAAGGAATGGGCCGAAGCGTACGAGGCTCGTCTCACTCGAACAGAAAATTACTTACGCCATCTCCGAGAGGCTGGTCGACTGGGCAATCAGCATGCGCTTCTCGATTTGGCTGACGGGTTTGACGACCCGTCCTTCTTCGAGCAGTCGCATCGCGACGTTGACGCAGACCCGGCAGCAGTGGCCGCTATCGCCGAGCGCATGGGGCGTTCTGCCGATTCCAAGCATTGGTTGACCGTTGCTGCCGAGAGAGGGGACACGGATGCCATGCTCCAGCTCATCGAGGAACACGATCGAGATGATCTGCTCCGTTGCTGGATGTGGGTGTATCTCTCGCAGCTAGTGGGAACCGATCTCGCCAAGGACGCGCTCCGCGCGATCCACGAGGACGGTTCTGACTACGATGATGATGTTGGTGGAACTGTCTATGTCGCTGGTCTCGATGGCGTAAATCTCGATCGACTCAGTACAGAGCAAGACGCCGCTGCCAGGCTTGCCGCACAGGAAGTGTTTGGGAAAATGCAGCGAAATGGCGGCCTGAGGCCGCTGCCGTAGCGTCGGGACGGAGGATATAGCTGCCCAGGTTGTTCCCTCCAGTACCAAACCAGATGGGTGGAAGCTCCTTTCTCGATGACTCACTTTGTTAAATTGGTAATGCGAACTAAACGATGGCGAGGGGCGGCTTGGCTGCGCGAGCGCCCGTAATGGGGCGGCAGCGGCCGAGATCGGACCACACCGCAGCCGTCGAGTACAATCGGCGGTTGTCGGCCAAAAGCGGCCCGTCAAAAAGTGAACTTTAATGAAGTATAAATTAATACGTGCGATGGCCCACAACTGGTCCCACTCTTTCATGAGTGGTATGAACTATGTGGACGCCGGTTTTGTCTTTGAAGATGTATTTCAGATGGCACGAGAGCGGCGCGGCGCGAAGGTAATCATTAATTGGATTCCCGCGACATGCGAGGAACTATTCGGCTTTCCTCCACGAGTTAGAAAGTGCGTGTTAGCCTACCGGGCCGGATTGGCTGAGCATCTAAGCCGTCATAGCATTGATGCTGCAGCGCTCGTTGAATTTCGTACTGAGGTATATGTTGCGGAAAATTTCCGAATGTATGTCCGCGCCGTCGTTCTCGATGACAGGAAGAAAGAGCACGTGGCATTTGTTTGGAACTAAGCGATGGTGTCTCGTTGTCGGCTTCCGTCCCAAGCATCGTCAAATGGCGGCTGTGACCGCGCAAAATCGGCCACAAGCGGGCTTTGACCAGCCAGGGGTGAGGAGCTATGTCGCAAGCACCCATACTATATTGCCAATTTGCGACCTAAAGGACGATCCAAATGCCGACGATTTCCCACACGCTGGCGGACCTTCAGCAACGAGGCTGGGTTCAAGTAGTTGCCCGTGGCGGCGTTCCCTACGCGTTTGAGAAGACTGTTTTCGGCGATGTAAATGTCTTGGTCGAAATCACTGAATCTTCTGGACACTTCACAGTGACGGACATCGCTGAACATCGCTGTTCAGGACCTAATCAGCACGTGGTCGGGCATACCTCCGAGCTTGATTTGGCGCTGAGCATGGTGTTGAGTTGCTGCAAGGACTGGGACGGCTCTGAGTCCGAAATTGATCTTTCTAAGTTGACGATAATGTGAGTTTCGTGTTGACCCAACTGTATGTGACTCCGGCTTCGGATTTCTACCGTCCGCAAAGGGGCGGCAGCCGCCTTTCGCACGACTTGGGTCAAATTTGGATCGGCGCCAACACTCTTGGGCACGACAGCATCAGGACCACTCACCGTCACTATCTCAGGCGGGGCAAGATTGTTAGCTCCACGAAGTGAATTGGGGAGCACTTCGATTTTTGGGGAGCGGTTGAATCGAGGAAGATTCGCTAACTTATTGATTTTACTGGAGCGGGTGAAGGGAATCGAACCCTCGTCGTAAGCTTGGGAAGCTTCTGCTCTACCATTGAGCTACACCCGCGATAGCCGCATTCTACGCGGGTTATGACGGGTTTGACAAATTTCAAACCCTGGCAGCGCTGACGGGTGCCTGGGGCCAATCGCGCGCCACCCGGTCATCCGCTCTGTAATATATCAAGCATGGCGTAGCTGCCTGGCGCCTGTCGAGCCCACCTGATGGAAAATTTCCAGGAAAGGAGTGCCACCATGAAGCTGAACCTCGTCATGGTCCGCTACATCGTCAACGACGTCGATGCCACCATCTCTTTTTACACGCATCACCTGGGATTTCACGTCACCGCACAAAACGGTCCGTATTTCGCGATACTGGAACGCGATGGCCTGCAGGTGGTGCTCAGTCCGCCGAAAGGCCCTGGCGGAGGCTCGCAGCCGATGCCCGATGGGCGCAGACCCGAACCGGGCGGATGGAATCGGATCATCTTGCAGAGCAAGCACCTGGAAGCCGACGTCGAAGCGCTCAAGAAAGCTGGCGTCAAATTTCGCAACCAGATCGTCGAAGGACCGGGTGGCCGGCAGATTTTGCTGGAAGACCCGTCCGGCAACCCGGTCGAGTTGTTCGAGCCTGCGCCGGACTCGACCAATTAGCTTGCGCGCAAATGCAAACCGAGGCTGGGGCGATCAGTCCGAACCTCGGGGGACGTGTCGGCATGGGTGGCGACGCACCGCGGCAATGGCCGCCGGGACCGCGCTAACGCGAACTGACCAGCCGCTCGATCTTGCCCGCATCAACTTGCGCCGAGCGGTTCGGAACCCGCATCAATACTTCGCCGGTCGTGTCGTTGTTGAGCGTGATCTTTAAATCCCGGTCGAGCGCAACAAACACGTTTGGCTTGGCTGCCACCAGTTCCTTGCGCTGGTCACTGTCGATCTGGGCATACAAGTGCTGGCCGCGCCGGCTCAAGGTCATCACCGCGCCGTTCGACAAATCATACGTCCCCGTGTACTCATCAAAATCCTCGCGGAAGAAGGGGTAAGCACGGGCCGGCAGTTCAATCTGATAGCCGCGTATCCGTACTTCATTGTCCCCAGTGGTCTGTGCTGGCGTTGCCAGCGCCAGCCCTCCTAATAGCGCAAACAAGATCAAGCGTTTCATTTCAACCTCCTTCGGTAAACACGCACTCATCGATGCGGCCAGGTTTGGCGCAATCATCAGCGGGGTGGAAAAACGCGACCCCACCCTGTCAATATAGGCAGCATTTCGCACCATGGAAGCTGCTTTTTTGATCAGAAACGATTGCGTTGAAAAAGGCCGTGAAATTTAACGCTGTCGTGATTTTGAGTGAGAATCGCCCGAAAATTGCCGCGACAGCCGGGACAAGACAGTTGTATGATTGGGTTCAAATGCGCCGGCAGTGCCCCCGCCCGCTACAGGAACGTTGAAAGATAAATGGCCCTATGCCTCAAGACGTCGACCAGAATCCCCCTGTGCCTCCTGCCTGCACACTCCCCTTAGCCGAACATCGCGCGCCCGAGCAGCCTGGCGCATGGGGCCGCATTACGCAGTCGGCGCGCTTGCGCGCAGCCATGGATTCGCTGCTGGTGTCGAACGTGATCGTGCTGGTGCTGTGGCTGCTGGTCTGGCACCTGGGCCGGCTGGTCGAATATACCGAACACGCCAGCGTGTGGTTCCCGGCCGCGGGCCTGACGTTTTCCGTGTTGCTGTTGCATGGCGTGCGCCTTGTGCCCGGCCTGCTTGGCGCCTGCGTGCTGATCACCATCTGGGTCGGGCGCACGCATGGCATGGCGCTGGACGACTGGCAGCTCGCTTACGCCGGCGTGCTGTTCGGCCTGGCCCATATCGCCGCCTATGCGCTGGGCGCGCTGGGCTTGCGCCAGATCGCGCTGCGCGCCAATCCCGAACTGCCGCTGCTGGTGATCGGCTTCCTGCTGATCGCTGCGGCCAGCGCGCTGCTGGCCACCGTCACCGGCCTGGCCTCGCTGGTGTACTCGGGGATGATGCCGGCGCGCGATCTGGGCGCCACCTGGCTGCCATTCTGGATCGGCGATCTGGCCGGCGTGATCGTGCTGGCGCCTTTTTTTGGCGCCGCGCTGATCACGCTGGCGCCGTCGAACGCGCTGTTCCTGAGCGCGTCGCTCAACCTCAATCACCGGCGCGCCAGTGCCCGCTTCAAGTACAAGCTGCTGGTGACGCTGCTGCTGGTGGCGTCATCCATGTGGCTGGCCCATGCCAGCCGCTCGCCCAATAGCGCGTTCGCCATTTTCTTCCTGGTCGTCCCCTACATGTGGATCGCCAGCACCGAATCGGCTTTCTGCAACATCCTCAGCCTGACGCTGGGCAGCGTGACCATTGCGCTGCTGGTGCATGTTTTCGGGCTCAAGGAATTTTCGATGGTGTACCAGTTCGCCATCAACGTGATCGCCGCCAATACCCTGTTTGCGCTGGCCCTGCCGACACTGCTGGCAGACAATATCGCGCTGCGCCGGATCGCCGACACCGACGCGCTGACCCAGACCGCCTCGCGCAGCCACCTCGAACAGCGTGCCCGCCAGGACATGCTGCGCTGCCGCGCCCACCGCGAAGCGCTGGCGGTAATTGTGTTCGACATCGACCACTTCAAGCACATCAACGACTGCGCCGGTCACGCCGTCGGCGACCTGGCGCTCCAGCATGCGTGCCAGATCGCCCAACACGCGCTGCGCCCGAGCGACATCCTGGGCCGCCTGGGCGGCGATGAATTTGTCGCCCTGCTGCCGGGTAACGATCACGCTGCCGCGTGCGCTATCGCCGAGCGCATCCGGGTGCAGCTACAGAACAGCCCGCTGGCCGATGGCGCGCAGCTCACGGCCAGCTTCGGCATCGCCGCAATGGGCCCCGACGACAGCTACGAGTCGCTGCTGGCACGCGCCGACAAGGCCTTGTACGTGGCCAAGCTCGGTGGCCGCAACCGGGTCGCCTGACAAGCAGCTTGACGCCGGTCCTGTTGCGCGCTGCTTGATTTGCCCAAGCGGCATCGCGGCTCAAATAAACCCTAATCCTTATGTGACTTGGGGCCGTGCTCACCTTCGTGGCCATGGCCATGGCCTTGCCCGTGCGGTGCATGTGCCTGGCCGTGCTGCTCGGGCGCGCGCCCGGCCGCTTCGCGTGGCTGCGGCGTTGGCCGCGGCGCTGGCGCTGCACGCGGCAGCGGTGGTGGCGCCAGGCCAACGGGCCGCTCCTGGTGACGCGGGACGGGCTGTGGCGGCGCCGGCAGCTGCTGGCGCACGACCGGATCGCGCGACTGATAGCGGTAGTGCCTGCCGGCCAGCTGCTGGCTCTGCGCATCGGGCGGATAATTGCGCGCACTGTACTGGCGCTGGTAGTGCGGCAGCGGCGCCGGCGCCGGCGCCGCGCGCCGGTTCCAGCGGTTCCAGTCGTGATGACGCTCGCTCCAGCGCGGCCCCCAATGCTCGTGCCAGCGCGGCGGCGCATCGCGCCGCCAGTCCAGGAAATACGGCGGCGGCGCGCGGTAGTAACGCACCGGGACGCGCAGCACGTACAACGGCACGACATCGGGCTCGACCAATTCCCACGGGCCGTTATACCAGCGACTGACGTACCAGTTGTCGTCCAGGTAGACCCAGTACAAGCCATCGTAGAAAAAGTAATTGGAGCGCAGCGAGGGCGCGTAATACACCGGATAGCCAGGCACCCTGACCAGGCGCGGATAGGACGACAGCGTAAGCCCGATGCTCAGCTGCGCCGACGCCGGCACGCCTGCCATACCAAGCAGCACGCACAGCACAAGTAATGGAAGGCGCATGATTTCTCCTGTAGCCGGTCAGACCGCATGGTCCGCCCACACAGGAAAATTTACTCGGAGCAGCGCCACTATGTCTGTGCGCTATCGAACATGAGCGCCAATCCGAGGCCGGTCCGGCCCCGGTTGGCTGCAGCGCACGCTTAGCGTGAACTGACCAGGCGCGATGCCTGCACCAGGCTGGCCTGAGACCCTTGGCCGGGCACGACCATCAATATATAGCCACTGGCATCACCGAGATCGTCGATGTCGAGCGAGATCTTCAATTCACGGTCGAGCGAAACGAACTCATTGAGCCTGGACGCGACCAGTTCCTTGGCCGGCCGCCCCCCCACCGTCGCATACAAATGGCGTCCCGACTGGCCCACGAACAGCTCTTCGCCGTTGGCCAGCGAATAGCCGCCTTTGTACTTGGTGACGTCAATCCGGTGCAATGGCACGGGATTGACAGGCAGTTCAATCTGATAACCGCGCACCCGCACTTGCGAGTCTTCCGCGGTCTGTGCGGGCGCTGTCAGCGACAGTCCTCCCAATAACGCAAACAGGATCATCCTTTTCATATCAACCTCCATGTAGAGAGCCGGTGAATCAACGATACGGCCTTGTGCGGCGGGCTGTTCAGCGGGATGACTCACGCATCCCACTTAATAAATATAGTCACTATTCGGCGCGAGGGAAGGTTCTTTTTGATGCGGCAACGTCTTATATTTTGCGCGCATATGCATGCATATAGGCCGCATATTGACGCTGATATTGGCGATGCGGCAGCGTTGTATTTTGCGCACTCGTTTCCAAATGGCCAAGGAATGCATGGACAGATTTTCTATCTGTCTATACATTGTTAGCGGCAACGGATATGCATACGCGCGGACTCGGTGTCGAGCGAGCGAGCAGGCCGAACAGTGGAGTGAGAATTGGAAGGCCCGGTACAGGACCTGCAATTCCCGGTAGTTTATTTTTTTTTGCAACGCATTGCCTAAGGAAGATCTACATGACAAAAGCAACAGCAATTCATATCGCCGTCCTCATGCTCTGCAGCGGCGCCGCGATCGCCCAGACCTCGGCACCAGCGGCCCCTGCGGCAAACGGCGACGAGACCATTCAAAAGGTCGTCATCGTATCCACCGGTAGCCGCGGTTCCCAGCGCACCGTGGTCGACGCACCGGTCCCGGTTGATATTCTGTCGGCACGCGAAATCGGCAAGTCCGGCCAGTACTCGCTGGACAAGGCACTCGGCTTTCGCATCCCATCGTTCAACTCCGTGCAAACCCCGGTCAACGATGCCAGCTCGATGCTCGACCCTTACGAGATCCGCAACATGGGTCCTAGCCGCGCACTGATCCTCATCAACGGCAAGCGCAAAAATTCGAGCGCGCTCGTGTACGCGCAGCAGTCGCCAGGCCGCGGCGAAAGCGGCGCTGACATTGGCGCCATTCCGACCGACGCCATCAAGCGCATCGAAATCCTGCGCGACGGCGCCTCGGCCCAATACGGCTCCGACGCGATCGCCGGCGTGGTCAACATCATCCTCAAGGACAGCCCGAACGAAGGCGCGTTCACTTACCGCACCGGCATCACCAGCCACAGCGATGGCCGCATGAATGCGATCACGCTCAACAATGGCTTTAGCCTGATGGACCGCGGCTTCGTCAACTTCACGGCCGAAATGTCCCGGGTCGGCGAAGCGCAGCGCTCGGGCAAGATGAGCGCGGCCGGCGAAGCGGACATGTGGGGGCTGCCGTTGGCCCAGGTGCAGTCCTTCCTCAACAAAATGCCCGACGGTGGCAACCGCAACTCGTCGCCGGAAACCCATGCCCGCAAATTCCTCGTCAACGCCGGCCTGGATCTCGCTGAAGGCCAGCGCGCCTACGGCAATTTCGAGATCGTCCAGAAGAAGGTGTACAGCTACGGCAACTACCGCAACCCGTTCTGGCGCGAGACCGACTTTGGCTTGCTGCATCCGGCCGGCACCGAGTACATGGGCTTCCAGCCTACGCTCAAGGGCAAGCTGCTCGATTACAGCGGCACGTTCGGCATCAAGACTGCCAACATGGGCGGCTGGACCACGGACTTCAGCATCACCACCGGTGGCAACGAGCAGGACTACCATGTCGGCCATACCATCAACGTGACGCTGGGCGCGGATTCGCCGACCGAATTTGACGCCGGCGGCGTGGTATTCCAGCACACCGTAATGAATGCCGACGCATCGAAACAGATCACCGACAAGCTCAACTTCTACATGGGCACCGAGCTGCGCTGGGAACTGTTCCAAACGATCGCCGGCGACCCGGCCTCGTATGAAGGACGTGGCGCCGAATCGTATTACGGCAACACGGCCACCGATTCATTCACGTCCGACCGCCACAACTATGGCGTGTACTTCGGCAGCTCGTACGACATCAGCGACCGCTGGATGGTGGACGCCACCGGCCGCTTTGAAAAATACAGCGACTTCGGCAACGCCAACGTGTGGAAGCTGGCCAGCCGCTTCAAGCTCAACGACAAAGTCACGCTGCGCGGCTCGGTGTCGACCGGCTTCCGGGCGCCGTCGCTGCACCAGATCTACACCCAGAAAGCACAGTATTCCTTCGTGCCTGGACAAGGCGTGCTGGTTTCCGGTATCGTCAGCAACACCTCGGCCGCCGCACGCAAACTGGACGTCGCCGCGCTCAAGCCGGAAAAATCGGACAACATCACGCTGGGCCTGGGCGTGACGCCGAACAAAGACACCAGCATGACGCTCGACTACTACAACATCCGCATGAAGGACCGCGTGGTGCTGGGTAACGAAATCGTGCCAAGCAGCGATCCAGCCGCCGCAGACCTGAACGCCGTCATGGCCGAACTGGGCATCACGTCGGTGGCGTTTTTCACCAATGCGATTGACACCAAGACGTCCGGCATCGATGTCGTCTACAGCCGCAAGAACCTGGACCTGGCCGGCGGCAAGCTGGCAGTGAACGTGTCGGGCAACTACACGATCGAGAACAAGCGCGTGGGCGACGTGCGCAACCAGCCGAAGATCGCAGCGGCGCACCAGACCGTGCTCACCGAGACGCAAGAAGCGCTGATGCTCACCTCGCGTCCGAAGTACAAGGCGATCCTGGGCTTCGACCTCGATTACGCCAAAGTCAACTACTCGCTGACCAACACGATGTTCGGGCCGACCACGTTCCACCAGCTCGGTATCGACGCTAACCTCGACACCAAGTTCAAGACCAAGACGCTGACCGACTTTGCCGTCAACTTCAAGATGAGCGAAAAAGTCACGCTGACCTTCAACGTCAACAACATGTTCAACATCACCCCGAAGTGGGACTTCAAGGCCAAGAACGCAGCCGGCACCGCTTTGCTGACCGATCCGTCGCTGTCGCCGAACGGCCAGACCCGTCGCGAGCAACAGTCTGACCTGCTGACCTTCAATGGCCGCTACCCGCAAGTGACCTACGATGGCTCGCACTTCAGCCAGCTGGGCCGCATCTACAACGCGGCCGTCAACGTCAAGTTCTAAGCATCGCAACACCACCAGCCTTTTGGCTGGCAGCCGCCCGGTTCGCGCCGGGCGGTTTTTTTTCGCCTACTCGCGGAACAAATGGGTGAAGGTGCGGCTCACCGGCAGCTTTTCTGTGCTGCCGCGCAGGATCACTTCCATGCGCTCGGCGTCGATACGCTCGGCCGCCAGCACCGCCTTGACGTTGACCACGGTGCCGCGGTGGATCTGCCAGAAACACGCGCGGTCCAGGCCACCCAGCAAGTCCTTGAGCGCGATCTTGACCAGCGCTTCGGAGCCGGCCAGCACCACCCGCGTGTACTTGGTGTCGGACTGAAAAAACAAGACGTCCTGCACATCGATCAGGCGGATCTGCTTGCCCACCGTGGCCTTGATCCATTTAAGTTTGTCGGGCTGCGGGCCGGGTAGCGACGCCTTCAGCTGGCGCAGCAGGCCAGTCAGGTCGGCTGGCGCCGTGGCCAGCTTGTCGCGCAGGCGCGCCAGCGCCTTGTCCAGGCGCTCCGCTTGCACCGGCTTGAGCAGGTAGTCCACCGCGCCGGCGTCGAACGCCTCGACCGCGTACTGGTCGTAAGCGGTCACGAATACGATGTGGGCCGCGTTGCCGATACGCTCGGCCACTTCCAGCCCGGACAGCCCGGGCATGCGGATGTCAAGAAACACCACCTCCGGTTCATGCTCCAGGAAGCCATCCCAGGCGTCGTTGCCGTTTTCTGCCACCAGCACCACCTGCGCCTGCGGCCAGGCCTGGGCCAGCATCTCGAGCAAGCGCTCGCGCATCAGCGGTTCGTCTTCGGCGATCAGGATCCTGGTGCTCATGGCGCGCCCATCGGCAATGTGATTTCGGCCAGCACGCCGCCGTCGGGCACGGCGCCGATCACCAGCGCACCGTGCGCGCCATACAGCAGCTGCAGCCGGCTGCGCACATTGGCCAGGCCTTCGCCGGCGCCGGCCTGTGCGCCAAGACCGGCCCCGCTATCGCGCACGGCCAGCGTCAACGTGGCGCCATCGCTGCGCGCGCTGACCACCACTTCGCCGCCGCGCAAGGACGGCTCGATGCCGTGCTTGATCGCGTTTTCCACCAGCGTGAGCAGCATCATGCTGGGCACGTTCACTGCGGCCAGTTGCGGCGCCAGTTCCAGCCGGTACAGCAGGCGCGCTCCCAGCCGCGCCGCCATCACTTGCAGATAGGCCTCGACCAGGCCGAAGTCGGCCGCCAGCGTCACTTGTTCGCTGCGCATTTCACTCAGGCTGGCGCGCAGGAAGGCGATCAGGTTGGCGGTCAGTTCGGCCGCGCGCGGCGCGTCTTTTTCGGCCAGCTGCTGGACCGCGCCGAGCGTATTGAACAGGAAATGCGGCTCGATCTGCGCATGCAGCATGCGCAAACGCGTTTCGCTCAGTGTGCGGGCGGCGCGTTCGCGTTCGGCGTCCAGTTCCAGCTTGGCCGTCAGCGCCTCGTATTGCCGGTTGCGCAGCGCGCCCACCACCGCCATCGGCAGCGCGAAGAACAGCCCGGCGCCGGCACCGTACAGCAGCGTCTTGAACCAGCTCGTCTCGAACGCCCGGTCCACGCTGATGCCCTGGCTGTGCGCCATGGTGCGCGCGCCAACCAGCGCGGCGGCGGCGGCGAACACCACCAGTACCAGCGCGGTGCGCACCGCCTCGCCTGCCATGCGGCGGTAATTGAAATAGGCGATCATCAGGAAGGCGCTACCTGCCAGGCCGACAAAATTGGTCACGACCACCAGCGCCACCCAGTTCGGAGCTGGCAAGACCAGGTGCAGCGCGAGGCCGAGCGCGCTAAACAACACGATCAGCTTGGCCAGCGCCAGGTAGCCGCGCCGGCCGCGGTAGGCCAGCGTAAATTCACGCAGCTGCGCGCGTTCGATCGGCGACATGCGAGCGACCTTGGCAGCCATGCGGCTGCGCATCGGGGATCCTGTCGCGATAAGCGCGCCGGGGTCTTCCAGCATGCGCAGCTGGTCGGCTTCCCAAGCGCGGTGCCATGCAATAAAGCGCTTCCACATGCTGCCTCCAAGGGCTTCTATCAATGAGGCAGTCTAAGGCAAGCGCGCGCTGGCGGGAAGCGGCCGGCGACCAAGCACGATAGCGGAGCAATGAAGCACGATGCACAGGCGTCAGAGCGCCAGCTGCCTGGCCGCGCGCAAGCCAGCGGCCAGTTGCGCGAATGCCTGCGCCCTGGCCTCCGCGCCGGGCACCCGCAGCACATAGGAGGGGTGATACACGGCCACGATCCAGCGGCCCTGGTGCTGGAATGGCTTATCCATGACGTCCTTGAGCGTGGCGTGCGGGTTGCCAGTGACAGCCTTGAGCGCGGTGCTGCCGAGCGCCACAACGACACGCGGGCGCACCTGGGCCAGCTCCTGGTCCAGCCAATGGCTGCAAGCAGCCACCTCGCGCTGGGCTGGTGTCTTGTGCATGCGGCGCTTGCCGCGCGGCTCCCATTTGAAATGCTTGACGGCGTTGGTCAGGTACACCGCGCGCCGCTCCAGGCCCGCTTGCACCAGCGCGCGCTCGAGCACCTTGCCGGCCGGGCCGACAAACGGCTGGCCGGCCAGGTCTTCCTGGTCGCCCGGCTGCTCGCCGAGCAGCATGATCGCCGCGTGCTGGGGCCCGGCGCCAGGCACGGCCTGGGTCGCATGCTGCCACAGGCCGCAGCGGCGGCAGGCGTTGAGCGCGGCTCGTTGCGGCGTGCCGACCAGGTCCGCATGCAGGCGCGCCGGTGTGTAGACCGCGCGATAGTAGCTGGCGTCGGCGTCCAGCGACGGTTCGAGCAGCGGCCCCGTATAGTGCAGCGCCGCGCCATCCCAGGCCACGCTGGCCTCGGGCGTGGCGATCATCCACGTAACGCCCGCCAGGCGCGCGGCGAAGTGGCGCGCCAGCAGCGGCAGCACGTCGTGGCCCGGCTCGCACCAGGCCACCAGCCGCGGCGGGCCGGCGTCCTCGCGCCGTTCGCGAAAGCGGATCCGCGCATGCATGTCGCGCTCGTCGCGGCGCACCGCCAGCACCATCGCAAGCAGGCGCTGGCCGTCGGCGTCGCCGCACGACAGCAGCTGGCGTTCGCCGTGCTGCCAGCGCCACAGCACCAGGTACAAAAATGCCCAGCGGTTGGGCACGCGGCAGCAGGCTGCCAGGCGCAACATGGCCATCAATTTGCGGGAGATGCGCAGTGTGGAATTGCAGGACGGGAGCGCCGGCGATGCCGGTTCGCCGGCACCGGCATGGTACAGCCATTGCACCGCATCGGGCGCCACCTGGCGCGCCAGCAGTGCGCGTGCAGAGCAGCGCCACTCGTTAAACGAGCGCACCAGCACCGGACGGCTTTGCGCGAGCGCTTGCATGGGAATGTCAGCTGTGAATCTCCCCGACAGTATCTACCGGCGCCGCCGCGGGCGCCGTTCGATACAGGCGGGCAAGGCGCCCGCCTGGCTGGCCTTAGCGGGCCAGCGTGCTGCCGTCGGGCGCGAGCACGATCACCTCGCCCCAGCCCAGTTCGCGCACGCCTTTTTCGATCTTGCGCAAGTCGCCCACCACCAGCCAGATCACCTCGTTCGGACGGATGAACTTGCTTGCCGCGGCAGCCAGCTGCGGTTCGCCCAGGCTGCGGATATTGCCCGCGTAGCGTGCCCAGTAATCGTCCGCCAAGCCCAAGTTGACCGAGGTCAAGGCAGCGCCTTCAAGCGCGGCGATGGTCTCGAAACGGCCCGCCATGCGCGACGTCATGTTGCGCATGATGCTGTGGTATTCGTCGCCCGCCAGCGGACGTTCGCCTGCCACGCCGCGCAGTTCCATCGCCACTTCCTGCATCGCCTCAACCGTCTTGTCGGTCTGCACCGGCGCGAACACCAGCATCGAACGCTGGCCGCGCTGGCCGGTCAGCATGCCCTGGGTGCCATAGCTCCAGTGCTTGTCCAGGCGCAGGTTGCGGTTCAGGCGCGAGGTCGCCATGCCGCCGAAGTTCTGCATCACCGGTTCGAGTGCCAAGTCTTCCGGCTGGCCCTGCAGTTCGGAGATGTGGGCCGCCACGATGGTCGATTGCGGCGCGTCCGGGCGGTCGACCAGGTAGACCTTGCCGCCGCTGCTCCTCGCTACCGGCAACACCTGCTTGGCCGGTGCGCTGCCCGCTTTCCAGGCGCCGAAGTTCGCTTCCAGCGCCGGCATGACTTTGGCCAGCGTGGTGTCGCCGCTGACGACGATGGTGGCGCTGCCTGGCTTGAACCAGTCGGCGTGCCACTTGGCCAGGTCGGCGGCGCTGATGGCGGCCACGCTGGCCTCGGTGCCCTGCGCCGAACGGCCGTAAGCATGTTCAGGACCGTACAGCAGGCCGGGGATGATGCGCAGCGCCAGGCCGTTCGGGCTGGCGCGCTCCTGGCCGATCTGGGCCAGGCGGCGCTGCTTTTGCAGCGTGAACTGGTCCTGGGCGAAGGCCGGGTTGAGCGCCGCATCGGCCATCAGCGCAATCGATGGCGCCAGGTTGGCCGCGGTCGATTGCAGCTTGACGAGCGACATGTCGCTGCTGGTGCCGGTGTTCAGGTGCGCGCCGAGCGATTCGAGCGCGTCCGACAGCGCGAACGCGTCGCGCGTGCGGGTGCCCTTGTCGAGCAGGTCCAGCGCCAGCGAGGCCACGCCAGCCTTGGCGTTGGTGTCGGACGCTGCGCCGGCGTCGAGCGCCAGCGACACGTTGACGATCGGCGCCGAATGGCGTTCCAGCAGCACCACCTTGAGCCCGTTTTTGAGCTGGGCGCGCTGCAGCACCGGGAAGCCGACGTCGGGCGCGGTGCCCAGCGCTGGCAGCACCTTGCGGTCCAGCGTGGTCTTGGCGGCGGAAAGCTTGGCGAACGGGCGCACCGTCATCGTGTAGTGGTGCGCGTTGCCCAGCCAGCGCTGGGCGGCCGCCTGGGCCTGGGCCGGGGTGGTGGTGGCCATCTGCTGCAGGCGGTCCAGGTAGGCGTCGGGCGAGCCGCCGTAGGTCATGTGTTCATTGAGCACGTCGGAGCGCCCGCCCATGCCGCCCAAGCGCTCGATCGAACGCGAATAGCCGGCCAGGCTGGCGGTCACCGAACGCGCCAGGTCGGCCGCCTTGGGGCCGTCCTTGATCATCTGCGCCAGCACCAGGTCCATTTCCCGCTCGACCTGCGCCACATCGGCACCCGGCTTGACGGTGACGACGATGTTGAAGGTGCTGCTCAATTCGCCGTCTTCGACGTAGGCGTTAACGGCGGTGGCCAGGCCTTTCTCGTACACCAGGCGGCGCGTCAGCGGCGCGCTCTTGGAGCCGGCCAGCGCTTCGCCGAACATGCCCAGCTGCTGCAGTTGCGCATCGCGCCAGGCCGGCGCGTGATAGCTGCGGTAGATGCGCGCCTGCGGCACCTGGTCTTCCATTTCGTCGCGGATATCGCGATCCAGTGCCGGCACCCAGGTGGCGCTGCGGGCCAGCGCAGGTCCAGGCGGAATGGCGCCGAAATACTTGTTCACCAGGGCCAAAGCGCGCTCCGGCGTGATGTCGCCGGCCAGCGTCAGCACCGCATTGTTGGGGCCATAGTAGGTTGCATACCACTGCTTGATGTCGGCCAGCGAGGCGGCATTCAAGTCATCCATGCTGCCGATCGTGGACCACGAATACGGGTGCGAATAGGGGTACATCTTGGCCAGCTTTTCGTACTGCGTCTTGCTGTACGGCTGGTTGTCGCCCTGGCGCTTCTCGTTTTGCACCACGCCGCGTTCGCGCTCGAGCATCTCCTTGGAGATGTAGTTGGCCAGGTAGCCCATGCGGTCCGACTCCAGGAACAGCGTGCGTTCGAGCGCGGCCACCGGCACGTCTTCGAAGAAATTGGTGCGGTCGCCGTTGGTGGTGCCGTTGCGGTTATTTGCGCCCAGGTCGTCCATCGCTTCGCGAAAGCCATGCGGATAGTTTTCCGAGCCGTTGAAGAAGAAGTGCTCGAACAGGTGCGCAAAGCCGGTCTTGCCGCGTACCTCGTTGCGCGATCCGACGTGATACCAGATGTTCACGCCCACCACCGGCACGTTATGGTCTTCGTGCACGATCAGCGTCAGGCCGTTCGAGAGCACGAATTTCTGGTACGGGATGGTGTACGCCTTGCGATCGAAGGCAACGCTGGCTGGCGCCGGCTTGGCGGGCGCCGCGTGGACGGCTGCTGCGAGGCTCAGTGCCAGGCATGCGAATAGGGTCTTTTTCATAGTGCACCTGTGACGATGGGATCGCACATTCTGACAGAGGTGGCAGCGGGGGCGCTGCTATTTTTGATATGTATATGCGGCGCGGGCTAGCTGCCGGCCAGCTCCGCGCACAGGCGCAGCACGTGGCTGCGCTGTTCCGCATTCATGCGCGCTTCGGCCGCGTTCATGTACTTGCGCGCGTCAGGCTCGCCGCCGCGCTCAGCCTGCAGCAGCCAGGCGTACGCCGCCAGCAAATCGCGCCGCGCGCCCTGCCCGCTGCTGTGCATCAGTCCCAGGTTGAACTGGGCCCGCGCGTGGCCCTGGCGCGCGGCCCGGATGTACCAGGAAAAGGCGGCCAGGTAATCGCGCGCCACGCCGCGCCCGGCGTCATAGCGCAAGCCCATCTCGAACTGGGCGCGCGCATGGCCTTGTGCGGCCGCCTTCAGGTACCAGGCCAGCGCCTGGTCGGGATCATGCAGGGGCGTGCCGGCACGGTCGTACAGCGCGCCCATCATGAACTGGGCCGGCACGTAATCCTTGTCGGCGGCGCGCCGGTACCAGGCCATGGCCGCCTGCTGATCCTGGGCGACGCCGATCCCGCCCTCGTAGCGCAGCGCGATGTCGAACTGGGCCCGCAGGTGGCCCTGCTCGGCCGCCTTGCGCATCCAGGCCGCGCCCTGCTCCGACTGCGGTGCCAGCAAGCCCAGATGGTACTGGGCGCCGGCGTAGCCTTGCGCGGCCGCCTTGGCATACCAGTCGTGCGCGCGCGCCAGGTCGCGTTCGACGCCACTGCCGTTCTCGTAGCGCAGCCCGAGGTGGTCCTGGGCCGCCGCATGGCCTTGTTCGGCGGCCTTGCGGAACCAGTCCAGCGCTGGCGCGCCGTCAAGGACCAGGCCCAGGTTGAACTGGGCGCTGGCGTGGCCCTGCCCGGCTGCGCGCCGGTACCAGGCGACCGCCTTGTCGGTGTCCTGCTCGAGATCCTGGCCTTTGTCGTAGCGCAGCGCCAGGTTGAACTGGGCCGGCGCGTAGCCGTGATCGGCCGCCTTGCGAAACCAGGCCAGCGCCTGCTGGGCGTCCTGTTCGACTCCCTGCCCGCTGTCGTAGTGCAGCCCCAGGTTGAACTGGGCCCGCGCGTAGCCCTGCTCGGCGGCCTTGCGGTACCAGGCCACCGCCTTGTGCGCGTCCTGCGGCGCGCCCTTGCCGGTCTCGTACATCTGGCCCAGGTTGTTCTGGGCGCCGGCGTTGCCCTGCATGGCCGCCAGCGTGAACCAGTGGCGCGCCGTCTGCACGTCCAGCACCACGCCAAGGCCCTTGGCATACATCCAGCCCAGGTTGTACTGGGCTGCCGCGTAACCCTGTTCGGCGGCCAGGATGTACCAGTGCGCGGCCAGCTGGTCGTCTTGCGCCACCCCCTGGCCGCGCTGGTACATCACGCCCAGGTTGTACTGCGCATGATCGAGCCCCGCGTAGCCGGCCTTCAGGTACCAGTGCAGCGCCAGCTCCAGGTCGCGCGCCACGTTGTCGCCGTTGAAGTACATGAAACCGAGGCTGTGCATGGCGCCGGCCACGCCGCGCTGCGCCATGGCCTTGACGCGCAGGAATTCGGCGGTGTGCTTGGTGGTCGACGAAACGGCAGCGCTCATTGCCAGCGGCTTAGCTACAGCGCGTGATCAGCGAATTTTGCTCTTGCAGCACGCAGATGAAATCGGCCAGCGAGACAGGCCGGTGGTACAAATAACCCTGCATGGTCAGGCAGCCATTCGACTTCAGGTAGCGCGACTGGATATCGGTCTCGACACCCTCGGCGATCAGGTGCAGGCCCAGCCCGCGCGCGATCGAGATGATCGCCAGGATGACCGGATAGTGGCCCTGCTCGTCGTGGATTTCCTTCACAAACGACTGGTCGATCTTGATCGTGTGGATCGGGAAGCGGTGCAGGTAGGACAGCGACGAATAGCCGGTGCCGAAATCGTCAATCGCCACCGACACGCCCAGCTGGCACAGCTTGTTGAGCTGTTCGATCGCGTATTGCGGATTGCGGATGCAGATGTTTTCGGTGATCTCGACTTCAATCTGGGCCGGCGAAATCCCGTAGCGCACCAGCGCACCGCGCATCTTCTCGAAGAAGTCGCCGCGGTCCAGGTATTGCGGCGACAGGTTCAAAGACAGCCGCACCGACTGGCCGCCGGCCGCGTTCCAGATCTGCATGTCGCGGCACAGCGCGCCGATCATCCAGTCCGAAATCGGCAGCATCAAGCCATTGTCCTCGGCGAACGGCAGGAACTCGCCGGCCGTGAGCAAGCCGCGCTGCGGGTGGTTCCAGCGCATCAGGCCTTCGGCGCCGATGATGCGCCCGGTGATGACGTCGATCTGCGGCTGGTAATACATTTCCAGCTCGTCGTGATCGAGCGCCTTGCGCAGGCTCTGTTCGAGCGCGATCTTCTGGTGCGACACGTCCAGCATGGCGCTGTTGTAGAAACTGTGGCCGTTCTTGCCCAGCGCCTTGACCTGGTACATGGCGATGTCGGCGTGGCGCAGCAGTTCGTCGATCGATTCGCCATCGGCCGGATAGACGGCAATGCCGATGCTGGCCGAAATATGTACTTCGTGGCCATCAAGGTCGAACGGCTTTTGCAAACATTCGAGGAATTTGTCAGCGATCGCGATGGCGTCGCCGCGGTCGCGCAGTTCGGGCAGCACGATCGTGAATTCGTCGCCACCCTGGCGCGCCAGCGTGTCGCCGCGCCGCAGGCAGTCCTTCAGGCGCAGCGAGACCTGCTGCAGCAGTTCGTCGCCCTTGACGTGGCCCAGCGTGTCGTTGACCAGCTTGAAGCGGTCCAGGTCGATGAACATGACGGCCAGCTCGGTGACCTTGCGCTTGGCCTGGATCACGGCCAGCCCAAGGCGGTCCTTGAACAGCATGCGGTTGGGCAGGTCGGTCAGGATGTCGTGGTAGGCCTGGTAGGAGATCACTTCCTCGGCGCGCTTGCGGTCGGTGATGTCGCGCGCCACGCCATAGGTGCCGAAAAATTCGAGCCGCTTGACCTCGTGATCGGGCACGTGCATGCCGATCGAATTGAGCGAGATCGTCATCAAGGTGTTGTTGAAGGTGCGGTCGGCGCCATTGCCGTTGTAGCACTTCAGGCGCAGTTCGACATTGCGCGACGCCCGTTCGTCGACCCGGCGCTCGTTGAACACATAGCGCGCCCGTTCGAGGTCCTCGTCATGCACCAGGATCGAGTAGTGCTTGCCGATCAGGTCTTCGCGCGAAAAGCCCAGCAGCTGGTAGGCGCGGTCGTTGACGAACGTGAAGTGGCCTTCGTGGTTCAGGGTATAGATGATGTCGGGCGAACTGTCGACCAGGTAGCGGTACAGTTTTTCCGAGTTTTCCAGCTGCGAAGCGATGCGTTGATTGGCCAGTTCCAGACGCCGCTGGGACAGCGCGTTGGCCACCGTCTTGAGCAGCTCTTCGCGGCTGTACGGTTTGCGCAGGTAGTCGTAGGCGCCGCGCTTGAGCGCGCCGATGGCCGCTTCGATGCCGACATCGCCGCTCATGACGATCACGTCGCAGGCGATGCCCTTGTCGTTGATGTAGTCCATGATCTCGTGGCCGCTCATGTCGGGCAGGCGCAGGTCGAGCAGGACCAGGTCGAATTTGAGTTTGTTCAGCTGGGCCAGGGCTTCGGCGCCGCAGGTGGCGGTGACGAGGTGGTAGCCGCGGTCGCGCAGCAGTTCGTGCAGCGACGCCAGCAAGCGCGGCTCGTCGTCGACCAGCAGGATGCGCGGCAGCAGGTCCAGATCCAGCTGCGTGCTCGACGCTTCCTTGAAGAGGTTCAGGGCCGGGTTGGCGCTCATGCCTGATCCATCGCGCGCGCGTGGGCCGCGGCAGCCGGCAGCAGGATTTCAAACGTGGTGCCGGTGCGCCCGCTGCGGCAGGCGATCATGCCGTCGAGTTTTTTCACCAGACCGTGCACGATCGACAGTCCCAGGCCGTGGTGCGGGCCTTCCTTGGCGCTGCGCACCTGCGAAAACAGATTGGCCAACATCTCGGGCGCCAGGCCCGGACCGTTGTCGGACACCAGCAGTTCCACATACAGCTTGCGGTCGCGGTTGACCTGGCCGCGGTTGACGATCTCGATCTTGCCGCCGGCCGGCAGCGCCTCGATCGCGTTCTTGACCAGGTTGACCAGGATCTGCTTGAGTACATCGGCGTCGACCATCACGTCGCACGCTTCTTCGCGCATGCTGGCCACCAGCTGCACGCCGGCCGGCACGAAATCGGTGGCGCGAAACAGGCGCACCACGTCGTCGACGACGCGCGCGCAGTCGGTCACTTGCGGCGCGCCTGCGCTGGGCACTTCGGCCAGGCCGTTGATCAGGTGACCGACACGGTCGATTTCTTCGTTCAGGATCGACATTTCGCCGACCACAGGTTCATGCCGCGACAATTTGTTATCCAGTACGCTCAGGTAGTTCTTGATGATGGCCAGCGGGTTGTTCACTTCGTGCACCACGCGGCGCGACGCTTCGCGGTATTCTTCGGCGGCGTTGGCCAGCTGGCGGCGCGCATGGCCGCGCTCGAGCAGCGCCGTCTCCAGCGCGCCGGCCGCCTGCAGGCCGAACGAGTGCATGAATTTTTCGCGCTTCTGGCAGCCTGCCACCTGCCAGGCGGCGACCCCGCCCACCAGCACGCCCAGGCAGCGCGATCCGGCCACCAGCGGCACGCACACCATGCTGTCGGTGCCGAGAATGCGCAGCAGCTGCTGTTCGGCCAGGCCCAGGTCGATGCCGCCGTGGCCGATGAAGGCAAGGCGCCGTTCGCGCGCGCAATCGGCCAGCGCCCCGCCCTTGTCGAGCGCGACGGAAAATTCGGCGATGCGCTGCGGCTCGCCGCCGGGCGCGCCGATCAAGGCATGGCCGGCCGGGCTTTCCAGCAGGATGACGGTGTTATCGAAATCGAACAAAATGCGCGCCGAGCGCGTCATCGATTCGAGCAGCCCGCTTTCGCCTTGCTGGCGGGCGAAGGCCTGGCCCACTTCGGACACCAGCACCAGATTGCGCACTTCTTCGGCCAGGCGCTGCTGGACCGGGTCAACTGTCGGCGCGGCGTAGGCGGGCGGCGCCACCACGTCGTCGGCGCCAGCCAGGTCAATGCCCAGGTGCGCGGCCGACTTGGCCACCTGGCGCGCAGCCGCTTCGATGATCGGCCCGGCCGCGTCCAGCTCCAGGCCGCACAAGCTCATTGAAGCGGCGACTTCTTCGTCGTGTGCATCGTGGGTCGAGAGCAGGTGCGCCAGGCGCACGATGCGGATCAACGGGTGGCTGGACTCCAGGCGGCTGCTCGGCTCATGGTGGTACAGCACCGAATCGGCCAGGAAGGAATCGAGATGCCAGCGTTCGATCAGCCAGGCGCCCGCTTCCGAGTGGGTAATCTGCAAGGTGCGCTGTTCGACCGCGCACAAGTCTTCGTCGTCGCGCGCGGTGAAATTGAAAGCGTATTCCTGGGGCGCGGTGGCCAGCAGCGCCAGGCGTCCGACGTTGTGCAGCAGGCCGGCCAGGTAGGCCTCTTCGAGCTGCGCATATTCCATGCGCTTGGCCAGGTCGCGCGCGATCACGGCGGCCGTCAGCGAATGCTTCCAGAAGCTGCGCAAATCGGTGCTGCCGGAATGGGGGAAGTTATTGAAGGTCTGGAATACCGACTCGCCGATCACCAGCATCTTGATCATGTCGGTGCCCAGCGCCACCAGCGACTGCTCCAGGCCAATGCTGCGCGCGCTGCGGTGGTAGGCCGAACTGTTGGCCACGCCGAGGATCTTGCTGGTCATGCCGGCGTCTTTGCCCACCAGCGCGGCCAACTCCTGCATGCCCAGGTCATCGGCTTGCAAGTGCTCTATCAACTTGATCAGTGTCTGCGGCATGGCCGGCAGACGGGCAATCAACAATCGATTGCGAATGTCAGGGTCTGATTGATGCATTGTCTCAAGCACGGCCGCCAATAATCGTTGTGTTCAGGTGGCGCTCAACGGCAAAGCGTCCACGTCGTTTTTTTACCTTAGCATATATACACTAAAGTTGGCATATGGAACATATCCAGGTGAAAAAAAATTTATTCGCACCACATATTTACAGTCAAAAACGGGGGTTGCGGGCCAGATGGCGCCGGTAAATGCGCGAGGCGACCCACAAGCCGAGCGCGCACACGGCAAAGCCCAGCTGTCCATACGCCAGCCACCGCACCGAGTGCGACAGGAATGGCGCGATCACGCCAGCCACCAACGCCCCCAGCAAGGTGACCGCAAACGACTGGCACGATGCCACCGTGCCGCGGATATGCGGGAACAGGTCGAGCGCCAGCAAGGTGGCGCCGGGGGAAATGATGGACATGCCGAAGGTGTAGAAAAACAGCGGCACGAAGGTCCATGGCAGCGCCGGCGGAAAGAAGCTGTGGTACAGCACATTGGCCAGCGCCGCGCTGAGCAAAGCACCAAAACCGATGCCGATCTGGCGCACGAACGTCATCTTGCCGGCGATCCGGTTGGCCGCCAGCGCGCCCAGGAAAATGCCCGACACCGCCGGAATGAACAGCCAGCCGAACTGGCTGGGACCGAGGCCCATGTGCTGCGGCAGCATCACTGGCGCGGCCGTGATGTACAAGAACAGGCCGGCGAAATTGAGGGCCGAGATGCCGGCCTTCATGTGGAACAGGGGCGAACTGAAAATGTCGCGGTAGCTGGACCAAAGGAAGCTCGGATTGAACGGCTGGCGCTTTTCCAGCGGCAGCGTTTCGGGCAGCTTGCGCCAGCAGTAGATCAGCAACGCCACCGAGTAGCCAAGCAAGGCCAGGAAGATCGCGCGCCAGTCAAAAAAAGTGACGATCCAGCCGCCCAGGATCGGCGCCACCGCCGGCGCGATGGTGAAGATCATCGTCACCAGCGACAGCAAGCGGGCCGCCGCCGCATCGGCGAACAGGTCGCGGATGATGGCGCGCCCGACCACTACCCCGGCCCCGGCCGACACCCCCTGCATGATGCGAAACACCCACAAGTAATGCACGCTGTGCGAAGCGGCGCAGCCGAAGGTGCCGATGATGAACACCATCAGCGAGCACAGGATCACGTTGCGCCGTCCGAAAGCGTCCGCCAGCGCGCCATGCCACAGCACCATGCCGGAAAACGCCAGCATGTAGGCCGTCAGCGTCTGCTGCACCTCGATCGGCGTGGCGCGCAAATCGGCCTGGATATTCGGGAAGGCCGGCAGGTAGGCGTCGATCGAGAATGGGCCCAGCATCGACAAGCCGGCCAGCAGCACTGCCAGCATCACCGTGCCGGGCACCGCGATCCGGTGCACCGGCGGCAGCGGCACCGGGGTGACCGGGTCCGGCGGCAAGTTGGACGGCTGGACCGGGAACATCAGCTCTGCTTTGGCTTGGCTTCTTCGCGGCGGTTGTAACCGGCCACCATGTCGAACCTGAACAAACGGCATTCGAGGGCGCCGTTGAAGAACGGCGTCTTGCGCGCTTCTTTCAGGCGCAGCAGCTTGGGCAGCGACAGGTCGGCGGTGAACAGGAACACGGTCCAGCCGGCGAAGCGCTGCTTGAGCGTGGTGCCCAGCGATGCGTAGAACGCGACCGACATGTCGTCGGCCGGGATGGTGCTGTCGCCGCGCACGCCGATGCGCTCGCCGTACGGCGGGTTGGTCAGGAAAATGCCAGGCTGCTCGGTCGGTGGCTTGACT
Organism: Pseudomonadota bacterium; assembly: GCA_040390915.1. Classification (GTDB taxonomy): domain Bacteria; phylum Pseudomonadota; class Gammaproteobacteria; order Burkholderiales; family Burkholderiaceae_D; genus Telluria_A. The sequence goes on from JAZJXM010000005.1 coordinate 82,101, forward strand.
TCCTGCGCCTCGATCTGCTTGAGCGGCACGTCGAACATGATGCCGGCCACGCGCAGGTTGTGGCGCGTCATTTCGACCATGTCGCCCGAAATATCGCTGCCGAAAATGGTGGGTTCAAGCGGCAACGGCAGCGGCTTGATGGCGTTCTTCATGTCCTGCCATGGGCCGGCCTGGAAGCCGTTGAATTTTTCAAACGCGAAGCTGCGGCGCGCGCCGGGCGGAATGCCCTGCACCATCTGGGCCGCTTCGACCAGGATGGTGCCGGAGCCGCACATCGGGTCGAACAGCACGGTGCCCGGCTTCCAGCCGGCCACGCGCAGCATGCCGGCCGCCAGGTTTTCGCGCAGCGGCGCGTCGCCCGTCTCTTCGCGCCAGCCGCGCTTGAACAGGGCTTCGCCCGAAGTGTCCAGGTACAGCGTGAAATTGCGCGCGTCGAGGAAGCCGACAATGCGCATGTCAGGCTCGCTGGTGTTGACCGACGGGCGCTTGTTGAACTGGTCGCGGAAGCGGTCGCAGATCGCGTCCTTGATCTTGAGGGTGGTGAATTCGAGGCTGCGCAGCGGCGACTTGATGGCCGTGACGTCAACCCGGATCGTATGGTCCACATCGAACCAGTCTTCCCATGGCTGCGCCAGGGCCAGGTCGTAGATGTCGTTCTCGTTGTTATAGCTCTTGTGGGCCATGCGCATCAGCACGCGCGAGGCGATGCGCGAATGCAGGTTGATGCGGTACGAGTCGTGCAGCTCGCCCGAGCAGTGCACGCCGCCGGGCACCTGGTTATGCACTTTCAAGGTGCTGCTGGTAAGCGCGATCTCGCCCAGTTCTTCGGCTAGTGCCGCTTCCATGCCGCGTGGGCAAGGACAAAAAAATGAAGCCATGGTGTACCCTTTATCCGTTGTGAAAATTGTTTTCGCCGACGTCATCCCCGCGCAGGCGGGGACGATGTTACGGCTACAATGCGCGCTCGACAAAATCGAGCCGGTCCTGGCCCCAGAAGGCCTCGCCATCGACCACATACCAGGGCACGCCGAAGACGTTGGCAGCCATCGCGTCGTCGGTGTTCCTGTCGTACTGTTCCTGCATGCCAGCCGTTTCCGCAGCCTTGAGCAGCATGCGCCCATCGAGACCGCACAAGTCGGCCACCTGCACCAAAGCGGCGTCGTCGGCGATATTTTTTTCTTCGGCCCACAAGGCGCGCATTAGCGCGCCGGCCAGCGTCAACGCTGCGTCGGCGCCCAGGCCCGTGCGCGCCGCGATGATCAGTTTGGCAGCCTGCTCCGGGGGCGCCGGGAAAAACTTCGGCTGCGCATTGAGCGGCAAATTCAGATGCGCCGCCCAGCGCGCCATTTCCTGCAAGCGGTAGGCTTGACGCTGCGGCGCGCGCTTGGACAGCGGCAAGCCGCCAGACACGCTGAATACCTTGCCCAGGTCGAACGGCTTGATGTCGACCTGTGCATCATGGGCCTTGGCCAGCGCCACCAGCCGATCGTGGCCCAGGTACGCGAAGGGCGACATCGGCGTCATGAAATAGGTGATCGTCTTGCCCATGCCAGTCCCGTTTAGAAAGGTTTGACCACGACCAGGATCACGATCGCGAGCAGCAGCAGTGCCGGCACTTCATTGAAATAGCGGTACCAGGTGTGCGAACGCACATTGACGCCTTTTTCAAATTTGCGCAGCAGCGAGCCGCATGCATGATGGTAGCCAATCGCGAGCAGCACCAGCGCCAGCTTGGCGTGCAGCCAGCCGCCGTGAAAGATATCGCGCCAGCCCAGCCACAAGCCCACGCCCAGCAGCACTGCGGGCACCGACAGCAGCGTCATGAAGCGGTACAGCTTGCGGCCCATCAGCAGCATGCGCGCAGTGCTGGCCGGGTCGGTTTCCATCGCCAGGTTGACGAAAATGCGCGGCAGGTAAAACAGGCCTGCGAACCACGAGGCGACGAAGAAAATGTGCAGTGCTTTGATCCAGAGCATGAGTGTCCTTAAGAGCGAATTTCGCCGTGGCCGAACACCACGTACTTGAGCGAGGTCAGGCCTTCCAGTCCGACCGGGCCGCGCGCGTGCAGCTTGTCGTTGGAGATGCCGATTTCGGCGCCCAGGCCGTATTCGAAGCCGTCAGCGAAACGGGTCGAGGCGTTGACCATGACCGAGGCCGAGTCGACTTCGCGCAAGAAGCGCAGCGCGTCGCTGTAGTCTTCGGTGATGATGGCGTCGGTGTGCTTGGACGAATAGGTATTGATATGGTCGATCGCTTCGTCCATGTCGGCCACGACCTTGATCGCCAGCACCGGCGCCAGGTATTCGGTGCGCCAGTCTTCCTCAAGCGCCGCGACCAGGTGCGGGTAGCCGGCCAGCAGCGCGTAGCTTTCCGGATCGGCGCGCAGTTCGACTTCCTTGGTGGCGTACAGCGCGGCCAGCTGCGGCAGCACGCTAGGGGCGATCGCGCGTGCCACCAGCAGCGTTTCCATGGTATTGCAGGTGCCGTAGCGGTGGCACTTGGCGTTGAAAGCGATCGGCAGCGCCTTGGCCAGGTCGGCCTTGGCGTCGATGAACACGTGGCAGATGCCGTCCAGGTGCTTGATCATCGGGACCGTGGCCTCGTCCATCAGGCGCGCGATCAGGCCCTTGCCGCCGCGCGGGACGATCACGTCCACATATTGCGGCATGGTGATCAGGGCGCCCACCGCAGCGCGGTCGATGGTGTCGACGATTTGCACGCCATCAGCCGGCAGGCCGGCGCCGAGCAGGCCTTCGGCCACGATTTTCGCCAGGGCGCGGTTGCAGTTGATCGCTTCCGAGCCACCGCGCAGGATGGTGGCGTTGCCGCTCTTGATGCACAGGCCGGCCGCGTCCACCGTCACGTTGGGACGCGCTTCGTAGATGATGCCGATCACGCCCAGCGGCACGCGCATCTGGCCAACCTGGATGCCGCTCGGACGGAACTTCATGTTCGAAATTTCGCCGATCGGGTCGGGCAGCGCGACGATCTGGCGCAAGCCTTCGACCATGGTGGCAATCGCCGCGTCGGATAGCGCCAGGCGGTCCAGCATGGCCGGGGCAAGGCCGGCGGCGCGCGCCGCATCGAGATCGACCTGGTTGGCCGCGCGCAGCAGGGCCGCATCGCGCTGAACCGCGTCGGCGATCAGCAGCAGCGCGCGGTTGCGCGTGGCGCTGTCGGCGCGTGCCATCGCGCGCGAAGCGGCGCGGGCGCGTTGGCCGACATCAGTCATGTATTCGGTGATATTCATGATTCGATTTTTGTGCGTTGAGGCGAAATATGTATCACTTTCGCCGGTGGTGATCAGCCGCGCGCGACCTTGAGCGCCAGCTGCAGCATCGCATCCCAGGCGTCGCCGGCGAACGTTTTGGCGCGCAAGCCCTTGATCATCTTGTCGACCTGGGCGGCGTCCTGCAGTGCCTTTTCCAGCGTGGCCAGCGAAATGCGGCGCAGCGCCGGTTCCATCATGCGTTCTTTCGGGCCCCAGATGCGGTGCTCCTTGAGCAGCATGCCAAGCGGCCTGCCCTGCGCCATCCCGGACTTCAATTTTAACAGCGTCCTGATTTCTTCGGCGACCGCCCACAAAACCAGCGGCAGCGCCTCGCCTTCGCCCTTCAGGCCCTCGAGCATGCGCACCAGGCGCGCAGGATCGCCCGCCAGCATTGCTTCGGACAGCTTGAACACGTCGTAGCGCGCCACATTGAGCACCGCGTCGTGGATTTGCTCGAACGTCAAGCGGCCCGGCTCATGCAGCAGGCCCAGTTTCTGGATTTCCTGGTGCGCCGCCAGCAGATTGCCTTCGACCCGGTCGGCGATGAAGTCCAGCCCCTGGCGGTCGGCGCTCTGGCCTTGCGCGGCCAGGCGCGTGCCGATCCAGTTGGGCAGCGCGGCCCGTTCGATGCTCGGGATTTCGATGTACACGGCCGCCTGCTGCAAGCTGCCGACCCAGGCCGCCTTGGCGGTCTGCCAGTCCAGCTTGGGCAGCGTGATCAGGGTCAGATTGTCCGGCGACAGGTCCTTGGTGTAGGCCTGCAGCGCGGCGCCGCCATCCTTGCCCGGCTTGCCGGTCGGGATGCGCAGCTCGATCAGCTTTTTATCGCCGAACAGCGACAGCGCCTGGTTGGCCGCTAGCAGCTCGCCCCATTTGAAGGTGCGTTCGACGGTCAGCACATCACGCTCGGAATAGCCGTTGGCACGCGCGGCGCGGCGGATCTTGTCGGCCGCTTCGAGCGCCAGCAGATGCTCGTCGCTGGTGATCACGTACAGCGGCGCGATCGTTTTGGCGAGGTGGCCTTCCAGTGCATCAACGCGCAGCTGCATCGTGTGTTCTCAAGTCGGTTTGACGGCGGCCAGGCGGCGCAGAATCTGCTGCACCAGGTCGGTCTGCATGTCGCGGTACAGCAGCGCTTCTTCGGATTCCTTGGCTAGCACTTGCGCTTCGTTGAAGGTCAGCGGACGCTTGAGCATGATCTCGGTCGCGCCCAGAACTTCTTCACCCTTGGCGTCGCGCACCCGGAACACCAGCGTGTAGGTGAGCATGTATTCGCGCACCCGGCCCTGGCTGTTGAGCGACAAGATGGCCTTGGAGCGCCCTTCGGACACCACCTCGAACGTCGCCTCGGCCTTGGCCGGGTCGGCCACCACTTCCACCTTGTCGCTGCCGCGCAGATTGCGCCGCAGTTCGGTGCCCAGCGACGAATTGTCGGGGAACGCCAGGTAGATGGTCTTGAACGGCATGTTGTAGGCGCTGCCGGAGCCGCGCAGCTGGAAGCCGCAGGCGCTCAAGGCAAGCAGCGCCAGCGCGCAGACGAGGGTGCGAAGGTTCGTCATGTCAGACCACGATCGAAATGAGCTTGCCCGGCACCACGATCACCTTTTTCGGCGGCGTCTCGATGTACTTTTGCACCGCCTCGCAGGCCAGCGCCAGCGCTTCGATGGCCGCCTTGTCCATGTCCTTGGCCACTTTGATCGAGCCGCGCAGCTTACCGTTCACCTGGATCATCATTTCGATCTCGGCCTGCTCAAGCGCGGCCGGATCGACCTGCGGCCATTGCACATCGAGGATGTCGCCATGCACGGCCGCGTAACCGAGTTCCTGCCACAGCACGTGGGTGATGTGGGGAGCGACCGGATTGAGCACGCGCAGGAAAATCGACAGGCCTTCGGCGACGACCGCATCGGTGGCGGCGCCGTCGTCCAGCTTGGCCGACTCCATCGTGTTGAGCATCTTCATGCAGGCCGAAACGACAGTGTTGTACTGGATGCGTTTCAGGTCGTAGTCGGCCTGCTGCAAGATCTTGTGCAGTTCGCGGCGCAGCGTCTTGTGCGCTTCGGTCGATTCGACGTTACCGCTCGCGGCCAGCGCTGCGGCGATGCGCGGCGACTGCGCGTACGCGTAGTTCCACACGCGGCGCAGGAAGCGGCTGGCGCCTTCGACGCCGGTATCGGACCACTCGAGCGTCTGCTCCGGTGGCGAGGCGAACATCGTAAACAGGCGCGCGGTGTCGGCGCCGTACTGGCCGATCTGGGCTTGCGGGTCGATGCCGTTGTTCTTCGACTTCGACATTTTTTCGGTGCCGCCGATGCAGACCGGGTTGCCGTCCGCTTGCAGCGTAGCGCCTTGCGGGCGGCCTTTGTCGTCCAGCGTCAGGTCCACTTCGGCCGGGTTGTACCAGGTCTTCTTGCCGGCCGCGTCTTCGCGGTAGTAAGTCTCGTTGAGCACCATGCCCTGGGTGAGCAGGTTGACGAACGGCTCGTCGAACTTGACCAGGCCCATGTCGCGCATGATCTTGGTCCAGAAGCGCGCGTACAGCAGGTGCATGACGGCGTGTTCGATGCCGCCGATGTACTGGTCCATCGGCATCCAGTAATCGTTGCGGGCGTCGACCATCGCGTCCTTGCTGCCTGGCGAGGTATAGCGCATGTAGTACCACGACGAATCGACGAAGGTATCCATGGTGTCGGTTTCGCGGCGCGCCGGTTTGCCGCATTTCGGGCAATCGCACTGCAGGAAAGCTTCATATTTATTGAGCGGGTTGCCGCTGCCGTCCGGGACGCAGTCTTCCGGCAGCACCACTGGCAAGTCCTTTTCCGGGACCGGCACCACGCCGCAATCGGCGCAATGGATCATCGGGATCGGGGTGCCCCAGTAGCGCTGGCGCGAAATGCCCCAGTCGCGCAGGCGGAACGTGATCTTCTTGTCGCCAAGGCCCTTGGCCAGCATGTCGGCAGCGACCGCGTCGACCGCCGCTGCGTAGCGCAGGCCGTCATATTTGCCGGAGTTGACGACGATGGAGACGTCCTTGTCGCCGTACCACTCCTGCCAGGCGTCGAGCGAGAATTCCTTGCCTTCTGCGGCGATGACCTGCTTGATCGGCAGATCGTATTTTTTGGCGAACGCGAAATCGCGCTCGTCGTGCGCAGGCACGCCCATGACGGCGCCGTCGCCGTAGGTAATCAAGACGTAGTTGCCAACCCAGACTTCAACCTGCTCGCCAGTCAAAGGATGGGTGACGAACAAGCCGGTCGGCATGCCCTTCTTTTCCATGGTCGCCATGTCCGCTTCGATCACGGAACCGAGCTTGCATTCGGCGTTGAAGGCGGCCAGCGCGGCGTTGGTCTGCGCGGCGTGCACGGCCAGCGGATGTTCGGCGGCCACGGCGCAGAAAGTCACGCCCATGATGGTGTCGGGACGGGTGGTGAAGACGTACATCTTGCCGTCGCCAATCAGCGCGCCGGCATCATCTTTGATGTCGTGCGTGAACGCGAAGCGCACGCCGGTCGACTTGCCGATCCAGTTGGTCTGCATGGTGCGCACGCGCTCGGGCCAGCCCGGCAGCTTGTTGTCGACATACTCGAGCAGTTCGTCGGCATAGTCGGTAATGCGCGCGTAGTACATCGGGATCTCGCGCTTTTCAATCGGCGCGCCAGAACGCCAGCCCTTGCCGTCAACCACCTGCTCGTTGGCCAGCACGGTCTGGTCGATCGGGTCCCAGTTCACGGTGCCGGTCTTCTTGTAGATGATGCCCTTTTCGAGCATCTTGAGGAACATCCACTGGTTCCATTTGTAGTATTCGGGGGTGCAGGCGGTCATCTCGCGCGACCAGTCGATCGCCAGGCCCATCGACTCCATCTGCTCCTTCATGTGGGCGATGTTCGAGTAGGTCCATTGCGCCGGCGGCACCTGGTTCTGCATGGCGGCGTTTTCGGCCGGCATGCCGAATGCGTCCCAGCCCATCGGCATGAGCACGTTGTAGCCATTCATCCGCAAGTAGCGGTACATCACATCGTTGATCGTATAGTTGCGCACGTGGCCCATGTGCAGCTTGCCCGACGGGTAAGGCAGCATCGAGCAAGCGTAGTACTTGCCCTTCGGGAAACGCGGGTCGTGTTCGACCGCCTTGTAGGCATCGATCGCCTTCCAGTGCGATTGGGCGGCTTGTTCGACGTCGGCGGGACTATATTTATCTTGCATGGTGATCAGCGGCCAAAAGTGAATATGAACCGGTCATTATACTGGTTCAGCCCCTTAAAGTGCGGATGGGCGGGGCGTAGGGGTGAACGATGGGACGCGGGCGTTGTCTAAAGTGTGAGGAGTGGCAGACAGGGTCGGCATGCAGTCCAATCCAGTAAAGGAAACGCGCTATGACTAGCACATTCAATGCAATCGATTATTCCAATGAACTCGACGCCACGGGCGTCCCACCCGGCCAGGCGGCCGTCCACGTCAAGGCACTAAGCAACGTGATGGCGGACGTCACCTTTGCTTCGGATTTGGTCAAGGTGGAAGGCAACCTGAGGCAGGAGGTCCGTAACGCTGAAGGGCGACTGGAGGCAAAAATCGAGGCGTTACGAACTGAACTGACGGCCAAGATCGAATTGGTGCGGGCTGAATTGATCGCGAAAATCGAACTGGTTCACTGCGAGCTGAACGGCAAGATCGAGGCGACGCGTGCAGAACTGGTCCTGCACCGCTGGATGTTCGGCTTGATCATTACCATCAGCAGCGCCAATCTCGCACTAACAGTGCGCCTTCTGATGCCCTGAGCCCAAAAGAAGACGTCGATAGCAAAACAACGCAAAGGCAAAATAATTACCTTTAAATAGCTTTTCATTTGCTATGCACTAGCATATATTTACTCCACTGATTAGAAGAAGTGAACTTACAACCAGGGAGATTGCGATGCGTGCCTCAAGGAAATTATTCAAGAGTGGTAGCAAAGTCACCAATTTTGCCATCGTCGTCGCGCTACACCTGGGCATCGTTGCAGCCTTTGTCGGCTGCGCCAAATCTGCGCGAATGGTCGCCATGTCACCGGAGCCGGTCGAGGCCAAGCTGGTGGAAGAAGTCCGCCCTCCCCCGCCGCCCGCCTTCATTCCTCCCGCTGAAATGATCATGGAGCGTTCCTACGCGCCGGCCAAGTCCGCCCGCGCCGGCGAAGCGATGTCCGTGCCGCCGCCACCACCACCAAGTGCCGACAAATTCCCGAACCAGGCCCCCAACAAGCTGGCGCTGGTGGCCGAACACCCCGTGTCGACCTTCAGCGTGGACGTCGATACCGCTTCCTACGCCTTCGTACGGCGCATGCTGACCTCGGGCACGCTGCCGCCAGCCGAGGCGGTGCGGGTCGAAGAGATGGTCAACTATTTCCCTTACCAATATGCGACCCCGGCCAGCCCTGGCCAGCCGTTTGGCGTCAGCACCGAACTGATGCCCAGCCCATGGAAAGCCGGCAATCAGCTGGTCCACATCGCCGTGCGCGGCCATGACATTGTCGCGGCCGAGCGGCCAGCCACCAATGTCGTGCTGCTGGTCGACATCTCCGGATCGATGGCCCCCGACGACCGCCTGCCCTTGCTCCAGAAGAGCTTTCGCATGTACGCCAGCCAATTGCGCGACAACGACCGGGTTGCCATCGTCACCTACGCCAACGGCACCCACGTCGCGCTGGAGCCGACCGGCGGCAAGGACAAGCGCGCCATTCTCGCTGCCATCGATGCGCTGGGCGCGGGCGGCGGCACCGCCGGCGGCGAAGGCTTGGAGCGCGCCTACGCGATGGCCGAACGGCATTTCGATCCCAAGGCCGTCAACCGGGTGATCCTGGCCACCGACGGCGACTTCAACATCGGCATCAGCGACCCGGGCCAACTGGAAAAATTCATCGCAAAAAAACGCAAGAGCGGGGTCTACCTGTCGATCTTCGGCGTCGGCCAGGACAACCTCAATGACGCGCTGATCCAGCGCCTGGCCCAGGCCGGCAACGGCAATGCCGCCTACATCGACACCCTGCTCGAAGCGCGCAAGGCACTGAGCGAAGAGCTGGCCTCGACCATGTTCCCGATCGCCAACGACGTCAAAGTGCAGGTGGAGTTCAATCCCAAGCTGGTCGGCGCCTACCGCCTGGTCGGCTATGAAACCCGGATGCTGGCGCGCGAAGACTTCAAGAACGACAAGGTGGACGCCGGCGACATGGGCTCGGGCCACACCGTCACCGCGCTCTACGAAATTACACCCACCGTCGCTGTCGCCAAGCTGGTCGATCCGCTGCGCTATGGCAAAACGGCACCTGCGCCAAGCGCGCTCAAAGACGAGCTGTGCATCATCAAGCTGCGCTACAAGCTGCCGGGCCAGGCGGCCAGCCAGCAAACCGAGCATGTGGTGCACGCGGCGTCCGCCCGCAAGACCCTGGCCGAGGCGCCCGACGACCAGCGCTTCGCGGTGGCGGTGGCCGCCTTCGGCCAGCGGCTGCGCGACGAAAACGACGTCAGCGACATCAGTTACGCCGACATCGCCAAGCTGGCCAATTCGGCGCGCGGAACCGACCCGCAAGGCTACCGCGCCGAATTCGTCAAACTGGTGCGCATGGCCGAGACCTTGAGCGGCGCCGCGCAAACCGGGCAACGCTGATCGCCCGGCACGGGTAAAATCGGGCATCTCTTTGCAATCGATGCACCATGGTCCTGTACCAGGAATACCCGCCCTGCGCCGCGCTGGCGCCCTACCTCGCTTGCCTCTGGAGCTGCCATGTGCAGCCCAACGGGCAGGCGATCTCGCATCGCGTACTGCCGGACAATTGCATCGACATCCTGTGGCAAGACAGCGCCCCGCTGGGCGGCGTGGCCGGCATGATGAGCAGCGTGATCGACGTTGCCTTTGCGCGCCCGGTGCGCACCATCGCGGCGCGCTTCAAGCCCGGCGCGGCCAGCTATTTTTTCAGCACGCCGCTGCATGAACTGATCGACCTGCACCCATCGCTGGACCAACTGTGGACCGATGGCCTGGCCGCGCGCTGCGCCGATGCGCTGTGGACGCGCACCTTGTCGGACGTGCAGGCGGTCACGGTCATCGAAACCATGCTGCTGCAGCGCCTGCGCGCCAGCCTGCAAAGGCCCGGCCTGGTGGAAGCGGCGCTCAAAGCGATCGAGCAATCGCATGGCGCTATCCGCATCGAGACCCTGGCCGATACGCTGGGCGTGTCGCGCCAGCATCTGGCCAGCCAGTTCCGTGCCCGCGTCGGGCTGCCGGCCAAGCTGTTCGCGCGGGTGTGCCGCTTCCAGCACGCCACCCGCATGATTGCAGCGGCGCCGGCGCGCGACTGGGCCACGTTGGCGCTCAATCTGGGCTACTACGACCAGCCGCACATGATCCACGAATTTCGCCAACTGGCGGGCAGCACGCCGCAGTCGTTCGCCGCGGCCTGACGCGCCGCCTTCCATTTTTACAAGACGGCCGGCGCGCGCGGTGGCACACTCTGGGCATCAATCACAAGGAGAGCAACATGATTCACGGCATGCGCACCACGGTGTACCCGGTAGCCGACCTGGCCAAGGCCAAGGCATGGTACGCGCAGGTATTTGGCAAGGAGCCGTACTTCGACCAGCCGTTTTACGTCGGCTTTGAAATCGGCGGGTTTGAACTGGGGCTGGTGCCGGATGGCACGCCAGGCACGGCCGGCGCCACGGTGTACTGGGGCGTGGACGATATCGACGCCGAAGTGGCCCGCATCGTCGCCCTCGGCGCGACGCTGCCGAATCCGGTCCAGAATGTGGGCGAGGAGATCCGGGTGGCCGATCTGCACGACCCGTTCGGTAATTTGCTGGGTTTGATCTACAACCCGCACTTCGACTTGAAAGCGGTCAGGTAGGCCGCGTGGGCGCTTGGTGGAAAATGGCAACGCCCGCATTCCACCAAGTGCCGCCACAGTTTATTTGAGCACCAGCACCAGCGCCGGCTTCTCGCCGTAATCCTCATAGCGCTCGTTGATGCCGGCGATGCAGAACGTCATTTCCTCAAGCAGTTCGGGCACCCGTTCGCGCATCGCTGCCGCATCCTTGACCACGATCTCGAGTACTTCGTCCGGCGCGAGCCGGAACTTGGTCATGCCGTCTTCATCGCGCAAATAGCTCAGGCAATCGACCCACGCGTCCATCGTATGGCCGTAGTAGTCGGGAAAGCCGAAGGCCTGCTTGCACTCGCCATGAAAGGTATCCCACCCCAGGATCGAGGCTCCGTTCAATTCAGCGCTGGCCATCTTGTTTCTCCTTGTTTGGATCGGTCACGAATCCCATGCGGGTCAGGCCGCGCAATTGGGCCGCAGCCATCACTTGCGCCACCACTTCGTAGCGCGTGTTCTTGTCGGCCCGCAGCTGCAACTCCGGCTGCGGCATGGTGCCCGCCGCGCGCACCATGCGCGCATCGAGCTGGCCGGCGTCCACCAGCTCGCCATTCCAGTAAATGACGCCGCCGGCATCGATCGCGATGCTCACGCTGCCCGGCGCCGCTTCGGACGGCGTCGACTGCGCCTGCGGCAGGTCGAGCTTGACCGCGTGGGTAAACATTGGCGCCGTCAAAATAAAAATGATCAGCAGTACCAGCATCACGTCCACCATCGGCGTCACGTTGATGTCGCTCATCATCGACTGCTGCCGATGCGGATTGAAAGCGCCGAAGGCCATGGCTGCCGTTTATTTGGTGAAGTAGGACTGCAAGTCGTGCGCGAAGCCATCGAGCTCGGCGAGCGTCATCCGGTTGATCCGGTTAAAGCCGTTATACGCCAGAACCGCGGGAATCGCCACCACCAGCCCAAACCCGGTCATGATCAGCGCTTCGCCCACCGGCCCGGCAATCTTGTCGATCTGCACGATGCCGGCCGCCGACACATTGGCCAGCGCATGGTAAATGCCCCACACAGTGCCCAGCAAGCCGACGAATGGCGCGGTGGCGCCAATCGAGGCCAGGAAGGTCAGGCCGCTCTCGACGCGGTGGGTGGAACGGGTGATCTGCTGGCGCAGCACGCGGGTGATTTGTTCGGCGCGTCCCATTTCGCCGGCCAGGGTCTGGGCGCCAGCCGAATGGGCCAGGCCGTAGGTCGGCAGCGGCGCGTACACGTCTTCGCTATCATGCGCGGCCAGCAGCGCGATGCCGTCTTTCAGCGTCGGGGCGGCCCAGAAGGCATCAAGCACGCCAGCGGCGATGCGCACGCGCCAGCTGCTGTAGGCCTTGGACAGGATGAAGAACCAGCTCAGCAGCGACATCGCCAGCAGCAGCATGGCCACCGCGTGGCTGATCGCATCGCCCTGCTCCCACCAGCGCATGACGCTGAACTGGTTGGCGGGGGCAGCTTGCAGCATGTCTGGCATGCCTGCGTCTAGCACTTCAGGGCCAGCACGTCCTGCATGTCATACAGGCCGCTTGTTTTGCCGGCCAGGAAGCGCGCCGCGCGCAGGGCGCCGTGGGCGTAGGTGACGCGGCTGCTCGACTTGTGGCTGATCTCGATGCGCTCGCCGGTGCCGGCAAACAGCACCGTATGGTCGCCCACGATGTCGCCGCCACGGATGGTGGCAAAGCCGATGGTGGACGGATCGCGTTCGCCAGTGACGCCTTCGCGGCCGTAGATGGCGCAGTCCTTCAGGTCGCGCCCGAGCGCGTCGGCGATCACTTCGCCCATCTTCAGTGCGGTGCCGGACGGCGCATCGACCTTGTGGCGGTGGTGCGCTTCGACGATTTCGATGTCGTAGCCTTCGGACAGGCTCTTGGCCGCCATTTCGAGCAGCTTGAGCGTCACGTTCACGCCCACGCTCATGTTGGGCGCAAACAGGATTGCGGTTTTTTCAGCAGCGGCGCGAATCGCCGCCTTGCCGGCGTCGTCGAAGCCGGTGGTGCCGATAATGACCTTGATGCCATGCTCGGCGCAGTAAGCCAGGTGCGCGAGAGTGCCCTCCGGGCGCGTGAAGTCGATCAGGAATTGGGCGTCGGCCAGCCCAAGCGCCAGCTCGGACTGGATCACCACCCCGGCCGGCTTGCCGGAAAACGCGCCAGCGTCGCTGCCGATGGCGGGCGAGGCGGCGATGTCGAGCGCGCCGGCCAGCACCATGTCCGGGGCCTCGGCGATCGCGTCGATCAGCATGCGGCCCATGCGGCCGCTGGCGCCCGCTACTGCGATTTTCAACTGAGTCATACGGCTACCTGACGGTTACTTGTTGATCTTGATCTGCGCCGCGCCGGTCTCTTCCTTCTTCGGCAATTCCTTGTCCAGGACGATGGCCGGGCCGGCGATGCGCGCGATGTAGTCTTTTTCGGTCGGCAGGTTGCCGCCGTCGAAGCGCTCGACCTTGTCATCCTTGAAGTACACCGTCACGCGCGCGCTGGTCAGTTCGCCATTGCCGCGCGCCAGGTAAAACGGATAGTCCCAGCGGTCGGCGTGGAAGATATCGGTCAGCAGCGGCGTGCCGAAAATGAACTTGACCTGGTCGCGGGTCTGGCCCACTTTCAGCTGGGCCAGCATTTCCGAAGATACGAAGTTGCCCTGCTGGATGGTCGGCCGGTACGGCGAGAAGATCCACAGGAATTTCTGCATCGGCGTGATGGTGGTGGTCAGGGCGCCGGCAGAGGCGTCCGACGGGGCCGGCGGCGGCGAGCGCCAGGAAGCACAGCCCGACAGCGCCAGCACGGCACAGGCCAGGGCAGCGACCAGGGGGGCACGGAAGCTAAAACGGTGCAAAACGGCAGTATTGACGCGCATGAATGACCTCAAATCGTTGAACGGAGCCTAGGCAGCTCCGCCGGAAACGCTATATGATAAAGCACTCCGCCCAAATACGAGTAACAAACATGAGTAACAATCCTAGCGACCTGAAAGCGAGCGGCCTGAAAGCGACCCTTCCGCGCCTGAAAATTCTCGAAATTTTCCAGAATAGCGAGGTGCGCCACCTCACGGCCGAGGATGTGTACAAGATTCTGCTGACCGAAAACATGGACGTCGGCCTGGCCACCGTGTACCGGGTATTGACCCAGTTCGAGCAGGCTGGCCTGCTCAACCGCAACCATTTTGAGACGGGCAAGGCGATTTTCGAGCTTAACGCCGGCTCGCACCACGATCACCTGGTGTGCCTCGATTGCGGTCGGGTGGAAGAGTTTTACGACGAAGAAATCGAATCGCGCCAGCACAAGGTGGCCGTCGAACGCGGCTTCAAGATCGCCGAGCATGCGCTGGCAATCTACGGCAATTGCATCAAGGATGCTTGCCCGCACCGCAATTAATTTTAAGTATGGCTTAAGGCATTCGACAATAATTTGGCCGTAATGTCGACAATCGGGATCACCCGCTCGTAAGCCATGCGGGTCGGCCCGATCACTCCCAGCGTCCCGACGATGCGCCCATTCACTTCGTACGGTGCCGTCACCACGCTCATTTCATCCATCGGCACCAGGTTCGATTCGCCGCCAATGAAAATTTGCACGCCGGTGGCCTTGGAGGATACGTCGAGCAGCTGCATCAGGCCGGTCTTTTGCTCGAACATGTCGAACATCTGGCGCAGCGACGTCATGTTCGACGACAGGTCGGCCACCGACAGCAAGTTGCGCTCGCCCGAGATCACCATGTCGTCGCTATGGTCTTCCATCGCTTCGCTGCCCGCTTCCACCGCTGCCTGCATCAAGCGCCCCATGTCGGCGTGCAGCTGGCGCAGTTCGCCCGTCAGGCGCGTGCGCACGTCGTCAAACGACAGCCCGCCGTAATTCTGGTTGATGTAGTTGGCCGACTGGATCAGCTGCGACGGCGTGTAGTCGGACTCGGTGAGCAGCAGCCGGTTCTGGACGTCGCCGCGCGGATCGACGATGACGAGCAGGATGCGCTTTTCGGACAGGCGCAAAAATTCGATCTGCTGGAACACCGATTCGCGCCGCGGGCTCAGGACCACGCCGGCAAACTGCGACAGCGACGACAGCATCTGGGCCGCGCTCGAAATGATTTTTTGTGGCTGCTGCGAGGCCAAGCCCATGCGCGACTGCACCGAATGCTCGTCGATGTGCTGCACCGTCAATAAAGTGTCGACAAAGATGCGGTAGCCGCGCGGAGTCGGCACCCGGCCGGCCGAGGTGTGCGGACTGGCCACGTAACCCATCTCTTCGAGGTCGGCCATGATGTTGCGGATGGTGGCGGGCGACAGATCCAGGCCGGATATCTTGGAGAGCGCGCGCGAGCCTACCGGCTGGCCGTCGGCGATATACCGTTCGACCAGGGCCTTGAGCAGCGTTTGAGCACGGGTATCGAGTTGCATGTTTCTATTGGGGGCGTGAGCAGTATGTCAGCGCCTATTATGCACGTTCGCCGCCGCGCCGGCCGATTATCTGGGCGCGTGTTCGCGCATCAACCAGTCCAGCAACTGGCCGAAATCGGCGCAGATGGCGTCCGGCGCCACCGCGTGCTGCAGGTGGGCGGTGCTGGCGGTGCGGTTGAGCCACACGCCGCGCAGGCCTGCTTGCTGGGCGCCCTTGACGTCGAGCAGCACGTCGTCGCCCACGTACACCGCTTCATGCGGCGCCACGTCCAGCTGTTCGCACGCGGCCAGGAATATGGCCGGGTCCGGCTTGGCCAGGCCCAGCTGGTGGGCCGCCACCGACACCGAGAAATGGTGCGCCAGGCCGATCGCCTGCAAGTCCGCATTGCCATTCGACACGGTGCCGATCTTGACCTTGCCCTTCAGGCGCAGCAGGCCGGGCAGTACGTCGTCATACGGCACCACGGCATTGCGCGCTGCAAAAAAATGCACCATGGCCTGCTCCACCTTGGCGCTGTCTTCGCCGGCTTGCTCGAATGCCGAGGTCAGGCCGGCGCGGCGCAGCTTGCCCAGGTCGACCCGGAACTCGGGCTGCGAGGCCAGCAACTCCAGCCGCGCCTGGCGCAAGTGGTCAATCGAAAAGCGCTCGGCCACGCGCGGCGCATGTTCATGCAGCCACTGGTGCAGCGATTGTTCAGCCTGGATGATGACCGGCGCGATCGGCCACAGCGTATCGTCGAGGTCGAACAGGATGGCCTTGGGCCAGGCAGGAAGGGCGGGGTTCGTCATGCTCATTAGCATAGCGAGGCGCACGCAGAAAATCAATTGGCAGCGGGGCCGCTTCGACACGCATGGTAAATTACGCCCATGCGAACAAAGGAGATGCAATGCGAGTAATCACCCTGCTGGCCGGCCTGCTGCTGGCCGGCTGCGCCAGCGTACCCGACGCGCCGTTACTGGCGCGCTTCGTGGTGCTGGGCGAACAGGGCGCGGCGGTGGCGCGGGTGCTGACCACGGCCGCGTCCTGCCCGGCCATCGTCATCGACGGCCAGGCCAGTGCGATGCAGGTACGGGCCGCAGCCGGCACGGCGGCGCCGCGCAGTCCCGGCGCGCACCCGGCCGCGTTCGCGCTGCTGACGTGCGAAGCGAAGCTGCCGGCCGGCGCCACCAGCGCCACGGTGCAAGGGCAGGCGCTGCCGCTGCCGGTGGCCGAAGTCACGCGCTTCGTGGTGCTGGGCGACACCGGTTGCCGGCTGGCGGCCAAGGATGCGCACTACCAGGACTGCAACGACCCGAACGCCTATCCGTTCGCCACCATCGCCGCCGCCGCTGCCGCATGGAAGCCGCAACTGGTGGTGCACATGGGCGACTACCACTACCGCGAAGACCCCTGCCCTGCCGGCCAGGCCGGCTGCGCCGGCAGCCCGTGGGGCTACGGTTGGGACGCCTGGCGCGCCGACCTGTTCACGCCCGGCCAGCCGCTGCTGGCGGCGGCGCCGTGGGTGGTAGCGCGCGGCAACCATGAACTGTGCAGCCGCGCCGGCCAGGGCTTCTGGCGCTTCATCGACCCGCGTCCCCTGCAGCCCGGGCGCGACTGCAACGACGCCGCGCTGGACGATGAGGCCAACCACAGCGAACCGTATGCGGTCCCGCTTGGCAACGACGCCCAGCTGATCGTGTTCGACAGTGCCAATACCGCGTACAAGGGGCTCAAGGCGGGCGACCCCAGGCTGGCCAAGTTCGCCGCCACCTGGCGCCAGATGGACGTGTTGTCGCAGCAAGCGCGCTACAACATCGGAGTCGACCACCACGCCGTGCTGGGCCTGCTGGCCATGCGCGAAGCCGACGGCAGCATCCGGCTGGCGCCCTCGGACCAGGGTTTGCTCGACGCGTTCAGCCCGCTCAGCCCCACTTTACTGCCGGCACGCATGAACATGATGCTGTCGGGCCATGCCCACCTGTGGGAGCAGCTCAGTTACCGCAGCGGCCACGCCAGCCAGTTCATCGCCGGTTTTTCCGGTACTGCGTCAGACCTGGTGCCGCTGCCGGCCAGCATGACTCCCGGCACATTGCTGCCGACCGGGGCCGTGGTCGACAGCTTCAGCAGCTGGGTCGGCGACTTTGGCTACATGACGTTCGAGCGCAGCGGCCCGGCCAGCTGGCGCGTGCAAGTGCTGGACCGGCGCGGGGCGCTGCGCAACCGCTGCACGGTCAACGGCAGCCATTCCGCGTGCATAACAACAAATGTCACCGCGCCGTTACAGCCCGATACAACGCAATGAGCCGCCGTGTTAACAAATGAACTAAAATGACGGCCAATTCAGTCTGTCTTGCGGCGCCGGCCTCAGCCATGCCCACCTTACCCAGTTTGTCTTTGGAGAAAGTATGAAAAAAGTTTATCTGCGTACCATGGCACTTGCGTGCGCATTGGGCTTGACCGCGTGCGGCGGCGGCGGCGACGAGTTGACCCTGACCATCAGCCCGATTTACGGCCTGACCAAGGATGGCATGACGGTGCGCCTTAACGGCGGCACCAAGCACGCGGTCGCGGCCCTTGCGACGTCTTTCCCGTTTACTAACGAGCGGGTCGGCACCGACAGCAAGTTCACGATCGAGATTGTGGACCAGCCGCCCAACGCCACCTGCACCATGATCAATGGCAGCGGCACCACCGGCGCCTATGCGCCGACCGGCATTGCGATTAGCTGCATCGCCACGCCCCATAATGTCAAAGCGAAAGTCACCGGCCTGCTTGGCTCCCTGACCGTGGTCAACAGCGCCACAAATTACACGATTACCCCCGCTGATTTGACCGTCGATCCAGTGACCCATGAAAAATGGTACAGCTTCACCCGCACCGTTGGCACCGACACGATCGGCCAGGTGGGCGACGGCAATACCTATAGCTTCGGCATCCTGACCCAGCCAAACGCCCAGCCCGCACCAATCGTGCAAGTTGCCCAGACCTGCGAGCTGGCCAATGGCACCGGCACCATGGGTGACCATGACGTTACCAACGTCACCATCACCTGCCTGTAATTGACACAGCTTAGCCTGACTTGAATCAGACACACTCATCTGGAGAATTCATGAAATTGACGTTCACGCGCGCCTCGGTACTGCTGGCGCTGGCAATCGGACTGACCGCCTGTGGCGGCGGCAAGGCAAGCTTCCAAGTGGCCGGTACGGTCACGGGACTGACCTACGACGGCCTGGTCATTACCAACGCCACCAATGGTGACACGTATACGGTGACCAAGCCGGCGGCGGACAAGAATGGCGCCAGAACATTTGCACTGAGCAAATCGCTCGACTACGGCCAGACCTATGACGTGCGCATCACCCAACAGCCGGAACACGAGACTTGCACGCTGTATGGCGGTCAGGATACGGCCGGACGCATGGCGGCGATCAACCTCGTGGTCGTCTGTGCGGTCCATCAATTTACCATTGGCGGCACCATCACCGGCATGCCCCCAACCGCTGGCGCTACCGCTAGCGGCCTGGTGTTGGCCAATGGCACCGACCATCTTGCGGTGGAAATATCCGGCGCGTACGTGATGCCGACCAAGGTACCTTATGGCAACAGCTACCATGTGGGCATCGCATCGCAGCCAGCTGGGAAAACTTGCGCCATCGTCACTCCTGGCACCGAAGTGGGCACGGTCAAATCCATCCAGCACTTGCTGACCGTGGAGCTGCCGGTCGACAATATCAATATTGACTGCCATTGATATTGATATCGACAATGTGAATATCTGATATTACAAATATAAATTAGATTTATATGTTGTAGCGCAGCATACTGCACCTGTCTCCTCCAACTCTCCTCAAAAAGAATTGGATTTCAAGCCCGCCTCTGGTGGGCTTTTTTTTATCCAGCTTCAGTCCAGGAAGTCGGCATACTCTTTCTGGGAAAAGCCTTGCAGCGCCAGCCACGGCAAGCGCGCGGCCAGCCCCGGCAGCACGGTCACCGCCACCCGATGGAAGACGGTCCCAGCGCGGTCGCCGCTTTCGATCACCAGCGGCACCTGCCTTTGCCCATCCCACAGCACGCGCTCGAAATTGCCGCCCTGCTCGCGCTCGCGCCACACCGCCCCAGCCACCGTGGAACGTCGGCTTGAGACCGGCAGCGTCTGTACCCGCTTCGGATCGAGCACATACCAGGCGTTGTCCCATGAGCCGTCGAAACTGACGTTGGCATATTCGGACGGCGGCACCGCGATCAGTTGCCGGGCCTTGCGGTCCACATACTCGAGGCGCAGCTTGCCGTCCTGCTGGACCACATGGCGCGCCAGCATGACCGGATTGAATTCGGCATGCCCCATGCCGGGTGCGGCTGGCGCTGTCAATGGCGGCAGGCTGCGCGTGACCCATATGTGGTCCGGCCGGCGCAGCATCCGTTCTTCGTAGCGCGCTTCGCGGGTCACGCCTTCCGGCGTGGTCACCTTGCTGTAATACGCGATGGCCAAGTCGAGCGAGGGTGCTGCGCCAGCCTGCGCCACCAGGCAGCAGGCTGTCAGCGCCAAAAGTAAATGGCGCATCCCGTCAGAACCCGAACGCCGATTTCAACAAGCTGAACACCTTGGTGTTGTCCAGCGTGCCTTTGAACACCTTGGCGCCAGCGCCGGTGGCCAGCAGCTTGACGTCGCCGCCGCCGTGGGTTTCGCTGGCCAGGCGCACGCCGGTTTCCTGCAGGTAGTTATCGGCCAGCACGGTGCTGCTGTCGAGGTTGGCGCGCAGGGCCGGACGGTTCGGGCCGTTGCCGAACACCAGCGTGGTGTAGCTGTTGCCATCGGCATCCTTGAGCGGCTGGTTATCCTTGTAGTTGCGGGTGATGTCGAGGATAGGATTGCCGCGCTTGCCGTAACCGTTGAAGGCCAGCGTGTGGTCATGGTCGGCCGTGACCACGATCAGCGTGTTGGTCAGGTTCGGATCGGTCAGGCGCGCCTTGTCGAGCGCGGCCTTGATGGCGTCGTCAAACGCGATCGTGTCGGCCAGCGCGCGCTTGGCGTTAGTACCGTGCAGCGCGTGGTCGATGCGCCCGCCTTCAACCATCAGGAAGTAACCGCCCGCGTTTTGGCCCAGGATATCCATCGCCTTGGTGGTCATCTCGGCCAGGCTAGGCTGGGTGGCGCCTTCGCCCAGCGGCGGCGTGGCGCTGCGGTCCAGTTCATATTCGAGATGGCTCTTGCTGCTGTACAGGCCAATGAACTTCTTGTTGGTCGGCGCGGCCAGCATGTCGGCCTTGGTGGCCGCGACCGTGTAGCCCTTGGCTGCCAGTTCGGCCAGCAGGTTGCGGCCATCGGCGCGGCCAGCCTTGTTGGTCACGCTGTCGAACGGCGTGAAGTGATTGCGTCCGCCGCCCATCAGCACGTCGACGCCATCGCCCAGCGCCGCGTTGTAGCCGGCGCCGGCAGGCACCACTTGGGCCGCGATCGCGAACTGCGCATTGCGGTTGCAGATGTGCGAGAACGTCGCGGCCGGCGTTGCGTGGGTCAGTTCGGTGGTGGTGATCGAACCGACTGCCTTGCCCTTGGACTTGGCCAGTTCCAGGATGGTCTGCGCAGCCGTGCCGTTGCCGGTGGCGGCGCAGTTGTTGATGCCCAGGTTGCCGTTGCCATCCTTGGTTGGTGCAATGGCCACCGTATCGGCCGACATCGAGATGACTTCGTTATTCATCTTCACGCCGGTCATGTAGGCCGCCATCGACGGAGCGCTGTCGGTGGTCTGGGCGTCGTTCGAATAGGTCTTGATGCGCGCCGTGCGCTCCAGCTTGTCCATTTGAAGCGAACCGTCTTCGCCGTATTTGTAGATGCGCGAGGCGGTGACCGTGGTCGGGCCCATGCCGTCGCCAAGGAAGAAAATGATGTTTTTGGCTTCGCCCGAAGCCTGGGCGGTAGCGGCGTACGACAGCAGCAGTGCTGCAGCTAACAGAGTGCGTTTCATGTGTGCTTGTCCTTGTGAATTCGTTGGCTTACAGGCCCGCTGCGGTTTTCACCAGCGTGTATACCTTGGTGTTGTCGATGGTGCCGTTGAAGGTGTCGGCGCCCTTGCCGATGGCACCCAGGAAGACGTCGGCGCCGCCGTGGGTTTCATTGCCGGCCGTGACGCGGATCGCCGCTTCCTGGTGGTAGGTGGCAGCGCCGGTGACGCTGTCGTCCATGCTGGCCATGGCCGCGCGGCTGGACTGGGTGCGGTTCTCGCCGTTGCCGAAGCCGATGATCGAATACGGCGCGCCGTCGAGGTCTTTCTCGGTGGCGCCGCTGACGTAGTTCTTGACCACGCCCAGCACGCCCGGATTGCCGGCGGCGGTCTTGCCGGTGCGCTTGGCATAGCCGTTCAGTACCATCGTGTGGTCATGGTCGGCGGTGACGACGATCAGCGTGTTTTTCAGTTCAGGATCGCTGATACGCGCCTTGGCCAGTGCTGCCTTGATCGCGTTGTCGAAAGCGAGCGTGTCCTGCAGCGCTTTTTTGGCGGTGGTCTCGTGCAGCGCGTGGTCGATGCGCCCGCCCTCGACCATCAGGAAGTAGCCCTTGCTGTTCTTGGCCAGCACGTCCATTGCCTTGGTGGTCATCTCGGCCAGGCTAGGTTCCTTGGCAGGGTCGCGGTCCAGGTCATAGCTCATGTGGCTGTTGGTGAACAGCGCGAACAGGCGGTCGGTCTTGCTGGCATCGATCGCGTTGAACTCGGTGCTGTTGCTGGCGTAGGTGTAGTTCTTGGCCTTCATTTCAGCGATCAGGTCGCGTCCGTCGCTGCGCTTGCCGCCGCTGGCGAACGGCAGCCAGAACTGCTTGCCGCCGCCCATCAGCACATCAATGCCGGTGGCGCCCAGCGCGCTGTTGTAACCGGCGCCGCCCGGAACGGCCATTGCGGCGATATCGTTTTCCAGGTCGCGGTGGCAGATGTGCGCGTAGGTCGTGGCCGGCGTCGCGTGGGTGATGCGGGCGGTGCTGATGACGCCGGTGGACAGGCCCTTGGCCTTGGCCAGCTCGATCAGCGTGCTGGCCGGAGCGCCGTTGCCGGTGCCGCAGTTGTTGGCCAGCTTGTTGCCGTTGGCATCGATGACGGGATCTTTGGCCAGCGTATCGGCCGACATCGAGATCACTTCATTGTTCATCTTGACGCCGGTCATGTAGGCGGCCATCGATGGGGCGCTGTCGGTGACCTGGGCGTCCTTGGAGAAGGTCTTGACGAAGGCCGTTTCAGGCAGCGTGTCCATGGTCAGCTCGCCGTCTTCGCCAACGGCGTAGATGCGCGCCGCCGTCATGGTGGTCATGCCCATGCCGTCGCCGAGAAAGAAGATCACATTCTTGGGTGCTTCGGGCGTGGTTGCCGCCGGGTCGGTAGGCGCGCAGCCTGCGATGAGCAGCGCGATGGCGGCGGCGAATAGTCCGTGTCGTTTCATGTTGTCAGTTCCCGCTTGGTTAAAAACGGGAAGTCTGACAACGGTCTGTTACGTGTTCATGACCAAAACGCAACAGGGTCAGGTC
>JAZJXM010000006.1:0-61991 GCA_040390915.1 Pseudomonadota bacterium
AATAAAAGGAGTTGTAAATGAAAGCAACAGAACTCCGCGGCAAAGACCAGGCAGCGCTTGAAAAAGAGCTGAATGAGTTGTTGAAGGCCCAGTTCGGCATGCGCATGCAAATCGCTACGCAACAGCTGAGCAACACTTCGCAGCTCAAGAAGGTACGCCGCGATATCGCGCGTGTAAAGACTGTGATGAACTCGAAGGAAGCCAAATGACCGAAACTACTAAAGTAGCGCTCAAGCGCACGCTGGTTGGCAAAGTGGTGTCGGACAAGATGGACAAGACGGTTACCGTGTTGATCGAGCGTCACGTCAAGCACCCGCTGTACGGCAAGATCATCATGCGCTCGAACAAGTATCACGCGCATGACGAAACCAACCAGGTCAAGATGGGTGATACCGTCGAGATCCAGGAAGGTCGTCCTATCTCGAAGACCAAAGCTTGGACTGTTACCCGTGTGGTGCAGGCTGCGCAAGTAATCTAACAGCTTGCGGGACAGACCAGGGTTCATCGCCGTTGGTCTGCCCTCAACTGATTAGTCACTTGCGGGACAGGGCGTGGTTCATCGCCGTCGCCCTGTCCTCAACTGACTAGACGTCAGACCCAGTAGTGCCGGATGGGGATGTTGCGAATTTTTCAGCATCCAGCTTCCGGATAAAAAGTTCTTGCGGGCCCGCCAGTATTATGTGATACTAGCGGGCTTCGTTCATGTAACGCCGCATATCAGTCACCCCGGTGGCAGCGGCCGGAAAAAACGAAAGTTTTAGGAAAGTCATCACCCAATCAGCAGCTTCTTCATGAAGATGTTGGCGGGACCAAGACTGACCGCAGGCCCACGCTGTGGGGATTCTTCGGCTTAAGTTGGGAAAGAGAATACTATGATTCAAACTGAAAGCCGGCTCGAAGTGGCTGACAATACCGGTGCCAAAGAAGTCATGTGCATCAAGGTATTGGGCGGCTCCAAGCGCCGTTATGCTGGCATTGGCGACGTGATCAAGGTAACCGTTAAGGTTGCTGCGCCACGCGGCCGTGTCAAAAAAGGTGAAATTTATAACGCCGTGGTTGTTCGCACCGCTAAAGGTGTGCGCCGCCAAGACGGTTCGCTGGTGAAGTTCGACGGCAATGCTGCCGTTCTGCTCAACGCCAAGCTCGAACCGATCGGTACCCGTATTTTTGGACCAGTCACGCGCGAACTGCGCACTGAAAAGTTCATGAAAATCGTGTCCCTGGCACCTGAAGTTCTGTAAGGAGTCGTAATGGATAAGATTCGTAAAAACGACGAAGTCATCGTTCTGACCGGCAAAGACAAGGGCAAGCGCGGCGTTGTTCAACAGCGTATCGATGCTGAACATGTCGTGGTTGAAGGCGTCAATATCGCTAAAAAAGCGACCAAGCCTAACCCAATGACCGGCGTAACTGGTGGTATCGTCGATAAGACTATGCCGATTCACGTGTCCAACGTTGCATTGTTTAATGCAGCGACTGGCAAGGCAGACCGCGTGGGCTTCAAAGACGTAGACGGCAAAAAAGTCCGCGTTTTCAAGTCCTCCGGCGAAGTAGTGAAGGTTTAATCATGGCCCGTCTCCAGCAATTTTATAAAGACAAAGTCGTTGCCGACCTGGTCGCCAAATTTGGCTACAAATCGGCAATGGAAGTTCCGCGCCTGACCAAGATCACCCTGAACATGGGCTTGGGCGAGGCAATCGCGGACAAGAAGATCATCGAACACGCAATGGGCGACATGACCAAGATCGCTGGCCAAAAGCCAGTGACCACCAAGGCACGTAAAGCTATTGCAGGTTTCAAGATTCGTGAAGGCTACCCACTGGGCGCCATGGTCACCCTGCGCGGTGCCCGCATGTACGAATTCCTGGATCGCTTCATCACCGTGGCCCTGCCGCGCGTGCGTGACTTCCGTGGTGTCAATGGCCGTTCGTTCGATGGCCGTGGTAACTACAACATCGGTGTCAAGGAACAGATCATTTTCCCTGAAATCGAGTACGACAAGATTGACGCGTTGCGTGGCTTGAACATCAGCATCACGACGACCGCCAAGACCGACGACGAAGCGAAAGCTCTGCTCGCCGCCTTTAAATTTCCGTTCAGAAACTGAGATCATGGCAAAACTAGCACTGATTAACCGCGAACAGAAGCGTGCAGACCTGGTGGCAAAATTCGCCCCTAAGCGTGCAGCTCTGAAAGCCATCATCGATGACCAGTCGAAGACGGAAGAAGAACGTTATGAAGCCCGTCTGAAGTTGCAGGCTCTGCCGCGCAACTCGGCACCGACCCGTCAGCGTAACCGCTGCGCCGTCACCGGCCGTCCACGTGGCACATTCCGTAAATTCGGTCTGGGTCGCATCAAGCTCCGTGAATTCGCCATGCGTGGTGAAATTCCGGGTATGACTAAAGCAAGCTGGTAATAGGAGAATATGCAATGAGTATGAGCGATCCTATCGCCGATATGCTGACCCGCATTCGCAATGCACAAGGCGTTCAAAAAACGACCGTGGCCATGCCATCGTCGAAAGTCAAAGTAGCGATTGCTGTCGTCCTCAAGGACGAGGGTTACATTGAAGATTTCGCCGTCACCGCAACCGGTGGCAAGGCGGAACTGAAGATCGGTTTGAAGTATTACGTTGGCCGTCCGGTCATCGAGCGCTTAGAGCGCGTGTCCCGTCCGGGCCTGCGCGTCTACAAGGGCAAAGACGAAATCCCTACCGTCATGAATGGCTTGGGTGTAGCGATTGTGTCGACCCCGCAAGGCGTCATGACCGACCGCAAAGCACGCGCCACCGGTGTCGGCGGCGAAGTTATTTGCTACGTGGCTTAAGGAGTTATCGACAATGTCCCGAGTAGCTAAAATGCCAATCGCTGTCCCAGCTGGCGCCGAAGTGGCGATCACTGCAGCAGCGATTACCGTCAAGGGCCCGCTGGGCTCGCTGACCCAGAACCTCAATGGCCTGGTTAAAGTAGAAAACAATGGCGGCACCCTGACGTTTGACGTAGTCAACGACAGCCGTGAGTCCAATGCGATGTCCGGCACCTTGCGTGCCCTGGTCAACAATATGGTGACCGGCGTGACCAAAGGCTTCGAGAAGAAGCTGTCCCTGGTCGGCGTGGGCTACAAAGCCCAAGCCGCCGGCGACAAGCTGAACCTGTCGCTGGGTTTCTCGCACCCTGTTGCGCACCAGATGCCAGCAGGCGTGACCGTGGCCACCCCAACCCCGACCGAAATCATCATCAAGGGTATCGATCGTCAACAGGTTGGTCAGGTCGCTGCAGAAGTGCGCGCTTACCGCTCCCCTGAGCCTTACAAAGGCAAGGGCGTCCGCTATGTGGACGAAGTGGTTAAGCTTAAAGAAACCAAGAAGAAATAAGGCTGACCATGGACAAGAAAGAATCACGTCTGCGTCGTGGACGCCAGACCCGCATCAAGATCGCGGAGCTGAAAGTAAATCGCCTGTCGGTGCATCGCACCAACCTGCACATTTACGCCAACCTGATCAGCCCGGACGCGAAAGTCCTCGTTTCGGCCTCGACCGCCGAAGCGGAAGTTCGCGCCGAATTGGCAGGCCAGTCCGGCAAGGGTGGCAATGCTGCCGCTGCTGCTCTGGTAGGCAAGCGCGTCGCCGAGAAAGCACTGAAAGCAGGGATTACCGAAGTTGCGTTCGACCGCTCCGGTTTCCGTTACCACGGCCGTGTGAAGGCGTTGGCTGAAGCCGCGCGTGAAGCCGGTCTGAAGTTCTAAGGAAGAATCGTCATGGCAAAAATGCAAGCAAAAATGCAAAGCGACAAGCCGGATGATGGCATGCGCGAAAAAATGATCGCGATCAACCGCGTGACCAAAGTGGTCAAGGGTGGTCGTATCATGGGCTTCGCCGCATTGACCGTCGTTGGCGATGGCGACGGCCGCATCGGCATGGGCAAGGGCAAATCGAAAGAAGTGCCAGTGGGCGTGCAGAAGGCAATGGAAGAAGCCCGTCGTAACCTGATCAAGGTTCCTCTCAAGAACGGTACCATCCACCACAACGTGACCGGCCAGCACGGCGCATCAAAAGTCATCATGATGCCCGCCAAGCCAGGTACCGGCGTGATTGCCGGCGGCGCCATGCGCGCGATCTTCGAAGTAATGGGCGTGACCGATATCGTGGCCAAATCCACGGGCTCGTCGAACCCTTACAACCTGGTTCGTGCCACGCTGAACGGTTTGTCGAAAATGAGTACTGCATCCGACATCGCTGCCAAGCGCGGCAAGTCGGTTGAAGACATCCTGGGCTAAGAGGAACATCATGGCAAACACCATCAAAGTACAATTGGTCAAGGGCTTGATCGGCACTCGTCAGGATCACCGCGCCACCGTGCGTGGTTTGGGTCTGCGTCGTGTTAACTCGGTTTCCGAGTTGCAGGACACCCCATCGGTCCGCGGCATGATCAACAAAGTCTCGTACCTCGTTAAAGTTGTCGCGTAAGCCTTCGGGCTTGCGTAACGGAGAAATCATGGAATTGAACACAATCCAACCAGCCGAAGGCGCCAAGCACTACAAGCGTCGCGTCGGTCGTGGTATCGGTTCGGGCATCGGTAAAACCGCTGGTCGTGGCCACAAGGGTCAAAAATCGCGTTCGGGCGGCTTCCATAAAGTCGGTTTCGAAGGCGGTCAGATGCCTCTGCAACGCCGTCTGCCTAAGCGTGGTTTCAAATCGCTCAACGCAACGTTCAAAGCAGAAGTTCGCCTGTCGGACTTGAACAACCTGCCTGTCGGCGATATCGACATCCTGGTGCTCAAGCAAGCTGGCGTTCTGCAAGTACTGGCACGCGACGTACGCGTGATCTTGTCCGGCGAAGTCACCAAAGCGGTGAACCTCAAAGGCTTGAAAGTGACTGCAGGCGCGAAAGCGGCAATCGAAGCAGCTGGCGGCTCGGTAGCGTAAATTGCGGGCTAACAGCTTGATCGGAGCAAAAATTGGCGACTAATTCACAAATTGGTAAGGGCGGTAAAAGTGCAGCTGCCGGTTTCCCGTGGGGTCGTCTCTGGTTTTTGCTTGGCGCTTTGGTCGTGTATCGGATCGGTGCTCATGTCCCTGTTCCAGGGATAGACCCGGCCAAACTGGCTGATTTGTTCAAGCAAAACTCGAATGGCATCCTGGGCATGTTCAACATGTTCTCGGGTGGCGCACTGCAACGTTTCACTGTATTTGCACTTGGTATCATGCCGTATATTTCGGCCTCGATCATCATGCAGCTGGGGGCTATCGTATCGCCACAGCTGGAAGCGTTGAAGAAAGAGGGCGAGTCGGGTCGTCGCAAGATCACGCAGTACACCCGGTATTTCACGGTGGTGCTGGCAGTGTTTCAGGCGCTGGCAATTGCCGCAGGGTTGGAGTCGCAGCAGGGCCTGGTCATCGAGCCTGGCATGGTGTTCCGCTTTGTGACGGTCGTGACGCTGTTGACCGGTACCATGTTTTTGATGTGGCTGGGCGAACAGATTACCGAACGCGGCCTGGGTAACGGCATTTCGATCATCATTTTTGCCGGCATTGCAGCCGGTCTGCCAGCGGCCATGGTCGGTCTGGTTGGCCTGGTCAGCGCCGGGTCGATCACCAACCTGGCGGCGATTTTTATCGTGGTCCTGGTGGCAACGGTGACGTATTTTGTCGTATTCGTCGAACGCGGCCAGCGCAAGATTTTGGTCAATTATGCGAAGAAGCAAGTCGGCAACAAGGTCTATGGCGGCACCAGCAGCCATCTGCCTTTGAAGCTGAACATGGCAGGGGTCATCCCGCCGATCTTCGCATCGTCGATCATCTTGTTCCCGGCAACGATCGTGGACTGGTTCACCAAGGGCAAGGATATGTCGAACCCGGTGATCGCTTTCTTGAAAGACTTGGCGGGATCGATGGGGCCAGGCGAGCCCATCCACGCGCTGTTGTTGGCAGTGGCAATCATTTTCTTCTGTTTCTTCTATACGGCGCTGGTGTTTAACAGCAAGGAAACGGCGGATAACTTGAAGAAGAGTGGTGCTTTCGTCCCGGGGATTCGTCCTGGTGACCAGACTGCCCGCTACATCGACAAGATCCTGATGCGCTTGACACTGGCCGGAGCGGTCTACATCACTTTAGTGTGTTTGTTGCCGGAATTTATGCAAGCCCAATGGAAGGTCCCATTCTATTTTGGTGGTACTTCCCTGTTGATTATTGTGGTTGTCACCATGGACTTCATGGCTCAAGTACAAAACTACGTCATGTCGCAGCAATATGAATCGCTGCTGCGCAAGGCAAATTTCAAGGGCGGAATTCCGACGCGATAAGCGCCCAGGAGTGCACAAACCGAATGGCAAAAGACGACGTCATACAGATGCAGGGCGAGATTCTTGAGAATCTTCCCAATGCAACGTTTCGAGTAAAGCTGGAAAACGGCCACGTGGTGCTTGGCCACATCTCGGGTAAAATGCGGATGAACTATATCCGCATTCTTCCCGGCGACAAAGTGACGGTGGAGTTGACGCCGTACGATTTGAGCCGGGCCCGTATTGTGTTCCGGACCAAGTAAAACAATTTTAAGTAGTTGAACCAATCCAAGAGAGTGCAAATATGAAAGTTCTCGCATCAGTCAAGCGGATCTGCCGCAACTGCAAGATCATCAAGCGCAAGGGCGTTGTTCGCGTAATCTGCGTGGAACCGCGTCACAAGCAGCGTCAAGGTTAATTAACGTTATTTATTGAGGAATAACGAATGGCACGTATTGCAGGGGTTAATATCCCAAATCATCAGCACACCGTCATTGGCCTTACCGCCATTTATGGTGTTGGCCGCCCACGCGCACAAAAAATCTGCGCAACGACGGGTGTAGCGACCAATAAAAAGGTCAAGGATCTCGACGATTCCGAACTGGAAAAACTGCGTGATGCAGTTGGCACGTTCGTAGTCGAAGGCGATCTGCGCCGTGAACTGTCCATGAACATCAAGCGCTTGATGGACCTGGGTTGCTACCGCGGCATGCGTCACCGTAAGGGTCTCCCTTGCCGTGGTCAGCGTACCCGCACCAATGCCCGTACCCGCAAAGGTCCGCGCAAGGCAGCACAATCGCTTAAGAAATAACTAGGAAACGACTATGGCTAAGCAACAAAGCAGCGCCGCAGCAGCACGCGTACGCAAAAAGGTTAAGAAGAACGTCGCCGAGGGCATCGCCCACGTGCACGCTTCGTTCAACAACACCATCATCACGATCACCGATCGCCAGGGCAATGCCCTGTCGTGGGCGACGTCCGGCGGTGCTGGCTTCAAGGGTTCGCGCAAATCGACCCCGTTCGCAGCGCAGGTTGCGGCTGAAGCAGCAGGCAAGGTCGCTGTCGAGTGTGGCGTGAAGAACTTGGAAGTGCGTATCAAGGGCCCAGGTCCTGGTCGTGAATCCGCAGTTCGCGCTTTGAACAACCTGGGTATCAAGATCACCGAAATCCAGGACGTGACGCCAGTGCCGCACAACGGCTGCCGTCCACCGAAGCGTCGTCGTATTTAATTCGTTGCGGGACAGGGCTGGGTTCATCGCCTTTGCCCTGTCCTCAACTGATTTGCAGTAATTAGCGAATAAAGATTGCCGGAGCAGTCCCCGAAAGGGTATACTGCCCGGCTGTTCTTGCCTGCCATGTTCTCATGCGCGGGCTTCTTGTTAGCCACGTCCGCTTGTCGTCAAAGATGGACTAGCGCCCGCTACACCCAAGGTGTTCCAGGGGCGTCATAATTTAAAGGAAATATTGTGGCACGTTATATCGGACCTAAAGCAAAACTGTCCCGCCGTGAAGGTACGGACCTGTTCCTCAAGAGCGCACGTCGCTCCCTCGATTCGAAATGCAAACTGGACGTCAAGCCAGGTCAGCACGGTGTTAAATCCGGTGCCCGTACCTCGGACTACGGCAACCAGCTGCGCGAAAAGCAAAAAGTCAAGCGTATGTACGGCATTCTGGAGCGTCAGTTCCGCCGCTACTTCGCCGAAGCTAACCGTCGCAAGGGTAACACCGGCGAAGCGCTGCTGCGTCTGCTGGAAGCGCGTCTGGACAACGTTTGCTACCGTATGGGCTTTGGCTCGACCCGCGCCGAAGCGCGCCAGTTGGTCAGCCACAAAGCATTCACGGTCAACGGCAACGTTGTGAACATCGCTTCGTACGCAGTGCGTACCGGTGACGTCATCGCAGTTCGTGAGAAGTCGAAGAAACAAGTACGTATCGTCGAAGCACTGTCGCTGGCTGAACAAATCGGCATGCCTAGCTGGGTTTCGGTTGATGCCAAGAAAATGGAAGGCACCTTCAAGTCCTTCCCAGAGCGTAACGAAATCGCTAACGACGTCAACGAATCGCTGATCGTCGAACTGTACTCGCGTTAAAAGATAGCTGCCCGTTAGCGCGGGCAGCATCACGTCAAGCGCCCGCTTTCGCGGGTGCGCAGTCCTCGCGAAGGCGGGGATCCAATATTCTCGCGCCAGCGGGAATTTTAATTTCCATCAGCCTTATCGGTGTAATGAGCCGAGGGTATTGAAAAGGACATTTCATGCAAAACAGTTTGTTGAAGCCACGTATTATCGATGTTGAAGCCCTGGGCGCCGGTCACGCGAAAGTCGTGATGGAGCCGTTCGAGCGTGGCTATGGCCACACATTGGGTAATGCGCTGCGCCGCGTGCTGCTGTCGTCGATGGTCGGCTACGCGCCTACCGAAGTGACGATCGCTGGCGTAGTGCACGAGTACTCGTCGCTGGACGGCGTACAGGAAGACGTCGTCGACCTGCTGCTGAACCTGAAGGGCGTCGTCTTCAAAGTGCACAACCGCGATTCCGTCACGCTGACCCTGAAAAAGGATGGCGAAGGCGCGATCCTGGCGTCCGACATCGACCTGCCGCATGACGTCGAACTGATCAACCCGGACCACGTGATCGCTCACCTGACCGCCGGTGGCAAGCTGGACATGCAGATCAAGGTTGAAAAAGGCCGCGGCTACGTTCCTGGTAACGTGCGTCGCCTGTCGGAAGACACCAACAAGACGATCGGCCGCATCATCCTGGACGCCTCGTTCTCGCCAGTGCGCCGCGTGTCGTATTTCGTTGAATCGGCCCGCGTCGAACAGCGTACCGACCTCGACAAGCTGGTCATCAACATCGAAACCAACGGCGTGATCACGCCGGAAGAAGCGATCCGCCAGTCGGCTCGCGTTCTGGTCGATCAGTTGAATGTGTTCGCTGCCCTGGAAGGCACGGAAGCGGCCGCCGAAGCGCCATCGCGCGCGCCGCTGGTCGATCCGATCCTGCTGCGTCCAGTGGACGACCTGGAACTGACGGTGCGTTCGGCCAACTGCCTGAAAGCAGAAAACATTTACTACATTGGCGACCTGATCCAGCGTTCGGAAAACGAACTGCTCAAGACGCCAAACCTGGGCCGCAAGTCCCTGAACGAAATCAAGGAAGTGCTCGCTTCGCGCGGCTTGACCTTGGGCATGAAACTCGAGAACTGGCCGCCTGCAGGTCTTGAAAAGTAACACCTTGGTGCCAGTGCGGACACGCAGTGTTCGCCCTGGCACCAACTGATTAGAACTGATAAGTAAAGAAGTACCCATCCGGGGCAGGTGCTCCGGGTGTTAAACCAAGCTATCAACCGGCCCGCACTCGTATGAGTGATCGAAGAGCTGGATTTAAACAACTCGAAAGGAATTACCATGCGTCACCGTCACGGCCTTCGCAAGCTGAATCGTACTTCGTCCCACCGCCTGGCTATGCTGCGCAACATGACCGTTTCCCTGCTGCGTCATGAAGCCATCAAAACCACCGTGCCTAAAGCTAAGGAACTGCGCCGCGTTATCGAGCCGATCCTGACCATGGGCAAGACCGACACCCTGGCCAACAAGCGCCTGGCGTTTGCTCGTCTGCGTGACCGCGAAATGGTGTTGAAGCTGTTCGCTGAACTCGGCCCACGTTACGCAAACCGCAATGGCGGCTACCTGCGTATCCTGAAAATGGGTTTCCGCGTTGGCGACAATGCACCAATGTGCTACGTTGAACTGATGGACCGTCCTGATGTTACCGACGTTGAAGCTGCTCCAACCGCTGAGTAATTAGCGCGCTGGTTTGCACTGGAAACGCCCGATGTTCGCATCGGGCGTTTTGCATTTGCGGCGCCGGTTTTAAGCATCCTCTCAGCCGGGGTTTCTTACTCCGGTGTACTATTCGGCTTCGCACTGCGAAAGGAAGACATGTCCCGCTCCACCCTCAAGGCCGCTTTTGCGTGGCTGGTGCTAGTTTGCGCCCTCTTGCTGGGCGCCGCTTCCGCGCGCGCCGACGACGACTACCTGGAGCCGGACGTCGCCTTCAAATTTTCGGCCCGCATGCGCGACCCGCACACCATCGCCGTCACCTACGACATCGCCGACGGCTACTATATGTACCGCGAGCGCTTTAAGTTCAGCGCCAGCGGCGCCACGCTGGGCACGCCCCTGATCCCGTCGGGCAAGGTCAAGTTCGACGAGACGTTCCAGAAAGAGGTGGAGACTTACCGCCATGCGGTGACCATCATCATTCCAGTGCGCGCCAGCGGCATGTTTGCCTTGAATGCAACTGGCCAGGGCTGCGCCGATGCCGGCCTGTGCTACGCGCCGCAAGAGGCCAGTGCGCGCCTGGTGGGTGCGCTGCCGGTCATTGCGCCGGAAACGCCAGTGGCGCCGGACGCGATCGCCGAGCCCGCGCCGACGCCCGCCAGCGCAGCCGTTGCCACGGTTGCTGTCGCTGCACCGCCTGCCAGTGCCGATACGGCAGGATCGCTGCTCGGCGGCGGCAAGTGGTGGCTGATCATTCCCGCTTTCATCCTGTTGGGACTGGGCCTGTCGTTCACGCCATGCGTGTTGCCGATGGTGCCAATTCTGGCGTCGATCATCGTGGGCGAGGGCAGCAAGGTGACGCGCATGCGGGGCTTTTACCTGGCGCTGTCGTACTCGCTGGGCATGGCAATCATCTACACCGCGCTGGGCGTGGCGGCCGGGCTGCTTGGCGAGGGCTTGGCAGCGTCGTTCCAGAATCCCAAAGTGCTGGGCGTGATCGGCATGATGATCGTGGCGATGTCGCTGTCGATGTTCGGCTACTACGATTTGCAGCTGCCGTCGGCCTTGCAAACCCGGCTGGCCGGCGCGTCCGGCAAGCAGGCTGCCGGCAAACTGTTCGGCGTGTTCGGCATGGGTGCAATTTCAGCGCTGATCATCGGGCCGTGCGTGGCGGCGCCGCTGGCTGGTGCGCTGACCTTCATCGGCCAGACCCGCAATGCCATGCTGGGCGGCGCGGCGCTGTTTGCGCTGGCCGCAGGCATGAGCATTCCGCTGTTGCTGGTAGGCGTGTCGGCAGGTTCGCTATTGCCGCACGCGGGCGCCTGGATGAATGGCGTCAAGAAATTCTTCGGCGTGATGATGCTGGCGATGGCAATCTGGCTGGTGTCGCCGGTGCTTCCTGCGCAGCTGCACATGCTGGCCTGGAGCGCACTGTTTATCGGCTACGCCATTTACCTGCTGCGCACCACGCGGCATTGGGCGGCCATGGTGCTAGGGGCGGTGTTGGCGATCCTGGGCGCGATCGAACTGACCGGCGTGGCCACCGGCGGGCGCGATGCGCTGGCGCCGCTGTCCCAGCTGCGCGGCGGCCAGCCGCAGGGCTTGCACTTCACCCGCATCAAGACCGTGGCCCAGCTCGACGCGGCGCTGGCCAATACCGGCGGCAAGACGGTGCTGCTCGACTTTTACGCCGACTGGTGCGTCTCGTGCAAAGAGATGGAAAAGCTGACCTTCATCGATGCGCGCATCAAGGCGCAGCTGGCCAACACGCTGCTGCTGCAGGTGGACGTGACTGCCAACGACGGGGATGACAAGGCGATGCTCAAGCGCTTCGGCTTGTTCGGGCCGCCGGGCATCATCTTGTTCGATGGCGCCGGCGCCGAAATCGTTGGCAGCCGGGTGATCGGCTACCAGGATGCGGACAAGTTCAGCGTGTCGCTGCTGAACCTGAAGCGTTAAGAAGCGTGGGCGTCGCTCTCGATGCCCAGCAACTGGTCCAGCCGGCCGGACAGGCTGAGCGCCATTTCACGGCCCTTGGCCTTGAGCACCGCTTCCAGGTAGACGTCGCGCAGGTCGCGGAAGTGGTCAATGGTGACGCACTTGTCGACCTTTAACTGCAGCATCATGCCGCGCAAGCCGAGCGTGCTCTTGATGGTCTGGGTATAGAACTCCTGCAAGGACATCAGGCGCTCGGCTTCGTTGGCCTGGATGGTGGCCGGTCCCTGCGCCAGTTCTTCCTCATGCTCATGATGCAAGCGTGCGCTCGCTTCGCGCCGCGCCACCATGCGCGCCCGTGCCGTCATGACCGGCTTGTGCGCGATCGTCGATTCGGGTACCGGCTCCGGTTCGCCATCGTCGGTCAGCACGATGTACTCGTCGTTGAGCAGTTCGACCACGTTGTCCGGCGTCAGGCCGAGCGGTCCGAAGTTTTTCATCAGCGTTTCAAGCGGACGATTGCCGTCAATCATGACCAGCAGCGCCCTGAGCTTGGCCGGTACGTGGTACTTGCGGGTAGCGATTTCCTCGCGGCCCTTGTCGGTCTTGTCGTAGATGTGTTTCAGCATGCCAGTCCCCGAATGCAATATATTGCCGAGCAGATAGATGATTTTTAGGATACACCCACTGCCACAGCCATACCAGTCCTATTGAACATTTTTTGTTGTGTTTTGTTACAAAGCCTAGCCATCCTGTTAAGGATCGCGCCAATGTGGTGCAAATTGCCCCAGCTGGCCACGGCGTGCAGCTGGAAACGCTCCCTCTGCAAAAAGTTGTATCACACTGTTTCGCCTGTGCGTGTATACACATGCCGATACAATTACGCTATTCTGCGCTTCCCTAAGTGGACATAATGCGGTCATGGATACACCCTCTACCATTCTGATCGTCGACGACGACCGCGATATCCGCTCGCTGCTGGCTGATTACCTGGAATCGAACGGCTACCGCGCGCTGTCGGCGGCCGATGGCAGCGGCATGTGGAAGACGCTGGACGAAGCGCGCCCCGACCTGATCGTGCTCGACCTGAACCTGCCCGGCGACGACGGCCTGACCCTGTGCCGCAAGCTGCGCGCCCATTCGACGCTGCCGGTGATCATGCTGACCGCCCGCAACGAGCCGCTGGACCGCATCCTGGGCCTGGAAATGGGCGCCGACGACTACCTGCCCAAGCCGTTCGAGCCGCGCGAACTGCTGGCGCGCATCCGCAGCGTGCTGCGCCGCAGCCATGCGATGCCGTCCAACGCGCCTGCCGAACATGCCCAGCACATGCGCTTTTCCGGCTGGACGCTGGACCTGACCGCGCGCCACCTGCTCAATCCGGACGGGATCGTGATCATGCTCTCGGGCGCCGAATTCCGCTTGCTGCGGGTGTTCCTGGAGCACCCGAACCGGGTCCTCAACCGCGACCAGCTGCTCAACCTGACCCAGGGCCGCGACGCCGATCCGTTCGACCGCTCGGTCGACATCCAGATCAGCCGCTTGCGCCAGAAGCTGGGCGAAGATGCGCGCCTGCCGCAGATCATCAAGACGGTGCGCAACGGCGGCTACGTGCTGGCCGGCCAGGTCACCGTGGAGCCGTCTGCGTGAAGGCTTTCCTGCGCTCGATGACCGGACGCGTGTTCCTGACCTTGTTGCTGGGGACCGTGATCTCGTTCGTGCTGGCCCAGCTGATGCTCGAGAAGCAGCAGTACCAGATCATGCAGGAGTACCGCGACGTGTTCGCGCTGGACCGCTCCGAGCAGCTGATTTTTTCCGCCGAAGTGGTGCCGGCATCGGCGCGCGCGGCCTACCTGCGCGCGGCCAACCGGCCCGGCATCCGGCTCGAGGAAATCACCGAAGAAATGCCGGTGACGGCGCAGCCGTCGCCCTTCGCGGCGGCACTGGGTGCGCGCATCGGGCATGACTACCGGCTCGACACGATCGCGCTGCGCCCGGCCTCGTGCGATGTGCCGCGCATGGAAAACAGCGTGTTCGGGCACACCATGAAGAAATGGACCGGCGTGTGCGAGAGCGCCAACGTGCGCATGCGCGACGGCACCCGCTTGCGCCTGCAAGTGTTCCCGCCACCGACCTCGGTGATGTCGGGCCTGTCCGACTACCGCATGATCATTCTGCTGTTCCTGGGCAGCATGATCGTGCTGGCCTACCTGGTGGCGCGCATGAGCACGCGTCCGCTCAAGCAGCTGGCGCAGGCCGCCAAGGACCTGGGCAACGACATCAACCACCCGCCGCTGCGCCTGGCCGGGACCAGTGAAATTCGCCAGGCCAGCGCCGCCTTCAACGCCATGCAGGCGCGCGTGCGCCAGCATATTTTCCAGCGCACCCAGATGCTGGCCGCCATCACCCACGACTTGCAAACGCCGCTCACGCGCTTGCGCCTGCGGCTTGAAAAAGTGGGCGACGCCGAACTGCAGCAGCGGCTCGTGGGCGACCTGTCGGCGATGCAGGAAATGGTGCGCGAAGGCCTGGACCTGGCGCGCTCGATGGATACGGCCGAGAGCATGCAGGCGCTCGATCTCGATTCGCTGCTCGGCAGCGTGTGCTGCGACGCCACCGACGCCGGCCAGCGAGTCGAAGTGACGGGCCATACCGGGCGCGCGCTGATGGGACGCCCGATGGCGCTGCGGCGCTGCCTGGTGAACCTGATCGACAACGCCGTCAAGTACGGCCAGCAGGCCAGCGTCACGGTCGAAAGCGTGTCGGGCGCGGCGCGCATCCGAATTCGCGACCAGGGCCCCGGCATCGCATCGAGCGAACTGGCGCGCGTGTTCGAGCCGTTCTACCGGATCGAAACCTCGCGTTCGCGCGAGTCCGGCGGCACCGGCCTGGGCCTGACCATTGCGCTCAACATCGCCGAACAACACGGCGGCAGCATCGCCCTCGCCAACCACCCCGACGGCGGGCTGGAAGTGACGATGGTGCTGCCCGAGTATTATGCGGCCAGGTAGTTCGCCGCGACTTCAACCCCCAGAAAAATTCTATGACACGTACCATCGGTAGCAAACCTGTTTTCAAGAATATCGTATTCGCGCTGGCCACAGTGGCGGCCATCGGCACCGGCGCCTGGTATGCCACTCAAAAGCCGGCCGACGCGCCGGCCGGGGCGCCCGGCGCCAAAGGCGCGGGCCAGCCGCCCACCGTGGTCAACGTGGTCACGCCGCAGCGCCAGGACGTGCCGGTGGTGCTGTCGGCCAGCGGCACCGTCACGCCGATCAGCAATGTCGACCTGCATCCGCAGACCACCAGCACCATCCGCAAGGTGCATATCCGCGAAGGCCAGTACGTCAAGGCTGGCGAAGTGATGTTCTCGCTGGACGAGCGCAGCGCCGACGCCAACGTCGGCAAGGCCCAGGCCCAGGTCGCGCGCGACCAGGCCGCGCTGGCCGACCTCGAACGCCAGTACCAGCGCAGCCTGGACCTGTACAACCGGAAGTTCATCGCCAGCAGCGCGCTCGATACCTTGCGCAGCCAGGTCGAGGCGGCGCGCGCCGGCATGAAAGCCAATGCCGCCGCGCTGCAGGCCGAGCGCGTCACCGCCAGCTTCAGCACCATCCGCGCGCCGATGGCGGGCCGGGTCGGGGCGATCAACGTGTTCGCAGGTTCCCTGGTGCAGCCAGCGACATCGCTCACCACCGTCACCCAGCTCGATCCGGTGTCGGTCGCCTTCACTTTGCCCGAAGCGGTACTGGGCGAACTGCTGGCGGCCCAGCACAAGGGCGCGGTGGTGGTCGAAGCGAGCACCGGCAGCGACGCCAGGCCGGTGCTGGGCAAGCTCAGTTTTGTCGACAACACGGTCGATCCGCAGGCCGGCACCATCCGCGTCAAGGCGCAGTTCGACAACCGCGCCAGCGCGCTGTGGCCGGGCCAGTACGCCAGCGCGAAGGTGACGCTGCAAACGCTCAAGGATGCGATCGTGATCCCGCAGGCGGCCATCATCACCACCACCCGCGGCACGCTGGTGTACGTGGTCGACGCCGACCAGCAGGCGCGCGCGGTGCCGGTCACGCGCCTGCACAGCTTTGGCCTGTACGCCGCCGTCAGCGGCCTGGCCGGCGACGAGCGCGTGATCACCGAAGGCAAGCAAAACCTGCGTCCGGGAGGCAAGGTACGGCTGGCCGAGGCCGGGCCCAAGGGCGAGCACAAAACGCGCACCGCGGCGGTCAAATGAATCTGTCAGAACTGTGTATCCGGCGCCCCGTGATGGTGGTGCTGCTGTCGGTCAGCCTGGTGCTGGCCGGCCTGCTCGCTTACCTGCACATCCCGGTCGCCGCGCTGCCGAGCTATAACACGCCGGTCATCAACGTCTCGGCCAACCTGTCGGGCGCCAGTCCCGAAACCATGGCCTCGTCGGTCGCGCTGCCGCTGGAGAAGCAGTTCTCGACGATCGCCGGCATCAACGTGATCACCTCCACCAGCACCCAGGGTCAAACTTCGCTGACGCTGGAATTCGACCCGGCCATCAACATCAACACCGCCGCACTCGACGTCCAGGCGGCGCTGCTGGGCGCCCAGCGCCAGCTGCCGCAAGAGATGACGGAGCTGCCGGCCTACCGCAAGGTCAATCCGGCCGATGCGCCGGTGCTGTTCATGGTGATGACGTCGCCGTCGATGAATCTGTCGGAGCTGAACGACTACGCCGAAAACCTGATCGCCCCCAGCCTGTCGACCCTGCCCGGCGTGGCCCAGGTCAGCGTCAACGGCCAGAAGCGCTTTGCGGTGCGGGTGCACGCCAAGACCGACCTGATGAACGCGCGCAACCTGACGCTGGACGAACTGGCGCAGGCGCTGCGCGCGGCCAATTCAAATGCGCCGCTGGGCATTATCGATGGCCCCAGCCAAACCATGACGATTCAGGGCAATGCCCAGCTGATGAACGCGGCCGCGTTTTCCGAACTGATCGTAGCCACCCGCAACGGCGAACCGGTGCGATTGCGCGACGTGGCCAGCGTCGAAGACAGCTACCAGTCGGTCAAGGCGGCCGGCAGCTACAACGGCGAGCGCGCCATCGTGCTGCTGCTGCAGCGCCAGCCCGACGCCAACACGGTCGAAGTGGTGGACGCGGTGCGCAAGCTGCTGCCGCGCTTCCAGGCCCAGGTGCCCGGCTCGATCAAGATCGAACTGGTCAACGACCGCTCGCTGTCGATCCGCGAAGCGATTCATGACGTGAACCTGACGCTGGCGCTGACGGTGGCGCTGGTGGTGCTGGTGATCTTTCTGTTCCTGCACCGCGCCGCCGCCACCTTCATTCCGGCCGTGACGATGCCCATTTCGCTGCTGGGCGCACTGGCGCTGTTGCACAGCCTGGGCTACAGCCTGGACAACGTGTCGCTGCTGGGCATTACGCTGGCGGTGGGACTGGTGGTTGATGACGCCATCGTGGTGCTGGAAAATATCGTGCGCCATATCGAAATGGGCAAGTCGCCCGTGTCGGCCGCGCTGGTGGGCGCGCGCGAAATGGGCTTTACCATCGTTTCGATTTCGATTTCGCTGGTGGCGGTGTTCATTCCGATCTTCTTCATGCCGGGCGTGATCGGCCTGCTGTTCCACGAATTCGCGGTCGTGGTCGGGTTGTCGATCCTGGTGTCGGCGCTGGTGTCGCTCACGCTGGTGCCGATGCTGGCCAGCCGCTTGCTGCCGCCGCACGTCGCGGGCGAAGGCGAACATGGCGAGAAGACGCTGCTGGGGCGCTATTTCGAGGCCGGCTTCACGCGCGTGCGCAACGCTTACGCGCACACGCTCGACATCGCGCTGGCGCACCGCACGGTGGTGCTGCTGATCGCGCTTGGCACGCTGGTGCTGACGGTGGTGCTGTACATCACCATCCCCAAGGGCTTTTTCCCCGAGGAGGACCTGGGCCAGCTGCGCATGAGCGTGGAAGCGGCCGAGGACACCTCGACCGACGCCATGGCGCTGCTGCAGCAAAAAATCAACGACATCATCCGCGCCGACCCCAACGTCAAGGAAGTGACATCGTTTACCGGCGGCGGCAACACCGGGCGCGGTTTCATCGTGCTCAAGCCGCGCGGCCAGCGCAGCAAGATGCCGCAAGTGGTCGATGGACTGCGCAAGGCGACGCGCCAAGTGGCCGGCATTTCGGTGTTTTTCAGTCCGGTGCAAAACCTGCAGCTGGGCGGGCGCCCCAGCAAGAGCCGCTACCAGTACACCTTGCAAAGCGTGAGCTCCGATTCACTCAATGACTGGGCCAACAAATACCTGGAGCAGTTGCGCGCCGATCCGGCCTTTCGCGACGTCACCAGCGACTCGCAAATCCGCGGCCTGCAGGCGACCTTGAAGATCGACCGCGACAAGGCCAATGCGATGGGGGTGCAGATCGCCGACGTGCGCACCGCGTTGTACGCCGCCTTCGGCGAGCGCCAGGTGTCGACCATTTATGCGCAGGCGGCCAGCTACAACGTGATCCTGGAAGCGCAAGCGGCCGACCGCCAGTCGGAAGAGGCGCTGGGCCGGGTGTCGGTACGCAGCAAGGCCGGCCAGCTGGTGCGCCTGTCCAGCTTTGCCACGGTCGAACGCACGGTCGGCCCGACCTCGATCAACCACCAGGGCCAGCTGCAGGCGATCACGCTGTCGTTCAACCTGGCGCCGGAGGTGCCGCTGGGCGTGGCCACAGCCAAGATCGACAAGATGGGCGTGCAAATGAAACTGCCGGCGTCGGTGATCACCAAGTACGGCGGCGACGCGGCCGTGTTCCAGGATTCGCAGTCGTCGCAGATCATCCTGATCGTGGCCGCGCTGGGGGTGATCTACGTGCTGCTGGGGGTGCTGTACGAAAGCTTCATCCATCCGCTGACCATCCTGGCCGGCTTGCCGTCGGCGGCGGTGGGCGCGCTGCTGACGCTGCGCCTGTTCGGCCTGGACCTGACCATGATTGCCATCATCGGCATCCTGATGCTGATCGGGATCGTCAAGAAGAACGCGATCATGATGATCGACTTCGCCTTGCACGCCCAGCGCAACGAGGGCATGGCGCCGCATGAGGCGATCCGCCAGGCTTGCATCTTGCGCTTTCGGCCGATCCTGATGACCACCCTGGCTGCGCTGATGGGCGCGCTGCCGATCGCGCTCGGGCTGGGCGCCGGCGCCGAACTGCGCCAGCCGCTGGGGCTGGCAGTCGTGGGCGGCTTGCTGTTCTCGCAAGTCATTACGCTGTACATCACGCCCGTGATCTACCTGTTCCTGGACCGCTACAGCGGGCGCGGGCCGATCGATGACCGGCAGCTGGGAATTATTGCCGAATAGCAAGTTGTATTTTAGAATATTATTCCAAGTGTTGTTTGTCAGCATTTTGTCAGGTCATACTCACACTTTGTCACACCGGGGCCAAAAGCCGGGGTATGATACGGCTCCGTTGCTTGAATGATATTGTTGTACCGTTGATTAGTCGGGCGGCGCTTTTCGGTCCTTTTTAGGCTGTTCGACTATGCACACACATTTCCCTGCCGCCGAGGTAGCGCGAAGGCGCGCCCGCGGTTTCACCGTGACCGAGCTGCTGGTGGTGCTCGCTATCGGCGCCGTGCTGGCCGGCGTCGCCGCGCCCGCCTTCAGGTCGACCCTGGTCAACTACCGGATCGAAGCGGCCAGCAGCGCCTTGCTCGACAGCCTGCTGCTGGCGCGCGAGGAAGCGCGCAACAGCGCCAGCCCGGTGTCGGTGTGCACCAGCAACGATGGCGCCACCTGCACCGACAGCCCGTGGCGCGACGGCCACATCGTGTTTCGCGACGCTGGCACGGCCGGCGCGGTCGATGCGGGCGACACGGTCCTGAACCGCACGGTCGCTGCCAGCGCCGGCATTAGCACCTCGGCCAAGCTGCAGCAGAGCGGCGCCGACTTCACCCGCGGCTACCTGCAGTTCGGCGCCGACGGCAAGCTCGACGTGCGCACCGCGCTCGTGTTTGCCACCTGCCAGAGCGGCCACAAGCCACTGCTGACCGCGGTCCAGTACAACGGCGCCACCAGTTCGTCCAAGGGAGCGACGCCATGTACATGACGCCCCCGCGCCAACAGGGCTTCACCCTGCTCGAGGTATTGGTCACGCTGGTGATCTTTGCCTTCGGCATGCTGGGCGTGGCCGGCTTGCAGATGGTGTCGCTGACCAATATGGACATGGCCCAGCACCGCTCGGTGGCCGTGCTCAAGGCCAGCGAAATGGCTGAGCGCGTGCGCGCCAACCCCAGCGCCCACCACCTCGGCGCCGAGCCGGCCGACCACCAGTGCCGCACCGCCCACTACGCCAACCGCAACGCCGCACCTGAAAATTGCAGCGCCGGCGAGCTGGCCGCTGACGACCTGTGGGACTGGTCGCAGGAACTGGCGGCGCGATTGCCGTCGGGCAACGGCGTGGTCTGTCTCGACAGCACCCCCGACGATGGCGTGCCTTCCGCACCCGAGTGCGACGGCGCCGGCACGGCGCTGGCGGTCAAGGTCTGGTGGAACGAAAAGCCGCGCAGCGCCGCCGCTGTCGTGCCCAAGCGGCTGGTACTGAGCGTGGTGAACTGATGAAAAACACGCGCGGTTTTACCCTGGTCGAAGTGATGATCGCCATGGCGATCGGGCTGATCGTCGTCGGCGGCGTGGCTGCCGTCCTCATTTCCAGTTCCAGCCTGTACCGCAGTTCCAGCAACCGCGCGCGGCTGCAGGAAAATTCCCGTTTCGCGCTCGGCGCGATGCAGGAAGACGTGCGCATGGCCGGCTACATGGGCTGCTTCAACATCCGCATGTATCCGGGCCACTTCACCAACCTGGCCGGTACCGGCTTTGCCACCGATTACCGCACCCTGGTCGGGGGCCATGAAGCGGGCGCCACCGGCTGGTTGCCGGCGCTCAATGCCAGCGTGGGCAATGGCGGCCATGCGCCACTGGCCGGCAGCGACGTGCTGGTGGTGCGGGTGCCGGTCGGCCCGAGCCAGCCGCTGTCGGCGCCCATGACCACCAGCAGCACGCCGATTTTCGTGGCCGACACGTCCGACTTCAGCGTGGGCGGGCTGGCCATCATTTCCAATTGCAGCTATGCGAACGTGTTCGTGGTCACCAATATTGCGTCCGGCGACCGCTTGCTGCACGCGCATGCGGCCGGTGGCAATTCGGACGCCCATCTGACGCGCGTGTTTTCCAACACCCAGCGCGCCACTGTCACGCCGCTGGCCACCGTCAGCTATTTCCTGGCCAATGCCAGCAATGGCGTGGCCGGCAACCACGCGCTGTTTCGCCAGCAGGGCAGCGGCGCGGCCGAAGAAGTGGCCGACGGCGTCGAGCAGATGCAGATCGAATACGGCATCGATACCGACTTGCCGCCCGACATGGTGCCCAACAAGTTCGTCACGGCCAACCAGATCGGCGCCGCGCCGGTGATCGCGATCAAGGTCAGCGTGCTGCTGCGCTCGGTGGAAAACAATGTCGTGCGCGCAGCCCAGCACTACAACTTCGATGGCAACGTCGACGTCACGCCAACGGACCGCCGCCTGTACACGCCGTTTACCACCACCATCGCATTGCGCAACAGGGGCGACTGATGAGACAAACCGCCATCGTCCGCCAACAGGGCGCCGCCTTGCTGGTGTGCCTGATCATCCTGGTACTGGTCACGCTGATCGGCCTGACCACGATGAAGTCGTCCATGCTGCAGGAGAAAATGTCGGGTGGGAACTCCGACAAGACGCTCGCGTTCGAGGCCGCGGAAATGACCTTGCGCGACGTCGAACAGCACATCCGGGTCAGCATCACCTCGGTGTCGGGCTTCGCCGCCGGCTGCGAAGCGGGCCTGTGCCTGTCCCCGATCGACGGCACCTCGGTTGCCGACAGCGTGGACTGGGAATCGGACCGGGTCGCCCTGTTTGGCGCCGGTTCGCATGCTGATGCGCTG
Source organism: Pseudomonadota bacterium (assembly GCA_040390915.1). Lineage (GTDB taxonomy): Bacteria > Pseudomonadota > Gammaproteobacteria > Burkholderiales > Burkholderiaceae_D > Telluria_A. Next base: position 21,941 of record JAZJXM010000006.1, read on the forward strand.
TCCGGGCTGGCGCGCCAGCCCAAGTACATCATCGAATTGCTCAGCGAAATGCAGCCACCGCAAGGCGAGAGCATCAAGGCGTACGCCACCGGCACCGGCTACCGCATCACGGCGCTCGCCTATGGGCGCCAGGACACGACCCGCGTCATGCTGCAAAGCACATTCTACAAACCATAAAGGGTCACCATGAAACCGACCAAGCTTGCCGGCCCTGCGCTGGGCGTGATGACGGTGCTGCAGCTGGCGATGGCGCAGGCCTACGGCGCGCCGCTGGCGCTGAGCAACTCGCCCTTGTTCCTCACGTCCAGCAACAAGGCCAACGTCTTGATGATGTACGGAAATTCCAACTCCATGGATTCCGACCCGACCGGCAAGGCCGTCGGCAGCGCCGCGCCCTCGTCCAAGTCGGAAGTGGCGCGCAATGCGATCAAGTCGGTGGTCAACGGTTACACCGGCTACATCAATATGGGCTTGATGGCTTACCAACAGGGCGCCCTGGACACCTGGTACCTGCACGATGCGCAATACGACGTGTCGTACAATCCGGCCGATTATGATCCGGCGTTTAACGGCGCGCGCAACAGCCAGACCAAGAAATTTCGCGTCGACAATCGCTCATCGAGCGGCGAATCCCTGTATTTCAACGTCAACCTGCCGTATTACGCGCCCGGCAACCAGGGCAACGGCTTTTGCTATGCAGCGACCGCCTGTACCGATGCCACCCACGACTTCAAGGGGCAGGCCCAGGCGGGCAGCTGCAGCGTGCCCGAAGACGAGGTCAACGGGCGGTGGGACAGTTACGAATGCTATTCGTCCAAGAGCGGCGCTTCGAATGGCACGCCAGCGAGCGGCGCAGGCTATAGCCAGCCCCTGTTCACCAGCGAACTGAGCCCCACTGACAGCGACCTGGGCCAGGGCTTGACCGACTTCGGCAAGCTGCTCACGTGGCAAGCGGTGAGCCTGGCGTGGTTCAAGAATACCTCGCCCGGCCTGGGGTATTTGCACGTGCCGGTCGCCAACCTCGACGCGGTGCAGGCCGCCAAGATCCTGGTCAAGCTGGGCACCTCGCAGTTTGTCGCCAACGAGCCAACCAACCCCGCCTACCCGCTGCAAAACGCGGGCCTCAGCCCGCTCGAAGGCACGGTGTTGACCGCCAACCGCTATTTCGGCGGCACCCTGACCCAGAACCCGGATGACGGGCCGATAGCCAGCCCGCCCAATTCGTGCAGCAAGAATTTCCTGGTCACGCTGACCGACGGCTTGCCCTCGGTGACCCGCGACGGCGTGGCCAGCGCCAGCGTCGCGCGCAACCTGGCGGACCTGACCACCCAGGTCGCCGCACTGCGCGCCTCGGCGTCCAAAACCCAAACCTATGTGGTCGGCTTCGCGCTGCCGTATGGCGTGTCGATCGACCAGCTCGACACCATCGCCGCTGCCGGCGGCAGCGTCAGCGCCTACAACGCCAACGACACGGCCACCTTGAACGCGGCCTTCGCGCGCATCTTCAGCGACATCATCGCCAAGACGTCGGCGGCCTCCTCGGTGGCGCTGAACAGCCCGTCGGTGGCGGTCGGCGCCAACGTCTACCAGGCCAAATTCAGCTCGGGCGACTGGTCCGGCCAGCTGCTCGACCTTCCTGTGCTCGCCAGCGGCGCACTGGCCACCACGCCGGTGTGGGACGCCGGCCAACTGCTGGCCGCGCGCGAGCCGGCCACCCGCGTGATCATCACCAGCAAGCCGTCGCTGGGCGTCAGCCACAACGGCATCGCCTTGCGCTGGCCAGCCAATCCGGCCACCCCCGGCGCGACCGAGCTCGATAGCGCGCAAACGACGCTGCTGGCAGGCGCCGACGGCGCCGCCATCGGCAGCGCCCGCCTGGATTACCTGCGCGGCAGCGCCGTCAACGAAGGCGTGGCCGGCTACCATTGGCGCGCGCGTCCCACCAGCAAGCTGGGCGACATCGTCAATTCGGCGCCCCATTTTATCGGCGCGCCTGACTTCAACTTTGACGACGCCGGCTACGCCGAGTTTCGCGCCAGCAAATTGACGCGTACCAAGATGATTTATGTGGGCGCCAACGACGGCATGCTGCACGCTTTTGAAGCGGCCACCGGCATCGAAAAGCTGGCCTACGTGCCGAGCCAGGTATTTCCCAGCCTGAACCGCCTGACCGACACCAGCTATGCGCACCGCTACTACGTGGATGGTTCACCCAATTCGGGCGATGTGTATTACGGTTCAGCCTGGCATACGGTGCTGGTCAGTGGCATGGGCAACGGCGGGCGCGGCATGTTCGCGCTGGACGTGACCAATCCGGGTGCCTTTGCCGAAGCCGGCGCCGCCGACCTCGTCAATTTTTCGCTGAGCCAAGCCGATGACGCCGACCTGGGTTACATTTCCGGCCCGATCGAGATCGTCAAGCTCAATAACGGCAAGTGGGCTGCGCTGTTTGGCAATGGCTACAACAGCGGCGGCAGCGGCGAGTCTGCGCTGTTCATTGTCGACATCGAAACGGGCGAAGTGATCAAGAAGATCAAGACCGGCGCCGGCACGCCAGGCACGCCGAACGCACTGGCGCCGCCGCTGGCAATCGACACCGACAGCGATGGCACGGTCGACATCGTGTATGCGGGCGACTTGCTGGGCAATATGTGGAAATTCGACCTGTCGTCGGACCACACGGCCCAATGGACGGCGGCCTACGCGCTGTACCATGCCAACCAGCCAATCACCAGCGCGGCCGATGTGGGCGAACACCCGCTGGGCGGCTTCATGGTCTATTTCGGCACCGGCAAATACCTGGAACCGTCGGACGTGAGCAGCGCGCCGGGCAACACCGTGTATGGCATCTGGGACAAGGGCGCCGCCGCCGGCGCCAACCTGGTGCAGCAAACCTTCATCACCGTGCCCGACATCAATGGCGTGGCCTACCGCAGCGCCAGTTCGGCCACGGTCAACTGGACCAGCCAGTTTGGCTGGTATGCCAATTTCCCGACCGATGCCGAACGCGCGATCAGTGCGCCCAAATTGCGTGGCGGCCGCGTCATTTCGACCAGCATCATCCCCTCGTCGGCCGAATGCTCGCCAGGCGGCGTCAGCTGGATGAATGAAGTCGACTGGCTCACCGGCGGCCTGGTGCCGGTGCCAACCCTGGACACCAATGGCGACGGCAAGGTCGATGGCGGCGACACGCTAGTGGCCGGACGGCGCCTCGACAGCGTGGCGTCGGCGCCGGCAATCCAGCAGTCGCCGGTGGGCACCGACCAGGAACTGAACTTGCTGAACCAATCGTCCGGCACGGTCGCCGAGATCCTTGGCAGCGCCAAACCGAAGCGCGCCAAACGCCTGAGCTGGAGACAAATCAAATGAAGATGACGACATGCGCCGCCGTGCTGGCGCTGGCCCTGCTGGGCGCGCCTTGCCAGGCCATTACCAGCAGCCCGGCGGGTAGCGTGCAAGCGAATTTGAAGCAGGGCGTGATCGAGCAGCTGGGCAGCGTGCTGCGCATCAGCGGCAAGAGCTACGCCTTTTCCAGCGCCGCCGTGGTCCGCGACCACAAGGGCGCGCCAAGCTCGGCCGCGCGGCTGGCGGTGGGGCAAACCGTCGCGTTCAGCATTGTCGAGGAAGGCCGGCAAGCGAGGATCAAGGACCTATGGATTATCCAATGAAGCACCAGCGTGGTTTTACGTTAATCGAACTGATGGTGGCCGTGGCGATCATTGCCATCTTGTCGGCAGTGGCCTACCCGAGCTACCAGGAGAGCGTGCGCAAGAGCAAGCGCGCGTCGGCCAAGGCCAGGATGAGCGAAGTGGCGGGGCGCGAACAGCAGTTCTATTCCGAGGCCGGCGGCGCGGCGACCTACACCATTGCGACGACGGCGCTGCAATACCCGGCTGGCGACCTGTATTCGGAAACGCGCGGCCACGTGATCACGGTTGAAGCTGGCGCGGACGGCATCGGCACCACCTTCCTGATCACCGCCACGCCGGTGAGCGACGATCCGGTGTGCGGCAACCTGACGCTGGACCACCTGGGCACTTTCCTGCCGGCCAACTGCTAATTACTTCAGCTCGGACGTTCCCGGCGCCGGCAGCGTGATCAAGGGCGCAATGCCGATCTTCATGCGCGAGGGCACCGGCTGCCCTTGTTTCAGGCCCGGCATGAATTCCATCGACATGAATGCCTTGCGCACTTGCGCTTGCAGAGCGGGCGCGGGCGGCGCGTCATCGTAGGTGATCGCCACCACGTGCCCCAGCACGTCGACAAACAGGTTGATCACCAACTCTTCGTGCAGATCGATCTCGACGTCGCCCGACTGGTCGCGCAGCACGACCAGCTGGCGTTCCAGTTCCTGCGGGTAGTAGTAATGCAGTTCTTCGCGCACGGCGGCGCTGGCCGTGTCGGGCGGCGCTGCCGGCGGCGTTTGCTGCGGCTGTGGCTGCGGCTGTGCGGGGGCGGGCGCCGCCGGCGCAGGCGCGGGCGGGGCCATCAGCGCCACCGTCATCACGCTGCCGGGCTTGGACTGGGGTGCGTGCGCTGGCGCGATGCCACGCACGAACACGATCCACAGCAGGGCATGGATGGCGGCCGTGAGGCCCAGGCCCCAACGTTGTCCTTTCCGCATTCAATACCCTTTTACCAAGTTTGCTGTCAGCCACATGCCAGCAGTATCGCCGTGACGGGCATTGCGGTCAATCCCGCAGGATACATACCGTAACAACCGTAAAGAAAGACTTCTTGTAAGCTATGCAAGATACGCCAACCGTGCGCAAACCCGGCAAAAAGGATAGACTCCCGCACTGTGCCTGATTTGCTCCGTCATTCCTCTGGAAAATTGCTTGATTTTGCGTGACCATTCCCACATTTCGCCTGACGACATTGCCATCTGCGCCCATTGCGGCCAGCCATTGCCGCTCGGGCACGGCCATGTGCATGACTATGGCGACAAGCGCGTCTCGAGCGTCGGCCTGGGCGTTACCGTGGCGCTGCACCTGTTGCTGCTGCTGGCCTTCTGGTTCCGTTCGCAACTTGTGGTCAAGCTGGGACCGCCTCCTGGCGGCAGCATCGCCTATATCGCACCGCTGGAAGGCAAGCCGAAGAAAAAAGAAGCGGCCAGGACCGAGCCCAAGGTGGCCAAGCACAGCAAACCGGTGGTGATGAAGATCGCGCGCCTGCCCAATACCATCACCTTGCCCAATGAGAAACGGGTCGAGGTGGCAGAAGTGCCGCCCGAGCCGCCCAAGATGACCAAGGTCGACCCCGACCAGGACATGACGGCGGCAATCGAGGCGCGCCGGCGCGCGCGCGGCGCGGCGCCGTCCGACCAGCAGGGCGAAGAAAGCGACAAGGACCGCGGCACCCGGCTGGCGCTGGCCAATATCGCTGCCGCCAACGGCAAAGCGCAAGGCAACGATACCGGCGGCGTGTTCGACATCGCCGACAAGACATTCAACTCGGCCCAGCTCAAGTTCAAGGGGTGGAAGCCCAGCTTCAACCGGCGCTGGCTGACCCAGGTTCATGTCGAACTGGGCACCGAGCGCGATATCGAAACGGCCATCGTCAAGAAGATGGTGGAGCTGATCCGCAAAGAAAAGCAGGGCGACTTCGATTGGGAGTCGCACCGCTTGCAAAGGGTGGTGAAGATGAGCGCCCGGGTCGAAGATTCGGCCGAGCTGGAAGCGTTCCTGCTCAAGGAAATGTTCCCGGCCTACACGGTACCCCGGACCCGCTAGCAGCTCAGGCGCGCGCCTTGAGCAGGCGCGCGATATCGAGCGCGAAATAGGTCAGCACGCCGTCGGCGCCAGCCCGCTTGAACGCCATCATCGCTTCCATCATCACCTTGTCATGGTCAAGCCAGCCGTTTTGCGCGGCCGCCTTGATCATCGCGTATTCGCCGCTGACCTGGTAGGCAAAGGTGGGCACCTTGAATTCATCTTTCACGCGCCGCACGATGTCCAGGTAGGGCATGCCCGGCTTGACCATCACCATGTCGGCGCCTTCGGCCAGGTCGAGCGCCACTTCGCGCAGCGCCTCGTCGCTGTTGGCCGGGTCCATCTGGTAGGTGTTCTTGTCGCTCTTGCCCAGGTTGCCGCTTGACCCGACTGCGTCGCGGAACGGTCCGTAAAAGGCCGACGCGTACTTGGCCGAGTAGGCCATGATGCGGGTGTGGATCAGTTTCTTGCTTTCCAGCGCCGCGCGGATGGCGCCAATGCGCCCATCCATCATGTCCGACGGCGCCACCACGTCCACGCCAGCTTCGGCCTGGCACAGCGACTGGCGGATCAGCATCTCGATAGTCTCGTCGTTGACCACGTAGCCGTTGTCATCGATCAGGCCGTCCTGGCCATGGCTGGTGAACGGGTCGAGCGCGACGTCGGTCAGAATGCCTAGTTCCGGGAAGCGGCTTTTCAGCGCGCGCACTGCGCGCGGCACCAGGCCGTCCGGATTGGCCGCCTCGATGCCGTCGGGCGTCTTGAGCGCCGCATCAATCACCGGGAACAGCGCCATCACCGGAATGCCCAGCGTGACGCACTCTTCGGCCTTGGCCAGCAGCAAGTCAACCGACACCCGCTCCACGCCCGGCATCGATCCGACCTGCTGGCGCTGGTTGGCGCCGTCCAGGATGAACACCGGATAGATCAGGTCGGACGAAGTGATCGTGTTTTCGCGCATCAGCGCGCGTGAAAACGGATCGCGGCGCATGCGCCGCATGCGGGTGGCAGGGTAGAGGTTGGCTGGCAGTTGGCTCATCGTGTGTCGCTAAAAAGTTATTCGTCGCTGTCGACCGGGTCGACCAGCACCGCATTCGGATCCACGTCGACCGCGGTCAGGCCCAGCAGGTCGATGATCTTGTCGTTCGCTTCGTCGATGCCGACCCGTTTCAGGGCCGAGAACAGCTGCACCGTGAACGGGAAGCCTTCGCCGTCTTCGTCGACATAGCTTTCGAGCATCATCTTGGCCTGGCGCAGCGCATTGGTCGACTCGTTGCGGTTGAGCTTGTCGGCCTTGGTCAGGATGCAGTGGATCGGCTTGCCGGTGGGGGCGAACCATTCGAGCATCTGCACGTCCAGGTCGGTGAACGGGCGGCGCGAATCCATGATCAGCACCAGCGCGGCCAGCTGCTCGCGGCGCTGGACGTAGTCGCCCAGCAGCTTTTGCCAGTGCAGCTTGGCCGAGCCTGACACTTCGGCGTAGCCGTAGCCGGGCAAGTCGACCAGCAGCGCTTCGATTTCAGCGACGATGGTGGCATCTTTACGGTGCTGGCCCACGTGGGCGCCGCCGATCGAAAAGTAGTTGATGTGCTGGGTCCGGCCAGGGGTCTTGGAGGCGAACGCCAGGCCCTTCTGGTTGGTCAGGATGTTGATGGCCGTCGATTTTCCCGCGTTGGAACGGCCGGCGAAGGCGATTTCCGGCGCCTGCGTGTCGGGCAAATCGCGCAGTTGATTGACGGTAGTAAAGAAGCGGGCTTGCCAGAGTTTGGACATGGAATGGGCAGAAAATGCAAGAAATTGGAACGACAGGGGGCAATAACCCGAGAAAGCTATTGTACAATAAGGGGTTACGAATTGTTGCTGCGCGTCTCAGGCAGGCACACAAGGTCGTTTGCACTACATCGTTTTCCGAATAAAAACCAATTTTTGACTTGTCTCAGGGTGTTTTAATGAATCGTGCGTTTTCTCTGTTGTTGAAATCCTTGCTGGTGGCAACCCTGGCAGCGTCCGGCGTCGCGTCGGCCAACGAGCACGCGGCCGCAGCCGCTCCGGCCAAGGCCGATCCCGCCAAGGGCGCCACGCTGTTTGACAGCGGCATCCCGGCCAAGGGCGTGCCTGCCTGCGTATCGTGCCACGGCGCAGCCGGCAATTCGACCATGGCTGCCAATCCGAAGCTGGCAGCACAAGGCGAAAGCTACATCTACAAGCAGCTGATGGACTTCACCACGCCTGCCCGCAGCAACGCGGTCATGAGCACCTACGCAAAAATGCTGTCGGACGAAGACAAGAAGAACATCGCTGCCTACCTGGCCACGGCCAAGGTCGACAAGCAGGGCGTCGCCAAGCACAAGGAAAGCATTGACCTGGGCAAGAAGATCTACCGCGGCGGCATCGCAGCGACCGGCGTGGCCGCTTGCGCCAGCTGCCACGGCGCTGACGGCCACGGCATGCCTGCGCTGTTCCCGCGCGTGGCCGGCCAGCACGCCGACTACACCATCGCCCAGCTCAAATCGTTCAAGGGCAGCTTCCCGGCCAAGGCCGACGACCGCAAGAACAGCCCGCAAATGGTCACGCTGGCCAAGCGCATGTCGGACGAAGAAATGGCTGCAGTTGCCGACTACATCGCCGGCTTGAAGTAATCGCAGGGGCGCTCCACGGGAGCGCCAAGGCAGGCTGAATTTGAAAGGGCAGCGGCGCAAGCGGGCTGCCCTTTTTGTTGGTATCCTCGCGCCTTGGGCATGGGACTGGTAAAGATGAGCACCACTGGAATTTCAATAAGAACCCGGCATCGCGCGCTGGCCGATGCTGTCGAACTGGTGTCGTCGATGCGCTTTGCCATCACCATGCTGGTCATGATCGCCATTGCCGCCATCATTGGCACGGTGGTCAAGCAGGGCGACGCGCTGAACAACTACGTCAACCAGTTCGGGCCGTTCTGGTTTGACGTGTTCAACAAGCTGGGCCTGTACGCGATCTACTCGACCTGGTGGTTCATCCTGATCCTGGCGCTGCTGATTGCCTCGACCAGCTTTTGCATCATCCGCAACGCGCCCAAGATGATCAAGGACATGCGCAGCTGGCGCGCCAACGTGCGCGAAGTGTCGCTGCGTAACTTCCACCACAAGGCCGAATGGACCGCGCCACTGACGCGCGCCGCGCTGGCCGCGCAAAGCGCCGAACGGCTGACGCACGCCGGCTACCGGGTCAAGCTGGTCGACAAGCCGAACGGGGTGCTGGTGGCGGCCAAGAAAGGCGCGGCCAACAAGTTCGGCTACATTTTCGCGCACAGCTCGATCATCATCATCCTGGTCGGCGGCCTGCTCGATTCGGACTTGCCGATCCAGTTCCAGGAGCGCTTCCTGGGCAAGAAGCCGTTTGTCGGCTCCGGCCTGATTGCCGACATCGGCGCCCAGCACAAGCTGAGCGTGTCCAATCCGACCTTCCGCGGCAATACGCCGATCACCGAAGGCCAGTCCAGCGATATGGTGGTGGTGCCGCGCGCCGACGGCGTGCTGCTGCAGCCGCTGCCGTTCTCGATCGAACTGAAACGCTTCAACATCGATTTTTATTCGACCGGCATGCCCAAGCTGTTTGCCAGCGAAGTGGTGGTGCGCGACCACGCCACGGGCGAGACCGTCAAGGCCACTATCGAAGTGAACAAGCCACTCATTTACAAGGGCGTGGCGATGTACCAGTCCGACTTTACCGACGGCGGCAGCAAGCTGACACTGACCGGCTTCCCGATGAGCGGCAGCGGCAATGCCAGCTTCGCCATGAAGGGTGAAGTCAACACCGCCAGCCAGCTCGAACGGGGCGGCGAAACGTACGCGGTCGAATGGTCCGATTTCCGCGCCTTCAACGTCGAAAACCTGGGCGGCGTGCAAGACCCCCGTTCGGTGGCCAAGGGCCAGAGCGCGGGCGAGCAGCTGGCCGCCACGCTGGGCAAGCACACCGGCTCGGCCGCCAAGGGCGCCAATAACAAGGACTTGAAGAACGTCGGCCCGAGCGTGCAGTACAAGCTGCGCGACAAGACCGGCCAGGCGCGCGAATTCCAGAACTACATGCAGCCGGTCACGCTCGACGGCGCCGAAGTGTTCCTGGCCGGCGTGCGCGCCAATCCGAACGACCAGTTCAGCTTCCTGCGCATTCCGTCCGACGACGCGCACACGGTCAGGGAATGGATGCGCTTGCGCGCCGCGCTGGCCGACCCGGCGCTGCGCGAGGCGGCAGCGGCCAGCTACGCCAAGCACGCCTTGCCGGCCTCGGCCAGCGCCATGGTGGGCCAGCTGCAAGCCTATGCGGCGATGAGCTTGACCACCTTCGCCGGCGACGGCAAAGGGCAGGGCGGCTACGCGGCGGTGGCGCGCTTCCTCGACAAGATCGCACCGGCCGAGCAGGAAAAGGCGGCAGGCATCTTCATGAAGGTACTCAACGGCACGATGTGGGAACTGTGGCATGTCGCGCGCGCCAAGGACGGCCTGGCGCCTGCCGACGCCGACGAAGCCCACGGCCGCTTCCTGCAACTGGCCACCAACGCGCTGTCGGACAGCGTGTTCTACGGCGCGCCGGTGTATTTGCAGCTCGACGACTATGTTCAGCTGCGCGCCTCGGTGCTGCAGGTGACGCGCTCGCCGGGCAAGCCGGTGGTGTATCTTGGCTGCATCTTCCTGGTGCTGGGCGTGTTCGCCATGTTCTACATCCGCGAACGGCGGGTGTGGGTGTGGGTGCGCGAGGGCGACGATGGCGGCGCGCACGCGCTGATGGCAATGAGCACGCAGCGCAAGACGCTGGATTTTGAACACGAATTTAACGCATTGAAAACGACGCTGCCGCAACCGGCTTGAGCAACAGGAGAACACCATGGAAATATCCTCTACCCAAACTTACCAGCAGGCGCCCGGCTATTTCAAGCGCCTGGTCTTGCTTGACTGGATTTACGCCGGCGCGCTGCTGGCGGCCGCGCTGTTCGCGCTGGCGCGCTTTGGCGCCTTCATGGACGCCTACGAAAAAGTGATCCTGGTGCTGGCCGCGCCCACCTTTGCCGCGCTCGGCTGGCACTGGAAACCGGTGCGCTGGCTGATCCCGGTGGTGGCCCTACTGGCGCTGAGCTCGATCGCCCTGTACGGCGGCGACCTGGCCGCGGCCGACCAGCGCTTCTTCCTCAAGTACATGCTGTCGAGCCAGACGGCGATCCTGTGGATGGTGACGCTGTTCTGGTTTTCCACCGTGTTTTACTGGATCGGGCTGGCGGCGCGTTCCGATTTCGGCTCCGCGGTCGGCTCCAAGCTGTGCTGGGCCGCGGTGGTGGTGGGCTGGGTCGGCATGATGGTGCGCTGGTACGAGTCGTACCTGAAAGGCACGGACGTCGGCCACATCCCGGTATCGAACCTGTATGAAGTGTTCATCCTGTTTTCGATGATCACCGCCATGTTCTACCTGTATTACGAGCAGCACTACAAGACCCGCCAGCTGGGCCCGTTCGTGCTGGTGGTCATTTCGGCCGCGGTCGGCTTCTTGCTGTGGTACACGGTGTCACGCGACGCCGCCGAAATCCAGCCGCTGGTGCCGGCGCTGCAAAGCTGGTGGATGAAGATCCACGTGCCAGCGAACTTCATCGGCTACGGCACGTTCTCGCTGGCAGCCATGGTCGGCTCGGCCTATCTGCTCAAGTCGCACGGCTACCTGGCCGACCGCCTGCCGGCGCTGGAAGTGCTGGACGACGTCATGTACAAGTCGATCTCGGTCGGTTTCGCCTTCTTCACCGTGGCCACCATCCTGGGCGCGCTGTGGGCGGCCGAAGCGTGGGGCGGCTACTGGTCGTGGGATCCGAAGGAAACCTGGGCCCTGATCGTGTGGCTCAACTACGCGGCCTGGCTGCACATGCGCTTGATGTCGGGCTTGCGAGGGCGTCCAGCGGCCTGGTGGGCGCTGATCGGCCTGGTGGTGACCAGCTTCGCCTTCCTGGGCGTGAATATGTTCCTGTCGGGCTTGCATTCGTACGGCAAGCTATAACGCGGGTGTCAGGTTCGGGTGGCTGGGCGCCGCGGCCGCTGTTTGGCCGACACCGACTTGACGACCGTGGTCAGGGCCGGGGCCGCACGAAGCTGTGATTCATGGCAAAGAGCGGCCTGGGCTATGAGTGCTTCAACTGCGGGCGTGTTGATGGTCGCTGGATCTGTGAGCCGGATGCCCCTGACCTGCTTGCCTTCGCCTGCCAGCAGGCCGTCCGGATCGTGCAACGTCGCGCCGTGAAGGAAGAACAGGGTGATCCACTTCGGATAGCCAGCCACAGAGATGAACGCTTCGGACGTGCGTTCAGTCGGGCTGATGCCGAACACCAAGGCGTTGTAATTGTCGTAGACCAGCTCGAAGCCACGAGGGAACATAGCGCGCAGCCTGCTGCGCGCTTCGCGCAACTGCGTTTTAATTTCCGGCGTGTACTTTGCGAGAAAGCTGGCAACTTGCGCTTCGTCGCTGCTCATGACGCCTCGGTTTAGTACGGTTCAAATTGGATGCTTGCCTTGCGAAGCTGGGACACCAACAAGCCTTTCCATGGCCCATTCGGTGACCAGATGCGTGCGACCGATTCGTAGGCTAGCTCGGGCTTCTCATGCCCGACGACTACGCGGTACAAAAACGTCATGGTCGATGCGCGCATGTTGATCTGGCAGTGCACCAGCACCTTGCGCTCCCGCAGCCTGTTCATTGCCGCGATGAACGCATCAACATCCGCCTCGGTCGGTTCGCCGAACTTGATCGGAATGTTGATGAACTCGAGGCCTTGCTTGCGCACGATTTCCGCTTCGCCTGGAATGGCGTCCGACACGGTTGGCGGCGCCAGATAAATCACCGCAGCAAAGCCCTGGGCAGCAAGCTGCGATAGCGCTTTTGCGGTCGGTTGACCGGAGGTCACGAGCGTCGACGAGATGATCACGACATTTGGAGCTTCAAGCGCAGGTTCGGCTGCATGCGCCGCGCCAACCAAGACATAGGCGGCGAAAAGCACCAGCATTTTTCGCGTGTGACTGCGGACCTGGACTGTGGCGTGCATTGTGCTTACCTTAACATTCAACGAATCTGGCTGCCGGAACGTATTTGTCCAGCGTTTCACGGAGCACACATTGGAAATTTGGGTTTTTCACCGATAGCGCTGCAGTGCTTGACAGCTGTGGGCAGGCCCGAGAGTTCTTTAGTCTCCCCCTCATGCAAGGAAAATTCCTCAAGGACTTGGTGGGTGCACGTCAGAGAGGGCTTCCCGTTCGCGCCGCTTCCGTTCGAACAGTTGGAAGTGAATAACACGTAGTTGCATACAGACGAATTGCTTTTCACACACTCGAACGTGACGGCCGCAGTTCCAGCGACAGTCGATTTCACCTGGCCGGACGTCTTGCTTGAGTTCGATGACACATGCAGATCGCAGCCCCCAAGCATGAACAGAGCGCCGAGCATGAGAGTGATTCGAGTGGGGGAAATTTTTTTCATATCTTCATGTTTTCCAGCGTTACGATTAACGCAATATTTCAGCCAGTATGGGGCATATCCCGCCGCGTAACAAATTTTCTCATTGGAGGGAGGGCGCCCCCAATCTTGTTTCCAGCTATCATTGCCCGCATGAACCCAATCACGTTGTCGACGCTGCAAGCGTTTCCGGACCAGCTGGAAGCGCATTTCTCGGCCTTTCCGGCCGCCTTCGTGCATTGGGCGCCGTCCTCATGGGAAGGCGTGCCAAGCGAACCGCTGACAGCCATCGAACAGCTGTGCCATGTGCTCGACATCGAGGTCGAAGGCTACCAGCTGCGTTTGCGCCGCACGCTAGCCGAAGACCATCCCATCTTGCCTTCACTCGATACCGAAGCCCTGGCGCGCGAACGCAATTACGGCCAGGCCGATGGCGCGGCCGTGCTGGCAGCATTTCGCCTGGCGCGGACCGACACCATGGCCATCATTGCCGCCATGACGCCTGCCCAGCTGGCGCGCACCGCGACGTTCGACGGCTATGGCCCACTGACGGTGCGCAGCCTCGTGCATTACCTGTGCAGCCACGACCAGCAGCATCTGGCCGGGCTGCAATGGTTGCTCGGCAAGGCCGATGCAGCGCGGGTGGCGGAATAACAAGCTGACGTGATTGGTGTAAGGTAGGCGCTAGTTGCACGACTAACTGCTATCACCACCTTTATTGCCGGAGTCGCCATGCTGATCAAACCGTCCGAAATCACCCCGCAGCAAGTGTACGAAGAGCGCCGCAAGTTCATCGCCAAGATGGCGCTGGGCGCGGTCGCCGGCAGCGCCTTGTGGGAAATGGCCAACCGCGACGCGTTCGCGCAAGTGCCGGCCCAGAAGCTGGCCGCCAAGCTCAATCCCGCCTTTGCCGTGCCGGACAAGCCAACGCCGTTCCAGGACGCGAGCAGCTACAACAATTTCTATGAGTTCGGTCTCGACAAGGACGAGCCGTCGCACACCGCGCACACGCTCAAGACGCGGCCGTGGACGGTGTCAATCGAAGGCGAAGTTAAAAAACCGATGACGCTCGATATCGACCGCCTGCTAAAACTGGCGCCGCTCGAGGAGCGCATCTACCGGCTGCGCTGCGTGGAGGGCTGGTCGATGGTCATTCCTTGGGTCGGCTATTCGCTGTCGGCGCTGATCAAGCAGGTCGAGCCGACCAGCAACGCCAAATTTGTCGAGTTCACCAGCCTGGCCGATCCGAAGCAGATGCCGGGCGTGGGCAACCGCGTGCTCAACTGGCCGTATGTGGAAGGCTTGCGCATCGACGAAGCAATGCACCCGCTGGCGCTGCTGGGCCTGGGCATGTATGGCCAGACGCTGCCGAACCAGAACGGCGCGCCGGTGCGCGTGGTGGTGCCGTGGAAGTATGGCTTCAAGTCGGCCAAGTCGATCGTCAAGATTCGCTTCGTCAAGGAGCAGCCGCGCACCGCGTGGAACGTGTCGGCGCCGGCCGAGTATGGTTTTTACTCGAACGTCAATCCGGACGTCGACCACCCGCGCTGGTCACAAGCGAGCGAGCGCCGCATTGGCGAGGATGGTTTCTTCCAGAAGAAGCGCAAGACACTGATGTTCAACGGTTACCCCGAGGTGGCGTCGCTGTACGCGGGCATGGACTTGAAGAGAAATTTCTGATCATGGCCTTCGCTCCCACGCCCAAGCAGTTTTCCGCGCTCAAGGCCAGCCTGTTCGTGCTGGCGCTGCTGCCCTTTGCACGGCTGGTCTATATGACGCTGACCCAGCAGTTTGTCGAGCCGCTTGAGGCGATCACGCGCGGCACCGGCGACTGGGTGCTGTACCTGCTGTGCATCACGCTGGCCATCACGCCGCTGCGCCGCCTGACCGGCTGGAACTGGGTGGTCAAGCTGCGCCGCATGGCCGGCCTGTACGCCTTCTTTTACGCGTTCATGCACTTCCTGGCGTTCCTGTGGTTCGACCATTTTTTCGATCTTTCCGAAATGTGGAAGGATGTCCTCAAGCGGCCATTCATCACGGTCGGCTTCAGCGCCTTCGTGCTGCTCATTCCGCTGGCCGTGACCAGCACCAACGGCATGATCAAGCGCCTGGGCGGCAAGCGCTGGCAGTGGCTGCACAAGCTGATCTACGTGATCGCCCCGCTGGGCATCCTGCATTTCTGGTGGATGAAGGCGGGCAAGCATAACTTCACGCAGCCGATCATTTTCGGCCTGATCGTGGCGGTGCTGCTGGGCGTGCGGATTTACTGGAGCCGGACCCGGGCGGTAACCGCGCGCGCTTGAGGCGCCGCAGATGGCGGCGCAAGCGGGCCGCTACGATGGCGCATGGCGGGCCACCACGATCTTGGGTATAAATTGCTGTTCGCGCATCCGGAGCTGGTGCGCGACCTGGTTGCGGGCTTCACGCCGCTCGGCGCAGTTGCCGAGTTCGACGCGTCGGCCTTCGAACGGGTCAATCCTGTGTATGTCAGCGACCAGTTTGCCGAGCGCGAGGATGACATCGTGTGGCGCGTAAAGCTTGGTGAGCAATGGCTGTACATCTATATCCTGCTTGAGTTTCAGTCCGGCATAGACCGATGGATGGCGCTGCGCATGCAAGTCTATATCGGCCTGCTGTACCAGGACCTGGTCAAGCGCGCGGAATTGAGCCCCGCCACCTTGCTGCCGCCGGTGTTGCCGATTGTGTTGTACAACGGCCGGGCGAGCTGGAGTGCCAGCCTGGATTTAGGCGCGCTGATCATGCCTGCCCCAGCGGGGTTGGTTGGCTTGCAGGCATCCCAGCATTATTTAGTGATCGAACTGCACAAACTGGACCCGACCATGCTGGCGGACATGCGTTCAGTGATTTCCTTGCTGTTTCAAATGGAACTTTCGCAAGAACCTGATGTCACATCAGACGTGTTGTCGACGTTGGCGACATGGCTGCGCGACGATGCGCGGGCCTCATTGAGGCGCGATGTTATTTCGTGGGTGGAGCGAATGATGAACAGTCAATTCGAAAGCGTTTCCGAGACCGTGCCGGAACATGCAGATGTGGACCGCATGGTGAAAAAATTTAATACGTGGGCCGATGAATTCGAAAACCGGGGTTTGCAGAAGGGATTGAAGAAAGGGGTGGCGCAAGGGGTGGCGCAAGGTCGCGAGGAAGGGAGTTCAGTACTACGAAGCGTATTGCAGAAATTGCTTGCTAGCCAGTTTCAGGACTTTCCAGCTGACGTGGCAACAAGGATTGCACAGGCGCCGATGGCGCAGCTGCAAGCCTGGCTGGAGCAGGTCATCGACGGCAAAAATATCGATGACCTGTTCGGCCCGCAGCGAGGCGCTACTTGATCAGCGATTCCAGTGCGAACAAGTCCGCCGGATTTTCGCGCTGGCGGATCAGGTGCAACTGGTCGCCATCGACCATGACTTCGGCGGCACGCCCACGCGTGTTGTAGTTCGACGACATCGTCAAGCCATACGCGCCGGCCTGCATGATGGCCAGCAGGTCGCCTTGATTGACGGCCAGGGCGCGTTCGCGCGCCAGCCAGTCGCCTGACTCGCACACCGGGCCCACCACGTCATAGATCACCGGATCGCCGTCATGCGGCGCCACTTCGCGCACATCCATCCAGGCCTGATACAAGGCAGGACGCATCAAGTCGTTCATGGCCGCGTCGACGATGCAGAAATTTTTCTCGGCGCCCGGCTTCAGGAATTCCACGCGCGTGAGCAGCACGCCGGTATCGCCGACAATGGCGCGGCCCGGTTCAAAAATCACCTTGATCGGACGGCCGTCATATTTTTCGGCGCGCCAGGCGTCGACCCGGGCGAACACGCGGCCCAGGTAGTCGGCCACCGGCACCGGCTCCGACTCGCCCGCTTCGCCGTAATTGATGCCGATGCCCCCGCCCATGTCCAGGTGCTCGAGCACGATGCCTTCTGCGGCCAGCGCGTCGACCAGTTCGATCAGCTTGTCGAGCGCTTCGAGCAGCGGCGCGTCGTCCAGCAATTGCGAGCCGATATGGCAGTCAATGCCGACCGCTGTCAGGTGCGCCAGGCTGGCCGCGGTACGGTAAGTGGCCAGCGCATCGTCAAAGGCGACGCCGAACTTGTTGGCTTTCAGGCCGGTGGCAATGTACGGGTGGGTCTTGGCATCCACGTTCGGGTTCACCCGCAGCGACACGCGCGCCTGCTTGCCCATCGCGCCGGCCACCGCGTTGAGGCGGTGCAGTTCGGGAATCGATTCGACGTTAAAGCACAGGATGTCGTGCGACAGCGCCAGCTGCATTTCCTCGACCGTCTTGCCGACGCCCGAGAAAATCACCTTGCGCGGATCGCCACCGGCGGCAATCACCCGCAGCAGTTCGCCGCCGGAGACGATGTCGAAACCGGCGCCATGGCGTGCCAGCAGGTCGAGGATGGCCAGGTTCGAATTGGCTTTCATCGCGTAGCAGACCAGCGCGTCGCGCCCGGCACAGGCATCGGCAAAGGCGCTGAAATTGCTCAGCAGCGCCGCTTTCGAGTAAATATAGGTCGGCGTGCCGAATTGTGCGGCGATGCGGGGCAGGGGTGTGCTCTCGACGTGCAGGACGCCGTCAAGCTGGGGGAAATGCGACATAGTTTTATTGGGAGACGGTAGGAGAAGGTGGCGGCGGCGGAAGCGGCGCGCTGGCCTTGGGCGTGGATGTGGCCGGAGGTTTTGGCAAATACAGCGGGCCGGGTTGGCCGCAGCCGGCCGCGAGCAGTCCGGTTAAGACCACGGCGGCGATGCCGGTAATGAGCGCAGAAGGAGACTTCACGATTAGAATCACGGTTTGATGACGATCTTGGAGTGTAGCATGAGCGAAAAAGAATTTTTGGACCTGGCCGAATCGACGCTGAACACGATCGAAGCGGCCATGGACCGGCTGAACGACGAGGACCTGATCGACGTCGAGTGCAAACGCAGCGGCAACGTGCTGGAAATCGAGTTCATTGCCAACGGCAGCAAGATCATCGTCAACAGCCAGGCGCCGATGAAGGAACTGTGGGTGGCCGCCAAGTCGGGCGGCTTCCACTACAAGCACCGCGACGGCGCCTGGATCAACACGCGCGACGGCAGCGAACTGTTCGCCGCCTTGTCGGCCCTGGCCAGCGCCCAGGGTGGCGCTGCCATTGCCTTGTAAACACAGGGTCAAGTCTGACATCAGGACACGGGCCCATCAGTAGCGCCGCTACTGATGGGCCCGTGTCCTGATGTCAGACTTGACCCTCTTTTAAAACAGTTCGTTCTTGACGGCGTCCTTGGCTTTTTCCTCGGCCGCCGTGCCGCGCGCGCCGATGTCGAGGTTCTGGACGCCAGTACCCGGCGGGTTCTCGGCGTAATAATATTCTTCGCCCACTTTGAGCATGCCATCGGGTACCGCGCGCTCTTCGATCGGCACGTCCTTGAGCGCTTTTTGCATGTAGCCGATCCAGATCGGCAGCGCCAGCCCGCCGCCGGTTTCCTTGTTGCCCAGGTTCTTGGGCTGGTCGTAGCCGATCCAGGCAATGCCCACCAGCTTGGCCTGGTAGCCGGCAAACCAGGCGTCGATCGAGTCGTTGGTGGTGCCGGTCTTGCCGGCGATGTCGGTGCGCTTGAGCGAGAGCGCCTTGGTGGCGGTGCCGAACCGGACCACGTCCTTGAGCATGCTGTCGACCAGGAAGGCGTTGCGCGCGTCGATCACGCGGTTCGTTTCCACGCCCGCCTTGTCGGGCGTCGCTTGCGAGAGCACCTTGCCGTTGCTATCGGTGACCTGCGCGATCAGATACGGGCTGACCCGGTAGCCGCCGTTGGCGAACACCGAATAGGCGCCCGCCATCTGCAGCGGCGTGGTGGCGCCGGCGCCCAGCGCCAACGTCAGGTACGGCGGGTTCTTGTCGGCGTCAAAGCCGAAGCGGGTGGTGTATTCCTGGCCGTACTTGGCGCCGATCTTGTGCAGGATGCGAATCGAGATCATGTTCTTCGACTTGGTCAGCCCGCGCCGCATCGTCATCGGGCCTTCGTACTTGCCGTCGTAGTTCTTCGGCTCCCAGGCCTGGCCGCCGGTCTGGCCGGCGTCAAACGAGATCGGGGCGTCGTTGATGATGGTCGATGGCGACAGGCCGCGTTCGAGCGAGGCCGAATAGATGAACGGCTTGAACGAGGAGCCGGGCTGGCGCCATGCTTGCGTGACGTGGTTGAACTTGTTGCGGTTGTAGTCGAAGCCGCCCACCAGAGCGCGAATTGCGCCATCGCCCGGATCGGCCGCCACGAACGCCGATTCGACTTCCGGCATCTGCGTCACGCTCCAGGTGGTGGTGCCGTCCTGGCTGACCCGGATCACCGCGCCGCGCTTGACGCGCCGGTTCGGTGCGGCCTTGGCCGACAGCCAGCCTTGCGCGAATGTCAAGCCGGCGCCAGTGATCTTGATCTCTTCGCCGGACGCGGTCACGGCCCGGATTTCCGTGGGCGAGGCCTCCAGCACCATGGCGGCGATGATGTCGTCGCTGTCGGGATGTTCGGCCAGTTCGTTTTCGATCGCTTCGTCGGCTTCTTCCTTGACCTTGGGGATGTCGATATACGCTTCCGGCCCGCGGTACGGGTGGCGCTTCTCGTATTCCATCACGCCGCGCCGCAGCGCCAGATAGGCCGCGTCCTGGTCGGCCTTGGTGATGGTGGTAAACACGTTCAGGCCGCGCGTGTAGGTCTCTTCCTTGTACTGTTCATAGACCAGCTGGCGCGCCATCTCGGCCACGTATTCGGCGTGCACGCCAAATTCGCTGCTGTCGGTCTTGATCTTGAGCGGCTCGTCCTTCGCTTGCGCGTACTGGGCCGGCGTGATGTACTTCAGTTCGAGCATGCGCTGCAAGATGTACTGCTGGCGCGTGCGGGCCCGCTTCGGGTTGACCACCGGGTTGTAGGCCGACGGCGCTTTGGGCAGGCCGGCCAGCATGGCCGCTTCGGCCAGGCTGATGTCCTTGATGCTCTTGCCGAAATAGATCTGCGCGGCCGAGGCGAAACCGAACGCGCGCTGGCCCAGGTAGATCTGGTTCATGTAGACCTCGAGGATCTGGTCCTTGGAAAGGTTTTGCTCGATCTTCCAGGACAGCAGGATTTCATAGGCCTTGCGCTTGTATGATTGTTCCGACGACAGGAAGAAATTGCGGGCCACCTGCTGGGTGATGGTCGAAGCGCCCTGGCGCGCGCCGCTGCTGCTGGCGTTGTGCAGGAAGGCGCGCAGCGCGCCCTTGTAGTCGACCCCGTGGTGTTCGTAGAAACGGTCGTCCTCGATCGCGATGATGGCTTTCTTCATCACTTCCGGGATGTCTTTCAGGTGCACCAGGTTGCGCCGTTCTTCGCCGAACTCGCCGATCAGCACGCTGTCGGCGGTAAAGATGCGCAGCGGCATCTTGGGCCGGTAGTCGGTCAGGCTGTCGAGCGGCGGCAAATTCGGGTAGGCCATGGCCAGCGCAAAGACCACGATCAGCAGGCCCACCAGGGCGGCCCCGGTCAGGCCTCCCAGGATCATCAGCAGCAGCCGCTTGGGCGAGCGCGCCTGGCGCGGGGATGGGGAGGCAGGGTCCGGCTTCGATTGTGTCATGCGGATCAATTCTTTCGCTTAATGTGGCACTCAGTTGTTGCGAATCATTATAAAGCACCGTTTGCAGCGGCGGCGCACTGGCAGGGCCTGATGCGGCGCAAGCGATATTTGCCTGTCGACAACTATGATGTCGGCAGGGTCACAGAGTGTGGCTTTCCTGCCCATCCCAATAAAATTCCAATGCAGAAATACCTTTACATGACCTGAAGATAGTTGCTACGATTTAATGTAGTGTCTTACAAGTGCAGTCTAAACGGCGGTTTTATAACAAATTACCACCAGATATTGTTCTTCTTATTCGTGCTGCAAAGACAACTTTGCAGCGGTAGCAGTTGAGGCAGGTGAGGGAGTACGCTCGATGGTAAATCTTGGTTCCTTGTTCGGTCAGGCCAGTCCCCCCTTGTTGGGGTTGGACATCAGTACGTCCGGCGTGCGCCTGGTCGAATTGGTCGTGATCGGCAAAAATGAGCTGCGCTTGGAGCGCTATGCGTCCGAGCCGCTGGCGCGCGGCGCCGTCGTTGACGGCAACATCGAGAATATGGAGCTGGTCTCCGAAGCGGTGCGCCGGGTCTGGAAAAAAAGCGGCACCCGCATCAAGCTGGTGGCGCTGGGCATGCCGCCGGCCTCGGTGATTACCAAGAAGATCATCTTGCCGGCCGGCCTGTCCGAAGACCAGCTCGAAGTGCAGGTCGAGTCCGAAGCGAGCCAGTACATTCCGTTCGCGCTCGACGAAGTCTCGCTCGACTTCGACGTGCTCGGGCCGACCGCCAATTCGACCGAAGACATCGAAGTCATGCTTGCCGCCTCGCGCAAGGAAAAAGTCGAAGACCGGGTCGCGATCGCCGAAGCGGCCGGCCTGTCGGCGGTGGTGATGGACATCGAATCGTATGCCGCGCGCGCCGCCCTTGACCGCGTCACGGCCCAGATGCCCAACGCCGGCCAGGGCCAGATCGTCGCGCTGTTCCAGATCGGCGCCCAGGTCACCCACATTTCCGTGATGCTCGACGGCGAGACCATCTACGAGCGCGAACAGCCTTTCGGCGGCAACCAGCTGACCCAGGACATCGTGCGCGCCTATGGCCTGTCGTTCGAAGACGCCGACGCCAAGAAGAAATCGGGCGAACTGCCGGACGGCTACGGCGCCGAACTGTTGATGCCCTTCCTTGAAAACGCGGCGCTGGAAGTGACGCGCGCGATCCAGTTTTTCTATACGTCCACGCCGTACACCCGCATCGACCAGCTGTTCCTGGCCGGCGGCTGCGCGCTGATCCCCGGCCTGCTCGATATCGTGGCAAGCCGGACCAAGATCTCGAGCGCAGTGGTGTCGCCGTTCAAGGGCATGTCGCTGGGCCCGTCGGTGCGCGAGCAGCAATTGCGCACGGAGGCGCCAGCCTATCTTGTCGCCTGCGGGCTGGCCCTGCGGAGGTTTGACTGATGATCAAAATTAATCTATTACCGCACCGGGAAGCACGGCGCAAGCAAAAGAAGACCGCCTTTATCGCACTGATGGCCGCTTCGGCGGCGCTGGGCGTGGTGGTGGTGATCGCGGTGGGCGGCTATAACGCCAGCCGCATCTCGATCCAGAATCAGCGCAACAAGGTGATCAAGGACGCCAACGTCGTGCTCGACCGCAAGATCGCTGAAATCGCCACGCTGAAGCAGGAAATCGAAGCGCTCAAGGCGCGCCAGCAGGCGGTCGAGGATTTGCAGGGCGACCGCAACCAGCCGGTGTACTTGCTCGAAGAGCTGGTGCGCCAGACGCCGCAAGGTGTCTACCTGCGCTCGTTCAAGCAGGAAGGCCAGAAAGTGCAATTGGCCGGCTATGCGCAGTCGCAGGAACGGGTCGCTGAACTGTTGCGCAACCTGACCAGCGGCTCGCCGTGGCTGGAGAAGCCCAACCTGGTCGAGGTGCGTTCGGTCAACCTGAACGGCAAGTCCGGCAAGAAGGTCGGCGAATTCACCCTCAGCGTGGACATCAAGCGCCAGCGCGACAAGGATGCCGAGGCGGCCGCCGCCGCCGCGGCCGCGTTGGCCAAGGCCAGTGGCGCCACTGCCCCTGGCGCCGCCGTACCGGTGGCCCCGGCGGGCGTGAGCGCCACGCCACCGGTGGCAGCGCCCAAGCCACCGGTGCCAGCACCGGCAAAAAAGAGCTAGAACGGACACGACTATGACTATAAACCTGAAAGGCTTCGGCCAATCGCTGGGCGGGCAGTTCCAGAACCTGGGCGGCCTGCCGCCGGGCCAGTGGCCGATCGCGCCGCGCATGTTGTGCGGCATCGGCGTGGTGGTGGCCGTGTGCGTGGCCGGGTATTTCGCCTACTGGAGCAGCCAGTTCGACGAGCATGCCGCGCTGGCCGCCGAAGAGATCAAGCTCAAGGACCTGTACCGCACCAAGATGGGACAGGCGATCAACCTCGAAGCGCTCAAGGCGCAAAAGGTCCAGGTCGACACCTACGTCGAACGGCTGCAAAAGCAGTTGCCGAGCAAGGCCGAGATGGCCGCGCTGCTGACCGATATCAACCAGGCCGGCGCCGGGCGCGGCTTGACGTTCGAGCTGTTCAAGCCGGGCAGTGCCGTGGTGCGTGATTATTACGCCGAACAGCCGATCGAGATCCGCGTCACCGGCTCCTACCATGACGTGGGCGCGTTCGCCAGCGACATGGCCAATTTGCCGCGCATCGTGACGTTGAACAATATGCGCTTGACGGCCAGCAAAGAAGGCGTGCTGACGCTGGACGCGACCGCCAAGACGTTCCGCTACCTCGACGAGGAAGAGGCCAACGCCGCGCGCCAGATGCGTCTCGAGCGTGACAAGGCCGCGCGCGGCAAAAAGGTGAAAAAATGATGAAACGACGACATTGCCTGGCCCTGCTGGCGGGCGCCGCCCTGCTGGCCGGCTGCAGCGACAGCGACGTGGCCGAAGTCAATTCCTGGATGGCCGACGTCAACAAGCATTCCCACGTCAACGTCAAGCCGCTGACCGAGCCGAAGACCTTTATTCCGTTCGCCTACGGTGTGCGCGAACAGACCGATCCGTTCGACCCGAACAAGCTGCTGGCCGAACTGGCGCGCGCCGCCGCCAACAGCAACAACGGACCGGACCAGAACCGCCGTCGCGAGTTCCTCGAAACGTTCCCGATCGACACCATGAAAATGGTGGGCACCATCAGCAAGGGCGGCATCACGTACGGCCTGATCCAGATCGACCGTGCGGTATACCAGGTAAAAGCAGGGCAATGGCTGGGCCAGAACTTCGGCAAAGTCACGGGCGTGGCCGAGTCGGCCATCAGCATCAAGGAAACGGTTCAGGACGCCGGCGGCGAGTGGGTCGAGCGCATGTCGAAGCTGGAGTTGCAGGAAAGCAAGGAGACCACGAAATGAGCGCAATGAAAAATAATTACACCGCCTTCACCGGCCTGGTGGTACGCATGGGCGCACTGCTGGCCCTGGCCCTCGGCGCCGGCAACGCGCTGGCGCAGGAGAACGCGATCGAATCGATCACGGCGCTCCAGCAGGGCAATAACGTGGTGGTCAACATCGCCATGAAAAACCCGCCGGCCAAGTTGCCGATCGGGTTTTCCATCACCAACCCGACCCGCATTGCGCTCGATTTCGGCGCCACCGTCAACGCCACCGGCAAGACGGCGCAAGACGTCAACATCGCCGACCTGCGTGCCATCAACGTGGTGCAGGCCGGCGAACGCACGCGCCTGGTGTTCAACCTGAAGCGTCCGCTGAACTACGCCATGGCGATCGACGGCAAGTCCGTCATCGTCACCGTCGACGGCTCGGGCGGCACCGCGCAAGCGGTCGACAAGGCCGGCCAGCCGGTACTGGCTGCGGCCAGCGCGGCGCCGGTCGGCCGCCAGAACCTGAAAAACATCGATTTCCGCAAGGGCGCCAACGGTGAAGGCCGGGTCGTGGTCGATTTGCCACACAACCAGGTCGCCGTTGACGTGCGCCAGGCCGGCAATGCGATCGTGGTCGACTTCATGAAGACGAGCTTGCCGGAAACGCTGCGCCGCCGTCTCGATGCGACCGATTTCGGCACCCCCGTGTCCCTGATCACCACCGTGCCGCAAGGCGACAACGTGCGCATGACGATCGAAGCGCGCGGCCTGTGGGAACAGAGCGTGTACCAGAGCGACACCCAGCTGGTGATCGACATCAAGCCGATCAAGGAAGATCCGAACCGCCTGACCCAGGGTACCCAGGGTTATCGCGGCGAAAAGATTACCTTCAATTTCCAGAACGTCGATGTGCGCGCGGCGCTGCAATCGATCGCCGACGTGTCCGGCCTGAACATCATCACCAGCGAGTCCGTCACCGGCAACCTGACCATGCACCTGAAAGAAGTGCCGTGGGACCAGGCGCTTAACGCCATGCTGCAGGCCAAGGGCCTGGACATGCGCAAGGACGGCACGGTGCTGTGGATCGCGCCCAAGGAAGAACTGCTGACCAAGGAAAAGCTGGAAATGGAGCAGCGCGCGCTGATGGCTGACCTCGAGCCGTTGAAGTCGGAAGTGTTCCAGCTGAACTATCAGAAAGCCGAAGCTTTCCTGACCGTGTTCGGCCTGACCCACAGCGCCGGCGGCGCGGGCGGTGCTGGCGTCGCCTCTTCCGGCGCAGCGACGGGCGCGGCCGCCGGCGGCGCCGGCGGCGCTGGCGCTGCCAACAACCGGGTGCTGTCCAAGCGCGGCAGCGCCGTCATCGATGCCCGCACCAACCAGTTGTTCATTACCGACGTCGCCTCCAAGCTCGAAGACATCCGCAAGCTGATCCAGCGCATCGACGTGCCATCGCGCCAGGTCTTGATCGAAGCGCGCCTGGTCGAAGCGAACGACGGCTTTAGCCGCAATCTGGGCGCCAAGCTCGGCTTTTCCGACCTGCGCAACGTGCGCGGCGGCGACGCCGGCTACCAGGTCAGCGGCAATGAGCGCGTGGCCATCGGCGGCAACATGATCGGCGTTGGCCAGGTCACCGGCCAGGCCAGCGGCGGCGCCACCGACGGTTACACCAACAGCCAGATGATCAATTTGCCGGCCGCCGGGCTGGCCGGCAATCCTGCCGCCACGCTGGCCGCCAGCCTGTTCTCGGCCGCCGCCAACCGCTTCCTGAACCTGGAACTGTCGGCGCTCGAAGCCGATGGCAAGGGCAAGATCATTTCCAGCCCGCGCGTGGTCACCGAAGACAAGCACGTGGCGGTGATCGAGCAGGGCGTGGAACTGCCTTACCTGGAAGCGTCCAGCAGCGGCTCGACCTCGGTGTCGTTCAAGAAAGCCAACTTGCGCCTGGAAGTGACGCCACAAATCACGCCGGACGGCAACGTCGTGCTCGAAGTGAACGTGGCCAAGGATTCCAAGGGCGATGAAACGCGGGCCGGCTTCGCGATCAATACCCAACACGTGCAAACCAAGGTGATGGTCGAAAATGGCGGTACCGTGGTCCTGGGCGGCATCTATCAGCAATCCGAAACGAATAACGTGAGCAAGGTCCCGCTGCTGGGCGACTTGCCGCTCATCGGCTACTTGTTCAAGTCGACCTCGCGTTCCAATACCAAAACCGAGCTGTTGGTCTTCATCACGCCGAAGATCATCGCCGAGCGCGTCTCGACGCGCTAATCTCGCCTTCTATTTCAGGAAATTATTATGTTGCCCAATTTTTTACAACGCCTCATTGCGAAACCCTCTCGCATGTTGATGTGCGCCTCGCTGGCCGCCACGCTGTCCGCCTGCGGCGGCGGCGGCGGTAGCCCCGGCACCGTGCCCGGCCAGCCGCCGGTCACGCCGACGGTCGCCACCGTCACGCTGAGCACCAGCGCGACCAGCATGCCCAATACCGGCGCGCCCGGCTCCGAAGTAACCTTGACCGCTACCGTCAAGGATGCCGACAACAATGCCATGTCCGGCATCACGGTCGCGTTTGCCGCCAGTTCGGGCGTCATTTCGAAAGGCACCCGCGTCACCGACGCCAGCGGTACCGTCACCGAAAAACTCAGCATCGGCGGCGATGTGACCGCTCCGCGCGATATTACCGTCACCGCCACTGCCGGCGGCAAGACGTCCAACACGAAAACCGTCAACGTCACGCCGACCCTCAATCCGGTCCCGAAAGTGGTGCTCACCTCCACCAGCGGCACGCTCAATTCGGGCGGCGCGCTTGCTGTCCAGATCCGTGCGCTGGTCATTGACAGCAACAACGTGGTGGTCCCTAACGCGGTGGTGAACTTCTCGACCGACTCGGGCACGCTCAGCGCTGGGACCTCGGCCACGCTGGCCAACGGCACCGCCGTGGTCGACCTCAATACCGGCGGCGACCCAAGCAACCGCACCATCACGGTGAAGGCGAACACGCCCGGCGCGGTCGAGGCGAACGTCAAAGTGAACGTGATCGGCACCAGCATCACGCTCAATGGCGCCACCACTGTCAACAAGGACTCGGTCAGCGATATCAACGTGGTGCTCACCGACTCGTCCGGCAATCCGTTGCTTAACCGTGCGGTCACCTTCAGCGCCACGGCCAACCCGATCGCGGTCAAGGGCGGCGGTGCCAGCACCACCGACAGCACCGGCAAACTGGTGTTGAGCTATACCGCATCGGCGGTCGGCACATCGACCATTACCGTCACGGCTCTGGGCCAGAGCGCCACGCTGGCGATCACCACGGTCAGCGCCGACTTCTCGATCATTCCGGTTGGCACTGGTACGCCGCCGCAAGCGAACACGGGTGCCTGCAACGTGGTCAATATCCGTGACTTCGTCAACGCCGTGCCGCAAAGTACCGTGTCCGTCACTACCTCGCGCGGCCTGCTCTATACCAATGCCGCCTGCACCGCCGCGCTCGGATCGTCGGTGCCGCTGACGGCCGGCCTGGCGACGGTATACGTCAAGTCGGGCAGCCCCGGCGTGGCGACCTTGAGCGCCACCGATAGCGTGACCCATTCGACCGTGCAAAGCACGCTGGAGTTCGTCTCGCCGCTGACGGCCACGTCCGTGATCAGCCTGCAGGCCAATCCGAGCGTGGTCAGCGCCAACAGCGCCGGCAGCACCAGCCAGCAGGTGGTATTGCGCGCGGTCGTCACCGACAGCGCCAGCCTGGGCAACCCGGTCAAGAACGCCAAGGTGGCATTCACGATTCTTGCCGATCCAAGCGGCGGCACCTTGAGCCAGCCTTCCGAAGTGCTGACCGGCGCCGACGGCTCGGCAACCGTCAGCTATATCGCCGGCACCACCGCCACCGCCACTGGCGGCGTCCAGATCCGGGCCACAGTCCAGAGCGTGGTCTCGAGCGCCAATGCGACCGCCTTGCTGACCGTGGGCCAGCGTGCACTGTTCATCACCGCAGGTACCGGCAACACCATCCTGACGCCGTCCTCGACCACCTACCAGGTCGATTACACGGTATTTGTCACCGATGCGGCCGGTAATGCAGTACGCGACGTCGTCGTCACCGGCAAGGTGCGTCCGCGTTACTACTACAAAGGCTTCATGGTGTGGAGCGGCGCGAGCGGTCCTTGGGTGCCGAATGTCCTTGCTACCTGCCTGAACGAAGACCTCGACAGCGACGGCTTTCTCGGCACCGACACTTTCGGCGTCACGGAAGACACCAACACCAGTGGCCACCTCGATCCGGGCATTCCGATCACCGTCACCTCCAGCGGCAAGACCGATGGTTCCGGCACTGCGGTCGTCTCGCTGCTGTACCCCAAGGATCGCGCTTACTGGATCGACGCCGACTTCACCTTCACCGGCGCCGTCTCGGGCACGGAAGCCAGTTACGTAGGCTATACTGTGTTGCCAGGCGCAGGGGCCGACTACGCTACCAAAACGATCGCTCCTCCTGGCGCGGTCAGCCCGTACGGTTTTGCGGCTGTCTGCACAGACAAAAATTAATCTACGGGTGTCGATGGAGAATGTGTTTTTAGTCGGACTGATGGGGGCGGGCAAGACAACAATTGGCCGCATCCTCGCCAGGAAATTAGGAAAACGCTTCATCGATTCCGACCATGAGATCGAGGCCCGCACCGGCGCCTCGATCCCGTGGATCTTCGAAATCGAGGGCGAGGCCAGCTTTCGCCGGCGCGAAGCGGAAGTCATCCGCGACCTGACGGCCCAATCGGGCATTGTCCTTGCCACCGGTGGTGGCGCGGTTCTCGATCCTGCGAACCGGGCCTACCTCCAGCAACGGGGGCGCGTGATTTACCTGCGCGCCAACGTCAGCAGCATCATGCTGCGCACCTCCCACGACAAGAACCGACCTTTATTGCAAACGGCCGACCCGCGCCGCAAGCTCGAAGAGTTGACCGCGCAGCGCGAACCGCTGTACCGCGAAATTGCCGACCTGGTCATCGACACCGGCCGGCCTAACGTACAATCGATGGTGCAGACCATCCTGGCGCAGCTTGCCGCGCTGGAGACTTCCGGCGCCCGGTCCGCGCCCAGCACTGACACCAGTCCATCGATGACCGAGCAATCCCGAACACTATTGAACGTTGACCTGGGCGAGCGCAGCTACCCGATCACCATCGGCGCCGGCCTGCTGGCCGACCCGGCGCTGCTGGCCCAGCACATAGGCGGGCGCCAGGTGGCGATCGTCACCAACACCACGGTGGCGCCTTTGTACCTTGAAAAAGTGGCCGCCCCCTTGCGCGCGGCCGGGCGCGAGGTCATTGCCATCGTGCTGCCCGACGGCGAAGCGTACAAGACCTGGGCCAGCCTGATGCAAATTTTCGACGCCCTGCTGGCCAACAAATGCGACCGCAAGACCACCCTGGTGGCGCTGGGCGGGGGCGTGATCGGCGACCTGACCGGCTTTGCCGCGGCCAGCTACATGCGCGGCGTGCCGCTGGTGCAGATACCCACCACCTTGCTGTCGCAGGTCGACTCCTCGGTGGGCGGCAAGACCGGCTTGAACCACCCGCTGGGCAAGAACATGATCGGCGCCTTCTACCAGCCGCGCGCCGTGCTGGCCGACACCGCCACCCTGGCCACGCTGCCCGAGCGCGAACTGGCCGCCGGCCTGGCCGAAGTGATCAAGCATGGCGCCATCATCGACGCCGTGTTCTTCGACTGGATCGAACACAATATCGGCAAGCTGGTGGCGCGTGACCAGCAGGCGCTCGCTTATGCCATTTCGCGCTCGTGCGAGATCAAGGCCGACGTGGTGCGCCAGGACGAACGCGAAGGCGGCTTGCGCGCCATCCTCAATTTCGGCCACACCTTTGGCCACGCGATCGAAGCGGGCCTGGGCTACGGCGCCTGGCTGCACGGCGAAGCGGTCGGCTGCGGCATGGTGATGGCGGCCGATCTGTCGCAGCGCGCCGGCCTGGTCGACGCGGCCACGGTGGCGCGCGTGCGCGCGCTGGTGGCCGCAGCCGGCCTGCCAACGCTGGCGCCCGATCTTGGCACCGAGCGCTGGCTCGAACTGATGGAAGTGGACAAGAAGAACGAGGGCGGGGCGATCAAGTTCATCCTGCTCAAGCCGCTGGGAGCGCCCAGCATTCAGGGCGTGCCGCATGAGCTGCTGCTGGCCACGCTGGACGCCTGCGTCGCCCGGCCATGAACCCCGACCAGTATCTGGCTCCGTACGCCGCGCAATCGCAGACGGCGCGCGGACGGCGCTTTGCCGAGGCCGGACACGCCTCGCGCAGCGAGTTCCAGCGCGACCGCGACCGCATCATCCATTGCTCGGCTTTTCGCCGGCTCGAATACAAGACCCAGGTGTTCCTCAATCACGAGGGCGACATGTTCCGCACGCGCCTCACGCACAGCCTCGAAGTGGCGCAAGTGGGGCGCTCGATGGCGCGCAACCTGCGCCTGAACGAGGACCTGGTCGAAGCGCTGGCGCTGGCCCATGACCTTGGCCACACCCCGTTCGGCCATGTGGGCCAGGACGTGCTCAACGAATGCATGGCGGAGCATGGCGGCTTCGAACACAATCTGCAAAGCCTGCGCGTGGTCGACACGCTGGAACAGCACTACGGCGCTTTCGATGGCCTGAACCTGATGTTCGACACGCGCGAAGGCATTCTCAAACACTGCTCGCTGGCGCATGCGCGCGAACTGGGTGACGTGGGGCAGCGCTTCATCGACCGCACCCAGCCCACGCTTGAAGCGCAGCTGACCAACCTGGCCGATGAAATTGCCTACAACAGCCACGATATCGATGACGGCCTGCGCTCGGGGCTGATCACGATCGCGCAGCTGGAACAGGTGGATTTCTTTGCGCGCCGCTGGCATGAAGTGCAAACCGCATTTCCGGGCCTGACGGGACGGCGCGCCATCTACGAAACACTGCGCCGCCTGATCACGGTGCTGGCCGACGATCTGATCGTCACCTCCAGCGCGCTGCTTGCCGACGCCGCGCCGGCCGATGTTGACGCGGTGCGCGCCGGGCCGCCCTTGATCCGCTTTTCGGACGCGACGCGCAAGGATGCGACTGAATTGAAGCGGTTCTTGCGGCAGAATCTGTATCGCCACTACCAGGTGAACCGGATGCGCGTCAAAGCGAGCCGCATCGTGCGCGAGCTGTATGAAGCGTTCATCAGCGAGCCGGTGCTGCTGCCGCCCGACTATCAGGACAAGTCGGGCGAACCGTCCAAGCAGGCGCGCAAGATCGCGGACTATATCGCCGGCATGACCGACCGCTATGCGATCCGCGAACACCGCCGCATTTTCTCGCTCGACGAGCTATAGACCAAGCAGCAGTTTCTTGACCGGCGCCGGCAACGGCGCCTGCGCGATCGCGGCCAGGTCCCACCACTGGTAGCCTTCCGGCGTGCCGGCACGGCTCGACAACGCTACCTTGAACGGCGCGATGTGCAGCCTGTAGTGGGTGAATACATGCACCAGCGGCAGCAGCGCCTGGACTTCCTCGACGTCTCCATATGCCCGCGCTGCGGCGCCGATTGCAGCGGCATCGATCTCGCCGCGCGCGCCATGGCCATCGAGTTCCGGCAGCGACATCAGGCCGCCCCAGATGCCGCTGTCGGCGCGCTGCTGCAGCAGCACCTGGCCGCCGTCGAGCACCAGCAGCAGCGCGGCCTGCTTTTCGGGGATCGTCTTTTTCGGTTTGCGCACCGGCAGTTCGGCGGTGCGTCCACTGGCGTGTGCCACGCAGCGATCCCGCAAAGGGCAGCGCGCGCAATCGGGCTTGCTGCGCGTGCACAGCGTCGCGCCCATGTCCATCAGGCCCTGCGTGTACGATTCGATGTCTTGCTCCGGCAGCAGCGCGTTGGCGCGCCGCCACAAGCCGTCTTCCACCACCTTCAGGCCGGGAAACTGCTCGATGCCGAATACGCGCGCGAACACGCGCTTGACGTTGCCGTCCAGGATGGCGGCGCGCGCCCCGCAGGAAAAAGCGGCGATGGCGGCCGCGGTCGAACGCCCGATACCGGGCAGTTCGGCCAACAGTGCCGGGTCGCCCGGGAACACGCCGCCGTATTCGGCCACCACCCGCCTGGCGCAGGCGTGCAGGTTGCGCGCCCGCGTGTAGTAACCCAGGCCGCTCCACTGCGCCATCACGTCTTCGGATGGGGCGCACGCCAGGCTTTCGAGGGTGGGGAAGCGCTCCAGGAAGCGCGCATAGTAGCCCAGCACCGCCGTGACCTGGGTCTGCTGCAGCATGATCTCGGACAGCCAGATGCGGTAAGCGTCGCGCGTGTTTTGCCACGGCAGCGCGTGCCGGCCATGGGTCTTCTGCCATGTGACGACGGCCTGCGAAAACGCCGGCTCGGCCAGCGTGTCGAACTCGGTCAGCCGCTTCACGCGGCGACCGATTCCCGCGGCTTTGACCCGACGTTCATGGCCGACGTGACGCCGCCGGCCAGTTGCGTCAGGCGCGCCTTGACCTTCTCGACATCGTGCTGGCTCGCTTCGAACGAGGTGATCTTGGTTTCCAGGCTGTCGCTGGCGTCGTGGATGCGCTGGATCGAAGCGAGGCGGTGCTTGAGCTGGTCCTTGTGCTGGCGGATCTGCGCTTCGAGCGGCGACATGATCACCTTGAGCCACGCTTCGACGTCGGCGTTGGCGGCGCGGAAGGTGCGCCGCACGCGCGAGGCGATCGAGTCGAAGAAGCGTTCCATGATGGCGCTGCGGCTGGTCATGAGCAAGGTCGTGGTGCCGAACTGCTTGGCATAGACGTCTTCGATCTTGTCCAGTTCGCGCCGGTATTTGTCGATCGAGAATGCCATCGGCACGGCCAGCGTCAGCCCATGTTCGGCGGCGAACTTGCGGTACATGATCTCCATCATTTCGCTGATCTCGGTGATCTTGCCGGCCGAAATCTCCAGGTTGGCGCGCGCCTGGTCGAAGAAATCCTTGACCGGTGCGCGCATGCCGGTGGCAAAGCGCGAGCCTTCCATCGCATCGCGCACTTTTTCGATATCCTTTTGCACGATCTCCATGCCAAGCGTGGTGTACAACTCGGTCGACAAGCGCGCAAACACGGCGCGCGTGCCCTGCAGCTTGAACAGGCTGGCGTCGAATTCCTTCTTCTCGACTTCGACCCGCTTCATCATGTGCGCAATGACGCTCTTGTTCTTGCCGCGCAGGCTTTTCAGTTCCTGCAGCTGCTCGACGATGTCGCGCACGCGCGCGGCCAGCATCCCTTGCTGGGTCGCCACCAGCGCATCGATGTCGTCGGCCAGCTGCTTGCGGATGATGTCCTGCTTGGCCGGGATCATTTCGTTGAACAGGGCCGCTTCGAGCGCGCCCAAGCGGCTCTTTTCGAGCAGTGCCATGTCGGCGTTGATCTTGCCCACCAGCGCCTTCTGGGCCGACACCGGGAACACCTGGCGCGGTTCGACCGCCAGCATGTGCGCCACGCTGGTCTGCTGGCGCTCGATCTCGGAATTGTTCTCGGCTTCGGATTTCAGTTCGTCCCACATCGCGTCGATCTTGTTGAGCACCACGATGCGCCCGGTGCCCGGGCCGATGTGGGTGCGCCACACTTCGATGTCGCTCTTGGTCACGCCCGTTTCGGCGGCCAGGATGAACAGCACCGCGTGCGCCGACGGGATCAGGTTGAGCGTCAGTTCCGGCTCGGTGCCGATCGCGTTCAGGCCCGGCGTGTCGAGAATGACCAGGCCCTGCTTGAGCAGCGGGTGGGGGAAGTTGATGATCGCGTGGCGCCACAGCGATATTTCGATCAAGCCGTCGTCGTCGAGCGTGGCGGCGATGTCGGGATCGGTCTCGTCGTACAGGCCGAAACGCTTCGCTTCGGCGATCGTCACGTGCTTGGTCATGCTGACCTGCTTGAACGTCTCGCTCATTTCGTCGCCGGCGTCGAGCTGCAGCGGCAGCATGGTCCAGGCCGACGGATCGTCGCGGTAGTCGCTGGTCGACAGATGGGTGGCGCGCGTTTCGATCGGCAGCAGGCGGATGCAGGGCGGGTAGGCCGCGTCGTACATCAGCTCGGTCGGGCACATGGTGGTGCGCCCGGCCGCCGAGGGCAGGATGCGCTGGCCGTAGTCGGCGAAGAACAGCGCGTTGATCAGCTCGGACTTGCCGCGTGAGAATTCGGCCACGAAGGCCACCGACAATTTGTCGTCGGCCAGGCGCGTCAGTGCGCGCGCGATGCGCTGGTCGGTGGCGGCGTCGGTCAACTCGGCAGCGCCAACCCAGCTGCGGTAGTTTTCCAGCGCGGCCACGACTGCCTGGCGCCACACCGTGTACGTTTGAAAATCCTGAACCATTATGCTCACATTGCCCTCGCGCGCCGCGCCCTGACCCGGGCCGGCATTCTTGTCATTTTTGACAGATGACACAATAAAAAGTAGACCGCTGTCCTTGCTTGATCTGGCGTATTTCTGAGCCACAGTTGCGGCAAGGCACTCCAGCACGATCATAGACGAAATATGTCTGTTG
The DNA here is from genome assembly GCA_040390915.1 of Pseudomonadota bacterium. GTDB lineage: Bacteria > Pseudomonadota > Gammaproteobacteria > Burkholderiales > Burkholderiaceae_D > Telluria_A. Next base: position 56,578 of record JAZJXM010000006.1, read on the forward strand.
GAAATAGCCCGATTGCCCATTGACCGCAATAAAGTCACGCAAAGTGCTGCCTCCCTGCACAATCGCCTCGGCCAGCACGTCGCGGATGGCCTGGGCCAGCTTGTCGAAACGTGCACGTCCGATGCGCGCCGCTGCCGTTTTGGGGTTGATTCCGGCCCGGAACAGGCTCTCGCAAGCGTAAATGTTGCCCACCCCGACCACGATGTCGCCGGCCAGCAAGACCTGCTTGATGGGGGCCGAGCGGCGCCGCGTTTCCCGGTACAGCAGGGCGCCCGAAAAAGACGGCTCGAGCGGCTCGACGCCCAGCCCGCGCAGCAGCACATGCTGGTCCAGTTCGCCGTCATCGGCCGCGTGCCACAGCACGGCGCCGAAACGGCGCGGATCGTGCATGCGCAGCACTTGCAAGCCCTGTTCGGCGCGCACCACCAGGTCGATATGGTCGTGCTTTTTGGCCGGCGTGGCCGCTGGCAGCACCCGCAAGTGGCCCGACATGCCCAGATGGATGATCAGCGTGCCGTGCGCGAAATCGATCAGCAAATACTTGCCGCGCCGCCCGATGTGCAACACGGTATGCCCGGCAAGCAGGCGCGACAGATCGGGTGGGAACGGCCAGCGCAGGCCGTCACGGCGCATCAGGACGCTGTCGACGACGCGTCCTTCGAGATGCGGCGCAACGCCACGCCGGGTCACTTCCACTTCGGGCAATTCGGGCATGAAAAAATTTCGCTAATGATGCAATCGGCCAATGATGCAAAGCGGTAAGGCAGGCGTAGAATTGGAAACATACGCCGTCTTCTTGGAATTGCCGTGAAAAACGCTTTCGTCATTGTAACCCTGTCGGGCTTGATTTCTGCTTGCGCCGTGGCGCCCGCGCCTCAGCCGGTAGCGATGGCGGCGCCGGTCGAAGCGCTGGCGCCGGCCGCCGCCAGCGCCGCGCCCGAAGCGGACCCGGAGGAGAGCGGCCCGGACCCGTCCAACCTGCCAAAAGTGCAACTGACCAGCGCCCTGTTGTACAAGCTGATGAAGGCCGAACTGGAGTTTCAGAATGGCGCCTGGCAAGGCCCCTACATGACGCTGCTGGGCCTGGCGCAACAGACGCGCGACCCGCGCCTGGCGCAGCGCGCCGCCGACATTGCCATGTCGGCCAAGCGCACCGTTGAAGCGAACGTGGCCGTGGCATTGTGGCGCGAACTGGCGCCCGATTCGGACGAAGCGACCCAGTACTACCTGGGCCTGGCGTTGATGACCGACGACCTGGGCGAGGCCGGGCGCATTTTTGAACGGCGCTTGCGCGACGCCGGCCCGGCCGCGCGCGGCGTGGTCATGTTCCAGGTCCAGCAATACCTGGCCCGGGTGTCGAACCGGCCTGGCGCCGACCTGCTGCTGGCGCAGTTGCTGGCGCCGTACGCCGATTCCTTCGAAGCCAACGTGCTGCAAGCGCAGGCCGCGTTTGCGCGCGATGATGGCGAACCGGCGCTGCGCCACGCGCAGGCGGCGCTGGCGCTCAAACCGGACTCCGAGCTGGCCATCCTGACGCTGGCCCAGGTCACGCCCGACCAGCAGGCGGTGGGCGTGCTGCTCGACCGCTTCCTGGTGCTCAACCCGAAAGCGCGCGAAGTGCGCACCGCCTACGCGCGCGTGCTGGTGACCCAGAAACGCTATGCGTCGGCGCGCACCCAGTTCGAAGCCATGCTGGCCGAGCAGCCTGACAGCCCGGGCACCTTGTACGCGCTGGGCATCATGTCGATGCAGTTGGGCGAAAATCGCGTGGCCGAAGACTATTTCGCCCGTTTCATCGCGCTGCTTGACCAGAACCCGGACGAACAGCGCGACACCAGCAAGGTCTTGCTGATCCTGTCGGAACTGGCCGAAGAGCGGGGCGACCTGAAGGCCGCGTCGCGCTGGCTGGGCCGGGTGGGGGAGGATGACCAGGCCAGTTATTTCGCGGCCCAGATCAAGCGCGGCCAGCTGATGGCCGGGCAGGGCGACCTGGCCGGCGCGCGCGCCTTCCTGGCCGCGCTCAAGACCGACGAGCCGGCCCAGCAAGCCCAGCTCCTGGTGACCGAGGCCCACTTGCTGCGCGAGGCCGGCAACAGCGAGGCGGCATACGCCTTGCTGGCCGACGGCGCCAGGCGCTTTCCCGCCAACCCGGACTTGCTGTACGACTTTGCCCTGCTGGCCGAGAAAACAGGCCGCCTGGACGTGATGGAAACGAGCTTGCGCGCCGTGATGGCGGCCGCTCCCGACAATCACCACGCCTACAACGCACTCGGTTATTCGCTGGCCGAACGCAACGTGCGCCTGCCCGAAGCGCTGGCGCTGATCGACAAGGCGATGAAGATGGCGCCGGGCGATCCGTTCATCATGGACAGCATGGGCTGGGTCCAGTACCGGCTGGGCAACCTGGCCGAAGCCGAAGCCAATTTGCGGCGCGCCTATGCCTTGCGCGCCGACGTCGATATCGCCGTGCACCTGGGCGAAGTGCTGTGGCACCAGGGCCGCAAGGCCGACGCCCAGCAGCTGTGGCGCGAAGCGCGCGCCAAGGATCCGAAGAACGACACGCTCAAGAGCACGCTGGCGCGGCTGCACACCAGCCTGTGATAGGCCATAATTGCGCATCTCAGCTTACCTGGACCTGCGCCATGCTCAAACGATTGAACCTCCCTGCGCTTGCGTGCGCGCTGCTGCTGTCGGCTTGCGCCACCACCACCGGCCCGGCCTCGCAGGCCACGGTGGGCGCCTACCGCGATGCGATCGACCTGTCCGGGCACCTGCTGGTCAACTTTGAAAAAGACGGCAAGCCCGACACCATCTCGGTCAAGTTCCTGTGGAGCCAGACCGCAGCGGCGGTCGACGCCAGCTTGCTCTCGCCATTGGGACAAACCGTGGCCATGATCAACGTCACGCCGCAAGCGGCCACGCTGACCCAGGGCGAGCGCGCGCCGCGCGTGGCCAGGGACATTGACAGCCTGACCGCGCAAACGCTGGGCTGGCCATTGCCGGTATCGGGCTTGCGCGACTGGCTGCAAGGTTATGCCACCGCTGCCGGCGGCCAGCGCTACGCTGCCTCGCCGGCCAACAACACGGTGACCACCAACGATGGCTGGAAGCTGACGTTCGTGAGCTGGCAAGACGAGAAGGCCGCGCAACCGGTTCCCAAGCGCATCAACGCCCAGCGCGCCGCCAGCGCCACCAGCGGCGAGCTGGAACTGCGCATCGTGCTCGATCGCCAGGGCTGAGCATGGCGCGCACGTCCCTGCACGGCTGCCCGGCGCCGGCCAAACTGAACTTGTTCCTGCACGTCAATGGCCGGCGCGCCGACGGCTACCACTTGCTGCAAACGGTATTCCAGTTGCTTGACCATGGCGACGTGCTCGACTTCGACCTGCGCGATGACGGCCAGATCCGGCGCAGCACCGACGTGCCAGGCGTGCCCGAAGAACACGACCTGATCGTGCGCGCGCTGCTGCTGCTGCAGGGTGAGCACGAACGCCGCCATGGAACGCGGCCCGGCATCGCGGTGGCGATCGACAAGCGCTTGCCCATGGGTGGCGGGCTGGGCGGCGGCTCGTCGGACGCGGCCACCGCGCTGATGGTGGCCAACGCGCTGTGGCACAGCGGCCTGTCGCGCGAAGAACTGATGGCGCTGGCCTTGCCGCTGGGCGCCGATATCCCCTTCTTTATTTTTGGCGAGAATGCCTTTGCCGAAGGCGTGGGCGAGGCCTTGCAGCCGGTCGCCACGCCAGAATGTTGGTACGTGGTCATCGAACCCGGGGTCGCGGTGCCGACCGCCGCAATATTTTGCGCCGGGCATTTGACAAGGGACACGAAACCGGTCAGAATAGCGGACTTTTCAGGGCACCTCAACAGTCGAACAGACATGAGCGGCTTCGGAAAGAATGACTTGCAAGCCGTCGCCACTGGTTTGTTCCCGCAGGTAGCAGATGCGGTTGAATGGCTGGGGCAATACGGCGATGCCAGGATGACCGGCTCCGGAGCGTGCGTGTTTTGCGCGTTTTCCAGCGAGGGCGAGGCCGATGCGGTGTTGGGCAATTTGCCACCGCGCTGGACCGCCTGGAAAGCCCGCTCGCTGGCACGCCATCCGCTAGCGGGGCTGTTGCAGGTTGAGGGCGTTATAGTATAAAATTTGGCTTGGCGTTGGGTTTGACGATAAAATGCGTCAGATGTGACGACAAGCAGTCAGTTGCGTAGGGGAATCGCCAAGCTGGTTAAGGCACTGGATTTTGATTCCAGCATACCAAGGTTCGACTCCTTGTTCCCCTGCCATTCGTTTTGCCTGAACTGTCGATGCGACGTTAGCGTCCAGCAGGCGGACGGCCTCGCTCTAGCGAGTCATCCATTAGTACACGCGGCAAGCAGTCATTTGTTTGCTGGCATTCAAGAAAACATCAACGCTTACCTCTCGGGACTCCCATGGCTTACGAAAACCTGATGGTTTTTACCGGCAACGCTAATCCGGCGCTGGCAGAAGGAGTCGCAAAAAACCTCGGCATTCCACTTGGCAAAGCAGTCGTGTCCAAGTTCTCGGATGGCGAAGTAATGGTCGAAATCAACGAAAACGTCCGCGGTAAAGACGTCTTCGTTCTGCAGTCGACCTGTGCCCCTACCAACGACAGCCTGATGGAAATCATCCTGATGGTCGACGCTTTGAAGCGCGCATCGGCTGGCCGCATTACCGCCGCCATTCCGTACTTCGGCTATGCCCGCCAGGATCGCCGTCCGCGCTCGGCGCGCGTGGCCATTTCGGCCAAGGTGGTGGCCAACATGCTGGAAAAAGCCGGCGTCGAGCGCGTCCTGATCATGGATCTGCACGCAGACCAGATCCAGGGCTTCTTCGACATCCCGGTAGACAATATTTACGCTTCGCCAATTTTGCTGGGTGACCTGCAAAAGCGCAACTACGACGACCTGCTGGTCGTGTCGCCCGACGTCGGCGGCGTGGTGCGCGCCCGTGCCCTGGCCAAGCGCCTCGGTTGCGACCTGGCCATCATCGACAAGCGCCGCCCGAAAGCGAACGTGTCGGAAGTGATGAACATCATTGGTGAAGTCGAAGGGCGCAACTGCGTGATCATGGATGACATGGTCGACACCGCTGGCACCCTGACCAAGGCCGCCGAAGTGCTCAAGGAGCGCGGCGCCAAGAAAGTGATTGCTTACTGTACCCACCCGGTGCTGTCGGGCCCGGCGATTGACCGCATTGCCGCTTCGCCACTCGACGAACTGGTGGTGACCGACACCATCCCGCTGTCGGCGGCAGCTTTGGCTTGTCCGAAGATTCGCCAGCTGACCTGCGCACCATTGCTGGCCGAGACGTTCAAGCGGATCAGCAAAGGTGACTCGGTGATGTCGCTGTTTATCGACTAAGCAAAGGATCAGAAGTAAAGGGTCAGGTC
>JAZJXM010000006.1:62001-111169 GCA_040390915.1 Pseudomonadota bacterium
CGGAGGAGGGGGCCCATACCACCTCGGATCAGCGATGGTATGGGCCCCCTTCTGCAAGGGGGCGACGGGTCGTTTTCATGGGTGCGCATTGCGCCCATATTTCGAAGGCCCCTGGTCGCGGGGGACTTCACACCGCGGGGCAATCAAGCCCTGCACTTTTTGGAGTTTCAAATGAAAGTTATCGCATTCAATCGCACTTTGCAGGGGTCCGGAGCGAGCCGCCGCCTGCGTATCGCTGGTCAAACGCCAGGTATCATCTACGGTGGCGCAGAAGCCCCGGCGCTGATCCAACTGGACGGCAACGCCCTGTACCACGCGCTGAAAAAAGAAGCGTTCCACGGTTCCGTGCTGGAAATGGAAATCGACGGCAAGAGCCAGCCAGTGCTGCTGCGCGACTTCCAGATGCACGCATTTAAGCAATTGGTTCTGCACGCTGACTTCCAGCGCGTCGATGCAACTGCCAAGCTGCACAAGAAAATCGCCCTGCACTTCATCAACGCTGACGTCTCGCCAGCAGTCAAACTGCACGGCGCGATCATCTCGCACGTGCTGGCCGAGCTGGAAGTGTCGTGCCTGGCTACCGACCTGCCAGAGTTCCTGACCGTTGACCTGTCGACCATCGACGTTGGCCATTCGATCCACGCGAAAGACATGGTCCTGCCAAACGGCGTGACCCTGATCACGCACGGCAAGAACCCAACCGTTGCTACCGCTGCCGTGCCAGCTGGCCACGTGGCTGCTGACGCAACCGCGACCGCTGCTGCTGCCGCCGCTCCTGCTGCCAAGCCAGCCGGTAAAAAGAAGTAAAATCGACGGCCGCGCATGCGCGGCTGCCGGTCGAAAACCCGCCCGGCGCAAGCTGTGCGGGTTTTTTTAACTTGAAAAGTGTGCATTCATGCCAATTCGCCTGATCGTCGGCCTGGGCAACCCCGGCCCCGAATACGAACTGACCCGCCACAACGCCGGCTTCTGGCTGGTCGACAACCTGGCCAACAGCCTGCCCGGCTGCCGCTTGCAGCGCGAGTCGCGTTTCAATGCGCTGGTGGCCAAGACGGTCATCAAGGGGCAGGAAGTATGGCTGCTCGAACCGCAGACGTTCATGAATCGCTCTGGCCAGTCGGTGGGCGCGCTGGCGCGCTTTTACAAGATCAATCCGGATGAAGTGCTGGTCGTGCACGATGAGCTCGACATTGCACCCGGCCTGGTCAAGATGAAGAAGGGCGGCTCGTCGGGCGGCCACAATGGCCTGAAAGACATTACCGCCGCACTGGGCACGCAGGATTACTGGCGCTTGCGCCTGGGCATAGGCCATCCGCGCAGCAGCGCTTCGCAGCAGGCGGTGGCAGACTACGTGCTGCACCGGCCGCGCAAGGAAGAGCAGGTGCTGATCGAGGAGGCTATCGAAAAGAGCTTGCGCGTCTTGCCGCTGGTGATAGAAGGCAAATTCGATACCGCCACCATGCAATTGCACACGGCCTAATCTCATGCACGCACTGTCTTTCCATGCCGGCCCGCGCGCGCTGGCGCACATCCGCGCCAATGGCTTGCGCGCGCAAGACGTGGCCATCATTCCGGCTGCGGCGGGCGGTCCCAAGGGCTTGATATTCCAGTCGCTCGACCAGTGGCTGTTCGGCAGCTGGCTGGCGCAGGCGCCGCGCGAGCGCGCGCTGATCGGCGCGTCGATTGGCGCCTGGCGCATGACGGCCGCCTGCCATGCCGATCCGGTGGCCGCCTTCGCGCGCCTGGGCGAGCTGTATGTCGGCCAGCGCTACACAACGGCCAAGCCGACGCCGCAGCAAATCGATGATGTGTGCCAGAAATTGCTGAGCGATTTTGTGGGCGGCTTCGAGCACGAAGTGGTCAGCCACCCGCACCACCGCCTGCATTTGCTGACCGTGCGTGGCCGGCGCGGCCTGGCCGATCCAGCCCACCGGCGCGCCGAGATCACCGGCTTCATGGCGGCAACGCTGCTCAACCTGGCGTCGCGTGCGCGCCTGGCCCACATGCTCGAACGGGTGGTGGTCAGCGCCGGCCCGAGCGCGCCGCCATGGATGGCGCAGCGCTTCGACAGTTTCAACACCCATTTCAGCGAACTCAATGCAGGCAACCTCGGCTCGGCGCTGCTGGCGTCTGGCACGCTGCCTTTGATCATGAAGGCAGTGCGCTCGATTGCCGGCGCGCCGGCCGGCACTTACTGGGACGGCGGCATCATCGATTACCACCTGGCGCTGCCGTATTCGCGGCTGGCGCCGGGCGAACTGGTCCTGTATCCCCATTTTGACGAGCATATCGTGCCGGGCTGGCTCGACAAGGCCATGCCATGGCGGCGCGCAGCGCGCGGTGAAAACCGCGGCTGGCTCGACAACGTGATCATCGCCGCGCCCACGCCGGCCTTCCTTAGTACGCTGCCGCGGCGCAAGCTGCCGGACCGGCAGGACTTCAAGCACTACGGGCTGGACCACGACGCCCGCATCGCGCACTGGAAGCAATCGATCGGCGAGGGCCAGCGCCTGCGCGACGAATTCGCCGCGTTTGCCGCCCATCCCGATATCTCGCGCATCAAGGCGATCTGATGATCAAAGGCATCTTGTGGGATAACGACGGCGTGCTGGTCGACACCGAACACCTGTTCTATGCGGTCAACCGCGACTTGCTGCAAGAGCAGGGCGTGGCGCTGAGCGAGGATGATTTCTTCCACTGGTACCTGGCCGACAATTGCGGCGCCTGGCATATTCTTCTGCAAAATGGCGCGAAAGCAGAAGAAATATCTGCATTGCGTGATGAGCGCAACAGGCGCTACACGGAATTGCTGCTGCAAGAGGGAAATCTTGCGATTGCCGGAGGCGCGGCGCTGCTGGCCCAGTGCGCCGCACGCGTGCCGATGGGGGTGGTCACCAGTGCCAGCCGCGACCATTTCGACATCATCCACGCGCGCCACGATTTGCGGCGCCATTTCCAGTTTGTGCTCACGGCCGAGGACTATGCCGACAGCAAGCCGTCGCCTGAGCCCTACCTGAAAGGCCTGGAGCGGCTCGGCCTGGCCGGGGCTGACTGCCTGGTGGTGGAGGATTCGCCGCGCGGTTTGCAGGCGGCGCGTGCGGCCGGCATCGAATGCATCGTGCTGCGCAACCGGCTCACCAGCCAATGCCGCTTCGATGGCGCTTACCGGGTGGTCAATTCGATGGAAGAGCTGGGCAGCGAGATCGCGGCGCTGCTGTAAACGCCGCAGGATTGGGCAGCGGCCCTGACACGGGGTACAATATGGGGTTACGGGCAGCGCATCCATCGGCAAGCCCACCGTCCATCGAATTAGAAAGCTTTCCCCATGAGTCTCCAATGCGGCATCGTCGGCCTGCCTAACGTCGGCAAGTCCACCCTTTTCAATGCGCTGACCAAGGCTGGCATCCCGGCTGAAAACTACCCGTTCTGCACCATCGAACCGAACGTGGGCGTGGTCGAAGTGCCGGATCCGCGCATGGCCGCGCTGGCTGCCATCGTCAAGCCTGAACGCATGGTCAACGCCATCGTCGAATTCGTCGACATCGCCGGCCTGGTCGCTGGCGCGTCCAAAGGCGAGGGTCTGGGCAACCAGTTCCTGTCGCACATCCGCGAAACCGATGCCATCGTCAACGTGGTGCGCTGCTTCGAAGACGACAACGTGATCCACGTGGCCGGCAAGGTCAGCCCGCTGGACGACATCGAAGTGATTCAGACCGAACTGGCGCTGGCCGACATGGGCACCGTCGAAAAGGCGATCCACCGCGAAAACAAGAAAGCCCGTTCGGGCGACAAGGACGCCGCCAAGCTGGTGGCCGTCATGGAACGCATGATGCCGTTCCTGAACGACGCCAAGCCAGTGCGCGCGATGGGCCTGGACGCCGACGAGCTGCTGCTGATCAAGCCGCTGTGCCTGATCACCGCCAAGCCGGCCATGTACGTGGCCAACGTGTCCGACACCGGCTTCAAGGACAACCCGCTGCTGGACCAGCTGACCGCCTACGCCAAGTCGCAAAACGCGCCGCTGGTGGCGATCTGCGCATCGATCGAGTCCGAAATCGCCGACCTCGACGACGCCGACAAGGAAGCCTTCCTGTCCGACATGGGCATGCAAGAGCCAGGCCTGGACCGCTTGATCCGCGCCGCCTACAAGCTGCTCGGCCTGCAAACCTACTTCACCGCGGGCGTCAAGGAAGTGCGCGCCTGGACCATCCACGTGGGCGACACCGCGCCACAGGCGGCCGGCGTGATCCACACCGACTTCGAACGCGGCTTCATCCGCGCGCAGACCATTGCATTCGACGACTTCGTCGCCTTCAAGGGCGAAGCGGGCGCCAAGGAGCAAGGCAAGATGCGCGCCGAGGGCAAGGAATACGTGGTCAAGGATGGCGACGTACTGAACTTCCTGTTCAACGTCTAAGTCGACACCGTCACCAACAAAAGCCGCGAAATTCGCGGCTTTTCAGGTCAATTGCCGAAGGACGAGCTCGACAAGCTGGCTTGTCATGGGCGCCGTGTTAATCAAAGTACTCTAGAACTTAAAATAGCGTTAAAAATCAATTGCTTATGCTAAATTTTTAACCGTCTTCAGAAGTTTTGAGGTGGTTTCGCTTGCCTGGCTTGGTGAATTTCGCTAAGATTTGTTCAGACAGGTAAATCCTGAGGAAATCGCGATACCCGCAAGGCGTCGTAAGCGCGTTGTAAACGCGTCGATCTTAGGGGCTGTCCCCATATTAATGAATGGCCTCGTATTGAACGAGGCCATTTTTTTTAAGGCCTCTGTGTGCTGATCTACGTTGATGAGCGTGGTGATCTCGGTTGGTCCTTTGATCAACCCTATGGACAAGGCGGGTCTAGTAGATATTTGACGATCGCCGCCTTGCTCGTGCCCGATTTGCTTGACCATCTCCCAAAACGCAAGGTCAAGGATCTGTACAAGTATGGCAAGTGGGACACAAAACGCGAGAAGAAGTGGGTCGAGATGTCATCGGACGCCCGTCTGACCTTCGCACGAGCCGCAGCATCAATGCGGGAGAAGCATCCGGATATTTCATATAAGGCAATAGTCGTCGATAAACAAAACGTCAACGATAATTTTCGCCGAGACAGCAATAAGCTATATAACTATATGATCCGGCTTCTTTTGGTTGATGAGATGGCTAAACATCCGTTCGTCACATTGGTACCCGACCCGCGTTCCATTAAGGTGCAGTACGGAAATAGGCTCCACCACTATTTGGATGCCATGCTCTATGAGAAAGAAGCCGTGACGACGCTGGAGATGGTGATTCGCGATAGTCGTGACTGCCTGTCGCTTCAGTTTGCCGATATGCTTGCTGGTGTTGTGGGGTCAAACTATGAATTTCGCAAGTGCGAACCCTTGCGTGCATTAGGGGCCCACATTCAAGTCAAGACGCTATTTTTTGATATCGCCACGCGCAAGTAGCTGGCCATGCAGCTCGCGTCGGAACTGGCGCCGATGAACGAAGACCGCCTTACAGCATGTGGGCGGCGATCGAGGCGCGATACGCCGCCGGCGTGACCGCATGCGCGCTGCGAAAGGCCGCCGTCAAATGACTCTGGCTGGCAAAGCCGCATTCCTGCGCGATGCGGGCAATCGGCAGCGCCGAGGCCAGCAGCCGGCGCGCCTGTTCCAGCCGGATGTGCAGCAGGTAGCGGTGCGGCGGCATGCCCATCGCGTCTTCAAAGATGCGCCGGAAGTGCGCCAGGCTGATGCCGGCCAGGCCGGCCAGCATCGGCATCGGCAACGCCTCGCCGAAATGTGCGTGCATGTGATTGAGCACCGCCTGCAAGCGCGAAAAATGCGCATGGCGCGGATTGATACCGCCGGTGCCGGGCGTGGTCAGCGCACGGAAAGCTTGTTCGAGCATCAGGCCGGCAACCCGTTCCAGGTAGCCAGCGTCAACATAACGCCCTTTCTGCATTTCCCCCGCCAGTTGCAGCGCCGCCGCCCCCACCAGCTGATCGCTGAACGGTAGCGGCGCCTGGCGCGCGGCGCCCAGCATGGACAGGCTGTTATCTCCGTCAAGCAAATAAAAAATCGCAAAGTCGACCGTGCCCGCGTAGTGCCACTGGGTGGCGACCCCGGCCGGAATCAGCAGCGACTGGCTGGGCAGGCTGGCACTGCGCCAGTGCGCCGGCGCGCCTTCGCGCACGCGCGCGCCGCCGAACTGGGTCACCAGGGCCGCAATGTCCATCGCGTCCACTGTGCAGGCGATCGATTGATACAAATAACGCTCAAAGTAGAGCGGGACCGCACTGTCGATGCGGCCCTCGAGTATGGGCAAGTGCCCTAGTTGTTTCCTCACTTCCATCCACACTGGTGCAACCACGATATCTCCCCTGGCGATGAGCTTTTTTTGACAAAGATACGCGTCTTTGCTGAAAGCCGCCAGCAACGCAAGCGCGCACACTGGGCGCTGCATAACGAAAAAACCAGGAGACACTTGATGCGCCTCAGTAAAGAACTCGGCTTGCCCGCGATGTCCATGTCGGGTTTCGAAACGCCGCTCAATGCGGACGAACAGGCGATTCAGGGCAGTGTGCACCGCTTCGCCAGGGACGTGTTGCGCCCGCTGGGACGCGAACTGGACAAGATGACGGCCGAGCAGGTGATCGCGCCCGGCTCGCCTTACTACAGCGTATTTGCCGAAGCGGCCAAGCTGGGCCTTGATGCGAGCCTGCTGGCCCAGCTGCCGCCCGACATGGCGGTGCGGGTCGAGTCGCTGATCGGCGAAGAGATGGGCTGGGGCGATGTGGGCCTGGGCGTGTCGCTGGCGGCCGCGGCGTTTCCGCTGGAAATGGCGAAAGCGGCCGGCAATGCCGAATTGGTCGCGCTGTGTGAAGGCAAGATCGGCTGCTGGATGATCACCCACCCCGACAAGGGCAGCGACGTCACCATGTACGACGTCAAGCGCGACTGGGTCGCCGGCGCCCCTGGCAACAAGGGCAATATGCTGGCCACGGTTGGCGCCGACGAGATCACCATCAATGGCCAGTGCGCGGCCTGGGTGTCGAACGGTGCGGTGGCGCACGTGGCGCTCGGTTACCTGAGCGCCGACTATGGCCAGGGCTTTTTCGATGAGAACGGACGCACCCATGGCGTGGCGGTCATCATCCCGCTCGACCTGCCTGGCATATCGAAGGGCAAGCCGCTCGACAAGATCGGCCAGCGCTCGCTGCCGCAAGGCGAAATCTATTTCGACAACGTCAAGATACCCAAGCGGTTCGCGATCGCGCTGCAGGACGAGTATTACGGCAATCACAGCTCGGCCTGGTCGTACGCCGGCACCCATATGAGCCAGCTGTTCACCGGGGTCGCCCGCGCCGCCTTCGAGCTGGCGCTGCAATACACCCACGAGCGCAAGCAGGGAGGGCAGTTGCTGATCGCGCACCAGCTCACGCGCTTCCGCATCGGCGACATGCTGCGCCGCGTCGAACTGTGCCGCGCCGTGGCGCGCCGCTCACTGGCGTACGCGCGCCAGAGTCCCCACAGCCACGCCTATGCGACCGCCTCGGCCAAGGTCACAGTGACGCAGGAAGCGCTGAAAGTGGTCGACGAAGCGCTGCAGCTGTTCGGCGCGGCCGGCACCTCGCGCGACTACCCGATTGAAAAACTGTTTCGCGACGCGCGCTCGGCCCTGATCGAAGATGGCGAAAACTATGTGCTGACCATGCGCCTGGGTACGCTGGTCCAGCAACTGTACGCGGACGGCTGGGCGCACAATTAAAGTAGTGGTAGACAAGTTATTATACGGTTGTATAATAACTTGCATGAACCGCCCATCCAAGAACATCGACGACCTGTTGATTGCCGCCGCCATCGTCCTGCTGCCCGACACCGGGTGCGCCGGGCTGTCGGTGCGCAAGCTGGTCGAGCATGCCGGGGTCAATCTCGGCATGTTCCACTACCACTTCAAAAACAAGGACAACTTCATCCGCGTGGTGCTTGCCCGGCTCTATGAAGAGATGTTCTCCGACTTGCAGCTCAATGCCGAAGCCGATGGCGACGTGATCGACAAGCTGCGCGCCACCGTCACTGTGCTGGGCGGCTTCGCGCGCGAGCGGCGCGCCATGCTGATGATGCTGCTGTCCGAAGCGAGCAAGGGCGAGCCGCTGTCGCTCCAGTTCCTGCGCGAGAACATGCCGCGCCACATAGCCGTCATCATGCGGCTGGTGATGCGCGGCCAGGCCGAGGGCCGCATCGTCGACGTGCCGGTGCAGCACCTGCTGCCGTTCATGATCGCCGGCATCGCCGGGCCTTCTTTTGCCGGTGCTGCCATCGAGCGCCAGGCCGCGCTGCCACCCGAATTTGCCGCACTGGCGCACAGCGCGCTGCTGTCTCCCCAGGCGCTGGCCCAGCGCATCGAACTGGCGCTGCGCGCCATTGTTGTCGTCCCCACCAAGGAACTGCCATGACTTTCGCCATCGTGTGGTGCCAGCGCGCCGCTTTCAGCCTGCCGTTGCTGCTGGCCGCCTGCAGCCAGCCGGTCGAGAACAGCTTTCCAGGCTATGCCGAAGGCGAGTTTGTGCGCCTGGGCGCGCCGCTGGCCGGCACCCTGGTCAAGCTCAATGTGCGCGCCGGCGACAGCGTCGCTGCCGGCGCCCAGGCCTATGTGCTGGAGCAGGCCAGCGAAACGGCCGCGCGCCAGGAAGCGCAAAGCCGGGTCGGACGCGCCGAGGCGTTGCTGGCCGACTTGCAAAAGGGCGCGCGCAGCAGCGAGCTCGATGCGGTCAAAGCCGACCTGAAAGCGGCCGAAGCGGCGCAGGCGCTGTCGCGCGCCAATCTGGAACGCGACCGCAAGCTGGTGTCCGACCAGTTCATCTCGCGTGCACGGCTGGACCAGAGCACGGCGGCGCTGGCGGCCGACCGCGCGCGCGTCGAGCAGGCGGCGGCCCGCTTGCGCACCGCCCAGTCAAGCGCGCGCAGCGACCAGGTGGCAGCGGCCACCAAGGAAGTCGACGCGGCGCGTGCGCAGCTGGCGCAAGCGCAGTGGCGGCTGGACCAGAAGGCGCAGACCGTGCCGAGCGCCGGCGTCGTCACCGACGTCGCGTTCCGGGTTGGCGAATTCGTGCCGGCTGGCGCGCCGGTGCTGACGATACTGCCGCCGGCGAATATCAAGGCGCGCTTTTTCGTGCCCGAGGCGCGCCTCGGCCAGCTCAAGCTGGGACAAGCGGCCAGCATCGCGTGCGATGGCTGCCCGGGCCCGATCGCGGCGCGCATCACGTTCATTTCGCCGCAGGCAGAATTCACCGCGCCGCTCATCTACAGCAAGGAAAACCGCGCCTCGCTGGTGTTCATGGTCGAGGCCACGCCCAATCCGGGCCAGGCCGCCGTGCTCCATCCCGGCCAGCCGCTGACGGTTGCGCCATGAGCGAGAGCGATATCATCATCGACGTGCGTGGCCTGACCAAGTCGTACGATGGGCGCAAGGTAGTCGACCATGTCGACATGCGGGTCGAGCGCGGACGCATCTACGGCTTCCTGGGCCCCAACGGCAGCGGCAAGACCACCACCATCCGCATGCTGTGCGGCCTGCTCACGCCCGACGAAGGGGAGGGCACCTGCCTGGGCTACGACATCCGCACCCAGGCCCGCATGATCAAGCGCCAGGTCGGCTACATGACCCAGAAGTTCGGCCTGTACGACGACTTGAGCATCGAAGAGAACCTGGACTTTTTCGCGCGCGTGTACGGCGTGCCGCAGCGGCGCGAGCGCATCAAGGCCACGCTCGACCGGCTTGGCCTGTACAGCCGCCGCGGCCAGCTGGCCGGCTCGCTGTCGGGCGGCTGGAAACAGCGGCTGGCGCTGGCCGCCTGCCTGATCCACGATCCCAAGCTGCTGTTGCTGGACGAGCCGACCGCCGGCGTCGATCCTGCCGCGCGGCGCGACTTCTGGGACCAGATCCATGAACTGGCGGCCGGCGGCATGACGGTGCTGGTGTCGACCCACTACATGGACGAAGCGGAGCGCTGCCACCAGCTGGCCTACATCGCCTACGGCAAACTGCTGGCGCGCGGCAGCGTGGCCGAAGTGCTGGCCGCGGCCGCCCTGTTGACCTGGTCGGTCAGCGGCGAGGGGCTGGTGGACGCGGCCAAGCTGCTGCGCGCGGCGCCCGGCATCCGCACGGTGGCGCCGTTCGGGGCCACGCTGCATGTGAGCGCCGACGCCGCGCAGGCGATGGACGACGCGATGGCGCAGCCGGCGCTGGCGGGCCTGAAGACGGCGCGCATCGACACCAGCCTGGAAGACGTCTTCATCGCGATGATGCAGGATGCGCAGGACAATTACGAAGGAGCGCGGCCATGAGCTGGAGCCGGTTGTTCGCGGTGCTGATCAAGGAGTTGCGCCAGGTACGGCGCGACCGCCTGACCTTTGCGATGATGATCGGCATTCCGATCCTGCAGCTGGTGCTGTTCGGCTTTGCCATCAATGGCGACGTGCGCCAGTTGCCGCTGGCCGTGTACGACGCCGACCGCAGCACATTCTCGCGCGGCCTGGTGGCCGCACTGGAGACGTCGCAATACTTCCGGGTGGTCAAACGCATAACCGGGGCCGAAGAAGGCGACGCACTGCTGGCGCGCGGCGAAGCGCAGTTCGTGCTGATCGTGCCGGGCGACTTTTCGCGCAAGCTGGTGCGCGGCGAGCGGCCGGTGATCCTGCTGGCGGCCGACGCCACCGATCCGGCCGCCACCGGCAACGCACTGGCCATCGTCAACGCGATTGCGACGCGCGCGATCGGGCGCGACCTGACCGGTCCGCTGGCCAATTTGCGCCCGCAGGAGGCGCCGTTCGAAATTCGCAGCCAGCGCCGCTACAATCCCGAAGGCCTGACTCGCTACAACATCGTGCCCGGCTTGATGGGCGTGATTCTGACCATGACGATGGTGATGATGACGGCGCTGGCCGTGACGCGCGAGCGCGAACGCGGCACGATGGAAAATTTGCTGGCCACCCCGGTGTCGCCGCTGGAAGTCATGGTGGGCAAGATCGTGCCGTACATCGTGATCGGCTACGTGCAGGTGGCAGTAGTCCTCACTGCGGCCGCGCTGCTGTTCCAGGTGCCGATGGTGGGCAGCCTGTGGCTGCTGTCGTTGATGCTGATCCTGTTCATTGCGGCCAACCTGTCGATCGGCTTTACGTTTTCGACTATTGCGCGCAGCCAGATGCAGGCCATGCAGCTGACGTTTTTCTTTTTCCTGCCGTCGCTGCTGCTCAGCGGCTTCATGTTCCCGTTTCGCGGCATGCCAGGATGGGCGCAAAACATCGGCGAAGTACTGCCGCTGACGCATTTCCTGCGCATCGTGCGCGGCATTCTGTTGAAGGGCAATACGCTTGCGGACGTGCTGCCGCAAGCATGGCCGATCGCGCTGTTCATCCTGGTGGCGGGATCGGTGGCCTTGCTGCGGTTCCGCCAGACGCTCGACTAAGCGGCGCGCTTTTGCTTGCGGCGGCGGGCGAAAGCGCCCACGCCCAGCAAGCCGCCAAACGCGATCCCCGCAATCGGCAACGGGACAAGACTCGGCGTGCTGATCGCCACCGCGCTGTCGCGCAGCTCCGCCGGGAACGGGCGCGGGCCGGCCGGAACGATCTTCCAGTCGGCGCGATTGGGCGGCGTGCGCTTCATGAATTCATCAAACGAGAATACCGGATTGGAACCCATCACGCGGCTCGACGGCACTTGCGGAATGCGCACCAGCATGATCGCCTCGACGTCGCCTTGCAGCTGCTTTTCAAACCCGCTCAATGCGCGCTTCGGTCCCGCCGCAGCGCCCACCAGTTGCAGCAAGTCGTTGCCGGCCGCCTCGAACGCCACCGCCGGATACAGGCGCACCTGCTCCTCGGTCAGGTAATCGTAGATCTTGCGCCCGCTGGCCAGGCTCATGTCGGTGGCCGACAGATAGGCATAGGCGCCGATGGCCTTGAGCGTGCTGGTGGCGCCGCGCTCGGGAATATGCCAACCCAGTCCCTTGAACACATCGATGCTGATGCCGGCGCAGTTAGCCGCCGCGTGCTGGTAAGTGAAGTCGTGCCGGTAGAAGTGATTGAACACGCGCTGCACGCCGCCCTGGTAGGCTGCCGCCGTGCGCGGGTTGCTCAGCACCGCCACCAGCATGTAGGAAGGGCGGTAGTACTGCTGGCCGCTGTTCAGGTCCATCAGATAGTTGTCCATCGGGACCGGCGCGGCGATGATGCCCTTTTCGCTGTACGAATCGAGGTTGTAGAAATTGTTGACCAGCCAGTCCGACCATTCGCCCTGCTTGCCGATGGCGCCGGTGGCGATCGCGAAGTGGCCGCCGAAGGCTTCATCGTCGTCGCCCTGGGCGCCATTGAGCATGATGCCGATGACCGGCTTGTCCTGCCACTGGCGCGACTGGCCGGGCGTGCGTTCCCATAGCAAGCGGGTGGAGAAGGGACTGGCCGCGCCGCCGCCCGCATCCTGCACGAACGAGGCCAGCGTCTCGCCGGCGGCAAGCGGTTTGGCTTGCATCTTGGCCGCATCAAACGCGTAGTCTTTCGGCCACACGGTGCGGGCCACGAAAGTCTGCTTGCCATCGACCTCGGTCAAGGTGCCACGCATGCGCACCTGGCGCTTGCCGAAGAAGCTCGTGGTGCCGGCATTCCAGTACGACAGGTTGGTCGGGATTTTCGGCACCAGCAGCATCTCGCCGGTGGCGCCGTCCTGGGTGCGCAACTGGCGCCCGTTGGGCAGGATGGCCACGTTGTCCATGATGTCCGGCGCGCCCAGCCACACCAGGCCGGGCAGGGCTAGTTTGCCCGCGTCGGCACTGGCAGCCCAGTCGCGCACGTCGTCGGCGATGCCCGTTTGCGGCTTGAAGCCGGACACCAATTGGGAGTCCTGCGGCACCGCCAGCACGTCATTCTTGAAGTACCACAGGCCTTGAGCCAAGGTAGGGCAGTCGGTGCATTTGCCGCTGCTGATGCGAAAGCCATCGGCCGGCAGCAGGCCGATGCGTTCACCGCTCAATGCGCTTTTCAGGCCCACCGGGGTGGCGGCCAATGCGAATGAACTGGTGGCCATCAGCAAAACGCTGGCGGCGCCGACTGCGCGAAGCTGGAACATGTTCATCCCTGAGAAAAATGTTTATTAAAAATTCAATATTGCGCATACTAATCGGTTTTCCGGACTTGTCCAACTTATGCGGCATATTACGGAAAAATTGCGCTCAAAATAACGCCACTGAACGGAGGAATGAAAAGATGGAAAAGGCGGAAATTTATTGTCCAAGTTGCGAGTGGCGGCCTTCGTCGGAAGACCGCTGGGCGTGCGTGCCTTCCTGCGGCACAGTGTGGAACACGTTTTGGACGCGCGCTGTGTGCCCTGGCTGCAGCGTGAAGTGGCCTGCGACCCAGTGCCTGGCGTGCGAGCAGTATTCGCCGCACGAGGCGTGGTACCACTATCGTGAACCAGAGGCAGCGCAGCAAGAGCGCGCCGATGCGAAAGAGACGGCATGATGACCAGGCTGCTGCTTGGCGTTGCTTTGTGGATGGCTGTACTTGGCGCACAGGCTGCGCACGGCGCTGATGATGTTCGCCTGGCGGCAGCAAACAAGACGCGCCTGGTCCGGCTTCTTGACGAGGCATTGCGCGACGCGCACATCACGAAGGCGCAATACGCGCAGTCGCGTTCCTGGATCGACGCCACACCATGCAATGGGGTCGAGCGCAGCCTGGGCGCGCGGCGGCAGTTCCAGTTGGAAGCGGTCATTGCGAAAGAGCAGAAACGGGAAAAGGTGCATATTTACGAGTCATTCAGCAGCGACGGATGGCTGGTCTTGTACACCGACGCCAGCGACGGCGACTCCCCTTACCTGTTCTATGCCACGGACCCGATCAAGGGCGCACGCCCGGTCACCAGATGGAGCGGTGGCGCGACGATTTTCGACACCAGTGAAGTGGCGCAATGGGTGCAGAAAAACGCGCCCGGTATTCCAGCGCGCGTGGCGAACTGCTTTGCCTGGCACGTCACACTCGGTTCGCAATGAATGGGATCTTGACTATGCTATTTATGTCATCAATTTATCCACAAAGGAGTTTCCTCATGAAGGTTCTAGAGTCCGCAGTGCTGCTTGTAATTGGTACCGTCCTGATCTCGTTCACGGGCATGTCGTTTGCGCTGTTTCCGCGCGTGCTTTCCCTGAGCAACCCGACCTTGTTCATGGAGGCCATGGCTGTTGCCGGCGTCCTGTTTTTGTTGATGGGCATGCGCGGGCTCTATCGGATTCATGGCATCGTGGCAGGCAAGGCCGGGGCCACCTGTAGCCATGTCGCAACGGCATGAGCGACACGATGATCGACCTCCAGGTCAACGATGTCCGCGCATTCTTGCCGTCCAGGGACTTCGCCGTGTCGAAGGATTTCTATACGTCGCTGGGCTGGGCGATCACATGGTCCGATGAGAACATGGCCTTGCTGGAGAATGCCGGTCAACGCTTCTATCTCCAGAATTACTACGCCAAGGAGTGGGCTGACAACTGCATGCTCCATGTGAGCGTGGAGGACGCCGAATCGTGCTTTGAGCAGGTGACGCAATTGATCGAGACCGGCCGCTTTCCCGGCACGCGCGTGTCGAAGCCAAAACAGGAACCGTATGGCGCGCTGGTGGCGTATGTATGGGATCCGTGCGGCGTTCTACTGCATCTGGCGCAGTGGACCCGCGCGTAGCAAATTGCGTCATACTATCGGCTTCTCTTCTTGGCGCAACCCAGCATGGCAATCCTGTCCGAACTGATCCTGTACCCCATCAAATCCTGCGCCGGCCTGTCGGTGCGCGAAGCTACCCTCACCAGCGCGGGCCTGTCGGTCGATGCCGTCTACGACCGCGAATGGATGGTCGTCGACGAGGCCGGCCAGTGCCTGACCCAGCGCGAGCATCCGCGCATGGCGCTGATCGTGCCGCGCCTGAAGTCCGATACGCTGGAACTGCGCGCGCCCGGCATGCTGCGCCTGGAAATCCCGCTCGGCCTGCCCGACCCGGAACATGAACGCACCTGCCAGGTGACGGTCTGGGACGACACCGTGCTCGCTTACGACTGCGACGACATCACCGCCACCTGGTTTTCGAATGCGATCGGCGTGCCGTGCCGCCTGGTGCGGTTCCACCCCGGCGCGATCCGCGTCACCAGCACCAAATGGACCGGCGGCGTGGCCGCGCCAACGCTGTTCTCGGACGGCTACCCGGTGCTGCTGGCCGGTTCAAGCTCGCTGGCGGACCTGAACGACAAACTGGCCGCCGCCGGCCGCGCGCCCATCCCGATGAACCGCTTTCGTCCCAACCTGGTCATCGACGGCATCGAAGCGTTCGAAGAAGACTACGTCGACACCTTCACCCTGGGCGAGGCGCAGCTCAAGCCGGTCAAACCCTGTTCGCGCTGCCCGATGCCATCGGTCGACCAGGCCACCGGCATGCCCGGCCCCGACCCGCTCGACATCCTGCGCACCTATCGAACCAAGCCTGCCATGGAGGATGCGATATGCTTCGGCATGAACTGCATCATCACCGCGGGTGACGGCGAGCGTGTATTCGTGGGGCAGGCGGTAGCGGTCACATTGGCTTTTTGAGCAACTGAATTAGCTTTCCTGTCACTTCCAGTCAGGGCATAATGTCGCCCATACTAAAATGTTATCGCCCCCGATTTCGCTCAATCGCGGCAAGATGGCGACAATTGGAAGGAGTCAGGATGATCAAGGGTAAAGAGAAGGTGCGCCATGCATGATGCAGAGGCCACGCCGCGCGACCTGGGCGAGGAAAACGAGTCGCTGCGCGCCAGCATGGCCTACATGATGGAGCAGGCCGAGCGCAATCACGACATCATGTGCCGGCATCAGGCCTTCGATCTCGAAATCGTCGGCGCCGACAGCTTCCCCAGCCTGGTCAGCACCATCTTTCGCAGCTTGCCCGTCATCTCCGAACTCGATATCGTTACCCTCAGCCTGATCGACGAGGGCGAAGACATCCGCCTTGTCATGGACAAGCTGGGCGTCGATTTCGGCGACTTCCCGCACCTGGTGTTCGTCGATCAGGCCAGCGCCTTGGGCTTCGTGCCATCGAGCAGCGAAACGCTGACCGGCCCGCCCAAGCCCATGCTCGGCCCCTACATCCCCGCCACCCACCAGCCGATGTTTCCGCACCCGCCGGCAGGGCTGCAAAGCATCGCCCTGGTGCCGCTGCTGCGCAACAAGCGCCTGATCGGCAGCCTCAATCTGGGCAGCCTCGATCCGAGCCGCTTCGCGCCAGCGATGGGCACCGACTTCGTCGAACACATGGCGTCGATCATCGCGATCTGCCTGGAAAACGTGATCAGCAACGAGATGCTCAAGTACATCGGGCTGACCGATTCGCTCACCGGCGTCTACAACCGGCGCTACATCGACCGCCGCCTGCTCGAAGAAATCGCGCGCGCGCGGCGCCAGCAATACCGGATCTCGGTGATGTACATCGACATCGACCATTTCAAGCTGGTCAACGACAGCGTCGGCCACCAGGGCGGCGACGAAGTGCTGCGCGAAGTGGCGATCCGTATCAAGGACGAGCTGCGCTTGTCTGACGCGCTGGCCCGCTTTGGCGGCGAAGAATTCGTGGTGCTGCTGATTGACGCGGAGCTGGAAAGCGCAACCATGGTGGCCGAGCGCATCCGCGCCAGCGTCGCCAGCCGGCCGTTCCAGCTGGCCAGCGGCGCCGCGCTGCCGGTGTCGGTCTCGATCGGGGTGGCGGTGCTCGATGATTTCGACCGCGACCACGCGATCGAAGGCGTGGCGCAGGAACTGGTGGCGCACGCCGACACGGCGCTGTACCGCGCCAAGGAGTCCGGCCGTAACCGCGTGGTGGCGTTTGAAGTGGCGCTGCCGGTAGCGTAACTACTTCAACAAACGACCTTCTGCGCGATCGACCGCTTCGGCCGAGCCGCGCAGCACGACCACGTCGCCCATTTCCAGCTCGGTGCGCGGCGTCACTTCCAGCCGTTCCTTGCCGCGCCGGATGGTGGTCACTTCCGCGCCCACTTCATGCAATTCAAGCTCTTCGATCCGCTTGCCGATTGCACTGGCGCCGTCGCGCAGCGTCACCGAATGCAGGCGCACATAGGTGTGCTCGGCATCGTCGCTGACATCGCTGGCGCCATGGAAGTAGCCGCGCAGTGATGCGTAGCGTTCGTCGCGCGCGCTCTGCACGCGGTGCACCACGCGCCGCAGCGGCACGCCCAGCATCACCAGTGCGTGCGAGGCGAGCATCAGGCTGCCCTCCAGCGCCTCCGGCACCACCTCGGCGGCGCCGGCCTTTTTGAGCAAATCGAGGTCAGTGTCGTCGTGGCTGCGCACGATCACCGGCAAGGTCGGCGCCAGCTCATGCACCAGGTGCAGCACCTTGAGCGCCGACGCCGTATTGGCATACGTGATCACCAGCGCGCTGGCGCGGTACACGCCGGCCGCAATCAGGCTTTCCTTGCGCGCCGCGTCGCCATACGACACATGGGCGCCGGCCGCCTGCGCCTCCTGCACCCGCTCGGGATCGAGATCGAGCGCCTGGTAAGCAATTTTTTCTTCGGCCAGCAAGGTCGCCAGGCTTTGTCCACTGCGTCCGAAACCGGCCACGATCACGTGCTTCTGGCTGGCCATGGTGCGCGTGGCGATCTGGGTCAGCTGCAACGATTGCAGCATCCATTCGTTGGACGAGATCTTCATCACGATCCGGTCCGATTGCTCGATCAGGAACGGTGCCACCAGCATCGACAACACCATCGAGGCCAGCACCAGCTGGATGATCTTCGGATCGAGCAAGTTCGCGCCAGCGGTCAGCGTGAGCAGCACGAAGCCGAATTCGCCGGCCTGCGCCAGCGCCAGGCCGGTGCGCATCGACACGCCGTCGGAAGCGCCGAACAGCTTGGCGAGCAAGGCGATCAGGGCGAACTTGAGCAAGACCGGGCCGCACAGCAGGATCAGCACCAGCCACCAGTTGTCGATCACCACGTGGATATTGAGCAGCATGCCGACCGTGATGAAAAATAGTCCCAGCAGCACATCGCGAAACGGCTTGATGTCTTCTTCCACCTGGTGCTTGTACTGGGTTTCGGAGATCAGCATGCCGGCCACGAAGGCGCCCAGCGCCATCGACAGGCCGGCGCGCTCGGTGATCCAGGCCGCGCCCAGCGTGATCATCAACAGGTTGAGCATGAACAGCTCCTGCGAGCGGCGCTTGACGACGATGGTGAACCACTTGCGCATGATTTTCTGGCCGATGAACAGCAGCAGCACCAGCACCAGCACGGCCTTGACGCCGGCCCAGGCCAGCGTCGAGGCCAGTTCCTCGGGCGGCTTGCCCAGCGAGGGGATCAAAATGAGCAGCGGCACCACGGCCAGATCCTGGAACAGCAGAATGCCGATGATCTTGCGTCCGTGCGGGCTTTCCAGCTCCAGCCGTTCGGTGATCATTTTGACCACGATCGCGGTCGACGACATGGCCAGCGCCCCGCCCAGCGCGAACGCGGCCTGCCAGCTGATCTTCAGGCTGGCCGGTAGCTGGGTCGACAGCGCCCAGCCAAACAGCATGGTGGCCACGATGGTGAGCACCACTTGCGCCATGCCCAACCCGAACACGATGCGGCGCATCGCCATCAGCTGCGACAGCGAAAATTCGAGGCCGATCGAGAACATCAGGAACACCACCCCGAATTCGGCCAGCGTGTGAGTGGTCGCGTTATTGTCGGCCAGGCCTAGTGCGTGCGGGCCGATCAGAATGCCGACCGTCAGGTAGCCCAGCATCGGCGGCAGGTGCAGCATGCGGAAGGCGACCACGCCCAGTACGGCGCTGCCCAGCAAGAGGAGGGTGAGTTCTAGTCCTGAAACCATGCGTTGCCGTCGACGTAAGGAGGTAAATCGTTGTTTGTTGCGTCTGGCAAGTTTTTTGCTTTCGCAATTCGTTTATACTTCTGGCATGAGTGTAACCCATGAAAAAACAATGCTGAAAGCTTTTGACAAATTGATCACCGAGCGCGCCATGGCGATGGCCCGGGAAACCCTCGAAATCGAGACCGACGCCATGCGCGCGCTGCAGCTGCGCCTGGCCACCGACGACAGCGTCGGCCAGGCCGTGGCGCTGCTGCTTGAGTGCCGCGGGCGCGTGGTGGTGTCGGGGATCGGCAAGTCGGGCCATGTCGGGCGCAAGATCGCCGCCACGCTGGCCTCGACCGGCACCCCGGCCATGTTCGTGCACCCGGCTGAAGCTGCCCATGGCGACTTGGGCATGGTCACCGCCGCCGACTGTTTCATCGCCATTTCATATTCGGGCGAGTCGTCCGAGCTGATGGCAATCCTGCCGATCATCAAGCGCATGGGTTCACCCTTGATCACGATGACGGGCAAACCGACATCGAGCCTGGCGCTGCTGTCGGACGTGCACCTGGACGTCTCGGTGGCCAAGGAAGCCTGCCCGCTGAACCTGGCGCCGACTGCCAGCACCACCGTCACGCTGGCGCTGGGCGACGCGCTGGCGGTGGCGCTGCTGGACGCGCGCGGCTTCAAGGAAGAAGACTTCGCCCGCTCGCACCCGGGCGGTGCGCTGGGCCGGCGCCTGCTGACCCACGTGCGCGACGTGATGCGCAGTGGCGCCGACGTGCCTAGCGTGGCGGCCGACGTGCCGCTGACGGCGGCGCTGCTTGAAATCACCCATAAGGGCATGGGCATGACCGCCATCGTCGATGCCGACGGCCGCCCGATTGGCGTATTTACCGATGGCGATTTGCGCCGCATGATGGAAAAGGTCCAGGACTTCACGACCATCAAGATCAGCGACGTGATGCACGCCAATCCGCGCCGGGTCCATCCCGAGCAGCTGGCGGTCGACGCCGTGCACGTGATGGAAGAATTCCGCATCAACCAAATGTTGGTGGTCGATGCCGACGACCGCCTGGTCGGCGCACTGCACATCCACGACCTGACCCGCGCCAAGGTGATCTGATGATTCTTGAACTGGACCACATGCGCCGCGCGGCCGCCGTCAAGGTGATGATTTTCGACGTCGACGGCGTGCTCACCGACGGCAGCCTGACCTACGGCCCGGACGGCGAAGCGACCAAGACCTTCAACGTGCTCGATGGCCTGGGCATCCAGCTGCTGCAAAAGACCGGAGTCGCCACCGCCATCATCAGCGCGCGCCAGTCGCCGATCGTGGTGCGGCGCGCCGCCGACCTGGGGATCATGCACGTGCACCAGGGGATCCATGACAAGCGCATCGCATTCGCCAAGCTGCTCGAGGCGACCGGTTTTACGGCCGACCAGTGCGGCTACATCGGCGACGACGTGATTGACCTGCCGCTGCTGCTGCAGGTGGGTTTCGCCGTAACCGTGCCGACCGGGCACGCCGAAGTGCAGCACCGCGCCCACTATGTGACCCGTGCCGGCGGCGGGCGCGGCGCCGTGCGCGAAGTGTGCGACATGGTGATGCGCGCGCAAGGCACCTATGAGACGGCGTTGGCGCCGTACTTCGTCTGATGAATCCGGCAAACCCTACATCGCGCTCGCCTGCGCAAGGGCGACGGGGCTGAGCATGCATAACACCCGCACTGCGCATCGCTGGCGATTGCTGCTCACGCTCCTGGTGGGGGTGTTCATCGCTTGCGGCAGCTTCTGGCTGCTGCAGGTGATGCTGCGCGACGACCAGGTGCTCGATGCCGACGTGGGCAAGAATGAACCCGATTACATTGTCGAAAAATTCAGCTTCGTGCGCATGACGCCTGAAGGGCAGCCGCGCTATTTGTTCTACGGCGCCAAGCTGACCCACAGTCCGCTGGACGATGTCTCCGATGTCGAGCAGCCCATCATGCGCAACATGAGCCCTGAGCAGCCGGTCATGACCATCAACGCCATGCGCGCCCGCATCCGCCATTTGGATAACCAGGTGGACCTGCTGGGCAAGGTCGATATCAACCGTCCGGCATCGAAGGCCACCCAGTCGCTGCACCTGAAAACCGAAGCGTTGACCGTATTCCCGGACGAAGACCGGATGCAATCCGACCAAAAAGTACAAATGACGCTGGGCGCGGCCACCGCGACCGCCACTGGCATGCGGGCCAATAACGCCACGCGCCAGATCGACCTGGCCGGCCGCGGCCAGATCGTCTTTCCACCCAGAGCGGCGCGCTGAGCGCCACCATGAAGGCACCAACAACAATGAAAAAATTGATCACTTTTGCCCTGTGCGGCTTGACCGCACTGAGCGCATCGGCTGAAAAGGCCGACGCCGGCAAGCAGGCGGAAATTCTGTACAACACGGCGCACGCCGACCAGGTCACCCAGACCTCCACCTTGACCGGCGACGTTGTCGTCACCAAGGGCACGCTGCTGCTGCGCGCCGAAAAGGCAGTGCTCAAGCAAACGCCCGAACAGGATATGCTGGTCACGCTCAACGCTGGCGGCGGCAAGCCGGCCACGTTCCGCCAGAAGCGCGACGGCGGTCCCGACCTGTGGGTCGAGGGCGAAGCCCAGCGCATCGAATACGACGAGCGCAGCGCCGTCGTGAAGCTGTTTGGCGCGGCGAAAATTCGCCAGCTTGAAGGCAGCCGCACAACGGACGAAATCCAGAGCGAATTCATTTCCTACGACAGCCTGCGCGAAGTGTTCGAATCGCGTAACGACGGCGCCAAGGGTGGCGCTACACGCTCCAAAATGATCATTGCGCCGCGCAAGCCGCGCCCGGCGCCGCCGGCCGCCGCCAATCCGGCGAGCGCGCCATGATGGAAACGAAGCCGTGCGGCAGCACGCTGATCGTGCGCGGCCTGCAAAAAAGCTATGGCAAGAAGATGGTCGTGCATGACGTCTCGCTGCAGGTCGAATGCGGCGAAGTGGTCGGCCTGCTGGGCCCCAACGGCGCCGGCAAGACCACCTCGTTCTACATGATCGTCGGCCTGGTGCCGTCCGACGCCGGTTCGATCGATATCAGCGGCGTCGACATTTCCAGCCTGCCGATCCACCGCCGCGCGGCCCTTGGCCTGTCCTACCTGCCGCAGGAAGCCTCGGTGTTCCGGCGCCTGACGGTTGAAGAGAACATTCGCGCCGTGCTCGAACTGCAGCGCGTGAACGGCAAGGCCCTGAGCAAGGCGGAAATCAACGAGCGCCTCGACAACCTGCTGGCCGACCTGCAGATCGAAAAGCTGCGCGATAGCGCCGCCATGTCGCTGTCGGGCGGCGAGCGGCGGCGCGTGGAAATTGCGCGCGCGCTGGCCACCAATCCGCGCTTCGTGCTGCTGGACGAACCGTTCGCCGGGGTCGACCCAATCGCCGTGATCGAGATCCAGCGCATCGTGCGCTTCCTCAAGGAGCGCGGCATCGGCGTGCTCATTACCGACCACAATGTGCGCGAAACGCTGGGCATCTGCGACCGCGCCTATATCATCAACCAGGGCTCGGTACTGGCGTCGGGCCGGCCGGACGACATCATCGCCGACGAGTCGGTGCGCCGGGTCTACCTGGGTGAACACTTCCGCATGTAATCGATGAAACAGTCACTCCAACTTCGCACTTCGCAGCACCTGGCGCTCACGCCGCAGCTGCAGCAGTCGATCCGGCTGCTGCAGTTGTCCACGCTCGAACTGCATCAGGAACTGGAACAGCTGCTGTCCGATAACCCGCTGCTCGAACGGCTCGACGATCCGCTCGACCATTCGGTGCGGCTGCTGGCCGATGGCGCCATCGGCAGCAATGCGACGCCGGCCGAAGCGCCGCCCGAGCCGGGCGCGCAGGATGCACCAAAGCCGGAAGAAGCCGACACGTTCGAAGCAAACGAAGGCGAAGCGAGCGCCAGCAATAGCGACAACGACGGCGAGTGGGGCGACCTGGGTCGCGCCAAGACATCCGACGATGAAGATTCGCGGCCCCAGCTCGAAGCCTCGGCCACCACCTTGCGCGAGCACCTGATGGAGCAGATGCGCCTGGCCGTGCTCGAGCCGCGCGACCGCGCGCTGGTCGAACTGATTGTCGACGCGCTCGACGACAATGGCTACCTGACCGAGTCGCTCGACGAGATCCACGCGCGCATGCCCGAAGAACTCGAGATCGATATCGATGAACTGAAAACGGCGCTGTCGCTGCTGCAAAGTTTCGACCCGGTTGGCGTCGGCGCGCGCTGCGCCTCCGAATGCCTGGCGCTGCAGGTCAAGGCCATGAAGGGCATCGCCATGGTCACCCGGCGCATGGCCTTGACCATCGTCGAAAACCACCTGTCCTGGTTCGCCCAGCGCGAATTCAACAAGCTGAAAAAAGCGCTCGACTGCGACGACGAGGATTTGCGCGAGGCGCAGACCGTGATCCGGCTGTGCAATCCGCATCCGGGCGCCGTGTTCGCCTCCGGCGTGGCCGATTACGTGGTACCGGACGTGATCGTGAAGAAGGCCAAGGGCGGCTGGTCGGTCTCGCTCAATAACGACGTCATGCCGCGCCTGCGGGTCAACACCATGTACGCCAACTTGCTGAAACAGGGCAAGGGCGAAGGCCAGATGGGCGCGCAGTTGCAGGAAGCGAAGTGGCTGATCAAGAACATGCGCCAGCGTTTTGACACCATCTTGCGGGTGGCCGAGGCGATCGTGGAGCGCCAGCGCAATTTCTTTTCGCACGGCGCGGTTGCCATGCGTCCCCTTGTTTTGCGCGAAATAGCTGATACACTTGGTTTACACGAGAGTACTATTTCTCGTGTGACAACTCAGAAATATATGCTGACCCCGCATGGCATGTTTGAGTTGAAATATTTTTTCGGTAGCCATGTCGCCACCGAAGCGGGGGGAGAAGCCTCTTCCACGGCGATACGCGCACTGATTGTGCAATTGACAGGAGCAGAAGACCCTAAAAATCCATTATCCGACAGTAAGATTGCGGACATGCTGGGGGAACAGGGTATGGTCATCGCTCGCCGCACCGTTGCCAAATACCGCGAAGCGCTCAAAATCCCACCCGTCAGCCTCAGGAAGTGTCTGTGAAGCAGTACCAACGCTGTTCCTCTGCGCACCGCGCACGAACAGACAGTGACGCCATCTTTAGGAGTGTGTATGAATCTCACAATTAGCGGACATCATCTCGAAGTGACACCAGCCATCCGTGAATACGTACAAACCAAGCTCGAGCGAGTCAAACGCCATTTCGATCACGTGATCGACATTGCAGTCATCCTCACCGTTGACAATCTGACTGAAAAAGAAAAACGCCAAAAGGCCGAGATCAATCTGCGCCTGTCGGGCAAAACGGTCTACGTGGAAAGTCTGTCGCATGATCTGTACGCCGCAATTGATACCCTCATCGACAAGCTTGACCGTCAGGTCATGAAATACAAGGACAAGGTCCAGGACCATACTCACCAGGCGATCAAGCACATGCCTGAAGAAGAGATACCGACTGCCGCTTAAGCCGCGCAGACTCTCTTGAGCAAAGGGCGCCCGCAAGGCGCCCTTTTCGTTTTAGCCAGAGAGGGTCAGTGCCAACATTCGGACGCGGCCTCATCAGTAGCGTGCTACTGATGAGGCCGCGTCCGAATGTTGGCACTGACCCACTTTGTCCCGTTAAAATGACACTCTTTCATTTTCTAGCCAGCCTGCCATGAGCGAATTCGTCCAGACCCGCGTTGCCAACCGTACCGGCATCATCACCCTCGACCGTCCCAAGGCCCTCAATTCGCTGTCGTTGGCCATGGTGCGCGCGCTGGCCGAGGTACTGCAGGCCTGGCAGCGCGACCCTGCCATCGACGCGGTCGTGCTCGCCAGCAGCAGCGAGAAGGCGCTGTGCGCGGGCGGCGACATCCGCTTCTTCCACGAGGTGGGCAACGCCACGCCGATGGGCGGCAGCGCGCTGCTGGAAGACTTTTTCACCGAGGAATACGCGCTCAACCACCTGATCCACTTCTACGCCAAGCCCTACGTGGCGCTGATGGAAGGCGTGGTGATGGGCGGCGGCATGGGCATCGCCCAGGGCGGCCCGGACTGCCGGATTCGCATCGTCACCGAGCAATCCAAGATTGCTATGCCGGAAGTCAATATCGGCCTGTTCCCGGACGTGGGCGGCAGCTATTTCCTGTCGCGCGCCCCCGGCCAGCTGGGCAACTACCTGGGCTTGACCGGCCTGACCGTGGGCGCGGCCGACGCGCTGTACCTGGACCTGGCCGACCTGTTCGTGCCGCAGGCCGAGATGGGCGCGCTCAAGGCGCTGATCGACACCACGCCCGGCAACCAGCTGCGCGCGGCCATTGCCGCTTTCGCCGCCCCGTTCGCCGGCGCTGCCGGAGCGAGCCCGCTGGAGGCGCAGCGCGCTCTGATCGACCGCCATTTCGGCGCGCCGTCGGTGCCGGCCATCATGACGTCGCTGGCAGGGGACAGCGACGAATTCGCCCAAAAGGCGCTGGCCGCGATGCGCTTGCGCTCGCCGCTGATGATGTGCGTCACGCGCGAACTGCTGCTGCGCGGCGCCGCGCTCGACGTGGCCGATTGCCTGCGCATGGAACGCACCATGGTGCGCCACAATTTCGAACACGGCGAAGTGCTCGAAGGGGTGCGCGCGCTGGTGATCGACAAGGACAATGCGCCGCGCTGGAATCCGCCCGCCATCGAGAACGTCGACGCCGACATGATCGCGCGCTTCTTTGCGCCGGTATGGCCGGCCAGCGCCCATCCGCTGCGCCACCTCTGATTGCGCAAAGGGCAAGGTTCCGTTGCTTTTTGTTCGAGTATTCGTCAACGCAATTGTTTCTTTGCAATTATATGTCCGGCCCGGCGTTATACTTTTCTGAGCGTAACAGCAAGAAAAGGACTCCACCGTGGCCGAACTTCTCTTACCTCTTCGCACTACCGCCGTGCTGGCGCTGGCCCTGGCCTGCATCGCGCCGGGCGCCCGCGCCGATGACGCCGACACCGCGTCAGCCCTGAAACTGAGCGGCTTCGTGTCCATCGTCGGCGGCAAGATCAGCGGCGCTGCCATGCCGCACGACTATGCCGGCCCCACCACCATCGACGGCAACGACTGCCCCTGCTACACCGCCGACTGGGGCAACGCCGGGATCTACCGCCAACGCTTTTCGCTGGCCCCGGAGTCGCGCGCCGGCATCCAGGCCAAGTACACGCTCAATCCCCAAATCAACTTTGTCGGCCAGGTCGTGGTGCGCGGCAGCGATACCACGCCCAACCTGCAATGGGCCTACGCCAGCTTCGCGCCGACCAAGAACTGGGAATTCCAGCTCGGGCGCAAGCGCATCCCGCTGTACTTCTATTCCGATTTCCAGGACATCGGCGCCTCCTATCCGTGGATCACGGTGCCGCCCGAGCTGTACGGCTGGGAAGCGACCAACTACAACGGCGCCAGCGCCCGCTACAAGGGCGCGCTCGGCGAGACCAACTTCAACGCCAGCCTGTTTGCCGGGCGCGAAACGGTCACCGATTCGCTGTACCAGAAGCTGTACTATGACGGGCGCACCAAGGTGACTTGGAGCAAGCTGTTCGGCGGCGACCTGGAACTGACCCACGGCGCGCTGACAGTACGCATGGTCTACATGCAAACGACGGTGCGCAGCGTCAACGCGCTGGTCGACCTGGACGACACGGCGCGCCTGAAAGCCTACGGGGTGGCAGCCAACCTGGACCTGGACAACTGGTTCGTGCTCACCGAACTGACCCAGCTCACGCGCGATTTCGATGCCGGCTACCGCGTGACGGCGCCTGCGTTCACGGTCGGCGCCGGCTACCACTTCGGCGACTGGACCCCGTTCCTCAATTACGCGCGCTACACCGAACGCACCTCCGACCTGGACGTGTATGCCCCGCAGTCGTACCGGCGCGCCTCGTTCACGCTGCGCTACGACCTCGATGCGCGCAGCGCCATCAAGGGCCAGATCGACCGCCACCAGGACGTGACGCACAACTTCGGCGGCGACGTGACCGTGCTGCGCTTGTCCTACGACCGCCTGTTCTAGGAGGACGACATGAAAAAGCTGATGCGTCTTGCCGCCGTGTGTTGTGTGCTGTGCGCGGCGCTGCCGGCCAGCGCTGAAATCGTCGTGGTCGTCAATCCCGCCAACCAGGCCTCGCGCATGTTTTCGGAACAGGCGGCCCAGTTCTTCCTTGGAAAATCAAACCAGTTCACGCCGATCGACCAGGGCAAGGAGTCGCCGATCCGGCGCGATTTTTATCAGAAGATCTCCAGCAAGACGCTGGCGCAGGTGGAAGGCATCTGGGCCAAGATCGAGTTTTCCGGCAAGGGCGCCATGCCCAAGTCGTATGCATCGGATGCGGCGGTGAAGAAGGCGATTGCGGCCGATCCGAGCGCCATCGGCTACATCGACAAGGCGTCGGTGGACGAGAGCGTCAAAGTGCTGTTGACCTTGCCGCCTTAAGGCTGTTCGCGGTGGCGCAGCACCACGCGCTCGGTGGGGCTGAAGTGGGCCGCCAGCCGTTCGGCCATGTACACCGAGCGGTGCTGGCCGCCCGTGCAGCCGAGCGCTACCGTCAGATAGCTGCGGTTGTCGGACTTGAAGGACGGCAGCCACTTGGCGATGAAGGCGCGTATGTCTTCCAGCAGTTCGGCCGCGTTCGGCTGGGCGTCGAGAAAGGCGATCACCGGCGCATCCATGCCCGTTAGCGGGCGCAAGGTCAGGTCGTAATACGGGTTCGGCAGCGCGCGCACGTCGAACACGAAGTCGGCGTCGAGCGGCACGCCGAGCTTGAATGCGAACGACTCGAAGAACAGCGTCAACGGCGCCCGTTCGCTGTCCACCAATTCCTTGATCCACGCGCGCAGCTTGTTGGCCGACAATTCGGAAGTATCAATCACATGGCCCAGCTGTTCGATCGCCGACAGCCGTTCGCGCTCTTCGAGGATGCATTCGATCAGCGTGCGGCGCGCGGCAGGATTTTCGTCCGGGCGCAACTGGTGCGACAGCGGGTGGCTGCGCCGCGTTTCGGAAAAGCGCGCCACCAGCGAGTGCGTGTTGGCGGTCAGAAACATCACCTTGACGTCGTGGCCGTCTTCCTTGAGCTTGTTGATGGTGGCCGGCAAGGCGACCAGCGATTGCGCGCTGCGCGCATCGACTGCCACTGCCAGGCCCTCGGTGCCGTCGGCGATCAGGGCGATAACCAGGCTGGGCAGCAGCGCTGGCGGCAGGTTGTCGACGCAATAGTAACCCGCGTCTTCAAGAACGTTGAGGGCGACCGATTTACCGGAGCCGGAAATACCTGTGATGAGTACGATGCGCATGGCAATGATGATACCGCATCAACAGGGGTTTTGTTGAATTGACTACCTTAGTTGATGACACAATCTGCAGCCCTAATCGCCGCTCATCGCCTGGTGAAGCAGGGGTTTCGTGGGACACCATCCCACGCCTGCGTAACGGTTCGGCCCTGCAAGGCCGAACGCCGTAACCAGGCCTAGTCGCCGGACATGGCCTGCCGCTGGCGTTCCATGAATTCCTGCAATGTATCGATGCCGCGCAGTTGCAATATCGTGTTGCGCACAGCAGCTTCCAGCAGTACCGCGATGTTGCGGCCAGCTGCGACCGGAATGACGACTTTTCGGATCGGCAGGCCCAACACGTCCTCGGTGGGAAACAGGAACGGCAAGCGCTCGACTTCTTCTTCCAGTGCACTGCGGCGCACCAGGTGCACGATCAATTTGAGGCGCATCTTGCGCCGCACCGCGGTCTCGCCAAAGATCGCCTTAATGTCCAGCAAGCCCAGGCCGCGCACTTCCAGCAGGTTTTGCAGCAGTGGCGGGCAGCGCCCTTCGATCATGTTGGGCGCGATGCGCGAAAACTCGACCGCGTCGTCGGCCACCAGGCCGTGGCTGCGCGAAATCAGTTCGAGGCCCAGCTCGCTCTTGCCCAGCCCCGAGTCGCCCGTGATCAGCACGCCCACGCCCAGCACGTCCATGAATACGCCGTGCATGATGATGCGTTGCGCCAGCTTCTTGGACAGGTAGACGCGCAAGAAATCGATCACCTGGGCGGCCGGCAGCGGCGTGGAAAACAGGGGAATATTTTGCTCGTCGCATATGGCCAGGATGTCGGGCGGCGTATCGAGCCCCTGCGCGATGATCAGCGCCGGCGGTCCGCCCGCGATCAGCTCGCCAATGACATGGCTGCGCGAGCCGCTCTTGAGGCGGTGGTAATAGGTCAGTTCCTGGTGGCCGAAGACCTGGATGCGGCCCGGGTGGATCAGATTGAGGTGGCCGACCTGGTCGGCGGCCGAGGCCACGTCGCCCGAAATGAGGCGTTCGCCGCCCGGAAAGCCCGCGAACCAGCCCAGTTGCAGGCCTTCGCGGTTATCGTCGTACAGCCGTTGAATGGTCAGCGGGGTTTGCAGCATGAACGGGGTCTTCTTCAGGTGGAGGCGGCAACGCGCCCGGCCCGGGGAAGTTTAACCCAAGGCTTGCAGGCTGGGTTGCCAATTGGTGATGCGGCTATGCACCGATTTCGGATCGGGATCGGTGGCCAGCGCCGTGCGGAAGGCGTCGTCGGAAAACATTTCGGCGATTTCGGACAGGATTTCGAGGTGCTGCTGGGTCACATGGTCCGGAATCAACAGGAAGAACAGCAGCTTGACCGGCTGGCCGTCAGGCGACTCGAACGGGATGGGCTCGGCCAGCCGCACAAAGGCGCCCAGCGGCGACTTGAGGCTCTTGCTGCCCTTGATGCGCCCGTGCGGCACTGCCACGCCATGGCCCAGCCCGGTCGAGCCCAGCCGTTCGCGCGCGAACAAGTTGTCGGAAACGGTAGAGCGGGCGATGCCGCAATTGTTTTCGAATATCAGTCCAGCCTGCTCGAAAGCGCGCTTCTTGCTGGACACTTCGAGATCGAGCAACACGTTCTCGAGCGATAAGATTTTGCTGAGGTTAGTCATAACACTAGGTAATGGTGCGATGCACAAAGGTGCTTGCGAGCCAGAATTATAGGCTTGTTTGCGGGCCGTGTAATTCGATTTCGTTGGTGTTGAGTATCCACCTCGCATTGATCTTTCGCAAGAGGAGTAGTGCATTACACAACAGGACCGGGTGACGGTGGCGCGATCTTGCGTGAAACTTGAATTTCCAACGGACAATTAGCTGTTTTGCACGATTTCCGGCTACCGAATCCGCATTTTGCCAACGTTTGCGCGGTCAATTCCGGCTTTGATCAAATGCGAATGATTTTTTGCTGTTGTTGTTTTTTTGTAAATCGCTGTCGAGCACGCTTATAACCAACATATTCACCGACAGCAAGGCCGTCAAAGGAAGAAGCCGCAAAGCTTGAGGTGGCTCAACGTTTTAAGCCATTACTGGCGGGCAGTCCTCACATTGCCTGGCGGTGGGCCGGAAAAATTGCTGCGCCAGGGATTGATATCCAGGCCGCCGCGCCGCGTATAGCGTGCGTACACGGCCAGCTTTTGCGGCGCGCACTGGCGCAGGATGTCGACGAAAATGCGCTCGACGCACTGTTCGTGGAATTCATTGTGCTCACGAAAGCCGATCAAATACTTGAGCAAGCCTTCCTGATTGATTTGCGGACCCACGTAGCGTATTTGCACGCTGGCCCAGTCCGGCTGCCCGGTCACCAGGCAGTTCGACTTGAGCAGGTGCGACACCAGCGTCTCCGACACCGGCACGGCGCCCTGCGCCGCCGTCAGCAGCGCAGGCGCGGGCGTGTAGCTGTCGATCTCGATGTCGAGCCGGTCCAGCAGCAGGCCGTCGAGCTCGCCCATCTTGACGCCGCCAAACCCTTCCTGGCCCGTCAGCACGATCTGCACCGGCGCGCCAAAACCGGCCGACAGGTCTTTGCGCAGCAGGGCCAGCAGCTCGTCGCTGCTGGCCAGCCGGGTCTGGTTAAACGAATTGAGGTACAGCTTGAACGACTTGGACTCGATGATATTAGGCGAATCGGCCGGGGCCGTGATGGTCGCGATCGCCACCTGCGGCTTGCCGCGCAAGTTCAGCCACGACAGCTCGTAGGCGTTCCAGATGTCGACGCCGAAAAACGGCAGCGTGCCCGTCAACTGCAGCTCATCGCGCTTTTGCTGGCGCGCAATCGGGAACAGCAGTTCCGGCGCGTACTGGGTCTGGTACGCGGCCGTTTTGCCCAAGGGGGAGTGATCAGCGGTATTCGTCATTCTCGTCGTGTGGTTAATTGCCCAGGAACAGTTTGTACACCGGGTTGGCGCTCTCGTCCCAGTAACGGTAGCCGAGCGTGGTCAAGAATTGGCGGAACTCGTCCATTTCGCCGGCCGGCACCTGCAGGCCGACCAGGATGCGGCCGACATCGCCGCCCTGATTGCGGTAATGGAAGAGCGAAATATTCCAGTTCGGCGCCATGCTCGCCAAAAAGCGCATCAGCGCGCCCGGGCGTTCAGGGAACTCGAAGCGGTACAGCAGCTCGTCGTCGGCCAGCGCGCTCTTGCCGCCCACCAGGTGGCGGATGTGCAGCTTGGCCAGTTCGTCGTGGGTCAGGTCGAGCGTCTTGAAGTCGTGTGATTCGAACGTGCGCGCCAGCACGCCCGACTCGCCGCGGCTGGAAATCTGCACTCCGACAAACACGTGGGCGTCGCGCGAATCGCTGATCCGGTAGTTAAACTCGGTCACGTTGCGCGGGCCGACCAGCGCGCAAAAGCGCTTGAAGCTGCCGTGCTGCTCGGGTATCGTTACCGCGAACAGCGCTTCGCGCGATTCGCCCAGTTCGGCGCGCTCGGCAACAAAGCGCAAGCGGTCGAAATTCATGTTGGCGCCGCAGGCAATCGCGATCAGCGTTTCGTTGCGCACCGGGTTCTTCGACAGCGCCGAACGCTCCACGTAGGCCTTGGCGCCGGCCACCGCCAGCGCGCCAGAAGGCTCGAGAATGGAACGCGTGTCCTGGAACACGTCCTTGATGGCCGCGCAGATGGCGTCGGTGTCAACGATGATGATCTCGTCGACCAGTTCGCGCGCTATGCGAAACGTCTCTTCGCCCACCAGGCGCACCGCGGTGCCGTCGGCGAACAGGCCGACATCGGCCAGCGTGACGCGCTCGCCGGCCTTGATCGAGCGCGCCATCGCGTCCGAGTCGATCGACTGCACGCCGATGATCTTGATGTCGGGACGGATCGCCTTGACGTAGGCGGCCACGCCGCTGATCAGGCCACCGCCGCCGATGGCGACGAAAATGGCGTGGATCGGGCCCGAATGCTGGCGCAGGATTTCCATGCCGATGGTGCCCTGGCCGGCGATCACGTCCGGATCGTCGAACGGGTGCACGAAGGCCAGCTTCTGTTCTTTTTCCAGCGTCAGCGCGTGGTTATAGGCGTCGGTGTAGGACTCGCCGTGCAGAATGACTTCGACGTTGGCGCCGCCAAAGGCCTTGACCGCATCGACCTTGACGCTGGGCGTGGTGGTCGGCATCACGATCACCGCGCGGCAGCCCAGCTTGGCCGCCGACAGCGCCACGCCCTGGGCGTGGTTGCCGGCCGAAGCGCAAATGACGCCGCGCTTCAATTGGGCCGGGGCCAGGTTGGCCATCTTGTTGTAGGCGCCACGGACCTTGAAGCTGAACACGTCCTGCATGTCTTCGCGCTTGAAATACATGCGGTTCTCAAAGCGCTGCGACAGGATGGGCGCCAGTTCCAACGGCGTTTCGGAGGCAACGTCGTAGACGCGCGAAGTCAGGATCTTTTTCAGGTAGTCGATAGTCATGGTCTGCAAACAGGTAGATTCTTGGGCCGGAAGGTCCGGAATACGGTGCTGGTTGACGCTGGACTGTGTCGCCGGCTGATGACCGAGGCGTGCAGTGCGCTGCGCGTGCCCGGGTTGCGGGCGTGGCGCAACGTGTCGTTGCTTAGCTTTTGAATCATTATAAAGGACGGCCGGATGCGACGCTGCGGCTTACCTCCTGTTACTAAAATTACATAGTTGCGCTAGCTGCCGCCGGCCGGCAATGCGTTAATACGCCTGTGACAAACAAGACACCTTCACTCACCTCCGCAAAGGATGCATGACATGAACAGCAAATTACTCTCTCTGTTGGTCGCAGGCTTGCTGGCAGCGCCAGCGTTTGCGCAAACCGCCGCCACCGAAGTGCAGCGCGACGTCAACCAGCAGACCCGGATTGAAGCCGGCCTGAAATCGGGTCAGCTCAACACCACCGAAGCGGCCAGGCTCGAGCGCGAACAAGCACGCATCGCCAAGACCGAGCAGGGCGCCCTCAAGGACGGCAAGTTGAGCAAGCGCGAACAGCGCAAGATCGATCGCATGCAAGACGCGGCCAGCAATGATATCCATCGCCAAAAGCACGATGCCCAGAGCGGCAATCCGAATTCAGCCACCAGTGAGCGCATGCAGGCCGACGTGCAGCGCAACGTGAACCAGCAAACCCGCATCGAAAACGGCATCAAGAGCGGTGAACTGAGCAACCACGAAGTGGCCAAGCTGGAAAAGGGCGAAGCACGGATCGATCGCGCCGAAGCGGCAGCGGGCAAGGACGGCCATGTCGGCGCGCCCGAGCAGCACAAGATCGAGCGCGCGGACAATCGTCAGTCGAAGCGCATCCATCGCCAAAAACACGACGGACAGCAGCGCGGCTGACCTCAGATTTGCCGTTCCAGCAGCAAGCGCACCGTCGCCGTGCGCCGTTCCGTGACCCAGCGCGCAGTGCCACCCTGCGCGTCCAGGTAGGAGCGGCGGCTGGCGCTGGCAGGCGCGAGCA
Source organism: Pseudomonadota bacterium (assembly GCA_040390915.1). Lineage (GTDB taxonomy): Bacteria > Pseudomonadota > Gammaproteobacteria > Burkholderiales > Burkholderiaceae_D > Telluria_A. The sequence continues at coordinate 95,700 of JAZJXM010000006.1, forward strand.
GGTCGGTCCCGGACAGGCGCAGCTGGGTTTTGCCGTCCAGCGTCCACAGGCTGAAAGCGTCGAGCGAACGCACCGGCCCCGTGTATTCGCGCAGTTCGACGCTTTGCCGCAGCGGCCCGCCAAACTGCAGGTTCAGGTTCATGCCCAGCGTATGGAAGGTGGAGCGCCGGTAGTCCAGCCCCAGGTTGGCGCTGGCAGCGACCTGGGACGAGAGGCGGTTGTCGGGACCTGGAATGGCCGCCAGGCGCGACCAGTTGCGCGCGGCGTTGGCGCGCAGGTCGACCTTGGCGCCCACCGCATAGCGCGTATCGAACTCGAGGCCCCAGACCTTGGCCTTGCCCTCGTTGGCCGGGCTGACGATATAGGGACGGCTCGTCATGTCCAGCCTCTGCACCGTCACATCGTCAATCTGGCGCGCATAGCCTGACAGGCTGACCATGTGTCCAATCCGGCCAGCGCACAACGCTCGCCCAATCCAGGCCTGGGACTCGGGCTGCGCCATACGCGCGTGCGCTTGCAGCTGGCCTACGGCGCCAAGGCGCTGCTTGACAGCGGTATCCGCAATGGCCGCTTTCACGTGCAAATGACCCTGCCGCGCGCCGCATGACAGTGCGCGCCCTGATCGTCGACGACGAGGAACCCGGCCGCATCAACCTGCGCTACGCGCTGGCCGATCATCCGGGGTGGGAAGTGGTGGCCGAATGCGACAGTGCAGCGGCGGCCAGCGCCGTGCTGGGCCGGCACGCAGTCGATGTGGTGTTCCTCGACATCCAGATGCCGCAGCAGTCCGGCCTGGAACTGGCAGGCATGCTGGCCGCCCAGGCCAGTCCGCCGCTGGTGATCTTTGTCACGGCCCACGACGAATTCGCGCTGGAGGCGTTTGAGGTCCACGCGCTCGATTACCTGCTCAAGCCCGTCAACGACGCGCGCCTGGCCGCCGCGCTCGGGCGCGCGCAGGTGATGCTGGAACAGCGCCAGCGCGGCGCCTACGGCCAGGCACTGCGCGGCTACGTGGCCGACAGCGGCCAGCACCATTTGCGTCATCTGAGCGTGCGCGCGGTCGGCAGCATCGAATCGATTGCGCTGGCCGACGTGCACTGGATCGAAGCGTGCGGCAATTACGTGCAGCTGCATATGGCGCAGCGCATGGTGATGCACCGCATTCCGATCAGCCGCCTGGCCGCGCGCCTCGACCCGGCCGATTTCATGCAAGTACACCGGCGCGCGATCATCCGCAGCAATCAGCTGCAGGCGCTGGAAGTGACCGGCGACGGCACTTTCAGCGCGCGCCTGGCGTGCGGCGCCAGGGTGGCCGTCAGCGAGCGCTATGCGGAAACGACGCGCGCACGCATGGGCTAGCGCGACGCTTCGTCGAACAGGCGCATGGCCATCATGCCGTGTCCAACGGCTGCGCCGGCGCGCAGTGCAGCGGCAATGAACACGGTTTCCGCGATTTCTTCGCGCGTGGCGCCAGCTTTCACCGCATTTTTGCTGTGCACGTCGATGCAGTAAGCGCACTGGGTCGTCAGGGCTACCGCGATGGAGATCAGTTCGCGGTATTTTTCAGGAATGGCGCCGTCACTGCGCTCGGCGCTGTGCTTGAGCGCCATGAACGCCTGCGCTTCTTGCGGCGCCAGGCGCATCAGTTCCTTGGCTTGGGCGAAGTCTTGCGTGCTTTGATAATCGGACATATTGGCCTTTATATGGTTTTGAAAATCTTTATATTTTAACATTTGTTAAATTTGAGGTGGCCATCTAATCAATGGCATATGCATAGGTTTCGCAAAATTTTGCCTACATGGTCAACTGTTAATTCGGTCGATAATATTTAGAAATGGTGTTTTTGCCGTCATATCAGCGATGAAAATCGTATTTTCAGGATGGCGAAACCAAGGCCGGCTTCCACGTGGTGCAGCGCAATACGCTAGAATGGATTCCCCCTAGGGTCAGCCCACAGAGTCCACGCATACATGAACGCCCCCGCACAAATTACCGCTTTGCTGGCCGAAACGCCAAATGGCCACGGCGCCACCCGCCTGCGCGAAATTCCCTACAACTACACCTCGTTCTCGGACCGCGAAATCGTGATCCGGCTGCTGGGAGAGTCGTCGTGGGAGCTGCTCGACGAGCTACGCGGCGCGCGCCAGACCGGCCGTTCGGCGCGCATGCTGTACGAAGTGCTGGGCGATATCTGGGTGGTGCGCCGCAACCCCTACCTGCAAGACGACATGCTGGATAACCCGAAGCGGCGCCAGGAACTGATCGACGCGCTGCATCACCGGCTCGCTGAAGTGGACAAGCGCCGCTTGGTAGTGGACCCTTCGGAAGCGGATGATGACGCGGCCAAGCTGCGCAGCGCCAACGTCGAGCAACTGCTCAAGGCGGCCAGCCGCGCGGTCGAAGACTTCGGCAATGAATTCCGCCAGACCTGGGACCTGCGCAAGCGCACCACCAAGGTGCTGGGCCGCTACACCGAAAAGCACAACATCTGCTTCGACGGCATGAAGCGCGTAGCGCACGTGACCGACGCGACCGACTGGCGCGTCGAATATCCGTTCGTGGTACTCACGCCGGACACCGAAGACGAAATGGCCGGCCTGGTCAAAGGCTGCATCGAACTTGGGCTGACCATCATCCCGCGCGGCGGCGGCACCGGCTACACCGGCGGCGCCATTCCGCTCACGCCGATGTCGGCCGTCATCAACACCGAAAAGCTGATTGACCTGGGCCCGGTTGAAATGACCATGCTACCCGGCGTGGAGCGCGAATACGCGACTATCTATTCCGGCGCTGGCGTCGTCACCAAGCGCGTCTCCGACGCCGCCGACAAGGCCGGCTTCGTGTTTGCAGTCGACCCGACGTCGGCCGAAGCATCCTGCATTGGCGGTAATATCGCCATGAATGCGGGCGGCAAGAAAGCGGTCCTGTGGGGCACCGCGCTCGACAACCTGGCGTCATGGAAGATGGTCGACCCACAGGGCGACTGGCTGGAAGTGACCCGCATCGGTCACAACCTGTCGAAGATCCACGACGCGCCGACCGCCACCTTCAAGCTCGAATGGACCCATCCGAACGCGCGCGGCGAAGCCAAGGGCGCGCCGTTCAAGACCGAGTTCCTGGTCATCGAGGGCAAGAAATTTCGCAAGGAAGGCCTGGGCAAGGACGTCACCGACAAGTTCCTCTCCGGCCTGCCCGGCATCCAGAAAGAAGGCTGCGACGGCCTGATCACGTCCGCACGCTGGATCTTGCACAAGCTGCCGGCCTACGCGCGCACGGTCTGCCTCGAATTTTTCGGCCAGGCGCGCGACGCGATTCCATCGATCGTCGAAATCAAGGACTACCTGGACGGCTTGCCGGCCAAGGGCGGGCCAGCGTTTGCCACGATCCGCCTGGCGGGCCTGGAACACCTTGACGAGCGCTACCTGCGCGCGGTCGGCTATGCCACCAAATCGAAGCGCGGCGTGCTGCCTAAGATGGCGCTGTTCGGCGACATCGTCGGCGACGACGAAAACGCAGTCGCGCAAGCGGCCTCGGAAGTGGTCCGCATCGCCAACACCCGCGTGGGCGAAGGTTTTGTGGCGGTCAGCCCGGAAGCGCGCAAGAAGTTCTGGCTCGACCGGGCCCGCACCGCAGCCATTGCCAAGCACACCAACGCCTTCAAGATCAACGAAGACGTGGTCATTCCGCTTAACCGCATGGGCGAGTACACCGACGGCATCGAGCGCATCAACATCGAGCTGTCGATCAAGAACAAGCTGCAGCTGGCCGACCAGCTGATCGACTTTATCGGCTCGCCGCATCTGCCGGTTGGCAAAAGCGACGACGCCTCGGGCGAGTCGATCGGTGAACAAGAAATGCTGGGCGACCGCGTGCCGCAGGCCCAGGAAGTACTGGCCGCCACCCACGCGCGCTGGACGTTCATTCTGGCCAATCTCGACTTGCCGCTGTCGGACGCCAGGGAAAGCCTGTACGCGCTCGGCATGGAGCGCATGGCGGTGGTGTTCGACGCCCGCGTGGCCGAGCAGCCCGCGGCCACCCTGTTCGACGTGGTGCAGGACCGCACGGTGCGCATCTCGTGGAAGCAGGAGATCCGGGCCCAGATGCGCCAGATCTTCAACGGCGCCGCCTTCAAGCTGATCCTCGACGAATTCACGGCGCGCCACCAGAAGGTGCTGCGCTCGCGCGTGTTCGTGGCGCTGCACATGCACGCCGGCGACGGCAACGTGCACACCAACTTGCCGGTCAACTCGGACGACTACGCGATGCTGCAGGACGCGCACGGCGCAGTCGGTCGCATCATGAAACTGGCGCGCTCGCTCGATGGCGTGATCTCGGGCGAACACGGCATCGGCATCACCAAGCTGGAGTTTTTGACCGAAGACGAAATCAAGGACTTCCGCGACTACAAGCTGCGCATCGATCCGGAAGGACGCTTCAACAAGGGCAAGCTGCTCAACCTGCCCGAATTCGGCGCTGACCTGCGCAACGCCTACACGCCGTCGTTCGGCCTGATGGGCCACGAATCGCTGATCATGCAACAAAGCGATATCGGCGAGATTGCCAACAGCGTCAAAGACTGCCTGCGCTGCGGCAAATGCAAACCGGTGTGCACCACCCATGTGCCGCGCGCGAACTTGCTGTATTCGCCGCGCGACAAGATCCTCGCCACCTCGTCGCTGATCGAAGCGTTCCTGTACGAGGAACAAACCCGGCGCGGTGTCTCGATCAAGCATTGGGAAGAGTTCGAGGACGTGGCCGACCACTGCACCGTGTGCCACAAGTGCGTCACGCCATGCCCGGTCAACATCGACTTCGGCGACGTCTCGATGAACATGCGTAACCTGCTGCGCAAGATGAACAAGAAGTCGTTCAAGCCGGCCAATGCGGCGGCCATGTTCTTCCTGAACGCGACCGACCCGACCACCATCAACGCCACCCGCCAGATCATGACGGGATGGGGCTTCAAGGCCCAGCGTTTCGGAAACCGCCTGTTCCGCAATTTCGCCAAGAAGCAGGTCAAGGCGCCACCGCCGACCACCGGCAAGGCGCCGGTGCGCGAGCAGGTGATCCACTTCATCAACAAGAAAATGCCGGGCAACCTGCCCAAGAAGACCGCGCGCGCGCTGCTCGACATCGAAGACGACAAGATCATCCCGATCATCCGCAATCCGAAGTCGACCACGGCCGATACCGAAGCGGTGTTCTACTTCCCGGGCTGCGGCTCGGAACGATTGTTCTCGCAAGTGGGCCTGGCGACCCAGGCGATGCTGTGGGAAGTGGGCGTGCAAACGGTGCTGCCGCCGGGTTATCTGTGCTGCGGCTATCCGCAGCGCGGCGCCGGCCAGTACGACAAGGCCGACAAGATGATGACGGATAACCGCGTGCTGTTCCACCGCATGGCCAATACGCTCAACTACCTCGACATCAAGACCGTGCTGGTCTCGTGCGGGACCTGCTACGACCAGCTGGCCACCTACGAATTCGACAAGATCTTCCCTGGCTGCCGCATCATGGACATCCACGAATACCTGCTCGAAAAAGGCGTCAAGCTGCAGGGCGTGAACGGCACCCGCTACATGTACCACGAGCCGTGCCACAACCCGATGAAGCTGCAGGACTCGGTCAAGACCGTCAATGCGCTGGTGTCGACCGTGGACAACGTGAAAATCGAAAAGAACGACCGCTGCTGCGGCGAGTCCGGCACCTTCGGCATTTCGCGCCCCGACATTGCAACCCAGGTCCGCTACCGCAAGGAAGGCGAGATGGTCAAAGGCGCCGAGAAGCTGCGCGAAGACGGCTTCGATGGCGAGATCAAGATCCTCACCAGCTGCCCATCATGCCTGCAGGGCCTGACCCGCTACAACGACGATTCCGACACCACAGCCGACTACATCGTCATCGAGATCGCCAAGCACCTGCTGGGTGAGAATTGGCTGCCGGAATACGTGGCGCGCGCCAATAACGGCGGCATCGAAAGGGTGTTGGTATGACCTGCGAACTGTGCGAACTGGCGGTGCAGCCAATCTACCGCGACGACAAGCTGTCGGTGATCCTGGTTGACGACGCCGCCTACCCGGGTTTTTGCCGCGTGATCTGGAATGCGCACGTCAAGGAAATGAGCGACCTGGCCCCAAGCGACCGGATGATCCTGATGGACGCCGTGTGGCACGTGGAGCTGGCGCTGCGCGAAGTGATGGCGCCCGGGAAGGTCAATGTGGCCAGCCTGGGCAACATGACGCCGCACTTGCACTGGCACGTGATCCCGCGCTTTGCCGACGACGCGCACTTTCCGAACCCGGTATGGACGCAAGCGGTGCGCACCACTGAAGAACCCATCCTGGCGGCGCGCCGCGCGCAGCTGCCACAACTTGCGGCCGACATCGTGCACCGCCTCGCCAAATGACCATGAATCCAACCGCACTGACAGTCCACCAGAAATCGCGCGTGCTCGATATCGCTTTCGACGACGGCAGCGCATTCTCGCTGCCGTTCGAGCTGCTGCGCGTGTATTCGCCATCGGCCGAAGTGCGCGGGCACGGGCAGGGGCAGGAAGTGCTCCAGCTGGGCAAGCGCGAGATCGGCATATCCGGCGTCGAGCCGGTTGGTAACTACGCGATCCAGCCGACCTTCTCGGATGGCCACAACACCGGCCTGTTTTCGTGGGACTACCTGTACAAGCTCGGTAGCGAGCAGGCATCGCTGTGGGCCGATTACCTGGCGCGCCTGCACGCGGCCGGATTCGAAGGCGACAGCGGGCGCGAACCGGGTGCCGCAAGCAAGGTGGCGCCGGCCGGCAAGGGCTGCGGCCACAAGCATTAATCTACTTCGCTCCTGCGCAGGCGGGACCCCATAGCACCGGTGTTCATAGGTGCCATAGGTTTCAGCCTGCGCGGGAACGACGTGCGCCGTCCCGTGCGCGGTTGGCGCTTGTATAATGCATGCACGTTCAATCGGTAGCCCTCCATATGACAAACAGCACGCATTTCGGTTACAAAACGGTCGCGGAAGACGACAAGGTCCACGAAGTGGCCAAGGTGTTCCATTCGGTCGCCTCCAAATACGACGTCATGAACGACCTGATGTCGGGCGGTCTGCATCGCTTGTGGAAGACCTTCACCATCGCCAACGCGGGCGTGCGCCCCGGCTTCAAGGTGCTCGACATCGCCGGCGGCACCGGCGACCTGGCCAAGGCATTTGCCAAGCAGGCTGGCAAAACGGGCGAAGTCTGGCTCACCGATATCAACGAATCGATGCTGCGGGTCGGGCGCGACCGCCTGTTGAACAAAGGCATGGTCACTCCCACCTTGCTGTGTGACGCAGAAAAACTGCCCTTCCCCGATAACTATTTCGACCGGGTCAGCGTCGCCTTCGGCTTGCGCAACATGACCCACAAAGACCAGGCGCTGGCTGAAATGCGGCGCGTGCTCAAGCCGGGCGGCAAGCTGCTGGTGCTGGAATTTTCCAAGGTGGCAGCGCCCATGCAAAAGCCGTATGACGTGTATTCGTTCTCGGTATTGCCGTGGCTGGGTAAAAAAATTGCCGGCGATGCGGACAGCTATCGCTACCTGGCCGAATCGATCCGCATGCATCCCGATCAGGAAACCCTGAAAACCATGATGCAAGATGCCGGCCTTGAGCGCGTCGAATATTTCAATTTGACGGCAGGTGTGGCGGCATTGCATACCGGTATCAAACTCTAAGGACAGGCCATGAAGAATTTGTTGCTAGGCATGATGATCGCGCTTTGCACGCTGGCGATGGTGGACGACGCCAGCGCGCGGCCACTGGGCGGCGGACGTACCATCGGACGCCAGTCGCCGGCAGTGGCGCGCCAGGCGCCAACGCCTGCCCCGGCGCCAGCGGCGGCCACGCCACGGCCAGCCACCCCAACGCCGGCGCCAGCGCCCGCCGCACCCAAGCCATCGATGTGGAAGGGCGTGCTGGGCGGCGCCTTGCTCGGCCTCGGCCTGGGTGCGCTGTTTTCGCACATGGGCATCGGCGGCGCGATGGCCAGCATGCTGTCCTCGCTGCTGATGATCGCGCTGCTGGTATTGGCCGGCCTGTTCGTCTACCGCATGTTCAAGCGCAAGGGCACGCCGTCGAGCGCGCCGTTCTCGGGCTTTAACCAGCAGCCGCAGCCAGCTGGCGGCGCGCCGGAAATCGGTTCGCGCATCGAGCCGGCCGCGTACCAGCCGCCGCAGCCTGCCCCATTTGGCGTGCCGGCCGACTTCGACCAGGCTGCGTTCCTGCGCCAGGCCAAAGCGAGTTTCATCCGCATGCAAGCGGCGTGGGACAAGGCCGACACCAACGACTTGAAGGAATTCACGACCCCGGAAGTGTTTGCCGAACTGAAGATGCAGATCCAGGAACGGGGCCAGAGCGCCGACTTCACCGACGTGGTCTCGATTGACGGCGAACTGCTGGGCATCGAAACAGGCGATCACGACGATCTGGCCAGCGTCAAATTCGTGGGCATGATCAAGTCCTCGCCCACTGCCGCGGCCGAGCCGTTTGCCGAAGTGTGGAATATGTCCAAGCCGCACAACGGCAGCACCGGCTGGGTGCTGGCCGGCATCCAGCAACTTTCCTGATTTTGCAGTTCCAAACTGGTAAGATCGAAACCGCCCGCTTTCCCGGGCGGTTTTGTTTTTTTAGCGTGTAAAGAATGCCACCTTCAAACCTGTTTTCTTCCCAAGCGACCCTGATGACCCCAGTGATCGCCGCGATCAACCACTTGCTGGCCCAGGAAGCCTGGGCCCGCGACGCGCTCGCCCTGCACGCCGGCAAGGACGCCTGCATCGACGCCGGCTCGGTCGTGCTGCGCGTGCGCGTGATGGTCGACGGCTTGCTTGAAGCCTCTGCCAGCGACGACACGGCCAACGTGACGATTTACGTCAAGCTGGCCGACCTGCCGCTGATTGCGCAGAACCGCGAGCGCGCCTTTTCCTACGTCAAGATCGAAGGCGATGCCGAATTTGCCAACACCATTTCGCAGCTGGGCAAGGGCTTGCGCTGGGAAGCCGAGCATGAACTGGAACGCTTCATCGGCCCGATCGGCGCCAACCGCGTGGTCGGCGGCGCGCGCGAACTGTTTGACGCGGTGCGCGCCGGCCAGCAAAAGGTCGCCGAAAACGTGGCCGAGTACTTTTTGGAAGAAAACCCGATGCTGATCCGCCCGGTCATGGCCGAGGATTTTGCCAGCGAAGTGAGTCGCCTGCGCGACGACGTCGAGCGCGCGGCCAAGCGCATCGCCCGCCTGGAAGCGACACTGGCACCGACATCCCGCAGCGCCGGGCAACAGAATCTGGACCTTTGATGATATTGAAACTCCACCGCCTTCTCAAAATCCTGCGGGTCGCCGTCAAGTACGGGCTCGACGAGATCGCCATTTCCGGTTTAAAAGTTCCACGTACTGCCAAGCTGATCGACACCGTCATTTTCTGGCGCGACATCAGCGCCCCGCGCGGTGAACGGCTGCGCATGGCGCTCGAAGAGCTCGGCCCCATCTTCGTCAAGTTCGGCCAGGTGCTGTCGACCCGGCGCGACCTGATGGCGCCTGACCTGGCTGACGAACTGGCGCGCCTGCAAGACCGGGTGCCGCCGTTCGATTCCGACCTGGCCATCGCGCAGATCACCAAGTCGCTGCGGGCCCACCCGGACGAGTTATTTGCCTCGTTCGACCGCACGCCGGTGGCGTCGGCCTCGATTGCCCAGGTCCACTTTGCCACGCTCAAGAACGGCAAGGAAGTTGCGGTCAAGGTGCTGCGCCCGGGCATGAAAAAGTCGATCGACGAAGACGTCGCGCTGATGCACATCGCAGCCGAATGGATAGGGCGCATCTGGAAAGACAGCAAGCGCCTCAAGCCGCGCGAAGTGGTGGCCGAGTTCGACAAATACCTGCACGACGAGCTGGACCTGATGCGCGAGGCCGCCAATGCCAGCCAGCTGCGCCGCAATTTCACCGGATCGAACTTGCTGATGGTGCCCGAGATGTACTGGGACTATTGCTCCTCCAGCGTGATCGTCATGGAACGCATGTACGGCATCCCGGTGTCGCAGATCGAGCGCCTGGCCGCCGAAGGGGTGGACCTGAAAAAACTGTCGAGCGACGGCGTGGAGATTTTCTTCACCCAAGTGTTTCGCGACGGCTTCTTCCACGCGGACATGCACCCTGGGAACATCCTGGTATCGGTAGCGCCAGAAACGTTCGGACGCTACATCGCGCTCGATTTCGGCATCGTCGGCACATTGAACGACTTCGACAAGGATTATTTGTCGCAAAACTTCCTGGCGTTTTTCCGGCGCGACTACAAGCGCGTGGCCGAAGCCCACATCGAGTCGGGCTGGGCGCCGCGCGAAACGCGGGTCGACGAACTCGAGTCTGCCGTGCGCGCCACCTGCGAGCCGATCTTCGACCGTCCGCTGAAAGACATCTCGTTCGGCCAGATTCTGCTGCGGTTGTTCCAGACTTCGCGCCGCTTCAATGTCGAAATCCAGCCGCAACTGGTGCTGCTGCAAAAGACGCTGCTCAACATCGAAGGGCTGGGGCGCCAGCTCGATCCCGACCTCGACCTGTGGAAGACCGCCAAGCCCTACCTGGAGCGCTGGATGGGCGAGCAGGTGGGCGTGCAAGGCATGCTCGAGCGCCTGAAAGCGGAGGCGCCGCGCTTCACCCACATCATTCCGCAACTGCCGCGGCTGGTGCACCGGGCGCTCAGTCACGCGGCCGAGCCGACCTCGGTCAACGACGAAATGCTGCGCCTGTTGGTGGTCGAGCAGCAGCGCACCAACCGCATGCTGTCCTTCTTCGTGTATTTCGCCGTCACGTTCGGACTGGGCCTGCTGTCGTTCCAGATCTACATGCGCTGGTACCAGTAATTGCTCATGCCCGAGTTCAACAGCCGCGATCCGCAAACGCCCGCGTTCTGGGATGAACGCTTCGCGCGCGGCTTCACGCCGTGGGACCGGGGCGGCGTGCCGCAAGCGCTGCGCGACTTTGTGGCAGCCCAGGCCGGGCCGCTGCGCACGCTGATCCCCGGCTGCGGCGCCGCCTACGAGCTGGCTTATTTGTCGGAGGCCGGCTGGGACGCCACGGCGATCGACTTTTCACCGGCTGCGGTAGCGACCGCCAAAGCGGCGGTGGGAAAGTGGGCCGGGCGCATTGAGCAGGCCGATTTTTTTGCCTGGCAGCCGGTGGCGCCTTTGGCCCTGATCTACGAGCGCGCCTTCCTGTGCGCCTTGCCGCGCGCGATGTGGCCGCAAGTAGCGGCGCGCTGGGCCGACTTGCTGGCACCGGGGGCACTGCTGGCGGGATATTTCTTCTTCGACGACGCGGCCAAAGGGCCGCCGTTCGGCATCAGCGCCGAGCAGCTCGACCAATTGCTGGCGCCGCATTTCAACTGCATCGACGACGCGCCGGTGGCCGACTCGATTCCCGTATTTGAAGGCAAAGAGCGCTGGAAAGTCTGGCAGCGCAAGTAATTGACTCCGGTTGGGACGAAAAAAAACCCGCCGAAGCGGGTTTGGTGGAGTGTTGCGATTACTTGCTCGCTGCTGGCATCGCTGCCGCTGGCGGTACCATTGGCGCTACTGGTGCTGCTGGCGCGCCCACGACGTCGATCTTGGCCTTGGCCTTCATGTCGTCGAGCATGGCTTTGAGGTTGCTGCGCTGGATCTGCTGCTTGAGCTGTTCTTTCACTTGCTCCAGCGGCGGCGGGGTGACCGGACGCGAATCATCGAGCACAATCACGTGGTAGCCGAATTGCGACTTGACCGGCGCGGTGGTGAACTTGCCTTTTTCCAGCTTGGCCACTGCGGCGCCAAATTCCGGCACCATGCCGGCCGGGTTGAACCAGCCCAGGTCGCCGCCATTGGCTTTCGAGCCTGGATCCATCGACTTGGCCTTGGCCAGCGCCGGGAAGGCCTTGATGTCTTTGCTCAGCTTGCCGATGATGTCTTTCGCTTCGGCTTCGGTCGCCACCAGGATGTGGCGCGCCTTGTATTCGTTGCCGCTGTTTTTGGCATTGGCTTTGTCGTACTCGGCCTTGATCATGGCGTCGGTCACCGGCGTGGTCTTGATCCAGTCTTGCACGTAGGCGTTAGCCAGCAGCGACTGCTTCAGGATTTCCATCTGGCGTGCCGTGTCAGGCGCTTTGTCCAGGCCTTTTTTGAGCGCTTCGTTGGCGACCAGGGTTTGCATCGACAGGTTCTCGATGATGGCCTTGCGCAGTTCCGGGCTGTCCGGCTGGCCTTGGGAGGTGCGCTCCTTGACCATCATGTCCACCGTCGAGGTGTAGATCGGCGTGCCATTGACGGTCGCGGCGACGCTGTCACCTGCAGTAGCGACAACCGGAGCGGCCATCGAGTCTTTTTTGGTGCAGGAAGCCAATGCCAGCACGGATGCGGCGCCAATCATCAAAACGCGAGACTTCATCAACATCGTTAGATTCCTTTTAAAGTTAGCCCGGCTCATGCCGATGCAGCAGGGACGCATCTTACCAGTTTGCACGGCAATTGCATCCTCCAGAGCGTCCACTTTATGCTGGGAGCCTTAAAAAAGGCTTATAATTCAGGGTTTTGACGATTTTTGCGGAGTTATTCAATGCCGATTTACGCTTACCGCTGCGATGAATGCGGTTTTGCCAAGGATGTCCTGCAGAAGATTTCAGACCCCGTATTGACGGTCTGTCTCTCGTGCGGCAAGCCTTCATTCAAGAAGCAACTGACTGCCGCCGGCTTTCAGCTCAAGGGCACGGGCTGGTATGCCACCGATTTTCGCGGCGGTGCTGCGCCCTCGACCGGCACCGCCAGCGGCCCGGTGGAAGGCGCCCCTGCGTCCGCGCCTGCTGCCGCGCCGGCCACGGCCAGTGCCGATGCTGCACCTGCCGCACCAGCGGCCACGGCCACCCCGGGCAGCGGGACCACTTGAGCAGTCGCGCCTGTCCACCTTGATCGAGAGCGAAGTAGCTAAACATGCGTAAATATTTCATTACCGGCTTGCTGATACTGGTGCCGCTGGCCATTACGGTCTGGGTCCTGAGCCTGGTAATCAATACCATGGACCAGTCGCTGCTGTTGCTGCCGGAACACTGGCGTCCGAAGCAGCTGCTCGGCTTTAACATACCCGGCCTGGGCACCATCCTGACCGTGCTGATCGTGTTCCTGACCGGCTTGTTGACCAACAACCTGATCGGCAACTACCTGGTGCGCCTGTGGGAGCGCTTGCTGCACCGCATTCCCGTGGTCAGTTCGCTGTACGGCAGCGTCAAGCAAGTGTCCGACACGCTGTTCTCGTCGTCCGGCAACGCGTTTCGCAAGGCCGTGCTGATTCCGTATCCGCATGAACACAGCTATACGATCGCCTTCCTGACCGGCGTGCCTGGCGGCGACGTCAAGAACCACCTGCATGGCGACTTTGTCAGCGTGTACGTGCCGACCACGCCCAATCCGACCTCGGGATTTTTCCTGATGATGGAGCGCAGCCGTGTCGTTGAACTGGACATGTCGGTCGATGCCGCCCTCAAATATATCGTCTCGATGGGCGTCGTCGCTCCCGAGTAACCACCAACCAAATAATCAACTTAGACTGAAAATAATATGTCCTCCATGCGCACCACTTATTGCGGCCTTGTTACTGAAGAATTGCTCGGCCAAACCGTCAGCCTGTGCGGCTGGGTACATCGCGTCCGCGACCACGGCGGCGTGCTGTTCATCGACCTGCGCGACCGCGAAGGCCTGGTGCAGATCGTCTGCAACCCGTCGCAGGCGGACATGTTCAAGGTCGCATCGACCGTGCGCAACGAGTACTGCCTGCGTATCACCGGCGCCGTCACCGCCCGTATCGGCAACACCGTCAACAACAACCTCAAGTCGGGCAAGATCGAAGTCGTCGCCAGCGCCGTCGAAGTGCTCAACGCGTCGGTGCCAGTGCCGTTCCAGATGGATGACGACAACCTGTCGGAAACCACCCGTTTGACCCACCGCGTGCTGGACCTGCGTCGTCCGCAAATGCAGAACAACCTGCGCCTGCGTTACAAGGTGACGATGGAAGTGCGCAAGTACCTCGACGCGCTCGGCTTCATCGACATCGAAACGCCAATGCTGACCAAGTCCACGCCGGAAGGCGCGCGCGACTACCTGGTGCCGTCGCGTGTCAACGCCGGTAGCTTCTTCGCGCTGCCGCAGTCGCCGCAGCTGTTCAAGCAGCTGCTGATGGTGGCCAACTTTGACCGCTACTACCAGATCACCAAGTGCTTCCGCGACGAAGACTTGCGCGCTGACCGCCAGCCGGAATTCACCCAGATCGACTGCGAGACCTCGTTCCTGACTGAACAGGAAATCCGCGATCTGTTCGAAGACATGATTCGCATCGTCTTCAAGAACACGCTCGACATCGACCTGCCTAACCCGTTCCCGGTGATGGACTACGCCGAAGCAATGGGCCTGTACGGCTCCGACAAGCCGGACATGCGCGTCAAGCTGGCCTTCACCGACCTGACCGAAATCATGAAATCGGTCGAGTTCAAGGTCTTCAACGGCGCCGCCAACATGGTCGGCGGTCGCGTGGTCGGTCTGCGCGTGCCGCAGGGCGCCAGCATGCCGCGTTCCGAAATCGACGCTTACGACCAGTTCGTGCGCATCTACCAGGCCAAGGGCCTCGCTTACATCAAGGTCAACGAAAAAGCCAAGGGCCGTGACGGCCTGCAGTCGCCTATCGTCAAGAACCTCGACGACGCCACCCTGGCCACGATGCTGGAAATGACCGGCGCCGAAGACGGTGACCTGATTTTCTTCGGCGCCGACAAGGCCAAGATCGTCAACGACGCCATCGGCGCGCTGCGCGTGAAGATCGGCCATTCCGATTTCGGCAAGAAGGCCAACCTGTTCGACGACGCTTGGCGTCCATTGTGGGTAATCGACTTCCCGATGTTCGAGCACGACGAAGAGTCGGGCCGGTGGAACGCGACGCACCATCCGTTCACGGCACCAAAGGACGGCCACGAAGACATGCTCGAGACCAATCCAGGCGCCTGCCTGTCGAAGGCCTACGACATGGTCCTGAACGGCTGGGAACTGGGCGGCGGTTCGATCCGTATCCACCGCGAAGAAGTGCAGAGCAAGGTATTCCGCGCGCTGAAGATCGACGCTGAAGAAGCGCAGCTCAAGTTCGGCTTCCTGCTCGACGCGCTGCAATACGGCGCGCCACCGCACGGCGGCCTGGCCTTTGGCCTGGACCGGATCGTGACGATGATGACCGGTTCGGACTCGATCCGCGACGTGATCGCCTTCCCGAAAACCCAGCGCGCGCAGTGCCTGTTGACCAACGCGCCGTCGGAAGTGGACGAGAAGCAGCTGCGCGAATTGCACATCCGCCTGCGCAACGCAGAACCGAAAGTCGTGTAATAACGTCGTCCTCGCGCACGCAGAGCCTGCCCCCGCGAAAGCGGGGGGACCCATACTGAGCATGCTCG
>JAZJXM010000006.1:111179-166276 GCA_040390915.1 Pseudomonadota bacterium
ATGGGTCCCCCCGCTTTCGCGGGGGCAGGCTCCGCTTTCGCGAGGACGACGGGTTAAGCGGAGTTGCTTTGCCCAAGATCCCCGAATCCGTCCTGGTTGTCATTTACACGCCCGAACTGGACGTGCTGCTGATCGAACGCGCCGACAAGCCCGGTTTCTGGCAGTCGGTCACCGGTTCGCTTGACGCGCCCGACGAGCCCTTGCTGGCCACCGCCAAGCGCGAACTGTTCGAAGAAACCGGCATCGTGGCCGATGGCGCGGCGATCGCGCTGCATGACTGGCACTTGTCCAATATTTACGAAATCTACCCCGTGTGGCGCCACCGCTATGCGCCTGGCGTCACCCACAACACCGAGCATGTATTTGGCGTGTGCGTGCCGCGCGATACGCCGGTCATGCTGAACCCGCGCGAACATGTGAACTACCAGTGGCTGCCCCATATCGACGCGGCCGACCGCTGCTTTTCCTCGTCCAACGCCGAAGCCATTTTGCAGCTGCCGCAACGCGTGTAATTGCGCTATCCTTGGTACTTATGAGACAGTTACCAAGCGGCGCACTACTGCTGTTGCTGGCGGCCCTGGGCGCCGCCGCCGCGGCCGCGCCGCGCCCGCAACTGCTGATCGTCACCGAAATCTCGCCGCCGTCGGTCATCCTGGAGCACGGTCGGCTGGCCGGTTTCACCACCGACAAGGTGCGCGAAATCATGGCGCGCGCGCGCGTCGATGTGCAAATCCAGCTGTGGCCGTTCAAGCGCGGCTATCTGCTGGCCCAGACCCGGCCCGACGTCTGCATTTTCTCGCTAACCCGGCTGCCGGAGCGTGAAACGCTGTTCAAATGGGTGGGGCCGACTCACGAAAGCGACTGGACGCTGTTCGGCCGGGCCGACCGCGATTACCACGTGAGCAAGCTCGAAGACGCGCGCCAGTACCACATCGGCACTTTTTTTGGCGACGCGCGCGGCGACGCGCTCAGCGCCATGGGCTACACGGTCGAGCCGGTCCGGGACCGCCTGTCGAACCCGCGCAAATTGCTGCTCGAGCGGATTGACCTGTGGGCGTCGAGCTTGCAGATGGGGGGCAAGCTGATCGCCGAAAACGGCTGGGAAAAGCAGATTGTGCCGGTGCTCACGTTCAGGCGCACCGAGCTCTACCTCGCCTGCAACGTGGCGCTGCCCGATGCGCTGGTGGCCAGCATGAACGCCGCGCTGCGGGCGATGAACAGCGAAGGCGTATCGGGGGCGATCGAGCGCAGCTACCACGGGACGCCCGTCACTCCCCGGCGCTGAGCTGGCCCGGATGGGGTTAGAATGGCCAAATGAAAATCCGGGTCGCTACTTACAATATCCACAAGGGCGTATCGTCCATCCGCAGCACGCCGCGGGTGCTCGCGCTCAAGAAGGCGATCGCCGAATTCGCCGCCGACGTTGTATTCCTGCAAGAAGTGCAGGGCCGCCACGACCATCTGTCGGGCAAATTCGGCGAGGAGCACCATGGCCACAGCCATTGGCCGCAAGGCGGCCAGCACGAGTATTTCGCGGGCGACTCCCAGCATAGCGCCTACGGCATGAACGCGGTGTATGACCATGGCCACCACGGCAATGCGCTGCTCAGTTCATTTCGGATTGAGAACGCCATGAACCACGACGTGTCCGACCATGCGTACGAACAGCGCGGTATCTTGCATTGCGTGATCGAGACCGAACGCTGTGCTATCCACTGCTATGTAGTGCACCTGGGCCTGTTCGAATCGGGGCGCGGGCGCCAGGCCCAGGCCCTGATCGATTGCGTCAACGCCTCGGCCCCGCACGGCGAGCCGGTCATCATCGCGGGCGACTTCAACGACTGGCGCAACACGCTCAGCGACAAGCTGCGCCGTGCGCTGGGCGTGGTCGAGGTATTCGACGAACTGGGCAAGGGATCGGCCATCGGCGACCTGGTGCGCAACCTGGCCGGGCGCAAAAAGATTGTGCAGCCGGCCCGTACTTTCCCGGCCGCGTTGCCGTGGTTCCGGCTGGACCGCATTTATGTGCGCGGCTTCAAGGTCGACACTGCGCAAGTGCTGCATGGTACCTTGTGGGCCAAACTGTCCGATCACGCGCCCATCGTCGCCAACCTCGAACTGGCCTAAGGATCTATGCGTTCGGTCAATCTGATTGCCAACAACGACATTACCTTGCTTGAAAGCGGCACCGCCTTTTTCCCCGCTTTGCTGGAGGCGATCGCTGGCGCCCAGTACGACATCTATTTTGAAACCTACATCTTCGCCGCCGACGCCACCGGCCGCGAGGTCGAAGCGGCGCTGGTGCAGGCCGGTTTGCGCGGGGTCAAGGTGCGGGTGGTAATCGACTGGTTCGGCACCGGCCGCCAGCAGTGCACCCGCCTGGGCCTGGCGTTCGCTGCGGCCGGGGTGCGCTTTCGCGCCTTCAATCCCTGGTTCCGGCGCGGCGTGGCGCGCACCCACCGCAAGGTGGTCGTGATCGACCGCGAAATCGCCTTCGTGGGCGGGATCAACATCAACGACGACTGGTATTGCGACTACGACGCCACGCGCCGCCTGCCGGCGCCGCGCTGGGATTTCGCCGCCGAAGTGCGCGGCCCGCTGGTGGCCACCATCCACCACGAGATGCAGGGGCAGTGGGCGCGCGTGGGCCGGCTTGGCCTGCTCAAGCGCATCGGCCTGTTTCGCGAAATGCGCCAGCTGGCGCCCGCCGACGGCGACAAGCCGATGCTCGCTGCACTGGTGGTGCGCGACAGCCTGCGCAACCGCCACATGATCCAGCGCGCCTACCTGCAGGCGATCGGGCGCGCCAAGCGCAGCATCTTGCTGGTCAATCCTTATTTTGCGCCAGGCCACAAGTTTCGCAAGGCGCTGGCGGTGGCGGGACTGCGCGGGGTCGAGGTCAAGCTGCTGATCGGGGTCGGCGAATTTCGCCTGCAGGACATGGTGGCGCGCTCGTTCTATCCCAAGCTGCTCGAGGCCGGGGTCAAGGTGTATGAATACCGCAAGACCCAGCTGCACGCCAAGGTTGCCGTCGTCGACGACGACTGGTCCACGGTCGGATCGAGCAATTGCGACGGCCTGTCGCTGTTCCTGAATCAGGAAGCGAACATCGTGGTGCGCGACGCGCAGTTCGCCGCCAGCATGCGCGCTCATATCGTGGCCGGCATCGCCGACGGCACGCCGGTGTGCGCCGAAGACTTCGAGCATGTCGGCTGGATCCGGCGCGCCGGCTACGAGACGGCCTATCTGCTGTATAAAATGACGATGCGCATTTTTGCCATCGGCTACGCTTGAATATCATCATGGACAATATCCGCATCGACAAGTGGCTGTGGGCCGCGCGCTTTTTCAAGACCCGTTCGCTGGCCACCGATGCCATCGACAGCGGCAAGGTGCGCCTGGACGGCGAACGCATCAAGCCGGCGCGCCCGGTCAAGCTTGACGATACGCTATTCATCGACAACGGCGCCGAGGTCTGGGAGGTGCGCGTGCTGGGCATTTCCGACAAGCGTGGATCGGCCCCGGTTGCCCGTCAGCTGTACGGGGAAACCGGCGCCAGCGTGGCGCGCCGCGAACACGACGCCGAAGCGCGCAAGCTGTACCGCGAGCCGGGCACCACCATCAAGGGCCGGCCGACCAAACGCGACCGCCGCGCGCTGTCAAAAGCAAGCGAATAGTGCGCTTTGTTGGTGCGTTGCACCAATAGAACATCACTTCTAGATTCCCGTTTGACATTTACTCTGTAGTGGATAATAGTACGAGCGTTCAGATTTGCTTTGAATCAGACGCTCATTCACTCACTTCGCGGGTATTCTTATTAACACTTCAACCAAATTCATGCGCAAGGGCGAGCTCACCAGGGCCGCCATCCTCGATGTCGCACTCGACCTCGCTAGCCGCGATGGTTTGGAAGGGCTGACCATCGGCCTGCTCGCGGACAAAATGAACATGAGCAAATCGGGCGTGTTTGCGCACTTCGGTTCGCGTGAAGATTTGCAGATGGAAGTGCTCAAGCTGTATCACCACCGGTTCGAGCAGGAAGTGTTCTTCCCCAGCGTGAAAGAGACACGCGGTATCGCCCGCCTGACGGCGATGTTCGCGCGCTGGATCAAGCGCGTCAGCGTCGAGATCGCGTCGGGCTGCATCTATATCAGTGGCGCTGTCGAATACGACGACCGCCCGGGCCCGATCCGCGAGGAGCTGGTGTCGATGGTGCGTGCATGGCAAGGCGCGTTGCTGCGCTGCGTGCAGCAGGCGATCGAAATCGGCGACCTGAAATCGGATACCGATGCCCAGCAAATGGTGTACGAAATGTACGGCCTGATCCTGGCGCTGCACCACGATGCGCGTTTTCTGCGCATGCCTGGCAGCGTCGATCGCGCGCGCACCGGCTTCGAGCGCCTGATCGCCAATTACGAGAGTCAAGTCTAGAATCAACAGCAACAATAACACCTGCCTGCCCCTGCGTTCT
Source organism: Pseudomonadota bacterium (assembly GCA_040390915.1). Classification (GTDB taxonomy): domain Bacteria; phylum Pseudomonadota; class Gammaproteobacteria; order Burkholderiales; family Burkholderiaceae_D; genus Telluria_A. The sequence continues at coordinate 115,651 of JAZJXM010000006.1, forward strand.
TGCAGGGCGGGTCATCAATCATACGTTCGTCAGGAGATAAATCATGGGTCAATACGTCGCGCCAATCCGGGATATGCAGTTCTTGCTGCATGAATTCCTCAACGTTACCGACGAATTGAAGCAGATGCCGAAATTCGAAGATGTCGATACCGACACCATCAACCAGATTCTGGAAGAGGGCGCCAAGTTCACGCAGAACGTGCTGTTCCCGCTGAACCATTCGGGCGACCGCGAAGGCTGCAGCTATGACGCCGCCACCAAGTCCGTGACCACGCCAAAAGGCTTCAAGGACGCCTACAAGCAGTACGTCGACGGCGGCTGGGCAGCGCTCGCGTGCGATCCGGAATACGGCGGCCAGGGCCTGCCGATCGTGGTCAACAACTCGTTCTACGAGATGCTCAATTCGTCGAACCAGGCCTGGTCGATGTACCCGGGCCTGTCGCACGGCGCCTACGAGTGCCTGCTCGAACACGGCACCGACGAACAGAAAAAAACCTATCTGCCGAAACTGGTATCGGGCGCCTGGACCGGCACCATGTGCCTGACCGAATCGCATTGCGGCACCGACCTTGGCATGCTGCGTTCGAAAGCGCTGCCACAGGACGATGGCTCGTGGCTGATCACCGGCTCCAAGATCTTCATCTCGGCCGGCGAACATGACATGTCCGAGAACATCCTGCACCTGGTGCTGGCGCGCGTACCGGACGCGCCTGAAGGCTCGAAAGGCATCTCGCTGTTCCTGGTGCCGAAGTTCCTGCCAAATGCTGACGGCAGCGTCGGCGCGCGCAACCCGATCACTTGCGGCGCGATCGAAGAAAAAATGGGCATCCACGGCAACTCGACCTGCCAGATGAACCTGGACGGTGCCAAGGGCTGGATCATCGGCCAGCCGAACAAGGGCCTCAACGCCATGTTCGTGTTCATGAACGCTGCCCGCCTGGGCGTGGGCATGCAGTCGCTGGGCCTGACCGAAGTGGCATACCAGAACGCACTGGTGTACGCCAAGGATCGCATCCAGATGCGCAGCTTGACCGGCCCGAAAGAGTTGGACAAGCCAGCCGATTCGATCATCCACCACGCCGACGTGCGCCGCATGCTGCTCACCGCCAAGGCCTACGCTGAAGGCGCGCGCGCTTTCTCGTCGTACGTGGCGCTGCAGATCGACCGCGAGCTGAATCACCCTGACGAAGAAGTACGCAAGGAAGCAGCCGACGAAGTGGCGCTCTTGACCCCCGTCATCAAGGCCTTCATCACCGACAACGGCTGGATCGCGACCTCGGAAGCGATGCAGGTATTCGGCGGCCACGGCTACATCAGCGAGTGGGGCATGGAGCAGTATGTGCGCGACGCGCGCATCAACCTGATCTACGAAGGCACCAACACCATCCAGTCGCTCGACCTGCTGGGCCGCAAGGTCCTGATGGACAACGGCGCCAAGCTGCGCAAGTTCGGCGAAAAAATCAAAGCGTTTGTTGAAGACAACGGCACCGATGAAGCGCTGTCCGAGTTCATCACGCCGCTGGGCGACCTGGGCGACAAGGTCACCAAGCTGACCATGGAAATCGGCATGAAGGCTTTCCAGAATCCGGACGAAGTGGGCGCCGCCGCCGTACCTTATTTGCGCGTGGTCGGTCACCTGATCTACAGCTACTTCTTCGCGCAGATGGCGAAGATCGCGCTGGCCAAGGAAGACTCGGGCGATAACTTCTACAAGGCGAAACTGGCGACCGCGCGTTTCTACTTCGCCCGCTTGCAGCCTGAAACGGCAATGCTGATTCGCCAGGCACGTTCCGGTTCGGCCAATCTGATGGCGCTCGACGCCGATTTGTTCTAAGACACGCGCCCCCTGCACATCGTCCTTGCGAAAGCGAGGACCCATGTTCGTGGCGTACCACCGAAATTGGGTCCCCGCCTTCGCAGGGACGATGTACGAGACGCTTAATGTATATAAAGGAAAGCCATGTCTAATTTCATCGTTAAAAAAGTCGCCGTGCTGGGCGCCGGCGTGATGGGCGCGCAAATCGCCGCCCATTGCGTCAATGCCAAAGTACCGGTCGTCCTGTTCGACCTGCCTGCAAAAGAGGGTGACAAGAACGGCATCGTCAAGCGCGCCATCGACAACCTCAAAAAGCTCAGCCCTGCGCCGCTTGGCAACAAGGACGACGCTGGCCTGATCGAGATCGCCAACTACGAGGACAACCTCGAACTGCTGGCCGGTTGCGACCTGATCATCGAGGCGATCGCCGAGCGCATGGACTGGAAGCACGACCTGTACAAGAAGGTCGCTCCGCACATCGCACCAAACGCGATCTTCGCCTCGAACACCTCGGGCCTGTCGATCACGACACTGGCCGAAGGCTTCGGCGCCGAACTGAAGGAACGCTTCTGCGGCGTCCACTTCTTCAACCCGCCGCGCTACATGCACCTGGTCGAGATCATCCCGACCGCGTCGACCAGCCCGGCCATCGTCGACCAGCTCGAAGGCTTTTTGACGACCACCCTGGGCAAGGGCGTCGTGCGCGCCAAGGACACGCCTAACTTCATCGCCAACCGCGTCGGTATCTTCGGCATGCTGGCGATCATCCACGAAGCCGAAAAATTCGGCCTCTCCGTGGACGTGGTCGACGACCTGACCGGCGCCAAGCTCGGTCGCGCCAAGTCGGGTACCTTCCGTACCGCCGACGTGGTCGGCCTGGACACGATGGGCCATGTGATCAAGACCATGCAGGACAACCTGGCTAGCGATCCATTTGCAGCCCTGTACAAGACCCCTGACGTGCTGGCCAAGCTGGTCGCCGCCGGCGCGCTGGGCCAGAAGGCTGGCGCGGGCTTCTACAAAAAGGTCGGCAAGGACATTCAACGCCTCGACTTCGCTACCGGCGAATACGTCGCCGGCGGTGGCAAGGCAGCCGATATCGTGGCCCGTATCCTGAAGGAAAAGGACCCGGTCAAGAAATTCAAGGCACTGCGCGAATCGACCAATCCACAGGCGCAGTTCCTGTGGGCGATCTTCCGCGATGCGTTCCACTACATCGCCGTGCACCTGGGATCGATCGCCGACAACGCGCGCGACGTCGACTTCGCCATGCGCTGGGGCTTCGGCTGGAACGTCGGCCCATTCGAAACGTGGCAGAGCGCAGGCTGGACCCAGATCGCTACCTGGATCAAGGAAGACATCGACGCCGGCACCGCGCTGTGCGCAGCACCTTTGCCAGCCTGGGTCTTCGAAGGCCAGGTCGCTGAAAAAGGCGTGCACACCGCTGAAGGCTCGTACTCCGCTACCGCCAACGCCTACATCCCGCGTTCGACCCTGTCCGTGTACGAGCGCCAGCCGTTCCGCGCGCCCGTGTTCGGCACAGGTGTTGCCGACGGCAAGACTGCCGGCATCACCTTCTTTGAAGACGAATCGGTGCGCATCTGGCACCAGAACGACGATGTGCTGATCATCTCGCTCAAGACCAAGATGCACGTCATTGGCGAAGGCGTGATCAACGGCCTGAAAATGGCGCAAGCCGAAGCTGAAAAGAACTTCAAGGGCCTGGTCATCTGGAACGCCGACGCTGCTGACGGCGGCGCGTTCTCGGCCGGCGCCGACCTGCAGTCGGCCCTACCGCTGTTCATGCAAGGTGGCGCCAAGGCGATGGAGCCGGGCATCGCCCTGCTGCAGGACACCTTCATGGCCATGAAATACTCGAACGTGCCAGTGATCGCCGCAGTGGCGGGCCTGGCGCTGGGCGGCGGCTGCGAAATGGCGCTGCACGCGTCCAAGCGCGTGGCCTCGATCGAATCCTACATCGGCCTGGTCGAAGTGGGCGTGGGCCTGATTCCTGCCGGCGGCGGTTTGAAAGAAGCGGCAGCACGCGCTTCCAACGACGCCAAGGGTTCGGACATCCTGCACTTCCTGAAAACGGGCTTTACCAATGCGGCTACCGCCAACGTGTCGAAATCGGCGCTGGAAGCGAAGAGCATGGGCTACCTGAAGGAAGACGACGTCATCGTCTTCAACATCTACGAGCTGCTGCACGTGGCCAAAGTGGAAGCGCGCGCCATGTTTGACGCCGGCTACCGTCCGCCGCTGCGCAAGACGATCACCGCGACCGGCCGTTACGGCTGGGCCACGGTGCGCGCGCAGCTGGTCAACATGCGCGACGGTGGTTTCATCTCGGCGCACGACTACAAGCTGGGCGACATGATCGCCGAGATTGTATCGGGCGGCGACATCGACCAGGGTAGCCAGGTGAGCGAGCAGTGGTTCCTCGACATGGAGCGCAAGGCATTCCTCGAGTTGCTGAACCATCCGAAAACCCAGGAACGGATCATGGGCATGATGCAGACCGGTAAGCCGGTACGCAACTGATAAGCCGTCATGTCGATCGTATCCCTGGCATTCAAACTTTTACTGCGCGTGAGGCCAAGCATGGTGTATGACCGTATCAAGCAGCAAATGATGGACACGCTGCCGTTTGTGCAGCTGTTGGGGATCAAGATCGACACGATCGGGCCCGGCACCTCCACGGTGTCGATGCCCTTCGATGCCAAGTTGACCAACCACCTCGGCACGCCGCACGCCGGGGCCTTGTTCACGCTGGCCGAGACGGCGTCGGGCGCGGCCATGGCGGGCGGCTTTGCCGACCTGATCATGGGCTTGCGCCCGGTGGCCAAGGAGTCGCGCATCCAGTACCAGAAGGTAGCCAAGGGCGCGACCCGCGCCGAAGGCCGCGTTCCGGGCGATATCGCGGCGCTCAAGGCCACCTTGAAAGCGGACGGCAAGGTCGCGTTCCCGGTTGAAGTCGACATTTTCGACGAAGCAGGAACGCTGGCAGCACAAGTACAGGTCGACTGGTATCTATCCGAAAAACGGTAACCACAGAATTTTTGAGAGAACAACATGAGCAAACAACTTCAAGACGCCTACATCGTCTCTGCAACCCGCACCCCGATCGGCAAAGCGCCGCGCGGCATGTTCAAGTCGATGCGCCCGGACGACCTGCTGGTGGCGGCGATCCGCAACGCCATGGCGCAAGCGCCTGGCCTTGATCCTGCGCTGATCGACGACGCCATTATCGGCTGCTCGTTCCCGGAAGCCGAGCAAGGCTTTAACATCGCCCGCATGTCGGTGCTGCTGGCCGGCCTGCCGAAGACCGTCGGCGGCGTTACCGTCAACCGCTACTGCGCTTCCGGCATCACCGCCATCGCCATGGCGGCCGACCGCATCCGCGTCGGCCAGGCCGAAGTCATGATCGCCGGCGGCGTCGAGTCGATGTCGATGGTGCCGATGATGGGCCACCACCCGTCGATGAACATGAACATGTTCACGGACGAAAACGTCGGCATGGCATACGGCATGGGCCTGACCGCGGAAAACGTGGCCAAGCAGTGGAAAGTGACCCGCGAACAGCAGGACGCGTTCTCGGTCGAATCGCACCGCCGCGCCATCGCCGCCCAGCAGGCTGGCTTCTTCAAGGCCGAGACCACCCCGGTCGAGATCATCACCCGCACGCCTAACCTGGCCACCGGTCAAACCGACGTCAAGACCCGCACCGTCGACACCGACGAAGGCGCGCGCGCCGATTCGACCCTCGAGTCGCTCGGCAAACTGAAACCGGTGTTCGCCGCCAAGGGTAGCGTCACTGCGGCCAACAGCTCGCAGATGTCGGATGGCGCCGGCGCGCTGCTGATCGTGTCCGAGCGCATCCTGCGCGAGCACAACCTGACCCCGCTGGCGAAATTCTCGTCGTTCGCGGTCAAGGGCGTGCCGCCTGAAATCATGGGTATCGGTCCGAAGATGGCCATTCCTGCAGCCTGCAAGGCGGCCGGCATCACCCAGGATCAGCTGGACTGGATCGAACTGAACGAAGCGTTCGCCGCGCAAGCACTGGCCGTGATGGGTGACCTGGGTCTGGACCCATCGAAAGTCAACCCGATGGGCGGCGCCATTGCGCTGGGCCATCCGCTGGGCGCCACCGGTGCGATCCGCGCCGCGACCGTGATCCACGGTCTGCACCGCATGAAGCAGAAGTACGGCATGGTCACGATGTGCGTTGGCACCGGCATGGGCGCTGCCGGTATCTTCGAGCGCGTATAACCGTTCGGTTAAAATAATGTTTTCAAGGGCGCTGCGGATTACCTCGGCGCCCTTTTCACTTTGACGAGAGTAATGCATGGATATCTTGAGCAGCAAGGCCGACGGCGTACTGACCCTTCAATTCAATCGCCCGCAGCGCAAGAACGCAATCACTGGCGTGATGTACCAGGCCATGGCTGACGCGCTGATCGAAGCCGAATCCGACGTTGCCGTGCGCGCCATCTTGATCTGCGGTGCGCCCGAGATTTTCACGGCCGGTAACGACCTGGACGACTTCCTGAAAAATTCGGCGCCGGTCGAAGGCGTGCCGGCCGAGTCGCGCCCCGTGTTCCAGTTCATGCGCGCGCTGGCCGGCTCCACCAAGCCGGTGGTGGCGGCAGTGTCGGGCGCGGCGATCGGCATCGGCACCACGATGCTGCTGCACTGCGACCTGGTGTACGCGGCCGACAACGCCAAGTTCTCGATGCCGTTCGCGCAGCTGGGCGTGTGCCCGGAATTTGCGTCGTCGCTGCTGTTCCCGCAGCTGGCCGGCTATCCGCGCGCGGCCGAAAAGCTGCTGCTTGGCGAAACCTTCCTGGCCTTGGAGGCGTATCAAATGGGTTTGCTGTCGAAGGTGCTGCCGGCTGCCGAACTGATGCCGTTCGTGCAGGGCCAGCTGGCCAAGCTGGTGGCCCTGCCGGCCGCCTCGATCCGCGCCACCAAGGCGCTGATGAAGCGCGCCAAGAACGGCCCCATCAACGACGCCATGACGGCCGAAAACGCACTGTTCGGCGCCATGCTGGTGGCGCCGGAAGCGAAGGAAGCGTTCACCGCCTTCTTCCAGAAACGCAAACCGGATTTCTCGACATTCGGATGAACGAAATAAGGAATCCATGCTCAAGTGCGCACCGAAAGAAATCATGAAAATAGCTTTGCTAAGTGCTGTCCTTTTGTTGACCGGATGCGGAACCTCGATCGCCCACCTTACCGTGCCACTGACGGTGACCAGTTTTGAATTGCGTGCGCCTTTTGTCTTTACGTCAACGGGCGGCCTTGGCGGCATGAAATTGGAATATACGCTCACGCCTGGCGTATACGTTGCCACTTTCGAAGACAATGCCGGCGTTTATCACAGGGGACCGGATGGCTGTTACAGTTCGAAGGTCCTGGCGGCAGGATGGGTATTTACACCAGCCTCAGTTGGTAAAGAAAATTTTCGCAGTGATTGCGGCATCTATATGTACAAAAATCCCGCGACGCTGCCAAAACTGTATATCGTACTTGGCACCGAGCAGGGAATGTTTGCACCGAAAGCTGCTCCAGCTCCGGCTTCAGCAAGTGTGGGCGCGAACGTAATCAGCAGCCAGCCGCAATTAGGTGGGGCAACCGCCGTCCAAGGAGGCGTGGGTGTTGGTATTGCCATGGGCGTTGGTGCGGCCTTGGCAAGCGCCGAGCGCGGCAATCTCATGATCATCGATCCGCCTGTAGACCGTGAAGCATTGCGCCAAGCACTTCAAGTAAAGTAACACGAAGGAATTCTCGTCAGGGCTCTCGACCATGTTTGGCAATTTCGCCGATCACTTTCTCTAATCGGGCTGCGGGTCGAACAGGAATTGTTTGACCTTGGGATTGCCCTGGCGCCACAACACATTATCGATCAGATAATGGTGCACATTGATGAAGATCCATGCGCAGGCCATGCCCAGGGCGACTCCCTTGTCGGGCAAGTGCCCGGTGCGGACATAGTCGAGCGCGGCAGGCAGCACCCAGAAGCCCAGCGCGCCGAGCACCGCGCCAGTCAGCACAAAAGTGGCCAGGCGCTGGCTGCGCCAACGCTGCGCGCGCATCTCGTTGACCTTGTAGCGCGACACGACGGTGAGGTATTGCAGGGAATGGAAAAAAGGAATGACCAGCAGGAAGGCCGGTTCCGAGTAGACCAGTCCCAGCCAGATATACAAGGTGATGAAGTAGGCGGTCAGGCCGGCCGCTGGCCATTGCTTCCAGCTTAACGCTTGCGCGCGCCAGCCGCTGATGCAGCGAAACAGCGCAAGGGCGCACCAGATGGTCGTCAGGCCGGCCACCGTGCAAGCGGCAAACGCCACGGCGCCAGGCACGGCATAGTGGATGCCCAACACACCCCAGAGCTCCTGCGCCGTGGCGCCGCTATTGGCCAGCGTCCATGCGGCGCCCCAGCAGGCATAGGCGTTCATCAGCAGGGCTTTGCGGGTCGGGGCGGGCCAGTAACGCTTTTTCAGCGCGGCATCCATCATGGCCATGCCGAAGCCTTGCTTGACGTAGTGCCAGCCAACCAGCAGGCCCATCGATGACAGCGTCAGCGCCAGCACGACATTCTGGCCGTGCACCGACAACAGCGCCCCGGTCAGCAGGAAAACGGCCAGCACCACTGGCGCGATGACGCCGGCGATCAGCCAGCGGCGGCGCAAGTCCGGCGCCATGCGGCCGGCCTTGAGGTCGGCCCAGGAGCCATAAAACAGTTGATAGGAAAACGCAAAGTGGGGGTGGTTGACGAAGTTCGCCAGGATCAGCGTGAACATCCCCAGCTTGACCAGCGATTCGGTCTGCAGGTGCATCATGTGCAGCAATGCCATGGCCAGCAGCGATGCGCCACCCAGCAACATGACATCGGCCCACGGACCGAACAAGCTGCGCGCGGGAGGGTGATCAGTAACGGTTGCAGCGATATCCATCGACAGGGACAATTCAAGATGGGCAAGGGTTCAGGTTAGCACCGATATTGCCCTGGATCAAGGAAACAGGACTGCGCCAGGACGGTATGATGGCGCTTATGAACAGAACTTTGTTGCTTGCCGCGCTGCTCGCCCTGCACGTCGCCGTCCCGGCTGGCGCTGGCAACATCGTCTTTGCCGTATCGACTGGCAGCGCCATGCCAATGACCGGCTTTCGCGATGACCTGCTGGTCGAGGGCTTGCTGAAGGATTTCGGCGACGCGCTGGCGCATGAACTGGCGCTCGCGCCGCACTACGTCAGCCTGCCGCGCAAACGCGTCGAGCAAGCGCTGCGTGAGGGCCAGGCCGATCTGCTGTGCGACTTGCGGCCCGAGTGGCTCGACAGCAAGGACTGGCGCTGGACTGAGACGGTTTTTTCGAACAACATGATCGTTGTCAGCCGCACCAGCACCGCGCCCCTGGCGCGCCTGTCGGACCTGGCCGGCGAACGGACAGGCACCTTGCTTGGCTACCGCTATCCGGAACTGGAACGCCGCCTCGGCCGCGGTTTCGAGCGCGACGACGGCGCCAGCGACGACATCAACACCAACAAGCTGCTCAAAGGCCGCTTTCGCTACATGGTGTCCAATTCTCTCTATTATGACTATCAGCGCAAAGTGCATCCTGCTGGCGAGGACCTCAACGCCGAGGTGTTCACCATACGCCAATTCGACACCTATTGCGCCCTGGCGCCAGCTGGGCGCATCGACCTGAACAAGGTCAATCACGCCATCGAAGCGTTACGCAAGCGCGGTGCCTTTCAACACTTCTATCAGCGCTACCGTTTGCAGCGATCGCCGCTGCCCTGATGATTTGGCTTGCATCATGCAAGCTTATTCGCTATGCTTCATTGCACATCAGACATGATTGCAAGGACAGTGACCCGATGACCACAGGCTCGTTCGCCGACATGAACTGCCCGATCGCCCAGACCCTGGAACGGGTGGGCGAACGCTGGACCTTGCTCATTTTGCGCAACGCGTTTTGCGGCATGAGCCGCTTCGACCAGTTCCAGCAGCACCTGGGCATCGGTTCGAACATTCTGTCGAACCGTTTGCGCAGCCTCACCGCCGAAGGCATCCTGACCCGCAGCCCCGCGCCCGACGACGGGCGCGCCTTCGAGTACCGGCTCACTGAAAAAGGCGCTGCGCTGTTTCCGATTCTGATTGCCATGACCGAGTGGGGCGAGCGCTTTGCGGCGCACCCGCTGGGCGCGCGCCTGACACTGGTGGAGCGTGCCAACGGCGTGCCGATCAGCGGCATCCGCGTGCTGGCCTTCGATGGCCGCGCCCTGCAGGCGCACGACATCGCCGCCGCCGCCGGCCCTGCCGCCGATGAAAAAACCCACGCGCTGAGTGCCTATTCGCTGGCCGCCGCACCGTCTTCGCAGTCCAAACAACCTTGACCGAAAGGGCAGTAATGGAAAAAATCTGGCTCAGTTCCTACCCGCAGGGCGTCCCCGCGACCATCGACCCGTCGCAATATGGCTCGCTGGTGGACCTGCTGGAAGAATCGTTCCGCACATTCGCCGCGCGCAAAGCGTATGTGTGCATGGACCGCTTTCTCACCTACGCCCAGCTGGACGCGTATTCGCGCCAGCTGGGCGCCTGGCTGCAGCACAAGGGCATGGCGCCCGGCGCGCGGGTGGCCGTCATGATGCCCAACGTGCTGCAGTATCCGATCGCGGTGGCCGCCATCCTGCGCGCCGGCTACACGGTGGTCAACGTCAATCCGCTGTACACGCCGCGCGAACTGGAGCATCAGCTCAAGGACTCGGGCGCCGAAGCGATCATCGTCCTGGAAAACTTCGCCACCACGCTGCAGCAAGTGATCGGCAACACCAAGGTCAAGCACGTGATCATGGCCAGCATGGGCGACATGCTGGGCGCGCTCAAGGGGACGGTCGTCAATTTCGTGGTGCGCCACGTGAAAAAAATGGTGCCTGCGTTTTCGCTGCCGGGCCAAGTGCCGTTCAACGACGCGCTCTCCGACGGCGCGCGCATGACGCTCGCTCCCGTGAAGCTCAAGTCCGACGATGTCGCCTTTCTGCAGTACACCGGCGGCACCACCGGCGTGTCCAAAGGCGCCACGCTCACGCACCGCAATATCATCGCCAACGTGCTGCAGAACGACGTATGGGTGCAGCCGGCGTTCGCCAAGCACCAGCAAGGCGAGGCTTTGACCATGGTGTGCGCGCTGCCGCTGTACCATATTTTCGCGCTGACGGCCTGCATGATGATGGGCACGCGCCTGGGCGCGATGAACATCCTGATCCCCAATCCGCGCGACATCCCGGGCGTGGCCAAGGAACTGGCCAAGTACCGCTTCGACTACCTGCCGGCGGTGAACACGCTGTTCAATGCGCTGCTCAATAACGAGGCCTTCGCCAAGCTCGATTTCTCGTCGCTCAAGATTTCCTTGGGCGGGGGCATGGCAGTGCAGCAGGCGGTCAACGAGAAGTGGCTCAAGCTGACCGGCTGCCCGATCCTGGAAGCGTACGGCTTGTCCGAAACCTCGCCCGGGGCGATCAGCAATCCGGCCGACGCGCTAGCCTATTCGGGCACCATCGGCGTGCCGCTGCCGTCCACCGAGGTGCTGATCCTGGACGATGACGGCGTGCCGGTGGCGCTGGGCGAAGCGGGAGAGATCGCGATCCGCGGCCCGCAGGTGATGGCCGGCTACTGGAACCGCCCCGACGAAACGGCCAAGGTCATGACCGCCGACGGCTACTTCAAGTCGGGCGACGTGGGCATCATGGACGCGCGCGGCTACGTGCGCATCGTCGACCGCAAGAAGGACATGATTTTGGTCTCCGGTTTCAACGTGTACCCGAACGAAATCGAAGGCGTGGTGGCGGGCCATCCGGGCGTGCTCGAATGCGCGTGCGTGAGCGTGCCCGATGCCAATTCGGGCGAAGCGGTCAAGCTGTTCGTGGTGCGCAAGGATGCGGCGCTGACGGCCGATGCGCTGATGCTGTTCTGCCGCGAGCAGTTCACCGGCTACAAGCGGCCCAAGCACATCGAGTTTCGCGATGCGCTGCCCAAGACCAACGTCGGCAAGATATTGCGGCGCGAACTGCGCGACCAAACCACCATCGGGAGCTAGACCATGCTGCAGCAGATTGCGCCTGAGCTCTGGCATGCAGTGCACCAGTTCCGCATTGCCGGCGCTGCCGTGTCGACCCGGATGACGGTGGTGCGCCTGGCCGGCGGCAAGCTGTGGCTGCACTCGCCGGTGCCGCTGTCAACGGCCCTGCGCGCGCAGCTCGACGCGCTCGGGGAGGTCGCGTACATCGTCGCGCCATGCAAGTTTCATCACCTGTACCTGTCGGCCTGCGCGGCGGCCTATCCGGCGGCGCAGCTGTTCGGCGCCCCTGGCCTGGACCGGAAGCGGCCCGACGTGGCCGGCCTGCGCACGCTGGGGCCGGTGGCCGAACCGGCGTGGCAGCAAGACCTGGAACAGTTGCAGGTGCGCGGCCTGCCGATCGGCAATGAAGTCGTGTGGTACCACGCGGCCTCGCGCACGCTGATCCTGACCGATTTGTGCCAGTTCTGGCAAGGCCCGCTGCCGTTGCTGGCCGTGCTGTACGCCACCCTGACCGGGGTGCGCAAACGGCTGGCGGTGCCGTTTTCAGTGCGCTTGATGGTCAAAGACAAGGCGGCGCTGGCCGACAGTGCGCGCCAGATCTTGCAGTGGCCGTTCGAACGCGTGGTGATGGCCCACAACGCCATTGTCGAGCACGATGCGCACGCGGCGACGACGCGCGCGCTGGCGGTGCTGGCTTAAATATTGCTACTTGGGCAAGGGCCAAGTATTGCAACATTCGCTCAACTTCTTGCGTCTAAGCAATTGTGAAAGTTTCCGTCGGGCTGTATATTGACGGATACGGAGGAAGAACATGGTTCAAGAGCGGAAAAATCGGTTGATGGCATACCGGGTCGAACAGGGCCTGGTGGTGCAAAAAAAAGTCTCGACACGGGCTGCCGCAGCCTATCTTGCCAATTATGGCGTGCCGATGCATGTATCGATCCGCGTCCTGAGCACGCCCAACAAGCGCGAGATGAGCAATTTGTCGAACCAGCCCTTCTGGTTCGAAATCGTGCGCGCCTCCGGTCCCACCTACGGCGCCCGCCAGGAATTTATCTGACCCGGCGCCGCTGGCGCGTCTGGCCTTTCGGGCCTGGTTGAACTTGCATGCCTGGGACGTGGTCCAATTTCCTGTTGACTTAACAACCAGGAGATGGAGATGCTGAAGAAAAATGTCATCCAGAGCGTGCTGGGCTTGTCCGCCTTGTTGGCCGTCATGGCGGCCCAAGGCCAAGCCACGTCGACCGACTATGGCAAGCCCCCCACTGCCACCCAGGACAGCAGTGCGCAAGCGGCCACCAGCGCCACGCTGGGCGCATCCGATCAGAAAATCCTCAAGAATCTGGCCATGGAAAACATGGCGGAGATCGACGCTGCCCGCATGGTGCAGACCAAGAGCGACAACGACGCCATCCGCAAGTTCGCGCAACAAATGATCGACGACCATGGCAAGGTCCTCGACGACGTCAAACAATTGGCACAAGCCAGGGGCGTCGCGCTGCCAGAGGTGCTCGACCGCAGCCACCAGGCCAAGGCCGACAAGCTGGCGGCGCTGTCGGGGGCTGCGTTCGAGCGGGCCTACCTGGCGCGGGCCGGCGTGGCCGATCACCAGAAAAGCCACAAGCTGCTGCAAGCGGTGCTATCCCAGGCCATGGATGCGGACCTCAAGGCGCTGGTGGAGCGCACCATGCCCGTCGTCGAGCAGCACCTGACGGCGGTGCGGCAACTGAACCGGGACACTGCGCGCGGCAGCAGTAAAACCCAGGGTGACACCGGCGTGTCGCCTGACAAAAAATAGGGTGATGTTCACCATTTGGCTAGCGATTCGCTCCAGTCAACGACTTGTGAAATAATGAGGCGGCTTTGCCGACTTTGACTGAGGGAATCGATTGCTGAATTTGTTCGCACTGGACGTGGAGCTTGCGCAGTGGGAGGTGGAACTTCCTGTACTGGAGGGACTGGCACGCCTGCAGCTGGTGACCTCGCTGGCCTGGCATCTGCGCCAGCGCGACCCTGCACGCGCCCGCATCCTGGCGCGCGACGTGTCTCCCTTGTTTGCCTTGCTGCCCGAGCGCGAACGCAGCCTGGCCGAAGCGCGCTTCATGCTGATCGAAGGCGAAATCAAATGGCTGTTCGGCGAACTTGACGCCGCGCGCGCGCTGGCCGACCAGGCCTTGATGGAATTTGACCTGCATGGCGACGCGGCTGGCTGCGCCGATACCCACTGGCTGCGCTGCTGGATCGAAGTTGACCGTGGCAATGCCGATGCCGGCGACGCCGAGCTGGACGCCGCGGCAAGCGCTGCGCGCCTTACCGGCGACCCGGTCCGGATCGACGTGTTCGACGCCGCCGCGGCCCTGTTCGCGGCGTTTTGCGACCTGCACACGGCCCAAGCGCGCTGGGGCGGCCGTTTCGCGCCGGCCGACACGACGCGCGAACTGGCCGTCAGCGGCTGGATTTACGATTACCTTGGCATTGCCGCATTCCAGGCCAGCGACTTCGGGCGCGCAGTGAGCGTGCTGATGCTCGCCTTCGACGCCGCCTGCAGCACCGGCCAGGTGCGGCGCGCGATCAACATCGCCACCAACATCGGCAACGGCTTCACCAGCTTGAACGCGCACGACGCGGCGCTCGAATGGATGCAGCGCGGGCTGGACCTGGCGCGCCCGACCGGCTGGCCGATGAGCATTGGCCTGGGGCTGATGCAGACTGCCGAAACGCTGCGCCAGCTCGGGCAGCGCGCCGCCGCGCTGGAACTGCTCAACGAAGCGCTGGCCACGCTGGCGTCGCTGTCCGGTTCGCGCGCCTATGCGATCGCGCTGGAATACCAGGGCGACCTGGCGCTCGACGGCGGCGACTACGAACGCGCGCTGGAGAGCTTCGCCCGGCTCGAGGAGCGCGGCCAAGCGCTGCACCAGGCCGACTTCCAGAGCGGTGCGCGGCGCGGCCGGGCGCATGCGCTGTCGCTGTTGAACCGTCCGCGCGAAGCGCTGCTGCAGGCCGATGCGGCGCTGGCGCTGGCACGCGAACATGGCGATGCCTACAACCAGATCGCCGCGCTCAAGGTGCTGGCCCAGATCCATGCGCGCCATGCGCTGCCGGCCCCGGTGCCAATGAGCGCGCCGAACGCCGCGCTGCACTACCTGCAGCAGGCGCTGGCGGTGGCGGCCACCATCGAAGGCTACACCGTGCCGGGCGACCTGCTCGACGCCATGGCGCGCGAGTACGCCAGCGCGGGCGACTTCGTGCGCGCCTACGAAGTGGCGCTGCAGGCGGGCGCCGCGCGCGACAAGACCCACAGCCAGGAAGCGACCAACCGCGCCGTGGCGATGCAGGTGCAGTACCAGACCGAGCGCGCCAAGACCGAAGGCGCGCATCACCGCCAGCTGGCGGCGGCCGAAGCGCGGCGCGCCGAAGTGCTGCAGCACACCAGCGCCACGCTCGAACACTTGTCGGCGATCGGCCAGGAAATCACCACCCACCTGGAGGCGACCGCGGTGTTCCGCGCACTCGACCGCCATGTGCACGGCCTGCTCGACGCCACCCATTTTTCGATATTCCTGATCGAGGCCGACGGCAGTTCGCTCACCAGCGCCTTCGGTGTCGAGGCTGGCCAGGCGTTGCCGGTGGCGCGCATTTCGCTCACTGACGAACAGGCCAATTCGGCGCGCTGCGTGCGCGAGCGGCGCGAAATCCTGATCGAGATCGAGCACGACGACGTCACCCCTAGCCTGATTCCCGGCACCTTGTCGACGCTGACGCTGTTGTTCGCGCCGCTGCTGATCGGCGAACGTGTGATCGGCGTGATGACGGTGCAGTCGCTCATTGCGCACGCCTACGGCGAGCGCGAACGGCTGATCTTTCGCACGCTGTGCGCGTACGGCGCCATTGCACTCGATAACGCCAGCGCCTATCGCCAGGTGGCGGCCACGCTCAAGGCGCTCAGCACCACCCAGGCCCAGCTGATGGACAAAAATCTGGAACTGGAACGGGCCTACAAGGCGCTCGAGGAAGTGAGCCTGACCGACCAGTTGACGGGACTGCGCAACCGCCGCTTTTTCCTGCAGAACGTCGACACTGACGTGAGCATGTCGCTGCGCCGTTACGACGATCCGCTGCGCAAGGGCATCAATCTGCGCGATGACTCGCCCGGCAAGGACCTGGTGTTCTTCATGGTCGACCTGGACCACTTCAAGGAAGTGAACGACCGTCATGGCCATGCCGCTGGCGACGCGGTGCTGGTGCAAATGCAGGAGCGGCTGCGCGAAGTGTTCCGTGAAACCGATTATTTGATCCGCTGGGGCGGCGAGGAATTCCTGGTGCTGGCGCGCGCCACCCACCGCGACGACGCGCACGTGGTGGCCGAGCGTATCCGCAAGGCGGTGGCCAACCGCAATTTCATCCTGCCCGACGGCAGCGAACTGACCAAGACCTGCTCGATCGGCTTCGCCTGCTTCCCGTTCGTGGTGGAGGAGCCGCGCCTGATGTCATGGTCGGAAGTGGTGGAGCTGGCCGACCAGGGCCTGTACCTGGTCAAGCGCTCCGGGCGCAACGGCTGGGCGGCGCTGTACAGCACGCCCGAGACGCGCTACGAGGAACTGTTCCCGCGCCTGATCCACCAGCTGGAGCAATGCATCTCCGAAGGCCAGGCGCGGCTGGTCAGCAGCCTGGAACAGGTGCAGCTGTCGGCCGGCCCCAAGACGCGGCGCCTGGTGGTGGCCGCCGACAAGGTCAAGGGCTAGGCATGCGCGGCAGCCGGGTCGCGTCAGCAATCGTGTCCTGATCGCGCGCCGAGCGGTTCTGGCTTAATTTCCAGGTGCCCTGCATGCGCTGAACGGGGATCTCGATGCCGACGATCGCCCCCAGCAATTTGTCGATGAACTCGGGCGGTGCGTCCTGCACCGACCAAGGCGCGGCGCGCGCCGCTTCATGTTGATCGGTCAGGCGCCCCAGCAGCGCCAATATCCAGGCCGGGTCTTCGATTGCGCGCAACTGGCCATGTGCATGCACGGCCATGTAATTCCAGGTCGGCACCACCTTGCCGGTCAGCGCCTTGTCTTCATACAGCGCAGGCGGCACATACGCCGACCTGCCCTGGAATACGACCAAGGTATCGCCTTCGCTGCGCCACAGCGGATTGGCGCGCGCGACGTGGGCGCGCAGCACGCCGAACGGCGCATCGGCGCTGGCCGCGCACAGCTCGAATGGTATGTGGGCGGCGCTCAAACCGGCGTTGCCGTGCGTGATGACGGTGCCCAGCGGGTACTGCGCGATCAAGCCGTGCAGCAGCTCGGGACGGGCTTCATTGAAGTGGGATGGTGCATACATCGCTCAGAAGACTCCTTCAATTATGACTTCAGCCTTGATTGAATTGGCGATGTAGCACTGTTCATGGGCGTCGTGATGGAGCGCATCGATATCCACGCGGCCCGGCTGGTGCGCGCCGCTAAACGCGATGGCCGGGCGCAGCGTGATCCGCGTTATCGCTTTCTTCCCTTCGGCGTTGCGCTCCAGGATGCCGAGCGCATCGTCGCGATAGCTGTCGACCACGAAGCCGCGCTGGGCCGCCAGCGACAGAAAGAACAGCATGTGGCAGCTGGACAGGGCGCCCACCAGGGCTTCTTCCGGGTCGAGTGCGGCCGCGTCCGACATCGGCAGCGGCACCGATAGCGGCGACGACGACACCGGCAGCTGCAGGCCGCCATCGAGACGCCATTGGTGCGCGCGGCTGTAGCGGTGGTCGGTAAAGGGCTGGCTGCCGCGCTGCCAGCTGATCTGGGCTTCAAATTGTTGCATGGGCGTCCTCTGTAGTGAGTATGGCCATGGTAGCAAGCGATTTGGCTTGTTCAAATAGCCAATTTCGTAGAATATGAGAATACCAATGAACATGATCGATATTCTCGCTGGGCTGCCGCTGGACCGCGCCTCGACGACGCCGCTGTTTCGCCAGCTGTATGCGCAGGTGCGCCAGGCCATCTTGCGCGGCACGCTCACGCCCGGCATGCAGCTGCCGCCCACGCGCGCGCTGTGCGCGCTGCTGGCCGTGTCGCGCCAGACGGTGCTCAATGCCTGGGACCAGTTGAGCGCCGAAGGCTTCCTTAGCGGGACAGTGGGCAAGGGCACCTTCATCAGCAGCCATTTGCCGATCAGCGCGCCCGAAGCGGCGCCGCGCGGCCTGATGCGGCCCCTGTCCGTGCGCGGCCAGGCACATGCCGGCGCGATGGCCTACGTCGGTTATCACCAGGGCAAACTGCGCGCATTCCGGGCCAGCATGCCGGGCCTGGACCTGTTCCCATTCGCTACCTGGAGCCGGCTCGAAGCGCGCCGCTGGCGCCGTCCCGACCATCAGCTCGGGTACGGCGACCCGGCCGGCTACGCGCCGCTGCGCGAGCTGCTGTGCGTTTACCTGCGCGCCGCGCGCGGCGTGAACTGCACGCCCGAACAGATCGTCATCACGTCCGGCTCGCAGCAAGGGCTGTATCTGCTGTCGCAGTTGCTGCTCGCACCGGGCGACCAGGTGTGGGTCGAGTCGCCCGGCTACCAGGGCGCGAGCGCGCCGCTGTTTGCGGTTGGCGCCGACGTGTGCACGGTGCCGGTCGACGCGCAGGGCATGGATGTGGCCTACGCCACGGCGCATTACCCAAACGCAAAAATGGTGCTGACCACGCCCTCGCACCAATTGCCGCTGGGGGTGACGATGTCGCTGCAGCGGCGTCTCGAACTGCTGCGCTGGGCCGCTGCAGCCAAGGCCTGGATCATCGAGGACGACTACGACAGCGAATACCGCTACACCGGACCGCCCTTGGCATCGCTGCAGGGCCTGGACGGCGCCGACTGCACGATCTACGTTGGCACGCTGTCGAAAGTGCTGTTTCCCGGCCTGCGCCTGGGCTACATCGTGGCGCCGCCGGCGCTGGTGGAGCCGCTGGTGCGCACCAAGGCGGCGCTGGACCGGCACAATGCAATCGTGCCGCAAATGGTGCTGGCCGATTTCATGGCAGGCGGCCATTTCGGGCGCCACATCAAGCGTACCCGCGAAGCCTACGGCGAACGGCGCCTGGCGCTACTGGACGGCATTGCCGCGCGGCTGGACGACGAACTCGAATGCGGGCCATCGGACTGCGGGCTGGACCTGTGCGTGCATTTCCGGCGCCCGCTGGACCAGCAGCAGGTGGCGCAAGCAGCGCTGGCGGCCGGCGTCGAAGTGCGGCCGCTGTCGTACTACGTGAACCGGATGGCGACGCCGGCCTGCGCGGTCAGGCCCGGCCTGGTGCTCGGTTTTTCGGCCATCGCACCTGCGGAGATTGCGCACGGCCTGGCGGTGCTGGCCAAGGTCTTGCGCGGCGCCCGATGATGTAGACTGTGGGCATGAACAATGTCCGCTGCTCCTGGGCCAATATGGCCAATCCCCGCTACGTCCACTACCACGATCATGAATGGGGCGTACCGTGCCATGACGAAAACCGGCTGTTTGAAATGCTCAACCTGGAAGGCGCGCAGGCGGGCCTGAGCTGGGAGACCATCCTCAACAAGCGTGACACCTACCGTCTCGCCTTTGACGACTGGGACGCGCACAAGATCGCGCTGTACGGGCCGGACAAGGTGGCCGAGCTGCTGGCCAACCCCGGCATCGTGCGCAACAAGCTCAAGGTGGCCGCCGCCATCACCAACGCCCAGGCCTATCTGCGCCTGCTGGCCGAAGGCAGCACGCTCGATGCGTACTTGTGGGACTTCGTCGGCGGCCAGCCGATTGTCAACCGCTTTACGCGCGAAACGCGCCCGGCCAAGACGGAGCTGTCGGACCGGATCTCCAAGGACCTCGCCAAGCGCGGCTTCAAGTTTGTCGGTTCGACCATCGTGTACGCCTACATGCAGGGCATTGGCATGGTCGACGATCATGACGTGGCCTGCTTCCGGCACACCGACCAGTAAATGGACTGGCACGGCCGCAGCCACTTCACGTTCTTCGACGCCTGCTTTGGCGACGGCGAGCGGTTTGACGCCGTGCTGCGCGCCTGGCATGCCGATCCGCGCCGCCCGGCACGGCTGCATTACATCGCCTTGGATGACGGCCCGCTGCCGGGCTTTCGCCGCATTCCCCAGGATGACCCGGCGGTCACGCTCACGTTGCTGAACGCGCCGCTGGACGCCGCGCTGGCGCAGCTCGACGCGCGCCTGGACGCCATCAACCTGCATGGCATGGCCGGCCAGGGCAGCGGCTTTGCGCGGGCACTGGCGCGCCTGGCGCAACCGGGCGCGCTGCTCGAAGCGCGCGGGCTGGGAGACGCCCAGGCGCATGCGCTGGGCGGCGCCGGCTTCGCTTGCAGCACCCATGCAGACGGCAGCATCCGCGCCGTGTTCACCACCCGCAAGCCGCCCTCGCCATGGCTGCGCAAGCCGGAACCGGAGCGGCGCGCGATCGTGCTTGGCGCCGGCATCGCAGGGGCGGCCGCGTGCGAGCGCCTGTGCGCGCGCGGCTGGCACGTCACGCTGATCGAACGCCACGCACAAGCGGCCAGCGAAGCGTCCGGCAACCAGGCCGGCATCTTCATGCCCTTGCTGTCGAAGGACGACAACATCATGACGCGTTTGTCGCGCGCGGCCTATCTGTACGCGCTCGACTACTGGGAGCAACTGGGCGGCATCGGCGCGGCCATCGAAGGCGACCAGTGTGGCGTGCTGCAGCTGGCGCGCGACGACGCCCACGCGCAGGTGCAGCGCGCCATCGCCGCAGCACATGACTATCCGCCAGGGTTTGCCCAATGGCGCGACCAACCCGACCATGCCTGGTTGTTCCCGCAGGCTGGCTGGGCGCGCCCGGCCAGCGTGTGCGCGGCCATGCTGGCGGCATGCGGCACCACGCTGGAAGCGCATTTTGGCGTCGGCAGCGTCACCCTGGCGCGCCAGGACGGCGCCTGGTCGGCGCGCACGGCCGACGGCACGCTGGTCGCCCGTGCGCCGGTGGTCGTGGTGGCCAATGGCACCGGCGCCTTGCAACTGGCGCAGACGGCCGCGCTGCCCTTGACGGCGATCCGCGGCCAGGTCACCCACCTGGCAGAAGGCAGCTTGCCTGCGCAGCCGATGGTGCTGTGCCGCGAAGCCTATCTGACCCCGGCAGTGAACGGCTGGCACAGCCTGGGCGCCAGCTATGACGAGGACGCCGATGCGGCGCTGCGCCCTGCCAGCCAGCATGCCAACCTGGTCAAGATCCGTTCGATGCTGGACGACCCGTCGCTTGGCCTGGATGCGCCCCTGGCGGGGCGGGTCGGCTTTCGCTGCGTGGCGACCGACCGCCTGCCGCTGGTGGGCGCCTTGCCCGAGCCCGATGGCGCCGCGCGCAGCGAGCGGCTGCGCGAAGTGGCGCGCCAGCCTGGCCTGTATGGCCTGCTGGGCTACGCCTCGCGCGGCCTGATCTGGGCTCCGCTGGCGGCCGAATTGCTGGCTTGTCAACTGGACGCCGAACCGCTGCCGCTCGAAGCCGAGCTGGCCGCCGCGCTCGACCCGGCCCGGTTCTTGTTGCGCGCACGGCGGCGTCCGATGTAACGTTGCGCACCGCAGTAATCGTCGTATAATTGGCGTACGGCAACTTTCAGGGGCCGAGGGGGCTGGACGATGGAAGACGCAGCAAGCTCAAATCCGCTTTTTTTGTTTCTTGCGTCGACCGCGCACGATATGAAAAATTCAATCAGTGTCCTGAGCGGGACGCTTGAATCGCTGCTGGCGGGCGCCTCTCCCGAGACCGAATCGGCCTATCCGCAGATGGCGCACATGCTGTACCAGACCAAGCGCCTCAACGACAACCTGATCCAGCTGCTGGCGCTGTACAAGCAGGTCGGCCAGCCCGAATACCCGTTCGACATCCAGCCGCTGGAAATGGGCCACCTGGTCGAACAGGTAGTGGCCGCCGAACGGGTGCTGCTCAAGTCCAAGGCCATTGCGCTTGACACCGATTTCGACCCTTCCCTGATCTGGCATTTCGACGAAGACCTGATCATCGGCGTCATGGGCCACGCGATCAACAACGCGATCAATTACACAAAGGACAAAATTCGCATTACCATCGCCAGGGTAGACGATTGCCTGGAAATCCGGGTCGAGGACAATGGCGACGGCTATCCGCAAGCGATGCTGGACGCGGGCGTGTCGGCCATGCACGGCGCGCGCGCCGGCATCAATTTCCTCACCAATAGCACCGGCCTTGGGCTGTACTTTTCGAGCGAGGTGGCCAAGATGCACAAACACCGCGAACGCTGCGGCGCGCTGCGCCTGGAAAATGGCGGCGCCTATGGCGGCGGCTGTTTCGTGCTGACCCTGCCATGAACGATCCGCTCAAGCTGAACGCAACGCTGGCGGCTGCAAGCCAGCAGATCGACTGGCCCAGCAAAAATTATCTGATCGTCGACGACTTCGTCGGCGTGCGCCAGCTGCTGCGCGAAAGCCTGCGCAACCTGGGCGCCAGGAATATCGACCAGGCGGCCAGCGGCGGCGAAGCGATGCAGCTGCTCGCGCGCAGCCGCTACGACGTGGTGCTGTGCGACTTCAATCTGGGCGAAGGCAAGAACGGCCAGCAGGTGCTGGAAGAAGTGCGGGTGCGCAACCTGGTGCTGCCCAGCTGCGTGTGGCTGATGGTGTCGGCCGAAAAGAGCACCGAGTCGGTGATGGGCGCGGCCGAACACCAGCCCGACGCCTATCTGATCAAGCCGATCACCGAAGGCGTGCTGCTGACGCGCTTGAACCGGGTGTGGCACAAGAAGCAGGTGTTCCGTCAGATCGACCAGGCCTACGCCGAGAAGGACTACCTGCGCGCGGCCCGCATGTGCGACGAGCAGATCGTCGCCAACAAGGTCCACGAGATCGACCTGCTGCGCATGAAGGCGGCCTTGATGCTCAAGAGCGGCGAGCCGGGCAAGGCGCGCGAAGCCTACGAGCGCGTGCTGCAGGAGCGCGAGTACCAATGGGCGCGCGCGGGGCTGGCCAAGATCCGCATGGCCAACGGCGAGTTCGAACAGGCGCGCCAGATCTTCCAGGCGGTGATCGCCGAGAACCGCTATTACATGGACGCCTACGACCAGCTGGCACAGGCCTTCAGTGCCATGGGCCAGCCCGAACAGGCGTGCGACATCCTTGAGCGGGCGGCCAAGCTGTCGCCCAATTCGGTCACGCGCCAGCGCGCGCTGGGCGAGGTGTCGCTCAAGCTCGGTAACGTGGGCATGGCGGAAAAGGCGTTTCGCAAATGCATAGCGATCGGCGAATTTTCGATCATGAAAAGCGCCGACCCGTTCCTCGGCCTGGCGCGCGTGTGCGGCCAGAAGAACGAGACCAAGGAAGCGCTGGCGCTGCTGGCGCAGGCGCAAAAGGAATTCGGCAGCGAGCAGGTCAAGCTGCGCGCCAAGATCACCGAAGGCATGGTGTACCACGAGAGCGGCGACTTCCGGCGCGCGCGCCTGGCCGGCAACGAGATCGACGAGATGCTCACAGAAAGCGCGCTGCGCCCCGACATCCCGACCTGCATCGAGATGGCCACGCTGCTGTTCGCGGTCGGGGTCAAGGAGTCGCCGGTGGAGCTGCTGTGCTACGTGATCCGCAACAACCACGACAACAGCCTGCTGCTCGACGAAGTGCAGCGCGTGTTCGACCACGCCCGCATGACGGACGAAGGCTTTGCGCTGATCAAGTCATCGAAGAAGGAAGCGTCCGACATGATGAATGAAGGCGTGTCGCTGTGGAAGACGGGCAAGCTGCCCGAGGCCGTGGCCTGGATGCGCCAGGCGCGCGCGGCGCTGCCCAACAACCTGCGCATCCTGTTCAATGCGGCCCAGATTTTGATATCGCATATGCAACAGCTGGGCTGGAACGAGGCGCTGTCGATCGAGGCGACCGAGGTGTTGCTGCACGTGGACAAGGTGCAGCCCGGCCAGCAGCGGTTTGCCCAGTTGATGGAGCAATTGGCCTCCTTGAGCCCAGGTAACGATCAGTCACAAGCGGCCTGATCAATCGCGTTCTCCTTGTGCACGGGCCCGCTAATGATAAACTGCAATCTGCGCGGGTTAATCCCGCATTCATCCGGGAAAGGGACATACATGCGCGACATCGCAAAAGAGGTCTACGAAAAGATGAGAGTCGGTAACAGTGCTTGGATCAAACCTGTTGCCGCGAAGGGCGATACCTTGCCCTTGTTTCAGGCAGTGCATGAACAGGTGAAACAGATGGCGGACGAAGGCTTGATCTCCGTCTCGAAAGTGGAGCGGCAGGAGGACGGGTTGATTGATGCCATCCGTATCCAGAAGCTAGCATGACAGTCCCGTCGTCCTCGCGAAAGCGGGGACCCATGCTGACCATGTCCCCGCATTCGCGAGGACGACGTCATTTGATCTTCGGCTTGGCCGGCGCGCGCTTGCGTGCTACTTTCGCTGGCGCCGCCGCCGGCGCTGGCTTGGCTGCCGCCTTCACCACCACTTTGCCCAATTTGCTGGCCGCGTCCTGCGCCTTGGCAGTGGCGCCAGCCATCGCGTCGGACGACAGCGCGGTCGTCACCGCCGCCTTGAATTGATCTTGCAGCATATTCCACCAGATGGCCGGATTGGCCATGGCCGCCGACGCAGGCGAGGGCGCTTCGGCCGGCGGCACCGGCGCTGGCGCCGGCTTGACCTCGATCTTCGGTTCCGGCTTGGCCTCGGCTGGCGGCTGGGTGAAAAATGCCGACGCGTAGGGTGCCGCCGCCAGCACCGATTTTTCGTTGGCGCCCGGCTGCTTGACGGCATTGGCCAGCGTGGCCCCCATGGTCTTGAGCGTGGCGATGGTGCCGCGCTGAATTTCCAGCGCTTGCACCGTGCCGCGCAGCATCGACAGGTTCAGGTTGAGCCAGGATTCGACCGCTTTGAGGTCGGCAATCTTCTTGTCGAGCTCGTCGACCGACATGGTCGGCGCGGCCATGCCGGGAATGCTGATGCCAGGTACGCTCATGCTTCCCCACAAGTTCTTGACGAAATCGAGGGTATCAGTCACGGCAGCGGCGCCGGGAATGTTGGGCATTTGCGGTTTGAGCATGGCAGTCTCCGTGATGGTGAAGCCCCAGCGTAGCAGATATTGAATTGGGCTTCAAAAAATGTTGTGAATTCCGTCATGGCGGTTCCCTGTCAGCGAAAACCACAGCTCGGGCGTTAAACTGCCCATATGACGCCGCATTCCTTGCACTGGCGCCGGATCGTGGCAGTCGCTGCTGCCTCGCTGGCGCTGCACTACGCCGTGCTTGGCTGGCGCTGGCCGCCGCGCACGCGGGCCGTCGCACCGCCCACGGTCGTGGCCAGCTTGCACGGCGCGCCAGCGCCCGCGCCTGTTCCCGCGCCCGAGGCCAGCGCCGCACCGCGCGCCGCGCCAGTACAATTGCCGGGGCCTGTGAAAGCGCTGCGCCCGCGCTACCGGACCAGCCTGCCGCCAGCGGCGCAGTTGTCGTACGATGTGCTGCGCACCGATGCGGACGGCGCCCGCCACGCCGGTCAAGCGAGCCTGGACTGGCGCCATGGCGGCGGGCGCTACCAGCTGGCGCTGCACAGCGAGGCCATGGACACGGCCAGCGAGGGTGCGACCGGGCGCGGCGGTCTGGTGCCGCGCACGCTCACTTCCCGGCGCGGCGGCAAGGCGGGCACCGCTACGCATTTCAATGCGCGCCAGGGCCGCATCACCTTTTCGGCATCCGAGGCCAGCGTGCCAATGGCGCCGGGAACGCAAGACAAGGCCAGCGTACTGATGCAGCTGGCGGCTATTGCGCGCGCCGATTCGCGCCAGCTGGGACGCGCGATCGCACTGCCGGTGGGCGCGGACAAGGAGGCCGGCGTGCTGCGCCTGGAGCTGGTGGGGCAGGAGCAGATCGAGACCGGCATGGGCCCGCTGCTGGCGTGGCACTGGTCGCAGCCGGTGGCGCCGGGGAGCTACCGGGCGCGCCTGGACGTATGGCTGGCGCCCGGCCATGAATGGTATCCGGTACAGTTGCGCAGCACCGAGGCCAATGGCGCGGTAACGACCCGGACGATACGCAGAATCGACCTTATTGAAGTGGACAACTGATATGCATGGAACGATGATCAAACAGCTCGCCGCGCTCGCCATACTGGCGCTGGCAATGACGGGCGTGCTGGCGCAGGAGCACCTGGTCATCAAGCGCCCGTTCGACCTGCCGCCGTCGGCCGACCTGTTCTACAAGATCGGCGCGCGCAAAAAAGGCATCTCGCTGGGCGGCGACGCCACGGTCAACTGGCGCGTGGGCGAGGGCGTGTACAGCGCCAGCAACGTCGCGCGCGCCTCCTTCCTGGGCAAGATCCTCGACAACCGCACCGAAGGCGCGATCGACGCCTTCGGCCTGGCGCCCACCCAGTTCCACGAAAAGCGTTTTCGCAAGGACGCCACCACCGCCAAGTTCGACCGCGCCGCCAGGACCATCACCTTCACCGACGGCAAAGTGAGTTATCCGCTGCTGGGCGGCGAGCAGGATCGCGCCAGCGCCCAGTGGCAGCTGGCGGCGCTGGCGCGCGCCGCGCCCGACAAGTTCGTGCCCGGTTCGGAGTGGCAGTTCTTCGTGGCGGGACGGCGCGACGCCGAAGAATGGACCTTCAAGGTGCTTGGGCGCGAGACGCTCGTCACCGGCATGGGCAGCATGCCAACCGTGCACTTCGTCAGGCTGCCCACGGCGGGCGGCAATGCGCAGCACATCGACCTGTGGCTGGCGCCAGCGCACGAATGGTATCCGGTCAAGCTGCGCATCGCCGAAGAGGATGGCGAGTTCGTACAGCAGACGATCGAGCAAATCACCCGCAAGTAGTCGTATTGACATCATTGCCGCCTCCCGATTTCTGCTGGCTCACCGGGCTGAACTGCTATACTGGCGCCCCCGCGATTGAGTTGAGAAACACCTGAAATACATGATGGAAATAACGGCAGGAGCGGCTTTGGCCGCAGAAGCACTGAGCCCAGGGCAGGACGATCACGATTCGCTGCAGTCGCACTTCCACGCCGGAATTTCGGCTGACGAGATCGAACAGGTATTCCATTTGAAGCGCGCGCAGCCAACGCTGCAAGCGTTTACGGCGCTGTTCCACGGCGGCTCGGACGGCGTGTTGATCCGCCTGTTGGTGCTGCGCGAACTGGCTGCCGACACCAGCACCTCGGCCTTTACGCGCGCCGACATCAACCAGAAACTGTCCTACCTGATTCCGGAAAGCCTGGAAACCGTGCTGATGCGCTTGCGCTCGCATGGCCTGTTGGCCTGGGACACGCAAGCGGCGGTGTACCGCGTCACGCCGATGGCGCGCAACGTGCTGTCTGCGCTCGACACGCTGCTGTCGATGGGCGCGGCCGACGACGAAGCCGAGATGGGCTTTTTGCTGTCGCAAGTGGCCGGCGCCCAGGCGGTGGGCGGCGTGACCGTCGACCAGCTCAAGCACCTGCTGGGCCGCCTGGTCGACCTGACCGAGGAGTTCCGCGACGCGATCGCCTCCGGTTCCGAATTCAAGCTGCGCACCTCGCAAGCCAAGTGGCACATGGCCTGCGACTGGGTGGAAAAGGGCTCGCTGATTTTGCGGGCCATCACCTCCGACGAGCGCGCCGACGCCGCCACCCACAAGGCGGCGCAGGCAATCGGACGGGCCCAAAGCGCGCTGCTCAACATGCAGGGCATGTTCTCGCGCGCGCTCAACCAGATCGAGCGCCAGCGCGTGCACCTGGGCCAGTCCGGCCTGTCGACGACCGACGTCAAGCGCTGGCTGCTGGCGCATGACGACCTGGCGTCCCTGGCGCAAGGCGCGATCGACCGCCCGGTGATGCCGCTGTTTGTCACGCCGGCCGAGATGATCGACGTCGCCGAAACGGAACTGCTCCAGGAACGCAACGCGGTGCTGGCGCAAGCTGGCCTGCCGGCCGGCCAGGACGCGCCTTTGACGGTCAACGAAGCGCCGCCGATGCAGGCCGAACTTGATGACTGGCTGGCGCGCCTGGCCGACTTTGCCAACCTGGGCAACTTCCCCAGCTTCTCCGAAGACGGGCCGAAAACGGTGCCGATCCAGGACTCGCTGCTGCCGG
Organism: Pseudomonadota bacterium; assembly: GCA_040390915.1. Classification (GTDB taxonomy): domain Bacteria; phylum Pseudomonadota; class Gammaproteobacteria; order Burkholderiales; family Burkholderiaceae_D; genus Telluria_A. The sequence continues at coordinate 143,620 of JAZJXM010000006.1, forward strand.
CCAGCTTCGCGATCGCCTCGTACCGCGCCTCGATGTTGCCGCTCTTGGGCGACGCCGCCGAAGCGAGCCTGCAAGGCGCTACCGCGCAATTGGCACGACTGCCGATCACGTTCACCCCGACCGACGAGATGGTCCAGCTGAACGATCCGCACGTGGCGGCCATGTCGATCGCCCACCTCTCACTAGACCTCGAAAGCGGCCCGCTTGATGAATGACGATTCCCAAATCCTGATCGCGCGCCTGCTCACGCACCAGACGCTCAAGCGCGACGACAAGCTGGTCAAGCGGGTGCTGTCGGACGAACTGTTTCGCGCCGAAGTGGACAAGCGCTTGCTCGAATCGGGCCTGAAGATGATCGACAACGTCTTCGCCGACCACGTGACGCTGGCGCTGCACCGCGCCGTGGAGCCGAAAATTTTCGGCGCCAAGGACATCTGGCAAAACAATAATTTCGGCCTCACGCGCGACGGCGTGGCACTGCTGGTGGTGCTGTGGGCGCAGATCATCCTGCCCAAGCGCGAACGCCAGGAAACGCACCAGAACGCCGACGACGACCAGGACGACATGTTCGACAAGGACAAGCCGATGCCGCGCGCCGAAGACACCTCGATCGGCATCTCGTACACGGCGCTGCTGTCGGACTTCGGCGACAAGCTCGGTAAAAAAACGCGCATGGACATGAACCTTGGCGCGCTTTCGCGCATGGGCTTCATCGAACGGCGCGGCGACGTAATTCTCGAAGGTCCGTTATTGGATCTGCTGATGGATACCGACGTGCTCAAGGAGCGCATCATCAACGGCGCCCTGGCCGACGTGTTCAAGCGTGCGCCAGTGGCCGTCGCTGATCCTGCGATCGATGCCGACCCCGCAGCTGAAACCCCAACCTGAGGCTAGTCCATGTTCCACATTAAATCGCTTGAACTGGTCCATTGGGATTACTGGCAGCGGATCAAGAACATCCCGCTGGACGCCAAGATCATCACCATCGCCGGCCAGAACGGCTCCGGCAAGACCACCTTGCTTGACGCGCTGCGCACCCTGTTCGGGCTCGATTGCTCGATGGGCCGCACCTACAAGCACTACGCGCGCCACTCGGGGCAGCAGACCGCGTGGATCCGCGCCGTGGTCGACAACAAGAACGTCGGGCGCCAGCTGTCGAACCGCCCGTTTCGCAGCTCCGGGTTTTTCAGCGACGATGAAGTGACGCTGTTCTGCCAGATCCAGAAAAACGGCGGCGACTGGAAACGCCAGTACCTGATGCGCCCCGGAAATATCCAGATCGAAGAAGTGACGGAAGCGTCCGACTGGCTGGGCGTGGAAAACTACCGCAAGCGCCTGGCCAACGCAGGGCTCTCGCCCGCGATGGCCAAGGTGCTGGCGCTCGAGCAGGGCGAGACCGACAAGCTGTGCGAATACGCGCCGCGCCAGTTGCTCGACCTGGTGTTCCAGGTCTTCGGCGACAAGGAAGTGCTGGACGCCTACGACGAAGCCAAGCGCCATCAGCGCGACACCGAAACTGAATTGAAACGTTTCGAAACCGAACTCGAAGCGTCACGCACCAATCTTGAAGGCCTGCGCCTGCGGGTGGCCAATTACCACCAGTGGGAAGACCTGCACAAGGAACGCCGCAACCTGCTCGAAGAAGTGCTGCCGTCGCTGGAATATCACGAAGCGCGCGAGAAAGCCGGCGCGGTCAGCAAGACGCTGCGCGAACAGCGCAAGCCGATGGCGCAAGCCGATTCGGCGCTGATCGAAAAACGCAATGCGCTGGCCGCACAGGCCAAGGCGCTGACCGAAGCGCAGCAGAACGAAACCCTGCTCGAACAGGAAGGCACCGTGCTGGCCGGCCGCCTGACGCAAGTCAATACCAAGCTCAAGCCGCTCGACAGCCTGCTCGAACAAAAGGAGCGCCTGCAAAAACTGGCCGCCGATTCGGGCGCCGACATCGCCGAAGTGGCGGCCCAGCTGGATGAAAAGGAAGCCGAGCTGACGCGCCAGAAGCAGGCGCGCGACACGCTCTCGACCCGCATCGCGGGCGAGCAGGAAACCATCTCCGCGCTGCAGGGCAAAACGACGATGCCGGAGCCGGAAGCGGTGCGCGGCATGCGCCGCGCGCTGCGTGATGGCGGTATCGCGCACGCGATGCTGTCCGATATCGTCGAAGTGACCGATGCCAAATGGCAGGGCGCCGTTGAAGGCGTGCTGGGTGGCTACGCATCGGTGGTGCTGCTGGAACGCGCCAAGGATGCGCCGGCCGCTTACCGCCTGGCGGAGCAGGAGCGCTATCGCCACTTCATCGTCCCGGAATGCATGGACGCGCCGCAATCGAAGGACGACAGCTTGCTGTCGGTGGTGCGCTTTTCGGCGCCGGCGCCATCCTGGCTGATCGAACAACTGGCACGCATCGACCGGGTCGATTCGGTGGAAGCGGGCTTCAAGCTGTCCAAGGACGCCGAGTGGATCACGCCGGATGCCTACCACCGCGAACGGCGCGGCGGACGCTCGCTGTTCGTCGAAGTATCGCGCTACCGCTTCGGTTCAGCTGGGCGCACCCAGCGCCTTGAAGCGCTGCAAAAGTCGCTGCCGGCACTGGAAGCGAAAGAAGATGCATTGACGCTGGCGATCAGCAAACTGGCCGCCGAAGTGGGCGCGCTCAAGGGCCGCATCGCCGGCGTCGACGCGGCCAAGGAACTGGCCGCCCGTCATGCGGAATTCGAAGAAGCGCTGCGCAACAGCGCGCCGTTGAAAGCCGAACGCCTGGAAGTGGGTTCGCGCCTGGGTGAACTGACCGGATTGACGAAAGCGGCCACGGTGGCGCGCACCCGTGCCGACACCGTGTGGCAGAACGCGCGCCTGGCCCTGTCGGAGGCCGAAGCGGGCCTGCGTCTTGGCCACAAGCGCCAGATCGAACAGCGCACCGAACACGCCAAGACCCTGGCCGACCTGCGCCGCAGCTGGCGCCACCTGCCGAAAAGCTGGCGCCGCCGCGCGCGCCGCGCCTCCCTTGTGGCCGAGCACCAGAATACCCACCAGGTCGACCTGCGGGTCGCCTCGCTCCAGCATAGCCTTGCGCGCGACGACTGGGAACTGGACGCCACCGTGATCGACCAGCACCACCGCCTGAACGACCAGTTGCAAGGCCGCCAATCCGAAACCGACGAACGGCGCTACCAGAACAACCGCGCCATCGAAGCGACCAGCAATGCCCGCGGCGCTTACATCGAACGGCTGCGCTACACGATCAAGACCTACAGCAAGAACATCAAGGAGCTGGGCGAACTGGCAGGTATTGAAGTCAATGCCGACACGGTGCGGCTCGAGAACGACGACTTGCAGCTGGCGCAGGCCGGCCTGCATGTGCGTTTCAAGTTCGACGGCAAGGACCAGATCGGGATGAACGACGGCGAAGCGTCGGGCGGACAACAGGTGATGAAGTCGCTGGTACTGCTGATTGGCTTGCTCAAGTCGGAAGACGGCTCGGGCGGTTTTGTGTTCATCGACGAACCGTTTGCCCACCTGGATATTCGCAACATCCAGCTGGTTGGCGAGTTCCTCAAGAACACCGACGCGCAATACCTGATGACGACGCCGCTGACGCATAACACCGACGTCTATGACCCGTCGGAGCTGACGCTGATCACCAGCAAGAAGAAGAAGGACATGGCGTGGGCGCAGCCGATTTTCGTGCTGCAGCGGCGCCAGGCCGCTGCGTAGCGACAGGGGATGACGGTGGTTACGCTGCGTCGACTGCCTTGCGCAGCTTCCAGCGCCACCGCAGCAGCCCGACCGAATACGTACCGAAATACCCGGCCATCAAGCCCAGGCAAGGCATGAAGAATACGTAGTCGGTGGCCTTTGGCGTGGCCGTTCCCATGCCCTGGTTGGCATAGATCTCAAAGCCGACATACATCACGGCGGTCACGAACAACATCGCAATGAGCAGTCCGAGGCGCGCATTGGGCGTATAGAAATAGCCTTCCTTGACGATCTCGAAACGGGTCAGTTTCAGTCCCCACACGCCATAAGCGATGCCGCCCAGCGTGCCGACCGCTAGCCAGCCGAGCGAACCCGGTTGATCCATCAACTGCGACCCCGTCACCAGCACCAGCGCCGAAAACGCCAGCGCGCCCGTGTAATGGCGCTGCATGATCGAGCGCTGGCGCTTCATCATGCCCTTGACGCGCGAATAGATGCGCCACACCAGCAGCGGCGCCAGCACCAGCAGCGCAACGGTGTAGACCGACAGGCCGTTCATTGCTTGGCCTGCGCGCGGCGCCAGCGCAGCAGCCCGCCGCCGTACACGACGTAGTAGCCCATCATCAGCCCCAGGATTGACAACGTCAGCGGGCTGCTGCCCAGGTTGGGCGTCTGCTGCGGGCCGTAGGAAATCACTTCGTAAATTCGGTACAGCACGCGCGCGATGAACAGCATCGCCACCACCAGGCCGATTGGGGCATACGGCGTATAGAAGTAGTCACTGCCGATGCGCTCGAAACCGGTGCGGCGCAGCGCCACGACGCCGAGCAGCGCGCCCACTGCGACGCCGCCGGCCAGCGTGGCCAGCGCGATTGGCTTGGCCATGATCGACACACCCAGCGCGACCATCAGCAGCGGCAGCAGCGTCACCGCCGTCCAATGGCGCCAGGTGCGCGATTTCTGGCGCACCGTCAGGCGGTGCACGCGTTTATAAATCCGGTACATCAGCAGCGGCGCAAGCGCAATCATTACGATATTTGTATTGGTCATCGGATCGAATAAATGAAAACGAAAAAAGGCATTGTAAACCAAGCAACGCCGATAAATTGCGATTGACTAGTACTTAACTAATACCGCAACATGCAGCATCATTTTACCGAGACCACCATGCGCCCATTCCTGCCCCTCGTTCCGCTGACCCTGTTCCTGCTTGCCGCGTTTCCGCAAGCGCAAGCCCAATACCAGATGCCGCCAGCGCAGTTGCAGGCGATCGTCGACGCGCCGCGCGCGCCGAGCTTGGGCCTGTCGCCCCGCCGCGACCTGGCCAGCATGGTCGACACGCCGGCGTTGCCGGGCATCGCCGACGTGGCGCAGCCGGAACTGAAGCTGGCCGGCGTGCGCATCAATCCGCGCACCTATTCGCCGAGCCGGTTCACGTTCGGCTCGAACCTGAAACTGCTGGTGATCGCCAGCGGCAAGCAGCTCGATATCAAAGGCTTGCCGGCCACGCTGCGGCTGGCCGATTTGACATGGTCACCCGACCAGCGCTACCTGGCCTTTACCCACGTCGCATTGAACGACAAGGGCGGGGCGGTGGAACTGTGGCTGGTGGACGTCGCGGCCAAAAGCGCCAAACGCCTGACCGCGCAGCCGCTGTCCTACCTCGATGGCAAAGGCTTCGACTGGATGCCGGACTCGAAGGGCTTGCTGGTGCAGCTGCGTCCTGCCAAACAGGGCCCGGCGCCAGCATTGAACGGCGTGCCGAGCGGACCTGGGGTGCAGGACAGCACGCCAAGTGGCGGCAACCGGACTTTGCGCACCTATCCCGACCTGCTCAAAAGCGAGGCCGACGCGAAGCTATTTGAACACTATGCGACCTCGCAGCTGGCGCTGGTCGAAGTCAGCGGCAAGGTGCGCGCAATTGGTGCGCCGGACCTGTTTGCCGATGTCAGCGTGGCGCCGAACGGAAAACTGATCCTGGCCGAAGCGATGCGCCGGCCGTTCTCGTACATCGTCCCGGCCAGCAGCTTCGCCCACCGCATCGACGTGCGCGACCTGGCCGGCAAACAGGTGCACCTGCTGGCCGATATCGCGCTCGAAGAAGGCCTGCCGCCCGGGAATGACGCGGTATCGGCCGGCGTGCGCCACGCCAGCTGGCGTAACGATGCACCGGCCACGCTGGTGTGGGCCGAAGCGCAGGACGGTGGCGACCCGGCCAAGGCGGCCGAGGTGCGCGACGTGGTCTACGCGCACGCGGCGCCGTTCACCGGCAAGCCGGAGCCGCTGGCCAAGCTGGGCACGCGCTTTCGCGGCGCGATGTGGGGTAATGGCGAGCTCGCCTTGATCACCGAAGGCTGGTACAAGACGCGCGCCGTCAAGACCTGGCGCGTCGCGCCCGACCAGCCAGGCAAGGCGGCGGAACTGGCGTTTGCCTATTCGTCGGAAGACCGCTACGCCCATCCTGGCGTGCCGTCGATGATGCCTGACAGTGCAGGGCGTCCGCGTCTGGTGATCGGCCCTGACGCGAGCTTGCTGCTGCGCGGCGCCGGCGCATCGAACGAAGGCGACCGCCCGTTCGTCGACCGTTACAGTCTGGCTACCAAGAAGACGGAGCGCTTGTTCCAGAGCGCGGCGCCGTACTACGAAAACGTGGTGGCGCTGCTGAACGAGGACGCCACGCGCTTGCTGACCACGCGCGAAGCGCCGACCGAACGCCCCAACTATTATGTACGCGACCTCAAGCAAAACGGTGCGGCGCAACTGGTGGCGCTGACCAGCTTCCCGCACCCGACCCCGCAATTGAAGGACGTGCAAAAGGAACAGATCCGCTACAAGCGCGCCGATGGTGTCGACCTGACTGCCACGCTGCTGCTGCCGCCCGGTTATGACGCCAGGCGCGACGGGCCGCTGCCGATGCTGATGTGGGCCTATCCGGCCGAATTCAAGAGCGCCAGCGCGGCCAGCCAGACCACCGGGTCGCCCTACAAGTTCAACGCGATCAGCTACTCCGGTCCGGCCGTGATGCTGGCGATGGGCTATTCGGTGCTGGATAATCCGTCGATGCCGATTGTCGGCGCCGGCGACGCCGAACCGAACGACAGCTATTTGCCGCAGCTGGTGATGGACGCCGAGGCGGCCGTCGATGAAGTGGTGCGGCGCGGCGTGGCCGACCGTAACCGGATCGCCATCGGCGGCCATTCGTACGGCGCCTTCATGACCGGCAACCTGCTGGCCCATACGCGCTTGTTCAAGGCCGGCATCGCGCGCAGCGGCGCCTACAACCGCACGCTCACGCCGTTCGGCTTCCAGTCCGAGGAGCGCCAGTTCTGGAAGGCGCAGGATGTGTACCAGACCATGTCGCCGTTTAACAGCGCCGACAAGATCAAGGATGCGCTGCTGATCATTCACGGCGAGCAGGACAACAATCCGGGCACCTTCCCGATCCAGAGCGAGCGCATGTTCCAGGCCATGAAAGGCCTGGGCGGCACGGCGCGGCTGGTGATGCTGCCTAACGAAAGCCACGGCTACCGCGCGCGCGAGTCGCTCATGCACATGCTGTACGAGACCAACGCCTGGCTTGACAAGTACGTCAAAAACGCCAAGCCGTAACGGATTGGCCCGGGGGCGGGACTCATGGTAATGTCATTACTTCATCACGAGGAGCGACGAATACCATGAATTCAGCCCCCTTTGAATTGCACCGCGCGCCCGATCCGGCGCCGGTCGAGGAACCGCTTCCCGAGCCGTTCGACAACCCGCATCCGCACCATCCCCCGGTGCAGCATCCCAACCAGGACGAGCCAGTGCCTGATCCCAAACCGAGCTAGTCAAACGCCCAGGTGTACAGCACATCAAGTGCCGTATTGGTCCCGGTCTGGAACTGCAGCGTGAACTTGGCATTGAGCTTGTAGCGCAGCTTGACCAGGCTCGTTGCGCTGGTCGCGCCCTGCTCGAAGCTCAGATAGGCGCGCGACGACAAGCGCTTGCCGACCGTGACCACGGTGCTTTCCAGCCCCTTGGCCTGCGACAGTCCCACTTCATCGAGCCCCAGCGTGCTGGCGATGCGCGACTGCAGGCCGCCGCCCTTGCCGCCCAAGAGGGCGCCGGCCGCCGCGGTGAGCACGCCAGATTCATTGCCCGCCAGCGCATCCATGCCGTGGCCCAGCACCAGCCAGGACAACTTTTCGCTGTCCGGCACATTCGGCGTAGACACCAGCTTGGCCACCGGCGAGAGCGCTGTGCCGCGCACTTCCACGCCCGCTTCGACATTGGTCTCCGATAGCTGGTCGCCGTCAGGGCGGCGCCGCACGGCGCGGATATTGAGCGCGGGATTGTCATACGGACCGCTGAAGGTGAGCACGCCGCGTTCGATTTCCAGGTTCTGGCCATAGGCCCGATAGGTGCCGCTGGTGACCTCGATGCCGCCATTGGCGCGCGGCCCGCGCGCGCTGCTGTGAATGCGCATGGTGCCGGCCAGTTCGGCGTTGATGCCCATGCCACGCAAGCGGAACGCGTCGCCCAGATCCACTTCCAGGTTGTACGACAGCGGCATCGCAGGCGCCGCCGGTTTGGCGATGGTGCCCGCCTTGGTGCGTCCCAGCACAATCACGTCATCCGACAGCGTGGGCCGGTCCTGCGGCGCCAGTTCGATCAACGCGCGTTCGGCCTTGAATTTGCCATCGAGCTGGAAGCGCTTGTTGTCGCGCACCAGCGTGCTTTCGCCACTCAGCACCAGCGTGCGGTCGGGGCGCGACAGAATTTCAAGTTTCTCGGCCACCAGCTTGAGCTGCATGGTCGCTTCGCCGCCGGCAAAGCGCACCGCGCCATCGGCGCTGGCGCGGCCCTGGGCGCCGTCGAAACTGAGTTTTTGTAGCAGCAGCTGGTCGCCTGCCAGTTGCGCGCGCAGTGTTCCGTTGCGCAGCTTGATGCCCTGGTCGGTCCAGCGCAGCGCCAGGTTGTCGCCACTGACGGTGCCGTTCAGGGTCGGTTCGCCAATGGTGCCTGCGCCGGTGAGCGCCAGCTTCAGTGCGCCATCGAGTTCCAGGCCGGGCTGGCCGGCAAACGGCGCCAGCCAGGCGATCGAATTCATGTCGGCGTTGGCCACCAGCTTGAGCGCGCTGGCGGTCGACACCAGGCCGCCAACCAGTTGCGCGGTGGCGTCGACCGTGGCGTGGCCGGCGCGGCTGCCGTCGATTTCGAGCTGGGTGCGCAGCGCGCCGCCGGCGATATCGGCGCGCAGGTCGAGCACGCGCAGGCCCAGCACCACCGGCACGTCGGCGCCGGCGATCAGGTCGCCCTTTTCGCGAAACAGGTGCAGCATGCCGGTCAGCGACGGCACGCCGCCCGGCGCGGCTGGCCCCTGCATGTCGAGCGACCATTGGCCCCCGATGGTCAGGTCGCCGCGCAGGCTGTCGCGCATGGCCGGCGAAAACTGGACCAGGTAATGCAGCGGCACGCCAGCGGCGGCGCCGGTGCTGGTCCAGTGTGGACCTGCCTTGTCGAGCGCGGCGACGCTGAGGGTCCCGTTGGGCAGCTTGATCGCGGCGTCGCGCAGCGACAGTTCGCGCGGCTGGAGCAATCCCATCACGCCCGATTCGGGCGCGCCGGCGATGCGCAGCGGCACCGGTGACTGCAACGTGAACGCGTAGGTGCCCTTGTTCTGCAGCGCGGCCACGGTGCCGGCCCAGGCGCCGCCGTTCCAGCCTCCGGCAACCTCGCCGTTGGCGTCGAAACTGTCGTTGCGCGCTGCAAAGCGCAGCGTGTGAGCGCCGCGCGTGCCGCTGCTTTGCAGGCGCGCCGCGTCGATTCGCGTGTCGCCGCGCGCATAGCCGGCGATCTCGATGTCGCTGACCAACGGGTCGGCCGCGCCGCGTCCCGTGCCCAGGCTGGCCGAGGCGCGCAGCATCTTGAGCTGCTGGCCGGCGAATTTCAGATTCTGGCCTTCGAGCGTGGCCTTCATCGACGGCATGTCGACGCTGCCGGCAATGCTGCCCGCGCCGCGCAGCACGCCGCTGAAATTCGGTCCGAGTGCGTTCAGCTGCGGCGCATCGATGCGCCACTCGAGGACATCGGCAGATGCGCCGAAGCTGCCCTTGGCGTTCGCGACGTTCGGGCCCAGGTGCAGGTCGACGTCGGCGTTCGATACATGGTGCGCGTCGGCCGCCAGTTTTGCATAACCTGACAACGGCGCATTGCCCAGCGTGGACGGCTGCAGCGCCAGGTTCAGCGTGGCGCGCCAGTCGGGGCCGAGCCGACCGCCGGCGTCGAAGGCGCCGTTGATGCTGCCCGCAATGGACGCGCCGAAAGCGGCCGGGTTGAAGCCTTGGGCATTGCCCTTGGCCGCAAATTGCACCATCCGTTGGTCGAGCCAGGCCTCGCCGCTGGCGTGCAGCGCGCTTGTGTTGAGCGTCAAGCCCAGTCCCTTGGCGTCGGCCTCGAACGTGGTGCGCGGCGCCTCCATGGTGCCGCTGACGACGCCGCTGGCGGTGACGGTACCCTTGAGGTCCTTGCGCACGGCGCCAGGCTGCCTGGCGTCGACGCGCCACACCAGCTTGTCGCCCGCTGCGCCAAAGCCGCCACGCAGGTCGGCCGTGTTGGCGCCCAGCGCCAGCGCTGCGTCGACGTTGCTGATGCGGGTGGCGTCGGCATTGAATTTGCCGCTGCCCGAGAGCGGCTGGTCGAACAGGCGGCTTGGGCGCAGCGCAAAGCTGGCGCCCAGTTTCCATGCCGGCGACAAGAAGCCATTGAGATTGATGTCGGCGTTGATGTCGGCCGCCGGATAGTCGCCGAACGAGGCCGGATTGAACTTCACGGCGCTGGCATTGGCCTTGAATTCATGCGTGCCGGCCAGGCTGATGTTGGCAACGAGGCGCATGCTGCTGGCGCCCGCGCTGATGCTTGCCTTGTGCACCTTGAGCAGCATGTCGGCCAGGCTGGCGTCGGCGTCCAGGCGCAGGCCCGCTTCGACCAGTGTGGCGCTCACCGTCTGGGTCTTGCCCTTGTTGGCCAGGCGGATGTCGCCGGCAATTTTGGTGCTCTTCAAGCGGCTGTGCAGTTGGCGCAGGTCGAGGTGGTCGGTATGCAGCACGAAACTGGCATCGTCAGCCTCTTCTTGCACGGTGCCGCTGCCGGTAAATTTTCCGGCGCCGCCAAAGTCAATCAAGGCGCCGTTGATGCGCAGTGCCGACAGCGTGCCGGCCAGGTCGGCGCGCAGCGCGCGCAATGGCAGCAGCTGATGGTCGATGGTGCCTGGCGCGCCGCGGTTTTCAATATTGACGCTGCCCTTGATCTTGCGCTCGGCGTCAATGCGGGCTGCGATCGTCAGCGTCAGGTCGGCGCCGGGCAGGGCCGGATTGAGGGCGTTCGGGTCGATATGCTGGCCGTTGACCGCCAGCGCGCGCAGCGGCACCGGATCGAACGGCGCCAGCGTGGCGCGGGCGTCTCCGTTGGCCTTGCCCGATTGGCCGGTCGCGGCCAGCTCGGTGTGCGCCAGGTCCCCGCTGGCGCGCAAGGCAAGCTGGGTCGGCCCCTGCACCAGGCTGGCCGTCGCATCGAGCTTGAACGGCGTGCGCGCGGCAATGCTGCCTTCGGCCTTGGCCAGGCCCCACGGCGTGATGGCGCTGGCGCCACGCAACGTCCATTTGAGTTTGTCGCCATGCAGGTCGAAACGCACATCGGCGACGACGGTGTTTACGCCTGCCTTGGACCAGGTCAGCTTGTTGATGCGGGCGTCATCGAGCTGCAGCGCGAACGGTGCGGCCAGGCTGGCCGGCATCGTCGGCGGCGCTCCTTCTTTCAGGTTGTCCACATGGAGCGAGGCCACATGCAGCTGCTTGATCGCGATGCCGCGCGACAGGTACTGCAGCGGCGACCAGTTGATGTCGACGTTTTCAAACGTCATCAGCCGCTCCGGGCTGCGAAACACGATCTTCCCGAGGTGCATGGCGCTGTACAGCGAGCCGCGCACGCCGGTAATGACGATGCTGCCGCCGCTTTCGCTGGCCACGCGCTGGGCCAGCTGCTGCAAGGTCTGTTCGCGCCCGAGGAACCAGAGCGCGCCGCCCAGCAGAACGCCGGTCACGGCGACGCCGATGGCAAGGCGGCGCGGCCAGCGCCGTTGTCGAAGGACGGGAGTATTCATCAGAAGGTAAATCCCAGCGAGAAGTGCAGGCGCATCGACTTGGACGCCTGGCCGTAGGCGACATCGACATTGATCGGGCCGACCGGGCTGCGCCAGCGCGCGCCGACGCCGTAACCAACCTTCGGCTTCAGGTCGGCGATATTGTCGGCCGCGTTGCCGGCGTCCACGAACACTGCCGCGCCCCAGGGCGGCTTGAACCAGTACTGGTATTCGGCACTGCCGGCCAGCAGGTAACGCCCGCCGACGGTGGCGTCGCCGACCCGCACGCCAAGTTCCTGGTAGCCGTAGCCGCGCACCGACTGGTCGCCGCCGGCGCGAAACAAAAACGTCTCGGGCACGCCTGCTTTTTTGCTGGAGAACAGCGCGCCCGCGTCGGCACGCAGCACCAGCGTGCCGGAAGGCCCCAGCGGGCGGTAGTTGATGAAGCGGGTGCTGGTGCGGATGAAGCGCTCGTCCGTCAGCAGCGGCAGCAGCGCGCCGCCCAGCGTGGCGTTAACCACGTAGCCCTTGGTCGGCTGCAGCAGGTTGTCCAGCGCGCGCTTGGTATAGCTGAACGTCAGCGGCACGCTCTTGCTGTGGCGCTCGGGCTGTCCTTCGACGTTGCGCTGTTCGGCCAGGTATTCGAGCGTCAGGCTGCGTTCCAGGCGCGGCGTGCCCCACGCGCGGCGCGTCGCCAGCGTCGACACGGTGACCACTTCGCCCTGCAGGTTGTTGCGTTCGACACCGCCGCCGAAGCTGTCGTTATAACCCTTGGGCGTGGTCGGAAAATAGAAATCGGCGCGCGCGGTCTGGCGCTTCGTTTCGAGGATGATGTTGCTTTTCATGCGCAAGCCATGCACGTTCAGGTCGTCATAGTTGACCTGGGTGCGGTAGCCGGTGTTGGACGACACGCCCAGGCCGACGGCCACGTGGCGCTGCTTGTTTTCCGTGACCCGCACCAGCACCGGCAGGCTGACCGGCGCCTCGGGCAAGGGCTTGGGGGCAGCCTGCTGCTCGGCGCTCAGCTTGGCGATATCCTCGTCCAGCGCCTCGCCCATGTCGGCGCTCACTTCGACCCCGCTGAAATAACCGGTCTCCTGCAAGCGCGTTTGCAGCGCCAGCAGCGCCGCTTCGCTGTATTGCTCGCCCGGCCGGATGGTATTGAGGTTGTTGACGATGGACGGCGAATAGCGCTTCAAGCCTTCGATGCGCAGCGCGCCGAAGGTGGCTTCGGGGCCGCTGTCGAGCACCACGTGAAGCAGCGCGCGCCGCGTTTCCGGGTCGACCGTAGCGCGCGACTCGATCAATTGGGCGCGCGGATAGCGCGACTGCAGCATCTGGCGCAGCAGCTCGCGCTTGGCCGCTTCCCAGTCGGCCTGGCGAAAGCGGCGCCCGACCGGCAGGCCCCAGCCCGCGCGCAGATTGGCTGGCGCGGCTAAGCCCTTGAACACCAGTTCAACGTCGCCGACCAGCACCGGCTCGCCCAGCTCGACGATGATGCGCGCCACCGGCGTGCCTGCGCCAGTGTCGAGTCCGGCACTGACCTGGGGCGAATAGTAGCCTTCGGTGGCAATGAGCACCTTGGCTTGCTCGGGCGCGGCCTTGACCAGGCGCTGCAGCTGTTCCAGATCGAGGCGCGGACTGTCCTGCCAGCGCAGCAGGTCCAGATTCTGTTCCAACAGCTTGTCGATCGGGCGCGGTGCGTCGATGGCAACACGGTATTCCACGCCCTGGCCCAATGCGGCGGCTGTGGCCAGCAAGGTGAACACGGTAGTGGCAATTTGTGCCAAAATTCGTGGTCGCCGTAGTGTCTGCGCGGATTGCTGTGCGGGTATTGCGGGAAACATGTCGCTCCATTGGGGTTAGCTCGGCTCATCTTACCGGAATGCCCCACATGATGGCGAACGCCTAACTTTTAAGAAGCCGTATGAGCATGCAACACACCGATACCGCCCTCGTGCTATTTAGCGGGGGCCAGGATTCCACCACCTGCCTGGCGTGGGCGCTCGAGCGCTACGCCCGGGTGGAGACGGTCGGCTTCGATTACGGCCAGCGCCATGCGGTCGAACTGACAGTCCGCCCCGGCGTGCTGGCGGCCATGCGCGCGCTCAATCGTGACTGGGACGCGCGGCTCGGTGGGGACCACTTGCTGGACCTGTCGCTGATCGGCAAAATATCCGACACCGCGCTCACCAGCGACGTGGCCATTGCCATGCAAGAAAATGGCTTGCCGAACACCTTCGTTCCCGGGCGCAACTTGCTGTTCATGACGGTAGCGGCCACGCTGGCCTACCGGCGCGGCCTCAACGTGCTGGTCGGCGGCATGTGCGAAACCGATTTCTCGGGCTACCCCGACTGTCGCGACGACACCATGAAAGCGCTGCAAGTGACGCTCAACCTGGGCATGGCGACCCGCATCAAGCTCGAAACACCGCTGATGTGGATCGACAAGCGCCAGAGCTGGCAGCTGGCGCATGACTGCGGCGGCGCCGCGCTGGTCGACCTGATCCGCACCGGCACCCACACCTGCTACCTGGGCGAGCGCGGCGTGCTGCACGCCTGGGGATACGGCTGCGGCAGCTGCCCGGCGTGCGAACTGCGCGCGCGCGGCTACCAGCAATACGTGGCGGAGGCAGCATGAGGCTCGCCCTGCTGACCGACCTGCACGCCAACCGCGAAGCGTTCAGCGCCTGCCTGGCGCACGCTGAAAAGCAGGGCGCCGACCAATACGCGTTCACGGGCGACTTTGTCGGCTACGGGGCCGACCCGGCCTGGGTCACCGACACCGTCATGCAATACGTGGATAAGGGCGCCATCGTAGTGCAGGGCAACCATGATTTTGCCGCCACCCGCGAAGCGCGCCCCAGCATGCACGCCGAAGCGCGCGAAGTGATCCAATGGACGCGCGGCCAGCTCTCGCGCGAGCAAGTGAGTTTTCTGGCCGAACTGCCGCTGGTGCGCGAAAAGAACGGCATGCTGTTCGTGCACGCCAGCGCCAACGATCCGCCCAAGTGGGAATACGTGACCGGCGTCGACGAGGCCGAACGCAGCCTGAAGGCGACCGAGTGCCGCATCGTATTTTCCGGCCACGTGCATGCGCCGGCGCTGTACCGGCGCGCCGACGACGGGCGCATGGGCGCGCACATCCCGACCCCGGCCAAGCGCATCCCGGTCCATCCCCAGCACCAGTACCTGGTGATCCCCGGTTCGGTGGGCCAGCCGCGCGACGGCAACAGCGCCGCCTGCTACGCGATTTACGACGATGTGACGCGCGAACTGAGTTTCTTCCGGGTGCCGTACGACCACGGCGCGGCGGCGCGGCGGGTCATTGCGGCCGGCTTGCCGATCGTGTTTGCGATGCGGCTGATCGAAGGCATCTGACGAAAAAAAAGCTCCCGAGGGAGCTTTTCTTTTGCTCGCTTGCTTTACGCCGGCTGCGCCTTGGCATCGATCGGGCGCTGGCGGTTGCGGCGCGACAGGGCCCAGATGATCGCCACCGGGATCAGCAACGGCAGCATCAGCGGCGACACGGCCAGCACGACGACCAGGGCGGCCAGCACCAGCGCGCACACGATGACCACGCCGACGCCGGCAAACACCAGCACCAGGATCACCGCCACCAGCGCGGCCACCACGATGCCGATCAGGATGCCGCCGCTGGCCATCAGGAATGCCGCGATGGCGCCCAGCGGGCCGTCGAAGTCCTCGCCGTCAATGTCGAAGGACATGCCGTGGCCGTCGAACAGGGCGTTGCAAATCAGCAGGGCAAGGATGAACAGGATCAGGAAAGGTGCGGACTTTTTCATGGTAGAGCCTCTTTTAGGTGAATGGGTGTTGCTGGTATGCTTGCACTGTAGCGACGCCGCCCGGTCACTGCCACCGGATTGCGACAGGCTGCGCGTTTGACGGGTCGGATGCTGGCCAAGTGCCGACGAAACGTGCGCGCCAGCTGAAAAGGTTTAACTTTTTTTCCACCTTGTAAAAGGCAGGACATTGCCTATACTGAATGCCTGCTCTATCGGATGGGGATTCATATGCAATTTGTCTATTATCCAGCGGACCACCTGGCTTATTCAGCGTTTGGCGACCTCGCGCGCCAGTTGCGCAACTTGCTCGGTGGCGGGGGGCCGAAGGGGCCGCCGTCGGCGCCGCCTGCCATACCGCCG
Organism: Pseudomonadota bacterium; assembly: GCA_040390915.1. Classification (GTDB taxonomy): domain Bacteria; phylum Pseudomonadota; class Gammaproteobacteria; order Burkholderiales; family Burkholderiaceae_D; genus Telluria_A. The sequence goes on from JAZJXM010000006.1 coordinate 159,601, forward strand.
ATCATCATTACCCCGTACAGTTACCTGACGCCGGCGCCTGCCATCGATCCGCGCGTGCCGCCGGCCGGACCGCCATTGCAGCCGCCACGCTGTCCCGACTGGCGCTTGTGCGCTGCCATGCAATAGAAAAAAACAAGCCCGCCTCGCGCGGGCTTTTTCGTGGACGCGAGCGGTGCGCTATAAAAGCGATGACCTTGCTAGAATTCGACTATCATTTACATCCTTTTGCCCTACCCAGCCACCGCGAGTTACAGAACATGATCGATCAAGCATCAGAACAACCCCAGGACGACGCCGACGCCCTGGTCCAGGAGCCACGCCTGTGGCAGGGCAACGGCTGGACTGCCAAAGTGATCAAGAACGAAGACGACGAAGGCTGGGCGGTGGCAATGATCAAGGATGGCGAACCGGAACCGGCGCTGGTCGGCCCGTGGACCATGGGCCGCGACAAGAAGAATCCCAAGCCGCTCGACACGTCGGCCTTTCACACGCTGGTCAAGACCGCCTCCGAAGTGCTGCGCCGCCACGAGCAGCAATTGCACGCGCAACTGCACAAGAGCACGGTGGTCAATATTGACGGCGCCGAGCTCAAGATCACGCTCGACATCATTCCCGACGACGAGCACCCGTACGCGCTGCTGACGGCGATTGACGAGGCGGGCGAACGGCTGGCCCAGGTGCGCACCAGCGCCAACTACAAGCTGTCGCCGGCCAGCGCCGTGGCGTGGGTGGAAAACGACTTCCGCAAGCCTTCCTGAACTGTTATATTTCCCTGATGACACATTCAGGGACGCCAATGGAAAGCCGGCTGGACCGCCTCGAGGCAGTCCAGGCCATGCTGCTGGGGATCGGCCAGATCTCGAACAACTGCAGCGACATCACCGAATTCATCGGCGCCGTGCACCGGGCGCTGGGCCGCATCATGTATGCGGCCAATTTCTACGTGGCCCTGTGCGAGCCCGAAGCGGCCACGGTGCGCTTCGTGTACTTTGTCGACGAACACGACCCGGCCCCCGATCCCTTGCAAGACAGCCCGCTGGCGTCGCCCGAGCAGTCGCCCACCGCGTGGGTGATCCTGAACCGGCGCAACCTGGTGATGGGGCGCAGCGTGGCGCAGGTGGCCGGCGCGCCGGGCCACAGCTGGGGCGCGGGCGCGGCCGCCGAACACTGGATGGGCTGCCCGCTGCTGGACCATCAGCACGAGGTGCTGGGCGCGATCGTGATCCAGAGCTACGACACCGAACACACCTACAGCGACGAAGACCAGGCGCTGTTCGCGCTGATCGCCAACCATGTCTCGAATGCGCTGCAGGGCATCCAGAGCGTGGCGCTATTGGAGCGCGCGGTGCACGAGCGCACGCTGTTGCTGGAACAGCGCAACCTGGCGCTGCAGGAAGCCCAGTCGGAACTGGTGCGCCAGGAGAAACTGGCCTCGCTGGGACGGCTGGTGGCCGGCGTGGCGCACGAAATCAACACCCCGCTGGGCATCTGCGTGACCGCCACCAGCCACCTGGTGCAAGAGCTCAAGCTCACGCGCGAAGAAATGGCGGCCGGCGAGATGACCGAAGAGAGCCTGCAGCAGTTTTTCGACATCGTCGACCAGTCGTTAAAAATCATGACCACCAACACCCAGCGCGCAGCCACCCTGGTGCGCAGCTTCAAGCAGGTGGCGGTGGACCAGTCGTCGGACGGCTTGCGCCGCTTCCGCCTCAAGACCTACCTGGGCGAAGTGCTGCTGTCGCTGCAGCCGCGCCTGAAGGGACGCGCAGTGACGCTGGAGCTGGACTGCCCGGACGAGCTGGAACTGGACAGTTTTCCCGGCGCGGTGTCGCAAGTGGTGACCAACATGGTGATCAATTCGCTGGTGCATGGCTTCGAAGCGGGCCAGCCTGGCGTCATCCGGATCGCGGTGCGGGTCGACGGCGATCAGGTGCTGTTTGACTACAGCGACGATGGCGCCGGCATGGACCAGGCCACGCTGGGCCAGTTGTTCGACCCGTTCTTCACCACCCGCCGCGGCCAGGGCGGCAGCGGCCTGGGCGCGCATATCCTCTATAACCTGGTCACCGGCCCGCTGGGCGGGAGCGTCAAGGCCGACAGCGCGCCGGGGCAGGGCCTGCGCTACCGGCTTAAATTTCCGCGCAGCCGGCGCGAGCTTAGTCCGGCCAGCGCTGGTTGATTTCGAGCGCGCGGTCGATGTGGGTGATCAGCAGTTCGACATAAGTCGGATCAAGGTGGGTGCCGGCCACGGCGCGCATGTGCGCCACCACGGCGTCAATCGGCCAGGCGTCCTTGTAGACGCGCTTGTGCGATAGCGCGTCGAACACGTCGGCCACCGCCACGATGCGCGCATAGTGGTGGATAGCGGTGCCAATCAAGCCTTGCGGATAACCGCTGCCATCGAACTTTTCATGGTGCTGGTAAGCGATGATCGCAGCCGCCTTCAGGATCGGGCGCTGCGAGCCATCCAGGATCGCCAGGCCCACTTCCGGATGGCGTTTCATGATGTCCCATTCGGCTTCATCGAGCTTGCCCGGCTTGAGCAGCACCGCGTCGGGCGTCGCAATCTTGCCGATGTCGTGCATCGGCGCCGCATGCAGCAGCACCGCCGTTTCATCTTCCGGCAGGCCCGACACCTGGGCCAGCAAATGGCACACCTGCGACATGCGCCGCACATGGTTGCCCGCTTCGGAAGAACGCGACTCGACCACGTCGCCCAGGCGGAAAATCAGCTCGGCCTGGGTATCGGTGATTTCCTGGGTCAACAGGATGTTGTCGAAGGCGATCGCCACGCCCGAGCAAAACACTTCCAGCAACTGGGCGTCGATCTCGGAAATCGCGTCGACCCCTTTCAGTACCAGTAGCGAGGCCTTGCCGCTGCTGTTGGGGAAATAGCCGACGTAGGTGTCGCCATGCATGTGCGAGATGCGGTTGCTGCGCGCCTCGTCCAGTTGCGCCATCAGTTCCGGGCCCAGCATGTCGCTGCCGATGTCGCCGATCTGGGCCAGGATTTCGTATTCGGTCTCGCCGGTGATCACGCTGGCGCCGGACAGGCGCAGCAGCATGCTCTGTTCAAGGCGCAGCAGCGCCACCACTTGCTGCAGCAAGCCGCTGGCGAAGTCCTTCAGGTTACGCTGCTGGAAAATGTGGGCCGAGGCGGCGATCACGCGCTCGAGGCCTTCGCGGTAACTCAGTTGCACGCGCCGTGCCTCTTCCACCTTCATGATGTCGCGGTAGGCGCGCAGCGCGGCAAAGGTGGTGGTAAACAGCTTGGTGCGATCGAGCTCGGTCTTTTCCTTGTAGTCGTTGATGTCGTAATTGACGATCACGCGTTCTTCGGGGGCCTGTCCCGGCTGGCCGGTGCGCAGCACGATGCGGGTGAACTGGTTGCCCAGCTCTTCGCGCATCCAGCGCGCCACTTCCAGGCCGCTGTCTTCCTGCTCCATGACGACGTCGAGAAACACCAGCGCGATGTCAAGTTCACTGGCCAGCAGCTGCTTGGCCTCGGCCCCGCTGTAGGCATGCAAAAACGTCAGCGCGCGCCCATCGAGCCGGAACCGGGTCAGGGTCAGCTTGGTGATGTCATGGATATCGGGCTCGTCGTCGACCAGCAAGACTTTCCAGGGAGCGAGTTTGGGCGCAGCGGACGACAAAAAGGACATGGACTGTTTCCGATTCCATAGTGTGGGGACAGCGTTGACCGATTGTAGTACGGCTGGCTCCTATTAACAACAGGCAATACTTATGGTATTTACAGAATGCACACAATGCATTTTTTGCGCTACACACAATTGGATACAAAGTGGGGACAAGGCGAGGCTGGCGGCGCCCGTAAAAAGAGGTATATTGAATTGACAAGGGCCAATCTGGTCCGCATGAAAGGAGTGTCCATGAATACCCCACTGCGACAAGGAGCGCTGGCGGCGCTATTGCTGCTCAGCGCAGCAACGGCGATGGCCGGGGCCCAGGTGACGTTCGTCAATCCGGAGCATTTCTCCGATGTGCCGATGGCCGATCGCGAGCGCGAGCGCGTGCTCAAGGATTTGCAGCTGCACTTTGACAAGCTGGCCGCGACGCTGCCGGCCGGCCAGCAGCTGAAAGTGGAAGTGACGGACATTGATCTGGCGGGCCAAACCTGGCCCACCCGCTTGCACGGGCGCGACATCCGGGTCTTGAACGGCCGTGCCGACTGGCCGCACATGACGCTGCGCTACACAATTACCCAGGGCGACCAGGTGGTCAAGAGCGGGGACAGCAAACTGAGCGACATGGACTACCAGCACAGCCCGTCCCATTACGCCAACACCGACACGCTGCGCTATGAAAAGAACATGCTCGACCAGTGGTTCCGCACGCTGATCGCGGTGCGCTGAACGGCACCGCGCACCAGCGGGACGCTTATTTCTTTTCTTCGGCGCGCTTGCGCGCCATCGCCATCGCATCCTTGACCGTGTAATCGGCCGGCACCGCAAACAAGGCGGCAGCCGGCTCGTCGCGTTTCAAGCCAGTGAGGCGATAGCTGCGTTCACCGCTGCGCGGATCGCTGCTGCGCGAGAGCAGCGTCACTTGCAGTTCGGGCGAATACCAGGTCTCGGTGGCCACCACGATCGCATTGCGGTTGCCGATCTCGCCGGCCGGGATCTCGTAGCTGCGCAGTTTCCCCTGCGCCTTGACGCCATCGATGTCCTTGCTGCCCAGGTCTTTGGTGACCGCCTTGTCCGACCATTTCAGGTCGCCGAAGGCTCCCGCGATCATCGGTCCGACGTGCTCCATGCCGGGCATGGCGCGCCCTTCGGCCATCTCCTTCGAGACGTGAATGCGCACGTCTTCGCGTACCCGCGCATGGCGCTCGCCGTCGCTGCGTTCGATGCGCTTGATGATGATCTCCTCGCCGGCAGCCCGTTCGGCCGCCGCGGCGGCGCGTTCGGCAATCCGGCCGGCCCGTTCGGCGCTGCGTTCAGCGACCTTGGCGGCGCGCTCGGCGGCCATGCCGGCGATCTCGGCGCGCGAACCGATCTTGGTCGCGGTCCGGGTCTGCGGGTTGAGGATATAAGTGGCGCCATCGGCCGGATCATGGATCGTGACGCGGCGCACGGCGCCGCCCTCGGCGCGCACTTCCTGGCGCGTGCGCCCGGCGCTGTCGCGGTAGCTCATTGCGCTCGACTTGTGAACGATCTGGTTGCCATCGCCCAGCGTGCGCACCTGCTCGGACACCGCTTCGGCGCTGTAGGGCGCGTTCTTGACCGCTTTGCCGTGCATGAACATCAGCGGCGCACCCAGGCTGGCCTGGTCGAATTCCTGCATCACGGCGCCTTCGGCGCCATTGAAGACGTAGCGTTCGCGCACCACCTCGCGCACCTTGGCGGGGCCGTTGTCGTCGAAGGCCTCGCTGGCGAAGGCCGGTGTGAAGACGCCGGCCAGCAGCGCAGCGATCAGAATAAGCTTGGTGTTCATGTCATCCTCGGGTGGTTGGTGATTATTGAAGTGATACCAGGCGCAGGGCCAACGGCACGCCGTCGGCGCCCACGAGCAATTCGGCGCGGACCGAGTCGCCCGCGTTTTCAGGACTGACCGGCACGCCCAGCGCGGCCAGCGCGGTGCGCGGGACTTCGGTTTCGAGCAGCTGCGGACTGGCTTCCTGGGCGATGCGCTCGGCCGATTCGAGGGCGATGAAAGCGCTGCCGTCGTCGACGCCGGCCTGGGCCAGCAAATCGCCGGCTGGCGCTGGCGCGCGCAGCAACAGCAGCAACGCCATGAGCGCCACGGCGGCCGTGCCGAGGCCCCATTGGGCCGGCGACAGCGCGTGATACCAGCGGCGCGGCGGGAAGCGCCGCGCGAACGCGGCCATCAATTCTTTTTCAACGCCGCGCGGCGCATCCAGCGGCGCCAGCGCGGCGCGCAATGCGGCCAGCGGCGCGTCGAGTTCAGGGTGATGGTCGTCAATGGTATTCATGGTGGTACCTCGGGTGCAGGTTCAGGCTGCGGTGATCGTATCGGGGCGGTGCGCCGCCAGGCGTTTGGCCATCGCGGCCCGGCCGCGCGACAGGCGCGAGCGCACGGTGCCGATGTCGACCTGGCAGATAGCGGCAATCTCCAGGTAGGACAGCTCATGCAATTCAAACAGGATCACGGCATCGCGGTAATGGGGCGGCAGCTGCGCGATGGCGCGGCGCACCTGCTCGGCCACTTCATCGCTGAGCAGGCGCGCCAGCGGCTCGTGGGCGTCGCTGGCGGCGTCGTCCGGTTCATCGTCCCCCTCGTCCTGATCGGGCCAGGTTTGTTCGCGCCGGCGCGGATGCTCGTGCTTGAGGATCAGCTTGCGCGCCACGCCGAACAGGAAGTTGGGCAAAGGGCCGCGCAGCGGATCGAAATGCAAGGACCCGGTCAGCAAGCCCATGAATACTTCCTGCACCACGTCGGCAGCGGTATCGGCCGAGCCGCAGCGCAAGGTCGCAAAGCGGAACAGGGGCCCCTGATGGCGCCGGTACAGCGCCTGAAAAGCGGCAGCCGTGCCGGCGTGCAGCTGGCGCAGCAAATCGGTATCGGTGGCGGTGGCGGGAATAGTAGGTGTCATGGTCGTGTCTCTCCACCTATTGCCTTCTCGCGCGCCAAAAGTTCCCACTATTTTCAAACCGGGGTTAGACCACTTTTGCCCAAAAACAGGGGAAAACCCCTG
>JAZJXM010000007.1:0-21987 GCA_040390915.1 Pseudomonadota bacterium
TGATCACCAAGGACAAGCAAGTGCTGGTACACGACGGCCAGGTAGTGAACAAGGGCGAGATGATCGTGGACGGCCCGGCCGATCCGCAAGACATCCTGCGTCTCTTGGGTATCGAAGCGCTGGCACGTTACATCGTTGACGAAGTGCAGGACGTGTACCGTCTGCAGGGCGTGAAGATTAACGACAAGCACATCGAAGTGATCGTGCGTCAGATGCTGCGCCGCGTGCAGATCGTGGAAGCTGGCGATGCGAACTACATCGTTGGTGAACAGGTTGAGCGTTCGGAGCTGCTGGACGAAAACGATCGTGTGATCGCCGCTGGCAAGATCCCTGCAACGTACGAAAACGTACTGCTGGGTATTACCAAGGCATCGCTGTCGACCGACTCGTTCATCTCGGCTGCATCGTTCCAGGAAACGACCCGTGTTCTGACCGAAGCTGCGATCATGGGCAAGCGCGATTCGCTGCGCGGCCTGAAGGAAAACGTCATCGTCGGCCGCCTGATCCCTGGCGGTACCGGTCTGGCCTTCCATCGCGCCAAGAAGGAAAAAGAAGCGTGGGAAGTCGAAGAGCGCAAGGCACTGCTCGATGCAGAGAAAGCATCGATGTCGGCTGACTTGCAGTCGCTCGAAGATAGCGCTGCGATTCAACAGCACGGCGGCGACGAAGCGTAAGTTTCGTACACTCCAAATGAAAACGGCACCTGCGGGTGCCGTTTTTTCATCAACAAAATTTGTCCTGTCTCTATCGGAGAGAAATTGAGAATCACAACTATTCTGCTGTTGTTCGTCACTGCATTGATCAGCGCATGTACGACTGTCGCCCCCAATAAGCAGCAGGTTGCCGCGATGGAGCCGATCCGGCTTGTCTCTCAGGTCACGTTGCCGCCCAAGGCGCTCTATCTCGGTGGCGCGTCGAATTTTAGAGACAAAGGTTGGCTTGGTGCTGCAATCGCAATGGCGGATCGGCCCACCGACGTCGTGCTCACCGAATTTCTTTCGGCCAAGAAGATCGATGTCAGCGAAATTGTATTCGAACAGATATCCGCCAAGATGAAAAAAACAGCCTTCGGGCCAAAGTTGAGCGATGTCGGACGCAATGAAATGAAGGTAACAATTGCGGAGTACGGCTTAGGCAAAGGATGGGGCTTTGGGGACAATATGAAACCGCATATTTCCATCAAGTTAATCATGACAGACGCCCAAGGTGTGGTCACTTTTTCAAAAAATGAATTGGTCAGCGGAATTACCGGCGAACTTCCAGCCCGGGTGTTCGAGCGGTGGCTGGAAGAGCCTGAGGCGCTACGCGCCGCGTACGTTGCTGCAGCAAAAATTCTAGCTGACCGGCTTTTAGAAGGCTATTAACAGCGACACCACGCCCAGTTCCGACGGGCGAGCGGTCAACGACGAGATAGGGACAGCGACCATCAAGGGGGCCTGTTCCTTCATTCAAGGGGGCTGGTCTGCCATTCGGACAAAATCTCAGCGGTAGATTTGAAGCGATTGCTGAACAGTGAGATGTCAGTGATCGACCCCAGCAACTACTTCGCGCGGTCTGGCAGCACCAACAATATATTAATCAAAAGGCAAACTTGCGCCTGTATTTGCAATACAATTGCAGCCTTCGATGCGGGATAGTTAATCACAGGGCCGAAAGGCCCTTTTCTTTTTTTGCGAGTACATAGATGGCTGGTATGAAGCGTGGGATTTCCCAGTTTGTTGGTGCGCTGCTGATCGCAGCTTTGGCAGCGGGATGCGGCGGTGGCGCCGACCAATCGCCCAACCATCAGATTTCCGTGAGCAAGCCGAACGTGGCGCCCATTACTGGCACGCGCGTGGTCGGCGACTATTTGCCCACGGTACTGCTTTCCGGTACGGTCAGTGGCAATCTCGAAGCACTCAATGGTATCTCGCTGCACGTCGCACTCGAGAGTCCCGTGAAGCTGTTCGTCCCGAGTTCTTTAATCATCGAACGCACTGCCACAGGCGCCACCTACAAGCTGGCCCTGTATGGCGATGTCTTGCGCACGCCTGGCCACTTCACGGGCAATCTCATTATCAGGGCTTGCCTGGATGACGCGTGCACGCTGCCAATTGACGGCACCCCGATTTCTATCCCGTACGACGTGACTGTGCAGGCAGGGCTGACCCTGGCCCGCAAGGAAGTGACTGTCTCGGCGCCATTCGGTACCACGCCATCACGTGAAGCCATTGCTGTCGCTTATTCTAGCGGCAGCAATGGCTGGTACGCGGGCTTGTCGACGCCATATGATCCCTACGCGGGGCCGAGTACCATCGAGACCGTCCCCACGCCGAATAATTTTCACAGCACCGGCCCGTTGCTGATTGATTTTTTCCCGGCCACGCCAGGTGAACACGTTGAAACGCTCAAGGTCTACACCTACGCAATTTATTCCGACACGACGCAAGGTGAATTCAACGAGACAGTCACCGTCCGCTATACCGTGACGCCAAATCCAGCGGTGGATGCGGTGTTCCATCCAGCGGCAACGAATTTCGTGCAGAAGCGGCAGACGACGATTCTTTATTACCCCTACCGCGTCGTCGCGAATACTGGTGTTGCGGCCCAGTGGATGGGCATTGAGTACCTGACCAGCGCAGGAACCACGGGCCCGGTCAGCAGTTGGTGGGACGAGAGCCCATATCAAAGCGCCCACACCTGCGTTGGCGAATTGACCGAGGTGAATTGCCTGGCGCCGGGCCTCTATACCGCGCGCGTCAAGTACCGCTTGACGACGCCGACGGGCACCCGCGATGTGTACTATCCAATCAACATGACCGTCACGAACTAGTCGCGGGCAGTATAGAGAAATCATGATCCCTGTTTCGGGCGATGTCGCCAGCTTGCCTTTTACCGCCCCTGACCAGGCTTGCTGCAATTGCGGTGCTGCGCATGTCGAGATGGTGGACGTGAACCTGAAACACACGCGCTTCATGCCGTTGGGTGGAACGAAGACCATACTGAGCCTCGCCTTGCCCTTTTGCCGGGCCTGCAAAGCCAGCGCCAACCGCTATCGCCCGAGTGGCGCCGCCGCGTTCACCAGCGCCTTCTATTTGTCGCGCCGCGCCAAGGCCCCTGCGACCAGCTACTACCAGCCGGTTTTCCTGCGCGCGCTTAAACTGTCGTTCCGGGGCGAAGCGCTCGGCATCACGCTGGGCTTCACCAACCCGCAGTACGCTACCGAGTTTTCCTATGCGAACGCGGCATTCTGCCACGCTGGCGCATTGGTTGTAGAGAAGTGTTAGCTGGTACTATTACGCCATGATTGCCTGAGTTTCATTACCCGCGCGTTAGCGCCAATTCGGAGGAATGCCATGACAAAACTGATCTTCAAAGCGGCTGCACTGTTGATAATGGGCGGATGCAGCCTGACCGTTCTGGGACAGGGGCGTCCGGACGCGGCCAAGCTGATGGCGGCGCAAAAGGAATCCATGACCAAGCTGTCCTTCATCGACGGCGTGTGGCGGGGCAGTGCCTGGACGCTGCTGCCGTCAGGTGAAAAGCACAGCATCACGCAAACCGAGCGCATCGGGCCATTCCTGGATGGCGCAGTCAAAGTGATTGAAGGGCGCGGATATGATGCCGATGGCAAGGTCACGTTCAATGCCTTCGGCACCATTTCATTTAATCCTGGCACGCAAGCCTACACCATGCATTCGTATGCGTTTGGCAGTGTAGGGGACTTCGCTGTCACGCCGATGGCAGACGGTTTTTCCTGGGATATTCCGGCCGGCCCCATGACGATACACTACACCGCCACCATCAAGGGCGACACGTGGACGGAAGTGGGCGACCGCATCATTCCGGGCAAAGAGCCGGTCCGCTTCTTCGAGATGACGCTCAAGCGCATTGGCGACACCACGTGGCCGGCAGGCGGGGCGATTGCTCCCAAATAACATCAGCATCGCTGACTTGGAGAACCAATGTTGATCAAATCCTGCCGCGCAATTGTGCTCGTGTTCGTATTGGCCGTGACCGCTTGCGCGCAAGTGTCACCGGTAAGCAAACCGATCGAGCCAGTCGATGCCTCGCTCGCCTACGTGTACGGGAATTTCCTGATCCCGGGGGGCAATGCCGCTGGCATCGAACTGCAAATACAAAATGTGCCAACGGGACAGAAGCACGTGATCAAATTCCGCAAGGATGGCCACATTGCCATCGGCCAAATCCCTGCGGGCAAATACGTGATCAACCGCTTTATCGGGCGTTCCGTGATCAACCAGATCCAGCGGACCAGCGACTTGCTGGACCCGCCGTTCAATGTCGAATTTGAGGTGCTTGCCGGACGTGCCTATTATTTGGGCGACCTGGAAGGGGAGTGTGGCACGAAGTACCGCAAGGAGCGGGGCAGCGGCGAAACTGCCACTGCTGTGTGCTGGGATATCCAACCCCGGGCGGATGCCTTTAAGGCGAGCTCGCAATTGCTGGCGCAAAACTATCCTGAATTGCGGTACCTGCCTGTTGCGCGCGCTTTTCCGTTGCCCGAGTAATGCGCCGCGCTGGGCGTTCTTGACCTTAGTTGACCCACGAAACGACGTTGAGGATCTGGGTGCCCAGCACCAGGAGGATGACCGGCAGCCAGGCGACGATCAGTGCTGCCGATCCCCGCCGCAGGAACAAGAAGGTGGTGGCGCTCACGACGGTCGCCAGGTAGAGCGCCACCACGATCGGCTTGATGGTGGCGTTGAACATGCCCATGCCATTATTGCCGGCCCCGGCGGCAGAAAAAAGGAAAATGAGAAAGGTGAACCCCGCGCCCGCAAGCAAGCCGGTCACGACGCCGCCAATTTCTGCGCCATTGAGTGGGGCGGCATATCTGAAATCAGCGAATTGCTTATTGGTCCGTGCCATAGGATGTCCATTCAAAATAGCGCAGGGTAACGCGCGAGGATGCCGGTCCGATTTTTAAATTTACCGCAACAATGATTTTACTGCAATCTTCCGTCGAGCATGCAATATAATTGCATTTTTTATCATGCAATCCCGACCCTGACCTGGACTTTTGGCGGATACAACGTGACCCAAGCCGACACCCAATCGCGATTCAAAGTAAAGCTATTGCGCCCGGCGCAGCCCGGCAGCGATACATCATGGACGTTCGTCGTTCTGCCCAAGGAGGCGAGCGAAAAGCTTCCGAGGCGCGGGCGCACAACTGTCGACGGCAGCATCAATGGCCACAGCTTTCGTGCCACGCTGGAGCCGGATGGGCAATTGAGCCATTGGCTGCGGGTGAGCAAGGAACTGCGCGAAGCTGCCGGCGCGGACATTGGCGACGTCGTCAATGTGGAAATCGTGGCCGTGGAATATGAGCCCGAACCGGACATTCCCTTCGATCTTCTGGCCGCGCTGAAGGCCAATGCCCAAGCGCGCGCCGGTTGGGACAGCACGACAACCATTGCGCGTCTGGACTGGATACATTGGATCACGTCAGCCAAACAAGCCAAGACCCGCGCGCAGCGGATCAGCAATGCCTGTGACATGCTGGGATCTGGCAAGCGACGCGTTTGCTGCTTCGATCAATCCGGCTACTACAGCAAGGCCTTCAGCGCGCCGCAGGCGGCGGATTGAGTTTGCGCCACCAGCCACCTCTTCGGCGTACAGCTGACCTCCACGATGGATCTCGAAAGCGCACCTATGCCAATTGATTTCACGCGCGCCATGCCGGTTGCACTGCCTGCGCAGTGCGGCATCATGCATGCCTACCCATCGGTCAATCTGGCCGATGCATTTGCGATTCACCTGCCGGCAGGCGCAACCAATGACCCGGAGCGACTGGCCCGATTCATCGTCTCGCAACAGCCATCCTGGATCGGGGCGCTCATCCGCGTGCGCGATGTGATGGTCGCGGTGTTCGGCCTGAAGAGCGCAAAGCAGCTGGCCGCGCTCGCGGGCGACGCGCACGCCAGCCGGGTTGGCATCTTCAAGATCTACAGCGCAAACGCGACCGAGATCGTGCTGGGGGAGGATGACAAGCACCTCGATTTCAGGATATCGATGCTCTGTATGCGCGGGCCAGATGACAGTCGCCAATTGACTGTCTCGACTGTCGTCCACTGCCACAATCTGCTGGGGCGGCTATACATCCGGGTCATCGCGCCCTTTCACAGGATGGTCGTCAAGGCCAGCCTGCAGCGTGCCGCGCGCGTCGGTTGGCCTGCAGATATGGGTATGACGTCACCGCCCGAACTTCAGTGCATAATCTTGAAATAAATTCCCCGCGGCCTGGAGGCATGCAATGACCCTGCGACAGCGTTCGAGTTGGCGAAGCTTGATGTGTATGGTGGCAATGACCGTGGCGCAGCCAGCCATGGCGCAAGCGCAGTCCATGACGTTTGTGATGGAGTCCTTCCCGCCTTTTATCGTTGACGACCATGGCCATGGCACTGGTCCCTTTCCCGAGGTCGTGCAGGCGGTATGCGAGTCGATGAAAGTGCAATGCGTCCTCAAGCTGCTGCCATGGCGGCGCGCCTATGCGATGGCCGAAGCGGGGAGCGTCGATGGCATCTTTGTCCTGGCGCGCAATGCGGAGCGCGAAAAGACCTTTCACTTTACGGACCTGGTGTTCGCGTCATCGTTCGTCGTGTTCGCCCGCGATCCCGCGTTTGTCTATGCGCAGCCGGCGGACCTGAGCGGCGTGACAGTGGCCACCTATGGGCCGTCGGCTGTATCCAAGGAAATCCAGGACCTGGCCCGGAAGGTGCCGGACATGCACCTGGAGGTGGAGATCGACAACCGCGTGGTGCTGCGCAAGCTGCAAGCGGGTCGTTATCCCGAACCTGCGGCGGCGGTCATGAACCGCGAGGTGGGCCTGCATTTGATCGAGCAGGACAAGCTGGCCGGCATCAGGATTGCGGGCGAATACAAACCGGTCGCCTACGGCATAGGCTTGTCGCGCAAAAAAGTGAACCAGCAACAGGCCGAGCGCTTCAATAATACTTTGCGTGAGCTGATCAAGCAGGGGACAGTGAAGACCATCGCGAGCAAGTATGGCATGACGCCGGCAACGTGAACGCTAACAAGACAGGACGCAAGCCATGGAAGTAATCAATGTTCACGAGCGCGCGCTGCAGGCCGGAGCGGCAGAAGCGGCAGCGCTGATCGACGCGATCGCGTCCGAACACGACTGCATATGGCCACGCGCCTTCTGGCCTGCCGTGCGCCTGGACCGGCCGCTGGGCGTCGGTGCAGCCGGCGGCCACGGGCCAATCGGCTATGTGGTTGAAGAATATCGTCCTGGCCAGCTGGTGAAATTCCGCTTTACCATCCCGCGCGGCTTTGGCGGCCATCACTGGCTCGAACTGCTGCCCGCGCCAGGCAACGGCACGCTGATCCGGCACACCATCCGGATGCGCCTGTCCGGCAGCGCCTGGCTGTCGTGGCCGCTGGTCATTCGTCCGCTGCACGACGCCTTGCTGGAAGACGCCATGGCGCTGGCGCAGGCGTCGATGGGCGACGCGCCGGTCGTGCGCCGCTGGTCATGGTGGGTCAAGCTGCTGCGCTGGGCCATGTCCGGCGGCCGTGCGCGGGGCCAGCGGGCGCCTGAAGCAATTTTTGAAGTCCCCTCTCTACCTACATAGGAGTAATCAATGAAGCAATACAGTGCTGAATTTCTTGGAACGTTCTGGCTCGTCCTGGGCGGTTGCGGCAGCGCCGTGCTGGCCGCCGCATTTCCCGGCGTTGGCATCGGCCTGCACGGCGTATCGCTGGCGTTTGGCCTGACCGTGCTGACCATGGCCTTCGCCATCGGCCATATCTCGGGCTGCCACCTGAACCCTGCGGTCTCGATCGGCCTGTGGGCTGGCGGGCGCTTTCCGGCAGCCAAGCTGGCGCCGTACATCGTCGCGCAAGTTCTGGGGGCGATTGCCGCCGGCGGCGTGCTGTACCTCATTGCCAGCGGCGCGCCAGGGTTCGATGTGGCCCAGGGTTTCGCGTCCAATGGCTACGGCGAAAATTCGCCGGGCCACTATTCACTGGTCGCCGCGCTGGTCACGGAAGTGGTCATGACGATGTTCTTCCTGCTGGTGATCATGGGCGCGACCGACAAGCGCGCGCCGGCCGGCTTCGCGCCAATTGCAATCGGCCTGGCGCTGACGCTGATTCACCTGATCAGCATCCCGGTGACCAACACCTCGGTCAACCCGGCGCGCAGCACCGGCGTGGCGCTGTATGTCGGCGGTTGGGCGCTCGCGCAGCTGTGGCTGTTCTGGGTGGCGCCCATCGTTGGCGCCGTGCTGGGCGCCAAGGTGTATCAGTTCATTGCCAGCGAAGAAAGGTGAGCTGACAGCGGAAAGCGCGGCGCGAACGCTTCCAGCTCCACCCTGGCAGCGTTGGTGACAAAGGCGATGGCGTGATAATTGCCGACCAGCGCGATCAGCTCCAGCAGCTGGGCGCTACTGTAGTGCTGCGCAAGCTGCTCCCACAGCGCGTCGCCGATGGTGGACGTGTCGTGCAGCGCGTCGACCGCCAGGAGCAGCAAGCGCTCGTGCGCGCTCAGCGCATGCTGCTGGTCGTGCGGCTGCACGGTCGCCGCCACGGCGGCCTCGTCCAATTGTGCGCGCTGCGCAAACAGCGCCACGTGCACGCCCCATTCATATTCCGAGCCGCAACGCGCGCAGGTGCGCAAGATCAGCAGTTCGCGCTCGCGCAGCTTAATCGATCCCGGGTCCAGCAGGTTGCCGGCAAACATGCGCTGCAACACGCGCGGGTTGTGTGCTTGCGTGCGAAACAAGTTCAGCGGCGCCAGTCCGGGCGGCAGGCCTTGTTCGAATATTTGTTCTACAGCAGCTTCAAACGGTGCTTCGAGCGGGACGATTCGGGTAGTCGACATGCGGTCTCCTGGAATGGGGGATGCTACAATCGGGATTGCTACGAATAGTGTAGCACAACGCTACGTTTAATGTAGCAACAGGAGATGTGATGACAGTACCAAAACCTGGCCGTCCGGTACGCGGCTCCGACACCGGCCGTCCGATCATGGCCTTGCTCGATTTGCTGGGCCGGCGCTGGGTGTTGCGGATCATTTGGGAATTGCGTGATACGCCACTGACGTTTCGTCAATTGCGCGAGCGCTGTGATGACATGTCGCCCACGGTGCTTAACCAGCGCCTGCACGACCTGCGGGAAACCCTGATCGTGGAATTCGCCGATGCCGGTGGTTACACGCTCAGTGCGGCCGGGATCGGCTTGCTGGCCTCGCTGCAGCCCTTGCTGCAATGGTCGGACGACTGGCAAGCCATGCTGATGCCGGCGCAGCCGGAAAGCTGACGCCTGCGCGTCAGTGCTTGCGCCCGGGCCCGTCGTCCAGCGGGATCAGCACCATCCGGCACACGCCTTTGACCAGCTCGCCGCGCGGGGTTTTCATCTCGACGGCGGTGCCGGCCGCCTTGCCTTTGCACGCTTCCAGCGCTTCGGGCGGCGGGCCGCGGCGCTTGGCCTGGTCCGGTTGCGCGCTGGCGCTGGTGCACAGCAGCAGTAGTGCGAGCAAGTTCAGGGTTTTCATGGTTCCACCTTTTAAAAGTAAAGAAAAGTGGAACCATGATCGCGCCACATTGTGCAGCAATTGAGGAGATTATTTTGCCGCTGCGCGCAGCTTGCCGAAGGCGTCGCCCGCTTTCCAGGCCGGCATCGCCGGCGCATCGGCGACCATGCGGCCCAGATTCAGCGTGAACTGCGCCTGCTGCAGCATGCCTGCCATGTCCCAGCTGGCGTCATATTCGTCCGTCACCTGGTGGTAGCGCGCGCGGTAGGCGGCCGCCTTGGCCTTGCCGGCTTCCTGGTCCTTGACGTAGTCGGAACCGCCGCGGATCGAAAAGGCCGGAATGCCGGCCTTGGCAAAGCTGAAATGGTCGCTGCGGAAGTAGCCGCCCGCCAGATCCGGCCGGGCCGGGCTGACCACCATGCCCATCGCCCTGGCGGTGGCCGCCGCCATCGCGCCCAGGTCGGTGCGTTCGCTGCCGCTGGTGCCGATGTCGTTGGCCGCGCCGACGAAATTGAGGCTGTCCAGGTTCAGGTTGGCCGCCGTTTTCGCGGCCGGCCACAGCGGGCTAGCTGCATACGCCGCGCTGCCCAGCAAGCCTTGTTCTTCGGCTGCCACCCACAGGAACATCTGGCTGCGCCTGGCCGGCGCCCTGACCGCTTCCTGCGCCATTGCCAGCAGCGCCGCAATGCCCGAGCCGTTGTCGACGGCGCCGTTGTAGATACTGTCGGCGCCATCGCCCTGCTTGCCCAAATGGTCCCAGTGCGCGCTGTAGATCACCACCTGGTCCTTGAGTGCCGGGTCCGTGCCGGGCACCACGGCGGCCACATTGAACTGTTCGATCGCGCGCACCACGGCCTTGGCCTGGCCCTTGATCCTGGTTGACAGCGGCACCGCCTTGAAGCCCTTGATTTCGGCCGCGGCGCGCAGCACGTTCAAGTCCTGGCCGCCGGCGGCAAACAGCATGCGCGCGCTCGACTCGGTGAGCCAGCCTTCCATGCCCGCACCGAGCACGCCTTGCGCCAGCTGGAAGCGCTCGCTGGTCCAGCTATTCTGGATCACGCTCCAGCCATACGAAGCCGAGGCATCGGTATGGATCAGCAGCACGCCGGCTGCGCCATGGCGCGCCGCTTCCTCGAACTTGTAGGTCCAGCGCCCGTAGTAGGTCAGGCCGTTGCCGCCGAAACGATTCGGTTCGGCCTCGGTGGGCATCGGGTCGTTCACCATCGCCACCACGATCTTGCCCTTGACGTCGACGCTGCGGTAGTCGTCCCAGCCTTCCTCCGGCGCGCTGATGCCATAGCCGACGAAGACCATCTGGCTGTCGAAGCCATGATCCGGTTTGGCGTCGCCCGGTCCCCACACCCAGTCGCGGCCGAAGGCGAGCGGGATGGCCTGGCCGCCAGCTTCGATCGCCACGCTGCTCGCACCTGGCGTCGTCATCACGCCGGCAATGCTGACCGCCTGGCGGAAGCTGTTGCCGTTGCCCGGCTTGAGCCCGAGCGCCATGGCCTGCGCTTCGAGGTAGGCGACCGTCAGGTCGCCGCCGCGTTGGCCGGTGCCGCGCCCTTCCAGCAGATCGCTCGACAGGAACGCCAGATGGGCGCGCAGTGGCGCTTCCTTGACGATCGCGGCCGGTTTGGCGCTGTTTGCCGCGTGGGCGGGAAGGGCGATTGCCAGGCTGGTGGCCAGGGCGCTTGCCGCGAGCGAGGAAAGCATTGTGTGCATGGGTTCCCGATCAGGTGGGTGGATGAAAAATCAGAGTGCCTTGAGTTCGAACACGCGCCGCTTGTGGTTGTCGATTTCAGCCTGCGCCTGCTGGAACGCGGGAATGCTGTTGAACAGTTTGTCGAAGCTGCCGTCCTTGATGGCGATGTTCAGGCCGCGCTCGACGCGCTTGCCCAGCGCCGCGTTTTCGCGGCTGACAAAAAAGTAGAACGGCACCTGGTAATGCAGGAAGATGCTCTGCTCGATCGCCAGGTTTTCCTTGGGATTGGCGCGCTGTTCGTGGAACGCTTCATACACGCCGCGCGGCATGAAATCGAAGCGCTTGGCGCGCAGCATCGGGAACAGGTATTCATAGGCGATCGAGGTCACCACCGGGATCCGGTTGGCGCGCAGGATGTCGGTCGACGGCCAGTTCACGCCGGCGCCGGCCTTGAACGCGCGCAGCTGGTCGAGCGACTCGATGGCCTTGAAGCGCTCGGCGTCTTCGGCCCGGATCAGGAACACGCGGTAGTCGTTCAGGTGGCGCAGCAGCGATACGCGCACCGGCCACAATTCGGTCTCGCGCTGGCGGTTGGTGCCGTCCCACATCAGGTTGATGATGCCGTTGTTGCGCAGTTCCGTTGCCTGGCGCGGGCTGGTCAGGTTCTGGGTGATGTGCACGATCTCGAACGGCCCCTCGTCGCGCGTCTTTTCCAGCGCCAGTTGCAGCAGCCGCGGAAAATACGTGGCGTGTCCCATGGAACTCGGATGCAAGCCGGGCGTCACCACGCGCAGCAGCGCCGGCTCGGCAGCGAACAGCGCCGAGCAAAACGTGAGCAGAACGGCAAACAGAGTGGTGTAACGAATCATGTGTGCTTGGCCGGGATTACCGAAGCATCATAGTAACCGACGTCAGCGCCGGCGGCTCAAAATTGCGATGCCGAGCGCGCCGCACGCGGCCAGCGCCACTGCCACCATTTGCGCCTGGGTCGCATGGATGCCGGCCAGTTCGAGCACCGGGTTGACGCGAATCTGTTCGATCAGCAGCCGCTCCAGCCCGGCCAGCAGCAAATACACCGAGAACAGCCAGCCGGTCTTGAACGGATGCTTGCGCAGCGCCCACAGCAGGGCGAAGCAAGCCAGTCCCATCAGCGTTTCATACAGCGGGGTCGGGTACACGCCGGGCGCGGCGATCAGTTCCCCGACGATGTTGTTGTCATACGTTTGGGCCCAGCTCCACAGCGGCAGCCAGTCCGGCTTGAGCGCCAGATTGGCCGGGCTGCCCCAGTCGCCGTCGCCGGAAATCTGGCAGCCGATGCGCCCGATCGCGTAGCCGAGCATCATGGCTGGCGCCGTCGCGTCGAGCAGCGGCAGGGCCGGCAAGTGCCAGCGCCGGATGAAGACGATGCCGGCAACGGTGCCGAAAATGAGGCCGCCGAAAATGGAGAGGCCCGAGCGGCTGAAGATCATTTCCCACGGCGCGGCGCGAAAGCTGTCCAGGTGCTCGAGGATGTGAAACACGCGCGCGCCGGCGATCCCGGCCAGCAGCACCGTCATGGTCATGTTGGACACGATCTCCTGCGGCGCCACTTCGATCCAGCCCCCCTTGGACAGGCGCCGCGCGTTGCCAATGCTGCCGTCCCGGTGCATGCGCCGCAACTGGGCCTGGAGGCAGGCCGCGGCGGCCAGCGTTGCCAGGGCGACCATCAGGCCAAAGGTGGCGAATGGCAGCGGCAGGTCGATGCCGGTCAAGGCCTTGATGACATCACTCAAATACGGAAACGACATGAATCTGGTTCTCTCTTCTACGTTCAAGCCGAGAAGGTAACACGACTATCTGAAAACCAGCATGTCGGACGACACCGTCATCTCGGTCAGCGGCGTATGCGCGGGCCGGGCCCCGCCAAGGCCGCCGGGCAGGCCGGGGATGCGTTCTTCGACATACACGCGCGCGATGGTGTCGGGCGACAGGTCCAGTTCGACCGTGTGGATGGCGCTGCCGGTGCCATGCAAGCTCAGTTTCCAGGTCCTGGCCAGGCGCTCGGTCAGCAGTTTGCCGTCCAGCCGGGCCGCAAGCGTGTCGGCGCCTTCGACCCGGACATCGATGGTGGGCGCGTCGTTTTGCGAGCGCAGCGTGAACACCACCTGGCGCCGCCCGCCGCCGGTATCGTCCTTGAGCACCACGATGTCGGGATAGGCGACCTTGCGTGCGGGTGCGCGCGCAACCCATTGTTCGGCGCGCGTCATGCCAACCACTTCGCGCAGTTCGCGCGGCCCCAGCTTCGCTTCGGCAAAGAAGGGCCGCGACCAGGCGTCCAGCGGTTCGGCCGGCATCACCCACCAGGCTTTCCAGCTGGTGGCGTCGTTCAGGTACGTCATGCGGTTCGGGCGCGCCATGTCGGCGTCGTACTGGCGCGTGCCCTGGGCGGTCACGACCGCGCCCACGCACGCCAGCAGCAGCAGCGGCGCGACGAAGCGGCGCCGGGTCGCCGCCAGCAGGGTGCTGCCCATGCCCAGCATGGCCGCCAGCAGCAACATCAGCAGCGCACTGCGTTCGGCCGTGAACAGCGTGGCGACCTGCTGCAACAGCGGCGCCACCAGCAGCACGGCTGGCGTCATGCCGGCCACCAGCAATGCCACGCGCAATGCGTGGGGCAGGGCCGCCACCGCTGGCGCGTGCAGCAAGCCGTAGGCGAGCAAGGTGGCGATCAGCGGCCAGGCGAGCAGGTAGCTGGCGCCGGGCGCGGCCCAGCTGGCGGCCACCAGCGCCGCCACCAGCACCAGCAGCGCGCCCAGGGTAGTGGCGGGCGAGCCGATCGCCTTGTGCAGCAGCCGTTGCAGTTCGATGAACAGCGCCACGCCCAGCGTCACGTAGGCCAGCACATACCAGTGGTCGCGCGCGCCGGCGCCGCTGGCGATCGGGTTGTAGCCCGCATGCAGGCCGGGAAGGCCCTTCCACAAGCTGAGCGCGGCCAGCGCCAGCGCGAACGCCAGCAGCAGAAATGCCATTGCGCCGGTCAGCAGCGCGCGCCCCGTCATGTCCATGTGCTTGACCGCCAGGCAGCACGCCAGCAAGAACATCAGGCAGACCAGCCGCGTGAGCGCCCACACGTGCTTGACCGTGTAGTGCACCTGGCCCACCAGCGGCAGCGTGAAGTAGACCTGGTCGGCGCTGGCAATGTCTGCCAACGGGCGGTTGCCGAAGTGGCGCGTCAATGCCAGCATGGTTTCGCCGGCGTGCTGCAAGGTGGCCGGCGCCACTTGGGCGGCCACGTCAAAGCTGGCGCGGTAGCCGGTGCTGCCTTCGATATTGGCAAAGCGCATGCCGGCCGGGCCGACCTGGTCGAGTGGGCCGCCGGCCAGCGCTGGCGCCTGGCGCGCCAGCAGCGCCAGTGCCGAGCTGCCGGCCGCCAGCGGGGCCTTGGCGATCCAGCCGTCCACCAGCTGACCGTTGCCGCCACGCGCGCCGGTCAGCAGCAGCGCGCCCGTATTGCCGGCCGCGTCGAACTGCAGTACCAGTCCGACGTCGCGGGCCCAGGGATGCTGTTCGGCGAAGGCGCGCGCGCCCAGCGCGCCGGACTTTTCGCCGTCGGTGAACAGGAAAATGACGTCGTTGGCCAGCGGCGCGCCGTGCTGCAGCGCGCGCAGCGTTTCGAGCATCGCCGCCACCAGCGCACCGGCATCGGCGGCGCCGATCTGGTCGGGCGCGCTGTCGTAGTGAGTCGCCAGCAGCAGCGCCGGCCGGCGCGCGTGGCCGGGCGCGCTGCCGCTCTTGCGTACCACGATGTTGTGCACCACGCCGGCATGGACCCGGGCGTCGGCCAGGAAGCCGACGCTGGCGCTTTGCGCGCTGGCGCTGTGCACCTGCGGTTCCAGTTCGAGCGACTGCAGCCGTTCGACGATGTACTGGCGGGTGCGCGCATTGCTGGCGCTGGCGATCGGGCGCGGCGCCTGCGCCAGGAAGCGGAACACGGGCAACGCGCGCGAGGCAGCAAACTCGGCGGCCGGCGTGTCGCCGCCCAAGGGCGCGGGCGGTTGGAGCGGGCGCAGCGCCAGCCAGCTCAGCGATGCAATCAGCAGCACGGCGGCAAGCGCCACCGCCGCGCTGGATTTTTCCAGCAGGGGTTGGTACGGGAACATGGGCTATCCAGGCAGGCCAAACGGCAAGCGCCCCGCGCGGCGCGAACCGGGCGGGGCGGAACACAGCGAAGATTTATTCAAGCGTCCAGGCGTAAGCGATCTTGCCCCAGGCCGGCTCGGCCACGCCATTGGTCGTGGCTGGCGTGAACTTGCACAGCGACAGCGCGGCAATGGCTGCCCGGTCCAGGTCGCGCGAACCGCTGCTGCTGCTGACTTTGGCATCGGCTACGCGGCCATTGGCGCCGATCAGCAAGGCCAGCGTCACGGTGCCTTCTTCGCCGAGGCGGGCGGCGCGCGGCGGATAGTCGGGGCGGGCGCAGTCGCCGGCGGAGGCCACCTCGAAGATTTTCTTCGGCGCTTGCGTTATGCCTTTGCCGATCGGGTCGGTGCCGGTCTTGCTGCCGTCACCGGTATCGGTTGGCAACGGTCCGGGGGGCAGCGTTTTTGCCAAGATCGTGTTGGGCAGCGGATCGGAGGTGACCGGGTCGATCTTGGGCACGAAGCTCGTTGGCTCGATTTGCTTTGTGGACAAGTCCGGATTGGCCGGTTCAGGCGTCACCTTGGGCTCGGGGACCGGCGTCACCACGATCGGCCCTTGGTCGGGTGCGGTCTTGACCACCATCTTCATGTTGATCAAGGCCAACGCAACCCCGATGTGCAACAAGGTCACGATGGCAATTTTGGACACTTTGCTTCCATTGCCAGGATAGGTATTTGAGGCACGCATGGTTATCTCCTTGGTTGTCAAACGACTTCTTCTGATCGTTGGAGTAAATATATGCTATTGAATAGCAAAAGAAAAGCTATTTGATAGTAGTTTTTTCTGCCTGTTGTTTTTACCAACCCCGTTAACGCAAAAACGCCCCGCGTGGCTGCAGCCGCGCGGGGCGTGTCAGAACTGATAAAAGCTATTCGAGCGTCCAGACGTAGGCAATCTTGCCCCAGGCCGGTTCCGGCGTGCCATTGGCGAGCGCCGGCTTGAACTTGCACAGCGCCAGCGCGGACTGGGCGGCACGGTCGAGCTCACGCGAACCGCTGGATTTCTGAATCTTCGAATCGCTGACGTGGCCATCGACCCCGATCAGCAAGGCCAGGCTGACGGTGCCGGTGTCGCCATCGCGCGCCGCCTTGGGCGGGTAGGCCGGCTTGGCGCAGCTGTCGGCGTCGGCCAGCGCCGCGCTAAACAGCTTGCCGGTGGTGGTCGATGCTGGCGCTGGCGGCGTGACCGGGCCCGGATCGGCGGCCGGCGTCGGCTCGGCGGCGGCCTGGATGGTGGGCTCGGCTGGTTGCTGCGGCACTTCCACTTCGACCACCGGCGCCACCACTTGCGGCTGGACCACCGGCTTTTGCTTGGGCTGGGGCGGCTCGGGCGGCGGTGGCGGCGGCTTGGGCGCGTCCAGCGTCAGCATGACGATGTCGTCGACCACCTTGGGCATCGTGAACATTTTCGAGTCCATGTTGTGGACCAGCGCGACACCGACTGCCACGTGCAGTGCGGCGACAATGCCAATTTTGACGAATTTGCTGCTCTTGCCGTCGGGTTTGTCTGAAAAATGCATCGCGTCCTCCTGGGATTTGTAGCTGACAGTGCCACTGTATGCTATCTCATAGCAATTTTTGGGTAATCAAGTGGTAAATCGTGTTACCAAATGGTTCGGGCAGGGCGGCGGCGTCAATCGTGGCCCTTGGAAGCGGGGCGCTCGCTTCGCGCTCCGATGTGTGAAATAATCCCATAGTCGCTGCGGCCGTTCCGTTCGTTCCCACACATTGATGCCATAGCCTGGTAAGTAAATGTAAGCGAGCGCAGCCGTACCTCCTGGAGAACCAAAAGTGCAGAGTGAGCAAAAATCGATTCGTGTCCTGCTGGCCGATGACCATCCCATCGTCATGACCGGTTTCGCCATGTCGCTGGCCGGGGTGGGCATGGATGTGGTGGGGCAGGCCAAGTCACCGGACGAGGCGGCAGCGATGTACGCCGAGTTGTTGCCCGACGTCATGGTGCTCGACATCCGTTTCGGCACCGAACTGACGGGCCTGGACGCAGCCGAGAACATCCTCAAGAAGTTTCCTTCTGCCAAGATCGTATTTCTCAGCCAGTTCGACCAGGACAGCCTGATCAAGGAAACCTACCGCCTCGGCGCGCGCGCTTTCGTCACCAAGGATTGCGACCCGGCCGACCTGGCCACCGCAGTGCGCCACGCGGCCGAAGGCAAGCTGTACTTCCTGCCGCAGATCGCCGAACGCCTGGCCAACCTGTCGGTGCGCGGCGACGCCTCGCCGCAATCGCAGCTCGACCAGCGCGGCCTGGAAATTTTCAAGCTGATGGCCGAAGGCCTGACCAACGCAGAAATCGCCGAAAAGCTCAACCTGTCGACCAAGACCATCAGCAACATCAGCCAGTCGGTCAAGGAAAAGCTGGGCGTGCACCGCCAGGCCTACATCACCAAGCTGGCCGTCAAGCACGGCCTGATCGAGCCCTGATGCAGCGTGTCTGGCGGCGCGGCCTGCTCGCGCTGGCCCTCGCGGCCACCTTCGGCAGCACCAAAGCGGCCGACATCGAAGGCTTCCGCTTCCAGATCGTCACCGGCGACGACTCGTCCGTCACGCGCCACATCGCCGACGACCTGTATAAACGGCTGGTGCCGATCTTCGGCAACTTCCGCACCGAGCTGGCCCAGAAACGGCGCATGGTGTACGTCACCATCGGCCCGGTGGCGCTGCGCAATGTGGCCGCGCGCAAATGCGACTGCGTGGTGATCGCCGCCTTTACCTCCAGCCAGGTGTGGCGCGCGGTGACTGCCGAACTGCCAGGCGCGCGCCTGGCGTCGATGACGGCCATCTACGCCGAACCGGCGCCGGCCGACCAGCTGCGCCTGATCTCGCTGCTGTACAAGCGCCCGGTGCGGGTGGCCGCCATCGTCAGCCGCGAAACGGGCTTTCTCAAGCCGCTGTTGCACGGCGCCACGCCGGTCGAGATCGAGGACTATTCGGCCAGCGACGACATCAATTACGCGCTCAACCGGGTCGGCCAGGCCCAGGTGCTGCTGGCCATGCCCGACCGCACCGTCTATTCGGCCGAAAACTTCCGCAACATCCTGCTCTCGACCTACCGCCACAACCAGGCCGTGATCGGCTTTTCGGCCGACATGGTGCGCGCCGGCGCGCTGGCGACGACGTATTCGAACATCGAACATATCAACGCCCACGTGGCCGACCTGGCCAACGATTTCGTGCAGACGGGCGAGCTGCAGCCACCGCAATTTCCGCGCTACTTCCGCACCATCATCAACGAGGGCGTGGCCAAGTCGCTGCAGGTGGCAATGAGCGACGACGCGCGCAAATTCGGGCGTGAACCGACACAGAGGCGACCATGATGAAAAAACTGCGTTTCTGGCAAAGCTGGAGCATCGGCACCCGCATGGCCTTCATCACGATGCTGCCGGTGGCGTTCCTGTTCACGTCCTTCGTGGGCTACTCGTGGTACTCGCACCGCGCCCAGGTGGCTGAGGAGCTGGCCGAACGGGGCCGCATCCTGGCCAAGGCGCTGGCCGAGACGAGCGAATACAACGTCATCTCCGGCAACCTGGCCGACCTGCGCCTGACCATCAATGGCCTGGTCCAGTCGGACAAGAGCATCTTTCGCATCGACGTCGTCGACGCCCAGCAGCGCATTGCCATCAGCGTCGCCTCGCAAGCGGCCGACGCCGCCGAGAACCGCTACTACGAAGCGCCGATCATGAAACAGGTCACCTGGATCAACCTGTTTTCGGACAACGGCGTGCCGCACGTATCGGGTTCGTCCGACACCAAGCCGCCCACCTTCCCGACCGAATTGGTGGGCTATGTGCGGGTGACGATGTCGCCTTCCAACCTGCTCGACAAGCAGGCGCGCCGCTTCCAGATCGAACTGGCGATGGCCGCGCTGGCGCTGGTGGTGTCGGGCGCGCTGGCCTGGTTCCTGGCGCGCAGCCTGACCACGCCGCTGAACGCGTCGATCGGCGCGCTGCGCGAAATTCGCGGTGGCAATTACCGCGTCGCGCTGGCCGTGACCACGGGCGGCGAAGTGGGCGAACTGCAGGAATCGATCACCGAGATGTCGGTGGCGCTGGGCCAGTCGCGCCAGGACCTGGAAAACAAGGTGGCCGAGCGCACCAAGGACCTGGTCGAGTCGCGCAACGAAGCACTGCGCGCCGACGCCGACAAGCGCAAGCTGATCCAAAAAGTGAACTCGATCGTCGAGGACGAGCGCAAGAGCATCGCCATTGAAATTCACGATGAATTGAACGCCTCGCTGATCGCCGCGCGCCTCGAGTCGCAAAGCATTTTGCACCTGGCCAGTAAGGTCGAATCGAACCAGTACATCGAAGAGATCAAGCTCAAGTCGCAGGCCATCACCAAGCTCACGCTCGACCTGTACGCCAGCGGACGGCGCCTGGTGCGGCGCTTGCGCCCCGAGGTGCTCGACATGCTGGGCCTGCATGGCGCGGTCGAGGAAATGATCCGCCACTACGACACCAGCCATCCCGAATGCCGCTTCGAATTCCATTCCGAAGGCGACTTCTCGGGGCTGGGCAACGAGCTGGCCATTTCGGCCTACCGCATCATCCAGGAAGCGCTGTCGAATGTGCTCAAGCACGCCGGCGCCACCCACGCGCAAGTGTCGCTGATCCTGTCCGATTCGGGCGACATGCTCAACATCGAAATTGACGACGACGGCGCCGGCTTCAGCACCGGCAGCACTTCCTCCGGGATCGGCATTATCGGCATGCGCGAGCGCGTGTATGCGCTCGACGGCAAGATCGAATTCACGTCCGAGCCGGACCGCGGCACCGTGATCACGATCGAGCTGCCCATCGAACAAACCGCCTGATTAACTTCACGAGCTCACCACCACCATGACGACCGAACTGCTTACCCCCTACGAACAAGGCAACAAGAACCAGACCACCACCTGGGCCGCCTGCATCGCCTGGTACGAAGCGCTGGCGAAGCGCTTTCCGAAGGTGCTCAGTTTTAGCGTGGTCGGCACCAGCGATGGCGGCTTGCCGATCCACGCCGGCGTGGTCACTGCCGACGGCGTGTTTGACCGCGCCCAGTTGAAGAAGGCCGGACGTCCCGTCTTCTTCAACAATAACGGCATCCACCCGGGCGAGCCGGAAGGCGTGGACGCCTGCATGGCGCTGGTGCGCGACTTCTGCATGGAGCCGGCACGCCTGGCCGCGCTGGGAAAGACGGTGTTCCTGTTCGTCCCGCTCTACAACGTCGACGGCAGCATCAACCGCGCCAATACCTCGCGCGTGAACCAGGAAGGCCCCGAGCAGTTCGGCTTTCGCGGCAATGCGCGCCACCTTGACCTGAACCGCGACTTCGTCAAATGCGACACCCTGGCCGCGCAGACCTTCAACCAGCTGTTTACCGCCTGGGACCCGGACGTGATGGTCGACACCCACACCTCCAACGGGGCCGACTACCCGTACACCATGACGCTGATCCACACCCAGGCCGACAAGCTGGGCGGCGCGCTGGGCGCGTTCTTGCGCGACACCATGCTGCCGCACATGTTCACCGAGATGGACAAACGCGGCTGGCCGACCTGCCCCTACGTCAATCCGGTCAAGGACAGTCCTGACCAGGGCATCGCCGAGTTTCTCGAAACGCCGCGTTTTTCAACCGGCTTCGCGGCGCTGCACCACACCATCGGCTTCATGCCCGAAACGCACATGCTCAAGCCGTTCGCCGACCGTTACAAGTCGATGCGCGCGCTGGTCGAAACGGCGCTCGAGTTCACGGTTGCGCAAGCGGCCACGATCCAGCAGCTGCGGCGCGCCGCGCGCGACGCCGGTAAAACGGCGCGCGAATGGCCGGTGCACTGGGCCATGGACGAGGAGAAGCCATCCAGCTTTCGCTTCAAGGGTTACGCGGCCGAGCACAGCCCGAGCGAGATCGGCAACTACACGCGATTGTCGTACAACCGCGACCAGCCGTGGGAGCGCGACATCGATTATTTCAACAGCTTCCCGGCCGACATCACGGTAACGACGCCGCGCGCCTACGTGCTGCCGCAAGCGTGGCGCGAAGCGGTCGAACGGCTGCAGTGGAACGGCGTGGCGATGGAGTGCATCGAAGCCGACAAGGTGATCGAGGTGCAGTACTACCATATCAAGTCGGTCAGTTCGCGCACGACGCCGTACGAAGGGCACATGTTCCATGACGACGTGCAGCTGGTGAAGGTCAAGGCGCAGCTGCAAGTGCGCGCCGGCGACTGGTGGATTCCTCTGGACCAGGACCAGGCGCGCTACGCGATCGAGACGCTGGAGCCGGAAGGGCACGACAGCTTGTTCCGCTGGGGTTTCTTCAACAGCGTGCTGGAAAAGAAGGAAGCGTATTCGGATTATGTGTTCGAGGACGACGCGCAGGAACTGCTGCGCGACGAGCCGCAATTGCGGATGAAGTTCGAACAGTGGAAGACGGCGCACCCGGAACTGCTGTCGAACCAGGTGGCGGTGCTGGACTTTATTTTTGCGAACTGCCGCCGGTATGCGGAGCCTGAATGGCGCCGCTATCCGGTGTTGTCGGTGTTTTGAACCGTCATAGAATTCACGGCTGCGAAAACATCAAAAGCCGCTAACCTACGTCGTCCCCGC
>JAZJXM010000007.1:22087-66911 GCA_040390915.1 Pseudomonadota bacterium
GCGATCCAGCGGTCGACCTTCGCTTCCAGCAGCGCCAGCGGCAGCGTCCCATCTTCCAGCACGATCTCGTGGAACTTGGGCAGGCTGAATTTCGGCCCCAGCGCTTCGGTGGCGCGCTGGCGCAGTTCGGCGATCTTGAGCGCGCCGATCTTGTAGCCCAGCGCCTGGCCCGGCCACACCATGTAGCGTTCGATCTCGCTCTTGGCCAGCGCTTCCGAATACCCCAGCGTATCGCGGTAATACTGGATCGCCTGCTCGCGCGTCCAGCCCTTGGCGTGCATGCCGGTGTCGACCACCAGCCGCGCCGCGCGCAGCATCTCGTCGTTCAAGTGGCCGAAATAATCTTCCGGCTGGTCGAACAAGCCCATCTCCTTGCCCAGCGTTTCCGCATACAGCGCCCAGCCTTCCGTGTAGGCATTGTTGCCGCCGAACTTGCGGAAGTCCGGCAGGTTCAATTCCTGCAGCAGCGCGATGTGGAAGTGGTGTCCCGGCTGGCCTTCATGCAGGAACAGCGTCACCATGCCGGTGCTGCCGTACTGGGTCGGGTCGTTCACCACGGACCAGAACACGCCAGGACGCGAGCCGTCGGCGGCCGGCGCGGTGTAATGGTCGGACGCGGTGGCGCGGCTCAATTCAGGTTCCAGGCGCAGGTCCAGCGGCGCCTTTGGCACCAGCGTAAACAACGCCGGCAGCTTGGTGCGCAATACCGCGTCGAGCTTGCGGTAGACGTCGATCACTTCCTGTTCTGTCTTGAACGGGCGGTATTTGTCTTGCAGTGCAACCCAGCCCGGCAAGCCGTTGGCGGGACCCGTGTAACCCATCTTCGGGCCCACGATTGCAAACTCCTGCTGGATGCGCGCCACTTCCTTGAGGCCGATCGCGTGGATCTGGTCCGGCGTCAGGCTGGTGGTGGTTTGCTCGGCCACGGCGCGCTGGTACCAATCGGCGCCGCCGGGCAGCGCGCTCCAGCCGGTGCTGGTGCGCGCCGCTGGCAGGTAGTCTTTTTCCATGAACCGAGTCAGGCGCGTCAGCGCCGGCGCCAGTTTGGTGGCGATGGTGCTGCGGTAGGCGCGCGTCAGCGCTTGCCGGTCATCGGCGCCAAAAGTGGCCGGCATCTTGCTGACCGGGGTGTAGAAGATGCTCGTTTCCGGCGTCGCGCTAAGCAGCTTGCGGTACTGCGGCAGCGTCACGGCCACCGCCGCCTTTTGCATCACGATCCCCTTGCGCATCCCGACCCGCATGTTGGCAATGGCCTGGTCGATCCACGCCGGCAGCTGGTTCAGGCGGTTCAGGTAAGCCCGGTATTCCTTCACCGTGGTCAGGCGCTGGCCCGATTCGCCGCTGGCGAAGTTGGCCAGCGTGACCGGCACGTTGGTCATCTGGTTGACCGGCAGCAGGTGCTCGGGGATGTTGGCGAATGACAGCTCGCTCTTGAGTTCATATTCGAGGATGTCGTAGTTGGTCTGGGCCGGGCGGTCGAGCTCCATGCGGTCGATCGCCTGCAGTCGCTTGAGGAAGCTGCGGTACAGCGCGAACTGGCGCGCGCGCACGGCTGGTGCGATCGCCATGCCGATCTGGTCGTCGAAACGGTTGTCGCCATTTTCAGTCGCATCGAGCGGCTCGAAACGGGCCAGCGCCTGGTAGTACTGGTCGGCGATCTGGTCGACCTGCTTGCGGGCCTGGTCGGCAACCACGCCCGACACTTTACCGGCCGGCGGTGCGCTCAGGGCCAGGCTTGGGACCAACGACAGGGCCAGCGCCGCGCACAAGGCGGTCCGGGTCAGGCTAATTTTCATACAATGTCCGTGGGTAAATGTAAAAGCGGCTCTAGGATACGCGAAAAGCCGATAGGAATGGCTTATAGAGTGGGGCCGATTCGATTGGAATATTTAGCTCAGCGCGAGGAAATGAGGGCGTATGATCTTCAGACGCTTACTCCCGCGCCGGCAAGGTATTCATGATGCCGTCCGGACCAGGCAAGCCGGGCTTTGTAGCGCGCCGCGCTGAAGCCATGCGCCTCTGCCATTAAAGCCGCTCCTTCGGGGGCGGCTTTTTTGTGATGGCCATGCCCGTGGCACGTGGCGCCGCTGGAAAATCACGATGGATCATGGGTGCTATGGGCGCTCGCCTTCGCAAGCGCGACGTAGTGGTTAGTAGAAACGCCAGGTCGGCTTGAAGTCGCGGCTGATTTTCTCGCCCTTCAAGCGCGCGCGTACCAGTTCGACCGGCAGCATGCCGCCATTCAAAATGCCATCGTGATAGTCGAGCAGCGTCATGCGCCCGCTGTCGACCAGCTCGCGCTTGAGGGCCCGCATCTGCAGCGCGCCGATCATGTAGCCGGCTTGGTACAGTGGCGGATAGTCGCCGTTGAACGAGCGCCGTACTTCGGCGCGCGCGTTGTCCGGCTCGTGGCCGACGCGCTGCACCAGCATCTCCACCGCCTGTTCCGGCGTGATTTTCCCAAGATGGAAACCGAGCGAGAACAGGATGCGCGCGGCGCGATGGTTACGCCAGAACATCATGCCGATCCGGTCTTCCGGCTTGACCGCGAACTTGCGCTCGTACAGCAGCATTTCCCAGTACACGGCCCAGCCTTCGACAAAAAACGGCGAATCGAACAAGCGCCGCTGCGGCTGGTAACGGTCGGCCATGAACATTTGCAGGTGGTGGCCCGGGATCAGTTCATGCTGCACCGTGGCGCGCGAGAAGTGCGGGTTATTGCCGCGCATCGTCATCAGCTTCTGCTCGTGCGTCATGCCGTCGGTCGGGTAGGCCACCAGGATCGTGTCGCCGCCCAGGAAGAATGGGTTGATCAGCTGGCGCTCGGGCGAGAGCATGTCCATGCGCCAGCTCTGGCGCGCCACTTCCGGGATCGACACCAGCTTGTTGTCGTCCATGTAGGCGATCGCTTCGGACGCGAGGCGGCGCACCATGGCCGGCTGCTCGCCCGGCGCCACGTACATGGTCTTGACCTTCTCCATGGCCGCATGCCAGTCGTCGCCATAGCCCATTTCGCGGGCCGCCGCGCGCAGTTCCGCTTCGCCCCAGGCCAGCTCCTTCTCGGCCAGCGCGATCAGTTCTTCCGGCGTGTACGGGATCATCTCGCGCTGCAGGGCGCTGACCAGACCTTCGCGCCCGATCGGGTCGCCCGTCACGTTGAGCAGCTTGGCCGAGCCTTTGCCGACCAGCCGTTCATGCAGGCTGGCCGAATAATCGGCCAGCGCCTTGTCGAGCTCCGCGTATGGGCGCTTGACCCACCAGGATAGCTGCGGATCAAAACCGTCGTAGTAGGCGTTCCATTCCTTGAGGTCCTTGGCGACCAATGCCAGAATCTGAAGCGCGCGGTTGGCCACGCTGCGCGACGCCATTGGCTTGGCTGAATTGATGTCGCCACCGGCCAGCAGCGCTTCTTGCGCCTTGCGTACCGCGACCAGCGTCTTTTGCAGCAGCGCGGCGCTGGCAGCACCATCCTGCGCCTGCATCATGCGGCGCGCTTCGGTCAGCGCGATCAACGGGCGCGCGAACGGCAGCAGCGGTTCGGCCTCCAGGTAGCGCTTGTCCTGCACCGCCAGTTCGCGCAGTTCGAAATCGATCTGATTGCGCAGCATGACGAAGTCGATCCGGTCTTCGACGCCGAAGCTGTCGAACGGCAGCGCGTCAAGCGCGCCACGCCATTGCTGGTAGAAGTCGCGCAGGCCGGCCGTGCGCGCGGGGCCATACGCCACCGTGTACTTGTGATCGAGACTGGCCAGGTCCAGCTGGAAGCGCTGGATCAGCGTCGGCATCGCTTGCTGGGTAATCGCAAATTGCGCCATCGGGGGCGTCAATGGCGCGCTAAAACCTGGCACAGCGACGGCCAGCGCCGCCGCCAGTATCAACGGCGCGCGCATCAGTAGCTGGCCAGCGCCACCGGGGCGCCGTTCTTGAAGGTGTACACGGTGACTGCCGACTGCTTCATGTTGCCGGCCGCGTCGTAGGCGTAAGTGCCGACCACGCCCTTGTAGCTGCTCGCGTGCATGGCCACGGCCACCACCGACGGATCGAGCGAATTGGCCGCCTTCATTGCCTGCGCCATGAACATGACCTGGTCGTAGAACGAGGCCGCATACACGTCCGGCGCCTGCTTGAAGCGTTCCTTGTAGCGCTTCTGGAACGCCGGGCCGGCGGCCTGTTTGTCGAGAATCGCGCCGCCCTGCGCGCACAACACGTTCTCGCCAATGGCGTCGCCGCCCAGTTTGGCCATCTCGGGGCTGCACAGCGTGTCGCCGCCCAGCATCTTGACGTCCTTGAGGCCCAGCGCGCGCATCTGGCGCGCCATGGGCGCCGCCTGCGGCGCGTAGCCGCCGAAGAAAATCGCATCGACCTTCTTGGCTTTGAGCGCGGTCAGGATGGCGGCGAAGTCGGTCGCCTTTTCGTTGGTGAATTCGTGGCCCGCCACGCTCAAGCCGGAAGCCTTGGCTTGCTTGATGAATTCCATGGCCACGCCCTGGCCGTAGGCGCTGCGGTCGTCGATCACGGCGACCTTGGTCACCTTCATCTGCCTGGCGGCGTAAATCGCCATCGCCGAACCAAGCTGGTTGTCGCTGGCGACGATGCGAAACACGTTCTTGTAGCCGCTCTGCGTGACCTTCGGATTGGTGCCCACGGTCGACATGATGATGCCGGCGTCGTTGTAAATGCGCGAGGCGGGAATCGCCACGCCCGAGTTGTACGGTCCGAGCACGAACTTGACGCCGGCGTCGGCCAGTTTTTGCGCCACGTTGACGCCCGCTTTCGGGTCGCCCTGGTCATCTTCGGACATGATTTCGAACTTGAGCGTCTTGCCGGCTACCGTCATTTTCTTCGCATTGAGCTCGTCCAGCGCGAGGCGCACGCCGTTTTCGTTGTCCTTGCCGGCGAACGCGTTCGCGCCCGACAAGGGCCCGGTCACGCCGATCTTGACGACCTGCTCATCGGCGTAGGCGGCCTGCGACACGAGCAGCGCCGCTGCGGCGAGCATCAATACGTTTTTTTGCGACGGCATGCGGGAAACTCCTGTGACTTTGGACAGCGGCAATCATCGCACGATTTTGGCGTTCTTATATGCGGTTTTAGGCAGGCAAGCCGTGCGAAATCAACTCAAGCGGGAGCGCCGTGGTGAACTTTATTTGCTCCATCGAGAACGCCGACGAGACGCCGGTCAGGTGCGCCGTCTTGATCAGCTTCTTGTAGAAGCGGTCGTAGCCGCCGATGTCGGTGGTGACCACCTTGAGCAGGTAGTCGATATTGCCGCTCATGCGGTGAAATTCCAACACCTCGGGCAGCGCGATGACTGCCGCGGCGAAGCGGTTCAGCCATTTTTCATCATGCTCGGTGGTGGTGATGCTGACAAACACCGTGACCGGCAGGCCGACCTTCTGGCGGTTGACGATGGCCACCCGGCTTTCGAGATAGCCGTCTTCTTCCAGCCGCTTGAGGCGCTTCCAGCACGGCGTGCTCGACAAGCCGACCTTCTCGCTGAGCGCAGCGATCGACAGGCAGCCATCGGCCTGCAGCGCGGCCAGGATGGCGTAGTCATAGCGATCGAGTATATTCATTCTATTTTTTAGCTATTTTTAGCATGTTCATGCCATATATTAATCAATATGGAGTGATTATGGAATATATAGTTACGCGATGGTAGCTATCATATTACCCATGATGCTAAAAGAAATCTACCTCGACGCCAACGCCACATCGGCCGTACTGCCCGCCGCCATCACCGCCGCCGAGGCGGCCATGCGCGACCTGTTCGGCAATCCAAGCAGCAGCCACGTGACCGGCCTGCGCGCCAAAGCCATGCTTGACGCCGCGCGCGCGCGCGCCTGCCGCCTGCTCGGCGTGGGCGCCGGGCGCTTGTGCTTTACCAGCGGCGCCACCGAAGGCATCCAGACGGCGGTGCTGTCGGCGCTGTGCGCGGTGCGCGAACGGCGCGCCAGGGGCGAAGTCACCGGCGACCTGCTGGTGTATGGCGCCACCGAACACAAGGCGGTGCCGGAAAGCCTGGCGCACTGGAACCGCCTGCTCGGCACCAACCTGGAATTGCGCGCGCTGGAAGTCGATGCGAACGGGCGCCACCAGCTCGACGCGCTGCGCGAACTGGCGCCGCGTGCGGCCATGGTCTGCACCATGGCAGCGAATAACGAAACCGGCGCGATTTCAGACCTCGAAGGCATCGCGGCGGTATTGGCCGCCACCCAAAGCCCGGCCTACTGGATGGTCGACAGCGTGCAAGCGCTGGGCAAACTGACGCTCGACCTGGGCGCGACCCGGATCGACTATGCGCCGTTCTCGGGCCACAAGCTGTACGCGCCCAAGGGCATCGGCATGCTGTATGTGCGCGAAGGCGCGCCGTTTACGCCACTGATGTGCGGCGGTGGGCAGGAGACCGGCCAGCGCGCCGGCACCGAAAACATGGCCGGCATCGCCGCACTGGGCGCGGTGCTCGAAGCGCTGGAAGACGGGCGCACCTTCCGCACCCACGCGCAGCTGGCTGGCTATCAACTGCGCCTGTCCGACGCCTTGCGCCTGGCGCTGCCGGGTATCGTCTTCAATTCGCCGCCGACGCACGCGCTGCCGACCACGATCAATTTTTCGGTCCCCGGCTTTTCCAGCAAGGAGCTGCTCGACCTGTTCGACGCGGCCGGCGTGCGCGTCTCCGCCGGATCGGCCTGTTCGGCGGCCAAGGCCGCGCCAAGCTATGTGCTCGAAGCGATGCACTTGCCGCACTGGCGCAGCGCGGCCGCGGTGCGCATGTCGTTCGGGCCGATGGCCGACGACGCCTTTATTGACGCGGCATGTGCGCGCATCTCGCGCTGCGGCGAAGCGCTGCGCGCCACCTGTCTGATTCCATCGGCATTGCCGGCCGAAAGCCGCGACGGCATCGTGCAACTGGGCGTGGACGGCGAATCGACCTGGCTGGTGCTGGACGCGGCCAGCCGCAGTTGCGTGATCATCGATCCGCTCGAACCGCTCAACGTGCGCATTGCCGACTTTATCCGCTGCCAGGGTTACCAGGTGCGCGCGATCGTCGACACCCACCAGCATGCGGCGTACGCGTCGGGCCGCAGCACCTTGATGCTGTTGCTGGCCGAGCAGTTCGATCGCGCCGATAGCAAAGACCCGCTGGGGTGGCCAACTAACAGCGACTGCATCACGCTGGCCAATGGGGTGCAGGCTAACGCCGTGGCGCTGGGTGGCCAGGTGCTGGCGCGTTTGCCGCATACCGATGGCGCGACCTATCTGTTTGGTGCGCCGCACGAGGACAAGCTGGCAGCCGAAGATGTGCGCTTCGCATTCACCGGCAAGGTCACGTCGCCGTGGCTGACGGACGTGGTCAGCGCCACCACACTGCTGTGCGCTGCGCAAGATGCGGGCGGCGTGGTGTGCACGACTTTGGCGGCGCCGATGCCGGCGCAGGCGCGCACGCTGGACGAGGCGGCGCTGGCCGTGTTCCTGGACCAGCATCCGGACGCCCTGCTGATCGATGTGCGCGAAGCGTACGAGCACGTGGCCGCAGGCGAGGGCGCGTGGCATGGTCACGCGGCGCAAAGCGTGCCGTTGTCGCGCCTGGCCGATCGCGTGGCGGTGTGGCTGCGCGGCGAACGGCGCCCGCTGGTGTTCTTCTGCCGCAGCGGCGCGCGCGGCGCGAAAGCTGCTGCGTGCCTGCAACGGCTGGGGTACGCAGAGGCGTGGCATGTGACCGGCGGACTCAGTTTCGGCGGCGCGCAAGAGGGAAGGTTGGCGATCGCGGCTTAGCGCGTCAGTAGTACTGCAGTACAGATAACCCGTTTACGGTCCGCCTCGCAAGGGTGGGCCGTTTTTTTTAGATAACTGCGTTCAGGCCGCTAGTTTTCTTAAACGTTCATTTTCACCAGAGCCAGTCAATCACTTCTCCAAATCCGCTTGAAAGACTTTCCGCTTTCGTCGAAGTACAAATAGGAATCCGCACCATCTACTCACACAGGGGGCAAGCGGCATTACGTTTTATCTCGGTCTTCCCATTCGGCTATAAAACCATTAATAATCAACGCGACCGCAGCGATAAGTGAAGACCACCAAAAATTTAAGGAGAAAAAAAAGTGCCCGGCGCTCCCCGCCATTATCGATAACGCTGCCCAGATCAAAACATGCTTCATCTTTTTCATTTTTGACACTCACAGTCTAGCTCACCGACTAGACCCCCAACGGCCAAGTCCGCTCCAATTGCGTTGATGAGGTCATTGGTTCGCCCTGCAGCAGCTTGTATAGCTTCATCCGAACCATATTTCGCCAGTAAATCGGCATAGCTCTTAATTCGAAATCCCGACCCGGCCAGCGGACCTCTCATGACCCTCTTCAGACCATTTCGAAAAGCCAATGCTGCGGCACCGTTGGCAGCCGCAGCAGCGCCTGCTTTGGCAGCACCCGCGTAGGCAAGGCGACCGCCTCCTAGTACAAGAGATGCCCACTCACCCGCCGAATATGCACTGGAACAAATATCGACGACCCCACCTAATCCGATTGCGCCGCGTAGATACGGCCCTATGCCAAACGACGCCGCATCGGCCACTCCTGTGCCGAAATTAAGCAGAGATGGCGAAATAGACGGCAAGTCAGTCAGCCCCAGCAGCCCAAAGGGGTCAGTGTTTGTTAGTGGGTTTGCGCCGACATAGGAAAACGTATTGACTCCACCGTTGAGGCCTAGAGGGTCAGATTGCACGTATCGTCCAACGCGAGGTTGATAATCCCGGTAGTAGTTGTAATGCAACTGACTCTCCTTGTCATAATACTGCCCGGGAAATCGTGCGTTATACGTGAAGCGAGATATTCCGTTTGGGCTTTCATTTGGCGGCTGAAGTCCAAATGGATCCGCGTCGTCCCATCGCCACACAATACGGTTATCCTTGACGCGAGTGACCACCCGAGGTGTCTGAATTTGGTCTGCATATACGTAGTAGACTTCTGTGCCGCTATCATGGTTTTCGCCCGGCGTCGCGGTGATTGTCCGTAGTATGGCGGCAGGTATTCCCGCTTTGTCCCGAGTGAATCGATGACGCTGCGCCTGGTCTTTTCCGGGTATGAAAAGTTATAGCGATCGACGCCGCCAGCATGCTCCGATAACACCACCTGGCCAGTCCGGTTATAGGCATATGTGGCGAAGCGCGCGCCATTTTCATCAGTAATACCGGTGAGCAGATCGCTAAAATCCGGGTCCTCGTAGTGATAGGTTTTTGAACCAATCACTTGGCCGGCATCGTCATGAAACTGAACCGCAATGAGCTGGGCTGGGCCAGCCACTACCTCCCCAGCGGCTGATGTCAGCGGCGCATATTGATAGTGGACGCTGCCTTCTGCGTTCGCGATGGACGCTACGTGATCGCCTTCCCACGTCACTGTCAGATGCCGGCCATTGCCATCAGAGATGCTGGTCAGATGACCATCTGCTCCATAAGTGTAGTATTGGGCGGGACCCTCCTTGGTCTGCGAACTGACCAAGAGGTACTTTTCGCCGATCTTTTGGAAACGGTCGATATTGCTATCCCCGGTGGTCAAAACCCAATCATCAAAGCTGTCATTCATGCTTTGCAAGGCGTTGTGCTGACCATAGCTTGATCTGTACCCACCTGCGCTGCGCCAGGTAAATTCAAAGTAGCTGCCATCATCTAGCGATCCTCTTACCGTGTAGGGATGATGTTTGCCGGACGTACTCGTCAAAAATTCTCGGTCAAACGAAAAGGACCAGCCACGACCGGCCGATTGGGCGTTGCCCGTTTGGCGCAGCGTACGATACGTGCGCACGACACGAAGGAGCCCGTTTTCAAGGCCGAGAAAATCCGTTTCACTTTGCAACTTGGCGCCGCTTGACAGCACGACCGGATTGCCAACAACCTTGCCTGGCTCGCTATTTTTACAGGCGGGTGGTTGAGGAATTTCAGCTTGTTTAGTACAAACACCTGGCCATCGTGCGACATAGCCAAGTTTGCAAAACAAATTGGTGTCCGAATAATTCTCAACAAACTTGAACGCGCCGTGTTTATACCAACAGCTGTAGCCTGGGGTCGGTATCGATTCTGGCACCATGGCAAACAACTTGGAGCCAAAATGATTGGCCGCATTCAGTGCGCATGCTTGTTCCGGACTCGTTGCGAACCCGTATTTCCCTACCGGCATTGCGCTGATGTAATACCACCATCCGATGGTTCCCTCTGGCATCGTAGAACTTTCCGCCGCGTGAGCCAGCAGCAGAAATGGATGGGTCAATAGAAGTCCGACAACCAACACCAATCTACGAGCGAGAAGCGGTAGCATATTATCGGCATTCATTATCAACTCCAGTAGGTGATCATCAATTTCCCAGCCTACCCGCCTCCATGTAACTCATCTTGCGCCAATTCAAGATTTCCCATCGGCATTTAAGAAATTTCCAACGAACACCCCGCGCATTTCTCTCCTTGAATCCTCAGCACTTCCGGCTAGCCTGTGTACGTTGGCGCACAGTCGTCGTGGCCTGCGCGTTCTACCATGGAAACAGCCGTTTCTTTCCGGTTCAGCACGCCTAGTCCTCGGCGCGTTGATTATTCACGCCCATGCGAGGTTCCCGTTGAACGACACACCTATCACCCTGGCGGACACGCTCTATTCCTGGCGCAAAGCGCTCGATGGCGAGCTCGATCCGGCCGAAGAATTCCCCTTGCGCTCCGAGCTGTTCAGCGCCGCCCAGATGGCCACCCACGGCAAGCACCTGGCCGCGCGCCACCATCTCAGCCGCCGCGGCGGCCCCGACAAGCTGCTGGCACGCCTGTCCGAAAACGCCGTCGTCATCGGCGACACCTGCCGCGAACTGACCGCCACCATCAAGGCCGGGCGCCAGATCACGCCGGCGTCCGAATGGCTGCTCGATAACTACTACCTGATCGAAGAGCAGATCCGCACCGCGCGCCGCCACTTGCCGAAGAACTACAGCAAGGAGCTGCCGCGCCTGTCCAACGAGGACGCCGTCGGCAGTCCGCGCGTGTACCAGATCGCGCTGGAAATCATCTCGCACGGCGACGGCCGGGTCGACCCGGAAAGCCTGACCCGCTTCGTTGACGCCTACCAGGACAGCGCCACGCTCAAGCTGGGCGAACTGTGGGCCATTCCCATCATGCTGCGCCTGGCGCTGATCGAAAACCTGCGCCGCGTGGCCGCGCGCGTGTATGACAACCGCACCCAGCGCGACCGCGCCAACACCTGGGCCGACCAGATGAGCGAGACGGCCGAAAAAAATCCCAGCGACCTGATCTTGCTGGTGGCCGACATGGCCCGCTCCGGCCAGGCCATGAACAGCGCCTTCGTAGCCGAACTGGCGCGCCGCCTGCAGGGCCAGAGCCCGTCGCTGACACTGGCGCTGCAGTGGGTCACCACGCGCCTGGCCGACGCCGGCCTGACCATCGAACAACAGATCCAGGCCGAGATCGGCCAGCAAGCGGCCGACCAGGTGTCGATCAGCAACAGCATCGGCAGCCTGCGCTTCCTGTCCACCATGGACTGGCAAGAGTTCGTCGAGTCGATGAGCGCGGTCGAGCGCACGCTGCGCCAGGACCCGGCCGGCACCTATCCCGACATGGACTTTGCCACGCGCGACCATTACCGCCACGTCATCGAAAAACTGGCCAAGCAATGCCAGGCCACCGAAGTGGAAGTGGCCGAGCACGCACTGTCGCTGGCGCTGGAAAACCGCGACCTGACCGCCGGCGGGCTCGATGAACGCACGCGCCACGTCGGCTACTACCTGATCGGCAAGGGCTTGCGCACGCTCGAGCAGCGCCTGACGGTGCGCTTTTCGCCGCTCCAGTGGCTGCAGCGCAACGCGCGCGCGGCGCCGTTGTCGAGCTATCTTGGCGCGATCGTGCTGCTCACTGTCTTGTTCACCGCCAGCCTGGCGCGCCACGCCTGGGACAGCGATGTCGACGGCCTGCTGCTGGCGCTGCTGTGCGTGCTCACCGCGATCGGTGCGACCCAGCTGGCGCTGGCGCTGGTGAACCTGATGGCAACCCAGCTGACGCGCCCGCACCCGCTGCCGCGCATGGACTTCAAGGATGGCATCCCGCCCGACGCGCGCAGCATCGTGGTGGTGCCGACGCTGCTCTACAGCCGCGCCAACGTGGCCTGCTTGTGCGAGGCGCTGGAAGTGCGCTACCTGGCCAACCGCGACCCCAATCTGCGCTTTTGCCTGCTCACCGACTTCGCCGACGCCGACCGCGAACACCTGCCTGGCGATGACGAGCTGGTGGCCCTGGCCAGCGCCACCATCACTGAACTGAACCAGAAATACGGCCGCCCCGCATCCGAGGAGGGCGCCCGCTTCGAGCCGTTCCTGCTGCTGCACCGGCCACGCCAGTGGAATGCGCGCGAAGGTGCGTGGATCGGCGCCGAGCGCAAGCGCGGCAAGCTGGGCGACCTGAACGCCTTCCTGCGCGGCGGCGCGCGCGAGCGCTTTGCCACGGTCGTTGGCGACACCCACGGCCTGTCCAACGTGCGTTACGTGATCACGCTCGACACCGACACCCAGCTGCCGCGCGACGCCGCGCGCAAGTTCATCGCCACCATGATGCACCCGCTGAACCGGCCCCAGATCGACATGGGCCAGCGGCGCGTGGTCGAAGGCTACGGCATCTTGCAGCCGCGCGTGACGGCCGCGCTGCCCACCGAAAACGCGTCGCGCTACGAGCAGCTGTGCGGCGGCGAGCCGGGCATCGACCCGTACACCCGCACCGTCTCCGACGTCTACCAGGATGTGTTTTACGAAGGCTCGTTTGTCGGCAAGGGCATCTACGACATCGACACTTTCGAGGCGGTGCTGGGCAAGCGGCTGCCGGACAATCAAATCCTCAGCCACGACTTGCTCGAAGGCTGCTACCTGCGCGCCGGCTTGCTCAGCGACGCCCAGTTGTACGAACAATATCCTGCCCGCTACAGCGAGGACGTCAGCCGCCGCCACCGCTGGATTCGGGGCGACTGGCAGCTGGCCAGCTGGCTGTTGCCAAGCGTGTCCGGCGCCGACGGCAAGCGGGAACGCAACCCGCTGACGGCGCTGTCGCGCTGGAAGCTGCTCGACAACCTGCGCCGCAGCATGATCCCGGCCGTGCTGACGGCGATGCTGCTGCTGTGCTGGGCCATCGTCCCGGCGCCTGCCTTCTGGACCGTGGCGGTGCTGGCCGCGATCTTCCTGCCCACCTGCATCAGCGTGGTCTGGGACCTGGCCGACAAGGCGCGCGACGTGCTGTGGCGCCAGCATTTCGCCAACTCGCTCGGCAGCGCCCGCTTGCTGTTTGGCCATTCCTTGCTCACGCTCGCGTTCCTGCCGTACGAAGCCTGGTTCAGCCTGGACGCGATCGGGCGCGCGCTGTGGCGCATGCTGGTGTCGCGCCGCCACCTGCTCGAATGGCGCCCGTCCGGCATTGCCGAAGCGCGCGGCGGCATGGCAAGCGAGTGGCGCCGCATGTGCTTTGCGCCGGCGCTGGCGCTCGCTGCCACCGCCCTGCTGGCCTGGTGGCGCCCCGAGGCGCTGGCGGCGGCCGCGCCGGTGCTGCTGCTGTGGGCCTGCTCGCCCGTCATCGCCTGGTGGATCAGCCTGCCGATCACGCGCGACACGGCGCAACTGAAATCGCCGCAGACGCTGTTCCTGCAGGCGCTGGCACGCAAGACCTGGAGCTTTTTCGAAACCTACGCCGGAGCCGAGGACAACTGGCTGGCGCCTGACAACATGCAGGAGCACCCGGTCAAGGTGGTGGCGCACCGCACTTCGCCCACCAACATCGGCATGTCGCTGCTGGCCAACCTGACCGCCTGGGACTTCGGCTTTCTCACCGCGGCCGGCGTGCTGCAGCGCTGCGACGACACCTTTCGCACCATGGCGCGCATGGAACGCCACCAGGGCCACTTCTACAACTGGTACGACACGCTCACGCTTGCGCCGCTGCATCCGCGCTACATTTCCGCGGTCGACAGCGGCAACCTGGCCGGCCACCTGCTCACGCTGGCGCCCGGCCTGTGCAGCCTGGCCGACCAGCCGCTGGTCAGCCCGCAAACCTTTGACGGCATCCGCATCACGCTGGGCGTGCTGGAAGAACACGCGCTCGATGGCGGCGCCGCCGCCAAGACCGCCATTGCCGCCATGAACGAGCAGCTGGCGCCCGAACGCCTGGCCGGCACCGGGACGCTGCCGGGCGCCTGCCACTCCCTGGGCCTGCTGGCCGCCAGCGCCGATGCGATCCTCGCCGCGCTCAAGCCGGACCCCGACCCGTCGCTGCAATGGTGGGCAGAAGCGCTGGCCAGCCATTGCCGCACGGCGCACGCCGAGCTGCTCGAGCTGGCCCCGTGGATGTGCTCGGCCCAGGAATATGTGGTCGATTCCAGCCTGACCCGCATCCCGACCCTGCGCGAGCTGGCGACGTTCGCCATGACCGGCAGTGCCAGCTCCGACCTGGCGCCGGCCGAACGCGAACGCCAGCTAACGCTCACCGAGATGGTCAACCGCGGCAGCGAGCGCGCACTGCGTCGCATCGAGCAGATCAACCGGCTGGCAGCGCAGGCGCGCGAATTTGCCGACATGGATTTCCGCTTCCTGTACAACAGCATCACCGACTTGCTGGCGATCGGCTACAACGTGTCCGAGCGCCGCCTGGACCTGGCCTGCTACGACTTGCTGGCATCCGAAATCCGGCTGTGCAGTTTTGTCGGCATCGCGCAGGGCCAGTTCCCGCAGGAGCACTGGTTCGCGCTGGGCCGCCAGCTGTGCATCATTGGCGGCGAACAGCTGCTGCTGTCCTGGAGCGGCTCAATGTTCGAGTACCTGATGCCGCTGCTGGTCATGCCGACCTATGACAACACGCTGCTGGACCAGACTTACCGCTCCATCATCAAGGCCCAGGTTGAATACGGGCGATCGCGCGACGTGCCGTGGGGGATCTCCGAGTCCGGCTACAACATCGTTGACGCCAGCATGAACTACCAGTACCGCGCCTTCGGCGTGCCCGGCACCGGCATGAAGCGCGGCCTGGCCGACGACCTGGTCATCGCACCGTACGCCACCATGCTCGGCCTGATGGTAGACCCGGAAGCGGCGGTCGAGAACCTGCAGCGCATGGCCGCGCTGGGCTTTGTCGGCAAGTACGGTTTCTACGAGGCGATCGACTACACCACGGCGCGCCTGCCGCGCGGCCAGAATTTCGCGGTCATCCGCTCCTTCATGGCGCACCACCAGGGCATGGGCCTGCTGGCCATGAGCTATTTGCTGCACGACCGGCCGATGCAGCGCCGCTTCGAGTCCGATCCGCTGTTCCAGGCCACCATGCTGGTGCTGCAGGAGCGCGTGCCGCGCGCCGGCGCCTTCCATTCGCATACCGCCGAACTGGCCGCCACCATCCGCGCGCCGGATCAGGATGCCGGCATGCCGCTGCGCGTCATCACCCAGACCACGACGGTGCTGCCGGAAGTGCAGTTGCTCTCGAACGGGCGTTACCACGTGATGGTCACCAGCGCCGGCGGCAGCTACAGCCGCTGGAAGGACCTGGCCGTGACGCGCTGGCGCGAAGACGCCACCTCCGACAACTACGGCAATTTCTGCTATGTGCGCGACGTCGACAGCGGCCAGTTCTGGTCCACCGCCTACCACCCGACCATGGTCGAGCCGAAGAAATACGAAGTTATTTTCTCGGAAGGGCGCGCCGAATTCCGGCGCCACGACCGCGGCATCGACCTGCATACCGAGATCGTGGTCTCGCCCGAGGAC
Source organism: Pseudomonadota bacterium (assembly GCA_040390915.1). Taxonomy (GTDB): domain Bacteria; phylum Pseudomonadota; class Gammaproteobacteria; order Burkholderiales; family Burkholderiaceae_D; genus Telluria_A. Next base: position 37,860 of record JAZJXM010000007.1, read on the forward strand.
GACATCGAAATGCGGCGCACCAAGATCACCAACAAGTCGTCGTCGCGGCGCGTGATCGAGTTCACCAGCTATGCCGAAGTGGTGATGGCGCCGGCCGCCGCCGACGCCGCCCATCCGGCATTCCAGAAGCTGTTCGTGCAGACCGAAATTCTGCGCAACGAAAACGCCATCCTGTGCACCCGCCGTCCGCGCACCAAGGACGAACAGATGCCGTGGCTGCTCAACCTGATGACGGTGCACGACGGCGCGCTGCTGGACGTGTCGTTTGAAACGAGCCGCAGCGAGTTTCTCGGGCGCGCCAACAGCACCATCGCCCCGCAGGCGATGCAGGGCATGGCGCCGCTGGGCGGCAGCGAAGGTTCGGTGCTCGATCCGATCGTCGCGATCCGCTACAAAGTCACGCTCGAACCGGACCAGATCGTTACGCTCGACGTCGTCACCGGCATGACCGACACGCGCGAAGCGGCGCTGCACCTGATCGACAAATACCAGGACCGCCATCTGGCCGACCGGGTGTTCGAACTGGCGTGGACCCACAGCCAGGTGGTGCTGCGCCAGCTCAACGCCACCGAATCGGACGCGCAGCTGTACAGCCGCCTGGCCAGCATGGTGATCTACCCGCACGCGGCCTTGCGCGCCGAAGCGGGCATCCTGACGCGCAACCAGCGCGGCCAATCGGGATTGTGGGCGTACGCGATCTCGGGCGACCTGCCGATTGTGCTCATGCAGATCAAGGACCCGGCCAATATCGAGCTGGCGCGCCAGATGGTGCAGGCGCACGCCTATTGGCGCCTGAAGGGCCTGGTGGTTGATCTGGTGATCTGGTACGAAGACCAGTCGGGCTATCGCCAGCTGCTGCATGACCAGATCATGGGCCTGATCGCGTCCGGCATCGACGCCCAGGCGATCGACCGTCCAGGCGGCATCTTCGTGCGCCTGCTGGACCAGATTTCGCCCGAAGACCGGGTGCTGATGCAGTCGGTGGCGCGCGCCATCCTGTCCGACACGCGCGGCACGCTGGCCGACCAGATCAAGCGCGCCACGCCGGTGGTGCCCAAGCTGGCCATGCTGGCCTCCGATGCGCGCAGCGAACCATACCAGCTGCGCAGCGCCCGTCCTGTCAACGAGCGCGAGCTGATCCTGCATAACGGTACCGGCGGCTTTACGGCGGACGGGCGCGAATACGTGATCCGCACCAGCGGCGACGCGCGCACGCCGGCGCCGTGGGTCAACGTGCTGGCCAATCCGAACTTCGGCAGCGTGGTGTCGGAAAGCGGCCAGGCCTACACCTGGAGCGAAAACGCGCACGAGTTCCGCCTCACGCCATGGGACAACGATCCGGTGTCGGACCGCAGCGGCGAGGCGTTTTATATCCGCGACGAGCAGACCGGCAGGTTCTGGTCGCCCACCGCACTGCCGGTGCGCGCCAGCGGCCAGTACGTGAGTCGCCACGGTTTCGGCTACAGCGTGTTCGAACACACCGACGAAGGCATCTACAGCGAGTTGTGCACCTTCGTCGCGCTCGACGTGGCGATCAAGTATTCGGTCGTCAAGCTGCGCAACGACAGCACCGTGCCGCGCCGCCTGTCGCTGACCGGCTACGTCGAATGGGTGCTGGGCGACCTGCGCGCCAAGTCGGCCATGCATGTGACCAGCGAGATCGACCCGGTCAGCGGGGCGCTGTTTGCACGCAATGCCTACAACACCGAGTTCATGGGCCGGGTCGGCTTCTTCCACGTCGACACCAAGAACCGCTCGGTGACCGCCGACCGCACCGAATTCATCGGCCGCAACCGTTCGCTGGCCAGTCCGGCGGCGATGGGGCGCGCGCGCTTGTCTGGCAAAATTGGCGCCGCGCTCGACCCGTGCGCCGCGCTGCAGGTGCAAGTCGAACTGCAGCCGGGCGAAGAACGCGAACTGGTGTTCATGCTGGGCGTGGGCGGGCGCCGCAACGCCGACGCCACCGGCATCATCGCGCAGTACGCCGGCAGCACCGCGGCCGCTGACGCATTCGCGAAGGTGCGCCAGCACTGGGATCACACGCTGGGTGCGGTCCAGGTCCAGACCCCCGATCCGGAGCTGGACGTGATCGCCAACGGCTGGCTGATGTACCAGACCATCGCCTGCCGCCTGTGGGCACGCAGCGGCTACTACCAGTCGGGCGGCGCGTTCGGTTTCCGCGATCAGCTGCAGGACGCGATGGCCATGATCCACACCGAGCCGCACTTGCTGCGCGCGCACCTGATCCTGTGCGCGGGCCACCAGTTCGTCGAAGGCGACGTCCAGCACTGGTGGCATCCGCCATCGGACCGCGGCGTGCGCACCCACTGCTCGGACGACTTCCTGTGGCTGCCGCTGGCTACCCACCGCTACGTGATCGGCAGCGGCGACCGCAGCGTGCTGACCGAAACTGCGCCGTTCCTCGAAGGGCGTTTGCTGACCCAGGAAGAGGAGTCCTATTACGACATGCCGGCCCGCTCCAGCCAGGTCGCCGACCTGTACCAGCACTGCGTGCGCGCCATCAAGCGCGGCTTGCGCTTTGGCGAACACGGTCTGCCGCTGATCGGCACCTGCGACTGGAATGACGGCATGGACCGGGTCGGCAACGAGGGCAAGGGCGAAAGCGTGTGGCTGGCGTTTTTCCTGTACGAGGTGCTGCAAAAGTTTTCGGAAGTGGCCGTCGTCTACGGCGACCATGGCTTCGCCGCCACCTGCCTGGCCGAAGCGGTCAAGCTGGCAGCCAACGTGGAAGCGCATGCGTGGGACGGCCAGTGGTACCGGCGCGCCTATTTCGACGACGGCACTCCGCTCGGCTCGCACACCAACGACGAATGCCAGATCGATTCGATTTCGCAGAGCTGGGGCGTGCTGTCGGGCGCGGCCGATCCGGGGCGCACGGCAATGGCCATGAAGGCGGTCGACCAGCGCCTGGTCAAGCGCGACTTCGGCCTGGTGCAGCTGCTCGATCCGCCATTTGACGACGGCGTGCTCAATCCCGGCTACATCCGCGGCTACGTGCCGGGGGTGCGCGAGAACGGCGGCCAGTACACCCATGCCGCCATCTGGACCGCGATGGCGTTCGCCAAGATGGGCGACACCGAACGGGCCTGGGAACTGCTGCGCATGATCAATCCGGTGCGCCACGGCGCCAGCGCGCTTGACGCGGCCTTGTACAAGGTCGAGCCGTATGTGGTGGCGGCCGACGTGTACGCGGTCACGCCGCACGTCGGGCGCGGCGGCTGGACCTGGTACACCGGTTCGTCCGGCTGGATGTACCGCCTGATTGTCGAATCGCTGCTGGGGCTGTCCCTGGCGGGCGAGCGCCTGACCATCACGCCGCACCTGCCGGCCGACTGGCCCGGCTTCAAGCTCGATTACCGCTACCGCAAGACCGTCTACGCGATCGTGGTGTCGGTGGGCGAGGGCGGCTTGCGGGTCGACGGCGCGCGCCAGGACGGCAACGTGATTGTCATGCAAGACGATGGCCAGCCACATCAGGTAGATCTGCAAGTACCGCGCTAAATGTGTCGGGAAAATGGTGAGAATGTCCATATTTGGACAATTTCATCATTTTCGCCACAGCCCGCCAATTTAGTTTCCCGCCTTATGCCAGCTGCGCCTGCCCGTGGGCAAGGCGCCAGCGACCCCCTCCCCCCCAGTAGTGAGATTTCCCCAGGGAAAATCTAACCAAATTTCACTTAATTTATATCAATAACATATCAATAAGAAAGTTAAATCGAATTTGTTCGTCATATAGGCGTCATGCATAGTTGCCACAATTCTGATGTAGTTACCACTAACGTATCGGGGAAATCATGCGACATAACAATACTAAAAAGCGTTTGCCACACTGCGCCATCTTCCTGGCGCTGGTCGCCGGCAACATGGCGTTCGCAGCGGAAATCGACCACCGCGAATTCGAGGCCACGCTGCACGTGCCGTACAAAGCGGACGCCAAAGCGGTGGCGGCAAAAACGGAAGCGCGCACCTTCACCCTGCAATTCGATTATCCGCATGTGGCCAGCGCGCAAAACATCAGCTGGCGCGTCGAGCTGGTCGGACCAAACGGCCAGGTGGTCCAGCACTGGCAAGGCGTGCAGCGCCTGTTCAAGAAAAAAGTCGAACTGAAAGTGCTGTGGGACGGCCGCATCGACAGCATCACCACGCCGGACGGCCTGTACCAGGTGCGCATGCAAGCGGTCTCGCATGACGCGGCCCAGGGCGCCGCCGACAGTTCCGAAGCGGCCATCGAGCAAGCGCTGGCCACCGCCGGCGACGAGGTAGTCGAGCAGTCGTGGGACCTGGTGCTGGGCCAAGCTGGCGCACCGGTGATGCCGCGCTTCGCGCCGCTGCCAGGCGCCCAGCCGATCGCGATCGATCCGCCGGCGGCCAATGGCTTCACGGTCCAGATGGCGGCACCGGCGCCGGCCTCGCTGCCGTACACGGTGTATTTCGCCAATCTGCACAGCCAGACCAACCACAGCGACGGCGGCTCGCCAGTGACCGCTTGCAGCGGCGCGGCCGCGCCGCAATCGACCCCCAACGGGCCGGCCCAGGCCTACGCCTTTGCCAGGAACCGCGGCCTGGACATCCTGATGACGTCCGAGCACAACCACATGTTCGACGGCTCCGACAGCACCAATGCCAACGCCAATCCGGCCACCGCCACCGGGCTGTTCCAGTCCGGCCTGACCGCCGCTGCCGACTTCAACGCCGCCAACCCGGACTTCCTGGCCGTGTACGGCATGGAGTGGGGCGTGATCAACAACGGCGGCCACATGAACATCTTCAACTCGAACGAGTTGCTGGGCTGGGAATACAACGGCAGCGGCCAGCTGCTGGCCGACACCTTTACCGCCAAGCCGGACTACGCCGGCCTGTACACCTTGATGCGCCAGCGCGGGCTGATCGGGCAGTTCAACCATCCTGCCACCAGCGGCCAGTTCCTGGTCAACGGCGTGGCGCTGGGCTACTCGGCTGACGGCGACCAGGCCATGGCGCTGTGCGAAGTGCTCAACACCTCGGCATTTTCGACCAACACCAGCGAAACAGAAACCGGCCGCAGCAGCTATGAGGGCGCGTGCAAGAAGGCACTCGAAGCGGGCTTCCACGTCGCTTTCAGCACGGACCAGGATAATCACTGCGCCAACTGGGGGGCGTCGTACACCAACCGCACCGGCATCCTGATCCCGAACGGCACGCCGCTGACCAAAGACAGCTTCATCGCCGCCCTGAATGCGCGCCGCGTGTTCGCCACGATGGACAAGACATCGCAAGTGGTGTTGACCGCCAACGGCCACATCATGGGCGAGCGCTTCAGCAACAGCGGCGCCTTGACGCTGGTGGCCAATTACGCCAACACGTCAGGCAAGACGGTGTCGACGGTGTCCATCGTCGAAGGCGTGCCGGGCCGTAATGGCACGGCGACCGAGCTGTCGAGCACCGCCAGTACAACCGTCACGCCCGCCAACGGCGAGCACTATTACTACGCCAAGCTGACCCAGTCGGACGGCAACATCCTGTGGTCGGCGCCCGTCTGGGTCACCCAGGGCGGCACCGGCGACAACGTGCTGCCGGTCGTGTCGGCCAGCCAATCTGGTACTGCCGGCAACGTCACGCTGGCCGCCAGCGCCAGCGACAACGTGGGCGTCACCCTGGTCGAGTTCTATGTCGACGGCGTGTTGAAAGCGACCAGCAACGTGTCGCCCTACAGCGCCAGCTTCGATTCGACCACGGTGGCCAACGGGGCGCACAGCCTGGTAGCCAAGGCCTACGATGCGGCCGGCAACGTCGGCGTCTCGAGCGCGGCGACGTTCAGCATCAGCAATCCAGTGGCCGGCGACACCGTGCCACCGACCGTGTCGGCCAGCGAAAGCGGCACCAGCGGCACCATCACCTTGTCGGCCAACGCGACCGACAATGTCGGCGTCACCAAGGTCGAGTTCTACATCGACAGTGTCTTGAAGGGCACGGACACTACTGCGCCTTATTCGATGACGCTCGACTCCAAGACCTTGAGCAACGCAGCGCACGCGCTCACCGCCAAGGCCTACGACGCGGCCGGCAGCAGCACGCTGTCCACCGCGGTCAATTTCACGGTCAACAATCCAGTGGCGACCCAGGTGCTGCTCAACCCGGGCTTCGAATCGGGTTCGGCATCGTGGACTGCAACGTCGGGCGTGATCACCAGCGACGCGTCGCAAGTGGCGCACGGGGGCAGCTGGAAAGCATGGCTCAACGGCTACGGCGCGGCGCATACCGACTCGCTGTACCAGCAGGTCGCGATTGCCTCGACGGTCAACAGCGCCACGCTCAGTTTCTGGCTCAAGATCGTCTCCGACGAGACCACCACCACCAACGCCTATGACACGCTCAAGGTCCAGGTTCGCAACACCAGCGGCGCGGTTTTGGCCACGCTGGCGACTTATTCGAACCTGAACAAGGGCACCACTTACCTGCAAAAGAGTTTTGATGTGTCGGCCTACAAGGGCCAGACCGTGCGCATCTATTTTGAGGGTATCGAAGGGTCGACCGTGGCTACCTCGTTTGTCGTAGACGATGTGACGCTGACGACCCAGTAAGCAGCACCGTAGTACAACTCCATTGCCCACCCTCGCGGTGGGCTTTTTTCATGCTATTCTGCGTGCGCCAATCACGGAGATATCATGAGAAAAATCAGCTTTCTGCGCGCCGCTTCCGGCGTTGTCCTCGTCCACTGCAGCGCCCTGGCGTTCGCGCTCGACCCGCTCAGCTACGCCCGCTACGACCAGGTCAAGACCAGCGACGTGCAGTTGGACCTGAAAGCCGATTTCACCAAAAAGACGCTGGCCGGCTATGCCGAGCTGTCGCTCGAATGGATCGACAAAGAGGCGCGCACGCTCGATCTCGATACCCGTCAGCTTTCGATCAGCAAAATCCAGGCGCTGGGCACCAATGGCGCCTGGGCCGCGGTCCCGTTCACGCTCGACAAGGAAGACGAAGAAAAAGGCCAGGCGCTGCATATCGCGCTGGCCAGCCAGCCGCAAAAAGTGCGCATTTATTATCACACCGCGCCGACCGCCAGCGCCCTGCAGTGGCTGGCGCCCGTGCAGACCATGTCGGGCAAGCGTCCGTTCATGTTCAGCCAGTCGGAGTCGATCGACGCCCGTTCCTGGGTGCCGGTGCAGGACACGCCCGCTGTGCGCTTCACCTACAGCGCCCGGATCGACGCGCCCAAGGGGCTGCGCGTGGTCATGAGCGCCGAAAACGACTTGAAGGCAACCGGCAAGGGCGGCTGGCGCTTCAAGATGCCGCAAGCGATTCCAGCCTACCTGCTGGCAATCGGCATCGGCGAACTGGAAGTGCGCGCGCTCGGCCCACGCACCGGCGTCTACGCCGAGCCCAAGCGCATCGAGGCCGCCGCCTACGAATTCGCCGACACCGAAAAGATGATCACTGCCGCCGAATCGCTGTACGGGCCGTATCGCTGGGGGCGCTACGACATGCTGGTGCTGCCGCCGTCATTCCCGTTCGGTGGCATGGAAAACCCGCGCATGACCTTTTTGACCCCGACCATGATCGCGGGCGACCGCAGCCTGGTCGACCTGATCGCGCACGAACTGGCGCACAGCTGGTCGGGCAACCTGGTGACCAACGCCTCGTGGAAGCACTTCTGGCTCAACGAAGGCTTCACCACCTACGTCACGACCCGTATTCTGGAATCGCTGTACGGCCCTGAAGTGGCGGCCATGAACCTGCAGGTCGAACAGGAAGAGGCGATGGCCTCGCTGGCCACGATCGCGCCGGCCAAGCAGGCTTTGATCACGCGCGGCCCGGACACGTCGTCGGCCGACTACGCCGACGAAGGCCTGGTCTACCCCAAGGGCGCCTGGCTGCTGCGCACGCTGGAGCGGCGCGCCGGTCGAGCCGTGTTCGATCCCTTCCTGCGCGGCTGGTTTGACCAGCATGCGATGCAAAGCGTGACCACCGAGCAGTTTGTCGACTACCTGCGCAAAAACCTGCTGGCCAAGCATCCGTCGTTGCTGACCGATGCCGAACTCGATGAATGGCTGTACGCGCCGGGCATCCCGCAAAGCGCGCCGCACATCAAGTCGGGACGGCTGGCCGAACTCGATGCGGCGCGCAGCGCCTGGCTGGCCGGCACCAGGCCCACCACCGAACTCAATACCAAGGCGTGGCAAGCGATCGAGTGGATCAAGTTCTTGAACGATATCGACAACAAGGCCACTGCAAGTCAGCTCAAGGAACTGGACCTGGCGTTCGGCCTGGCCACCAGCGCCAATAATGAAATCGCATTCCGCTTTTACCGCGCCTCGATCAACGCCGGCTACCGCGACATACGCGGCCCGCTCAAGGCTTTCCTGATGAGCGTGGGGCGCCAGCGTTTCGTGCTGCCGCTGTACGCCGGCTTGCGCAAGCACCCGGAAGACAAGGCATGGGCCGAAGCGGTCTACAAGCAGGCGCGCGAACGCTATCACCCTGCCACGCAAAAGAGCGTCGACAAGAAAATGGCGGAAGCATGAACATGATCTGTCGTATCGCCGCCGGCATCGTGCTGGCCTTTTACGTCGGCGCCGCCGGCGCCGACACGCCGGCATATGACCTGGACGGCGACGTCGCCCGTGTCATGAAACTGTTCGACGTGCCGGGCATCGCCGTGGCAGTGGTCAAGGACGGCAAGGTCGTCACCGCGCGTGGCTTTGGGGTGCGCGAGCTTGGCCAGAGCGCACCGGTGGATGGCAAAACCATCTTCGAAATCGCCTCGAACTCCAAGGTATTTACCGCCGCCGCGCTGGCGATGCTGGTCGACGAGGGCAAGCTGGCCTGGGACGATCCGGTCACCAAACACCTGCCCGACTTCCAGATGTACGACGGCTACGTGACCCACGAGATGACGATCCGCGACCTGCTGGTGCACCGCAGCGGCCTGGGGCTGGGCGCGGGCGACCTGCTGTGGTGGCCGACCACCAGCTTCACCACCGACGAGATCATTGGCAAGCTGCGCTTCATCCGGCCGGCCACCAGTTTTCGCAGTGCCTACGCCTACGACAACTTGCTGTACATCGTGGCCGGCAAGATCATCGCGCTCAAGTCCGGCAAATCGTGGGGCGACACGGTGCGCGAACGCATCCTCAAGCCGGTCGGCATGGACATGACCACCACCAGCCTGGCGGAAAACGCCGGCAACCCAAACTTGTCCGGCCCGCACAGCAGGATCGCCGGCAAGATCGCGCTGGTCAAGCCGATGCCGGTCACCAATTCAGTCGGCGCGGTCGGCATCAACACCAATGCCGAAGACATCGCGCGCTGGATGAACGTGCTGCTGGCCGACGGCGTTATCAACAAGAACGCGCGCCTGTACAGCGCCGCCCGCAGCAAGGAAATCTTCACGTCGTACACGCCGATCAAGATCAGCGAACCGGCGCCGGCGCTGGCGTCGCTGAAGGCAAACTTCCTCACCTACGGGCTGGGCATCCAGCTGCGCGACTACAAGGGTCACATGGTGGCGACGCATGGTGGCGCCCTGCAGGGCTTCTACTCGCGCGTGGCGATGGTGCCCGATACGAAGCTGGGCATCGCAATCCTGACCAACGCCGAAAGCAGCGGCGCGATGAACGCCCTGTATTACCGGCTGCTGGACCACTACCTGGGTGGGGACCAGCCCGACTGGATCAAGCTGGTGCACGCGGTCGAGAGCGACGAGCATGCCAAGGACCTGCTTGAGCAGAAGAAGGCAGGCGCCGCGCGCGCGGCGAAGTCGTCGCCGTCGCTGGCGCTGGCCGCCTACGATGGCGATTATGAGGATGCGTGGTACGGCAAGGTGTCGATCAAGGCGGTCGGGAACAAGCACGTGCTGAGCTTCTCCAGAACCCCGGACCTGACTGGGGAATTGGAGCACTTCCAGCACGACACCTTCATCGTGCGCTGGAAGGAGCGCAACTTCAACGCTGACGCTTACGTCACTTTCGCGCTGAACCCGGACGGCAGCATCGAACGCATGAAGATGGCGCCGGTGTCGTCCGAGACCGATTTCAGCTACGACTTTGCTGACTTGCTGTTCACGCCGGTAAAAAAGCCGAAATAAGGCACTAGATCCGGCTTAGCAGCAGCACCGCGAACAGTCCTGCGCACAGGATGATCACGCCGAACTGCTCCAGCCAGTGACGGCGCCCGCCGCGCTGCATGGCGCGCGCGGCGATGAAAATGGCGATGCTGATCGATAGCAGGATCAGCCCTGACAGCACGCCCGCCATGCCGCTGTGCGCCTCGTCCAGGCCCGGGTGCAGCGGTCCGGTCATCAGGTACACGGACCACAGGGCGATCACGCTGCCCAGGCCATATTCGATCTTGGTGATGATGCCAGCGATCCGGTGATTCATACGGCCTCCCCGTCACTTGTTCCAGACCTCCATCATATCCTTCGATCCCTGTACCCGGATACCATTATCGGACAGCACGCCTTCGGTCGCGGCCAGCATCTCCTTGCGCCGCAAGACGATGTTCTCGCCGCCGCGCTGGTCGAAGTGAATCACGATCATCTCGTCCTTGCTGTCGCGCAGCAGCGCCACCATGTGCGCCAGGCTGCGCACCGGGACCTTGTTGATCGAATGGATCACCGAGCCGAATCGGTTGCTGTAGCCGCTCACCAGCTTGTGCGGAAAGAACGGCGAGCTGACCACCACCAGCTCTTCGCGTTCTGCCGTCGGCGCATCGCCGCGCCGGGTCACCAAGGGGCTGCCGATGAAGCCATACGCCTGCAGCGCGCCGGCGTTGCCCGACATGAACTGCAGGAATTCGGCACTGGCGCGCGAAAACACGATCGGCCCGTAAATGAAATACGACGGGTAGCCGCCATTGAGGTCCGGTATCAGCAACTGGCGCCCGGGTGCCACCGGCGCCAGCACCTCCATCGTTTTGCCGTCGCGCACGATTGTCAGCGGCACCTTGCCGTTCCTGGCCAGCTGCTGCACGCGGTACAGGAAGCGCACCCGTAAATTGGCACCCAGCTTGACCATCGACTGGTTGTCGATCGGCGAGTCGCCGATCCTGGTAATGACGTCCCATTCCTTGAGCGGGTAGGCCGCGTCAGTCTGGCCCGTGCTCTGCACCACTGCGCCCTCGACCGATTTGTCGAGCTTGAGGAAGGAGCGCAGCACCGGGTTTTCCAGCGTCTGGGTCTCGACCAGCAAGGCCGGCTTGCCGTCGTAGCGGCCGTCGGCGACGTCGCGCAGGAACAGTTCGACTTCTTCGTTGGGGATGATGTAGCCGATATTTTGCGCGTTGGTGGCGCCGCCGAATGCCAGGCCGACCATCTTGTCGCCGGCGATCGCCGGTCCGCCGCTGTTGCCCGGATTGATGGCCGCGTCGATCTGGATCCGCAAGCCCGAGGTGTCGAGGCTATAACTGACAAATTCGATGCGCGAGACGATGCCCTTGGTGATCGACAGCGAGGTGCCGCCGGTCGGATAACCGTACGCGAACACCTGGTCGCGCACCACTGGCAGCACGCTGGCGCGCGCCACCGGTGCGTGAGTGTCGAAGAACGACTCGTCGTCCAGCTTGAGCAATGCCAGATCCATGTCGCGCGCTACCGCCACCACCGTTGCCGACACTTTGTCGCCGGCCTGGCTGGCCTGGATTTCGACTTGGCTGGCATAGCCCACGACGTGCGCATTGGTCAGGATCCGCTTGCCTTCGATGACAACGCCGGAACCGGTGACTTCGCTTGGCGCCGCTTTGCTCCAGGGCTTGAACGGATCGGGACGGCGCAGCGTCGAGAACACCTTGACCACGGAACTCTCGATATTGGCGGGAATGGCAGCCGGCACCGATGCGGGCGCGGCATCGCCGTCGGCTGCCTGCGCGGTGAGGGCGGACACGGCAAGCGCCAGCGCGGCGAGAAGTCGCAAACTAGTCATGTTGATTTTCTGAGGTTGGAATGAATAGCAATATACACGCACAATGAAAAACCGGCCCTGTTGAAGGGCCGGCAGATTGCGTTATTGCTTGATGAATTTGAGCGTCATGCGGTCGCTCTCGCCGATGGCCAGGTATTTATCCCGGTCGACGTCGCCGTTGGCCAGCACTGGCGGCAGCGTCCACACGCCTTTGGGGTGATCGGCCGTGTCCTTCGGATTGGCGTTGATCTCGGACTTGGCCACCAGCTTGAAGCCAGCCGCTTCGATCATCTTGATGACCGCCGCTTCATGCAGGTAGCCGCTGTCCTGGTTGGCCGGCTTCGCAGCAGGCATGCGGTGATCGACAACGCCGAACACGCCGCCCGGCTTGAGCACAGCATGAATGTTCTTGAAGATTTCCTTGACCTTGTCGTCGCCGGCGTCGGTCCAGTTATGGATGTTGCGGAACGTGACGACCATGTCCACGCTGTTCGGCGCGGCGAAATTGTAGGCGCGTGGCGGCTCGAATACGCCGCGTTCGACTTTGCCGAACATGGCAGGATTCGAAGCGAGCTTCTTGCCCGTGCTGGCGGCGTAGCGCTTGGCGTTGTCGTCGGGCGAGGTCGGCGATTCGCCGGCGGCAATCAGCTTGCCGTCCTTGCGCAGGTAGGGCGCCAGGATTTCGGTGTACCAGCCGCCACCTGGCGCCAGCTCGACCACGGTCATGGTCGGCTTGATGCCGAAAAAGGTCAGCGTTTCATACGGATGGCGCGCCGCGTCGCGCGCCACGTTGGCCGCTGCGCGGTCTTTGCTGGCGATGGCCGCCTTCAGTGCGTCGTCGGCATACGCTGCGCTGGCCAGCCCGGTGGCCAGGAATGCGGCCAGGATCAATCGTTTCATGTACGTCCCCTAAGTTGTGGAGTGAGTGCTGCGCCGATGATCGGACAAGCCACGCGCGCGGTCAAGCGTATTCGCATATGTACACGGCGTTAATCCTGCTGGTCCTGCATCCATTCCTTCAGGCCCGTCACCCAGCCTTTGGCAGGCAGGTTCATGCTCTTCTTGATCGCGTTGGCGCGTTCGTACAGCACGCTGAAATCGATCTGCGGCGACTTTTTGAACGCGATCACGATCACGTTCGCGTCATGCACTTCGGGCAGCCACACCACAGCGTCGAACACCAGCTCCATGTTTTGAATGTTCTTGTCGTAGTTGATGAATTCGCCGAACACATTGGTGGTCATGACGCCGTCTGCGGTCAGGCAGTCGCAGCAAGCCTGGTAGAACTCGGGCGAATCGAGCACGGGGCCGCGCGCGTCTTCGTCGTACAGGTCCACCTGCAGCACGTCGACCGTGTTGTGGTTGGCGCTGTCGCACACGAAATCCATCGCGTCCATTTCGCGCACGTCCAGGCGGGCGTCATTGGACGGCAAACCGAACAGCGCGTGGCAGATCTCGATGACGTTCGGGTTCAGTTCGGCCACCGTCACTTTCGCCTGCGCGAAGCGCTGGTAACTGAACTTGGTCAGCGCCGCGCTGCCCAGGCCCAATTGCACGATGTGCCTTGGCTGGTCGATGAACAGCATCCACATCATCATCATCTGGATGTATTCGAGCTCGATGTGGTCGGGTTTGGCCAGGCGCATCGCGCCCTGCACCCACGAGGTGCCAAGGTGCAGCGAGCGTACGCCTTCCAGTTCGGTGATGGTGGCCGGCGGGTGGCCGGGCAGGTCAAAACGGCGGGGTGGGGTTTTTTCGGACATGCCGCAATTTTACAGCGTCGGCGCCGGCAGGATCAGCGCTACGGTCAAACCGCCCCCTTCGCGATTACCCAGCGTGATGCGCCCGCCATGGGCTTCGGCGATTTCGCGCGCCAGCGCCAGGCCCAGGCCGGTGCCGCTGCGCTTGGTCGAGTAGAACGGCACCAGCGCGTTGGCCAGCACCGCGTCGTTCATGCCGGGGCCGCGGTCCATTACTTCGATGCGCAGCATGCCCAGCGCGCTTTTGACCTGCAAGCTGACGTGTTGCGGGGACGAACCGGATTCGTGCGCGTTCTTGAGCAGGTTGAGCAGCGCCTGCTCCATCTGGGCCGGATCGAACCAGGCCGGCTCCGCAGGCAGCGCGCCGGTCACCTGGAATGCCACTTCGGACGCCAGCCGCGCGACAAACGCGTCCCAGGCGCAGCTTTCCAGGCGCGGCGCCGGCAGCTTGGCGAAACGGGCGTAGCCGAGGATGAAGCTCTCCAGGTGGCGGGTGCGCTCCTCGATCGTTTCGAGTATCTGCGGCAGGCGTTCGGTTTGACCGCGCCGTACCAGTTCGGCGCCGGAGTGGGCCAGGGACGTCAGCGGCGCCAGCGAATTGTTCAGTTCATGGCTGATCACCCGGATCACCTTCTTCCAGGTCTGCACTTCCTGGCGGCGCAATTCCTGGGTCAGCTGGCGCAGCAGCAGCAGTTCGTGCTTGCGCCCATTCAGGCTGAAGCTGCGGCGCGCCAGGTGGTACACCTCTTCGTCCTCGCTGGCGCCGGCCGTGAACAGGCCGTCGCCGCCACGCGCGAGCGCCTCGACCAGCGCCGGCGAAGCATGTGCGAGGATCTCGGCCAGGCGATGGCCTTCCAGCTTGCGGCCTTGGTTAAGCAACTGGCGCGCAGCCAGGTTGGCGTACACGATGGCGGCGTCGCCCACCAGCAGCATCGCCACGGGCGTGTTTTGCACCATGGTGTCGAGCAGCAGTTCGCGCTGCACCAGCGCCAGGCGCTGTTCGCGCAGCACGCCGCCCAGCGCGTTGTGGGCCTCGACCAGGTCGGCCACTTCGTCATTCTGCGGCCAGTGCAGGCTGAACGAAAAATCGCCGTCCTTGTAGCTGGTGACGGTGCCTTCGAGCGCGCGAAACAGCGACAGGATGGGCTGGATCTGGGCCCGGATCGTGATCACCGCGATCGGCACCACGCAGGCCATGCACAGCGCGCCGACCAGCACTGGCCTGCCAGGCAGGAAGTGGTCGAGCGCCAGTGTCAGGAGGATGCCGAACGCGAGCAGCGTGGCCACCAACGCCGACCAGCGCGTCACCAGCGACAAGCGCATGGCGGCCATCACGGGCGCGCGATGCCGAGCCGCTCCATGCGCCGGTACAGCGCCTGGCGCGACAGACCGAGTTCGGCCGCCGCCTGCGCCACCACGCCGTGCGCGCGCGCCAGTGCCTGCGCAATGGCGTCGCGGTCCGGCTCCGCGTCCAGCGCCGGCGCCGCCGCCACCGGCAAGCCCAGGTCGGCCGCCTTGATCACGTCGCCCGCCGCCAGCAGCCCGGCGCGCTGCATCACGTTTTTCAGTTCGCGCACATTGCCCGGCCACGGATGCGCCATCAATGCCGCCTGCGCGCCGCGGTCCAGCGTTTTCCCCTTGGCCAGGAAGCTGGTGGCCAGCGGCAGGATGTCGGCCGGGCGCGCGGCCAGCGGCGGCAAGCGCAGCTCGATCACATTGAGGCGGTAGAACAGGTCTTCGCGGAAGGTCCCGGCACGTATCATCGCACCCAGGTCGGCGTTGGTGGCGCTGATCACGCGCACCTTGACCTGGCGTTCGCGGTTCGATCCGAGGCGCTCGAAGCGGCCCGTTTCCAGTACCCGCAGCAGTTTCATCTGGCCGGCCAGCGGCAGGTTGCCGATCTCGTCGAGGAACAAGGTGCCGCCGTCGGCCGCTTCGAATTTGCCTTCGCGCGCCTTGGAGGCGCCGGTGTAGGCGCCGGCCTCGGCGCCGAACAGCTCGGCCTCGATCAATTCGGCCGGCAGCGCGCCGCAATTGAGCACCACGAACGGGCCGTCGCGCACCGCTGAATTGGCCTGGATGATGTCGGCAATGCGTTCCTTGCCGGCGCCGTTCGGGCCGCTGATCAGCACCGCCACGTCGGCCCGCGCCACCTGGCAAGCCAGGCTCAAGATGCGTTCAGTGGCCGCGTCCTGCCACACCATGCCGCGCAGGTCGAAGCCCTGTTCCAGGTCGCGCCGCGCTCGCCGTTCGCGCTGCGCGTGCTGCTGCAAGGCGCGGTTGGCCTGGCCCAGTTCGATCAGGTTGGTGACGGTGGCGATCAGGCGGTTGTCGTTCCACGGCTTGGACAGGTAGTCGGCCGCCCCGGATTTGACCAGGTCGACTGCGGCGTCCAGATGGGTCCAGGCGGTCAGCAAGATCACCGGCAGGTCGGGATGGCGCGCGCGAATTTCGCGAAACAGCGTCTTGCCTTCCTCGCCCGAGGTGGTGTCGGCCGTGAAGTTCATGTCCTGGATCACCAGGTCGACGCGGCGCGAGGCCAGCAGCGCCAGTCCCTGTTCCGGGGACGCGGCGCGCAAGGCATCGATGTCGTGCAGTGAAAACAGAACGTCGAGTGCGATTGCAACCGCGGCGTTGTCGTCAATAATTAAGACTGTAGGCATTGCGCTAGCATACCATTCACGCGCTGCGCGTGGCCATCGCCGGCGAGATGGTGGCGGCGCGCCACGCCGGCCCGTACACGGCCATGATGCCAAGTGCAAAGAACACGGCCGCGCCGCCCGCCATGTACTCGAGCGGCAGCCGGGCCATCTCGAGTTTGGCGACCAGCAGCTGGTTCAGGCCGACCGCCAGCATCAGGCCGACCGCCACGCCGCAGCTGGTGATCATCACGTTTTCGGTCAGGAAGTAGCGCAGGATGTCGGCCCGGCGCGCACCGAGCGCGCGCCGCACGCCGATCTGCTTGCGGCGCTGCTGCACCCACAGGCTGGCCATGCCGACGATGCCGCTGGCGGTAATCATCAGCAGCAGCACGCTGACCGTGATCAGCATCCACGACAGCGCCACGTCGGCGCGATAGCGTTCGGTGCGCACTTCGTCCATGGTCTTGGTATTGACCAGCGTGGGCGTCGTGGCGCCGGTGCGGATGGCCGCTTCCGCTTCCTTCATGACGCGCTCGCGCTGGCCCGGCTCGGTGCGTACCGTAAACAGCGACGCCGGCATCGCGCCGCTGGAGCGCACCGGCATGATGATGGCGTATTCGGCGGTCGGTGTCAGATCGGCGCGCTGGGTTTGCAGACGTTCGACGACGCCGATCACGCGTGCGCGTTGGGCATCGTCGCCGCTGCCGAAGTACATGGTCTTGCCGACATAGGTGGATGCGCCCGGCCACAGTTTTTTGGCCAGTGCGCCAGTCACCAGCACCGTGGGCGGACGGTCGTCCTGAATCTGGGAATTGAATTCGGGAATTTCGGACGGCAATGCCTCGCGCCCTTCGGCCAGTTTCAGGCCCCAGGTATGGGCCAGCGAATCGGGCGTGAGATACATGCCGGCATCGGTGGTCGGTATGTCTTTCGAGCCGCTGGCCGAGACGCTGGTGCTGCTACCGTTGCGCGACAGCGGGATCATGCTCACGCGCGCCACCGACAGCACGCCCGGCACCGCGCGCAACTGGTCGGCCTGCCGCTTTTGAGCGGCAATTTGCTCATTGTGTTCGCTCTTGCCCATGCTGCGCACCGCGATCTGAAATACCGAGTGCTCGTCGGCGATGCCGCTCGGACGGGCGGCGACCGCCTGCCTGATGTTGACGATGTGCAGGGCGTTGGCCAGGATGGCCAGGCTCAGGGCAATCTGGATCGCGACCAGCAATGGACCGGTCTTGTTACGCAACAGCGTAGAGAGGATAGGGCGGATTTCCATGATGGCTCCCGTGATTATTGCGATTTGAGTTGCAGGGCCGGCGTGACCTGGCAGGCGCGCCAGGTCGGCAGCAGGCCGGCCAGCATCGCGGCGGCGACCGACAACAAGAAAGTAAAGGTCAGCATTACCCAGTCCAGGTGGGCCACGATCGCCATCTGCTTGGACTGCATGGCAATCAGCGCCAGCGCGCCGAACGCCAGCAGCAGGCCGAGCACGCCGCCGGCCAGGCCGACCACGGCGGTCTCGATCAGGAACTGCTGAAAAATCTCGCGCCGCGAAGCGCCCAGCGCGCGCCGAATGCCCACTTCGGCGGCGCGCACCGAGAATTTTGCCAGCAGCAGGCCGATCGCGTTGACCAGGCAAAGCAGCAGGAAGCCAAACGCCAGCCAGGCCGACAGTTTGCTGTCGTTGCCGACCACTTTATTGAGCTGCAGCCACTCCATCACGTCGTACAGCTTGGCCGGAATGGCGCGCTTCATTCGCCCCAGCTTGCGCTGTTCGGCGACATAGCCGTCCATATAGGTCTGGATCGTCGAGCGTTCCAGGCTGGACCTGGCTTCGAACCAGAACTGGATCCAGGTGCATTCGGAATCGAGGAAGGACTGGTAACCGGGGCCGGTACTGGCGGTGCACCAGGTGCTGCCCGAATTGTAGTTTTCGCCGTTAATCGCGCTCTGGAACGGGATCATGTATTCATCGGCCGTTCCAAACGAGCCGCCGCCGCCGATCAGGCGGTAATAGCGCGGCACGGGCACCCACTTTTCCAGCACTCCAACCACCTGGAATGACTTGCCGCTCATGTTCACGCGCTGGCCGACCGGATTGGCAGTGCCGAACAATTTCTCGGACAAGTCCTGGCCCAGGATGACGACGTTGGCGCCGCTGGAGTCCTCGGTGTCGCTCCATGCCTGGCCATGCAGGAAAGGTGCCTCGAACATGGTAAAAAAATCGCGCGTCGTGGCCAGGCCCTGGGCCGAGAACACACCGATCTCCTTGCGTGCCGGTTCGATCAGCGCACCGAGGCCATAGATGGCCGTGCGGCGCTCGCCCAGGCCCGATTTGAGCAAGTTGCGCGCATCCGTGTAGGTCATCTGGATGTCGTTCGGTGCTTCGCCGGGCGTATAGTTTTCCAGGGGTCCGATATCCATGACAGGGACAAACAAGCGGTCGCTCTTGTGCGGAATCGGGTCGCCCGACATGACGTGCAAGATGGTCAGGGTCGACACGCTGGCGGCCACGCCGATGGCCAGCGTGAGCACCATCAGCGCGGTCAGTGCCGGGTTGCGGCGCAGGCTGCGGATGCCAAGCAAGAAATAGTACTGGAACATGGCGACTCCTTAGCCGGCGTGGGTGTGGGATGCCTTGGCGTCGAACAGCGTGGGCGTCTTGCGCACCAGGTCCGACACCTGGCCGTCAATGATGTGGACGTTGCGCTGCGAGCGCACCGCCAGTTCCGGGTCATGCGTCACCATCAGGATGGTGGTGCCCTGGGCATTGATTTCTTCGAGCAGCTCCATGACGCCGCGCGCCATCTGGGTGTCCAGGTTGCCGGTCGGTTCATCGGCCAGCAGCAGCTTGGGCGAGCCGGCCAGCGCGCGCGCGATCGCCACGCGCTGCTGCTGCCCGCCCGACAGTTCGGCCGGGTAGTGCTTCATGCGCGAGGCCAGGCCCACCTTGGCCAGCGCGTCCTCGATGCGTTCCTTGCGCTCGGCCGCGTTGAAGCCCCGGTAGCGCAGCGGCACGTCGACATTGTCGAACAGCGACAGGTCGGGAATCAGGTTGAAGCCCTGGAAGATGAAGCCCAGTTTTTCATTGCGCAGGCGCGAGCGGGCATTGTCGTCCATGCCCTTGACGTTGACGCCGTCGAGGATGTATTCGCCGTCGGTGAATTCTTCGAGCAGGCCGGCGATGTTCAGAAAGCTGGTCTTGCCGGAGCCGGACGGCCCGGTCACGGTGACGAATTCGCCCTTGTTGACATTGATCTCGAAGCCGCGCAGCGCGTGCGTTTCGATCATGTGGGTGCGATATACCTTGCTCAAATTGGACATGCGCAGCATGAGAGTTCCTTTGGGTTGAGTTATTTGTTGATCGACACGCGCGCCGCGTTGTCGAACGCGTCGGTGCCGGCAATGACGACCTTGTCGCCGATCTTGAGGCCTTGCAGGATTTCTACCGCCGTGATGCTGGTCGCGCCCAGTTTGATCGGGGTGCGCACCGCATATCCGTCGCGCACCAGGTAGGCGAAGCGGCCGCCTTCGTTTTCCACAAACGGGCCGCGCGGCAGCAGCACCACATTCGGCTTTTCTTCAATCAGCAGGCGGGCCGTCACGCGCTGGCTCTGGCGCAGGCCCTTGGGCTGCTCGCCATCGAAGCGCACCCGGGCCAGCACCTGGTTCTTGACCACTTCGGGCGACAGCGCCGACAGCTTGCCGGTGGCCTTGACGCCGCCCAGTTCGATCTCGGCGCTCATGCCCAGGCCCATGTCGGCGACATAGCTCTCGGGCACTTCCAGTTCGACTTCCAGGCGCGACAGGTCCACCAGCGTCATCAACGCGACGTTCGCCGCCACCACGCTGCGGTCCTGCACCGACAGCGTGCCGATGAAGCCGTCGACCGGCGCCTTGACCGACAGTTCATCGACACGGCGCTGGGCGTTGGCCATCGACAGGCGCTGGCGATCGAGTTCGTTGACACGGGTCTTGAGCGCCAGGCCGACATCGTCGCTTTCCAGCGCGGCTGCCTTGGCGGCGTGGCTGGCGCGAATCTCGGCCGACTTGAGCGCGTCCTTGGCCTTTTGAAAATCGATCTTGGCGATGATGCCTTCGTTGGCCACCGCCTGGTAGCGTTCGAGCGTGCGCTGGGCCGACAGGCGGTCGATTTCGGCGGTGTCGGCGTCGCGCTGGGCCAGCAGTTTTTGCTTGCGCGCCAGGATCTGCTGGCGCGCCACTTCCGCTTCCAGCTGCTGGTAGCTCGATTGCTCGCGCTTGAGCGCGTCCGACAGGTCGGGCGACTCCAGCACCGCCAGCACCTGGCCGCGCTTGACGGTGTCGCCGGCGGCTACCTTGAGCGTCACGGTCGACGGCGCGGTCGAATACAGGGTCGGGCTGACCGCGGCCACCACGCGGCCATTGACGGCGGCGTCGCGCACCAGCGTGCCGCGTGCCACTTCGGCGATGCGCAGGCGTGCCGCGCTGACCGCATGTTCGCTGCTGCGCCAGCTGGCGATCAGCGTCGTTGCAGTGGCCAGCAGCGCCAGCGCGCCGGCAGCGATCAGCGCAC
This sequence comes from Pseudomonadota bacterium, assembly GCA_040390915.1. Taxonomy (GTDB): domain Bacteria; phylum Pseudomonadota; class Gammaproteobacteria; order Burkholderiales; family Burkholderiaceae_D; genus Telluria_A. Next base: position 58,714 of record JAZJXM010000007.1, read on the forward strand.
GGCGCCGGTTCTGGTGCGGCGGCGGCGTGCTGATGAGGGCGTCTTGGGAGGAGGTATCGCGAATCATGGGAATGGACGTAGCAAAGGGTATCGGTGAATGAGCACGAAACGTGCCAGGTGTTAAGTCATTGAATTGTCGACGATGTTGCGCTGCCGGCGCATGTCCGCAGCGTGTCCGGACGGTGTTGGCGCGGGCGCCGGACAGCGCCGCTGGCGGATCCGGGCGCGGTGCCGTGTTGCAAAAAAAACACAGGTGAGTGTTTTTGCCAACCACATTCCCCTGGGGGAATTTTCAGCCCAAGCCTTGCAGCGTGGCGCAGTTTTGGTATTTTGATATTTAAATTACCCATGGCCATTGCAGAGTTGCATCCGCAAAAAGTAACAATATTGTTTTCCTTGCCATGCCCATCACCATAGCTAAGTTAAAGACAAGTTTGTTAAATTTCGGTGCTCCCAATTCCGGGAAATCACGAATTTTCGGAATGCAGCTTTGTTGTTTCATTGCCGATATCGCGCGCCGGGATAATTCCAGTTAGTTAATTTCTATTTTCTTCGTTGTAGGAGAAATATCTATACTTCTGGTAGTTGACAGGCGTCAGATTTTTCCGATTCCCGGGCCGGCAATTTTGTATATATTTACTCTTCGAATTTCGCGGATATGTATCAGTGCCGGGTGTCTGTCGAATTATTTACCGCTTGGCATTTGTTGACTTGTAGTATTTATTTTGGGAGAACATGATGAATTCGCTTTGGCCCTTGCGGGCGCCGCCATCGTCGGACAATCCCCCCCAGGTTGAATTGCTGGCAAGGGCGATTGACTCGGTCGGCTCGGCCATTCTGATTACCGACGCGGATGACCGCATCGTCTGGCTCAATCAGGCGTTCGTGCAGCTGAGCGGCTATGCGGCGTGCGAACTGCTCGGTGCGACCACGGCCATGCTCGCGGCAGAACCGCTTGCGCGTGCGGAATATCGCGCCCTATGGCAGGAAATGCCGGACCGGACCGATTCGTGGCGCGGTGAACGGGTGAACCGCCATCGGAACGGTTCGCTCTACATGACGGATGAAACGGTGAATGCACTGAAGGATGGCAACGGGCAGATAACGCATTTCATCGCATTGCAGCACGATATAACCCAACAGAAGATGGCATTGCGGCAGGAGCGCGAACGCGCCAACCGCGATGCCCTTACCGGGCTGGCATGCCGCGCCCATTTTCTCGTCTTGCAGCAGAGCGCGATCGCGGCGGCGGCGCAATCAGGAGGATTGGTTGCCGTATTGTTTCTCGACCTTGATGGCTTCAAGGCGATCAATGACACATTCGGACACCAGACGGGCGACACCGTATTGCGGGCGGTCGCCGAGCGGCTGCAGCGGGCGGTGCGCGGCAGCGACACCGTGGCGCGCTTCGGTGGCGACGAATTCGTGGTGCTGTTGCCGGCGATCGTGCATCGGCGCGCCGCGCTGCGGCTGGCGCGCAAGATTGTGGCGCTGTTGGCGCAGCCGTTTGCGATTGCCGAAGGGTGCCATGGCTTGAGTGCCAGCGTGGGCGTGGCGTTTTATCCCGATCATGGCGCCACTGGCGAGTGCCTGCTCGATCAGGCAGATCAGGCCATGTATTGCGCCAAACGGGGAGGCGGCAATCATTACCGCTTGTTCGACGCCGAACCGATGCAGGCGTGGCGGGACGATGCTGCTGGCGGCCGTATTGCGCGCCAGCGCGCGTGGCCGGGCGTGCCGGACAATTGCGCCGGCCACTGGCAGCGCCCGCCAAGCGCGCTGCGACAGCGCACGATCGCACCCTAGCGCCGTGCGCGCATTTTTCTCAAGGAGTTTTCCATGTTGACTATGCAAACGCGGGGCGCCGGACGCCGCCGCGATGATCACCGGGGCGGCGCCGCCGCGCCGGCCACAGCCGAGCCGCTGGCGCCGACCTCGGGGCAATTGCGTTCGCTGGCAGCGCATCAGCACACTATGCTCGAGCGAGAACGACGCCGGATCGCGCAGGAAATTCACGACGAACTGGGCGGATCATTGACCGGCATACGCGCCTGCCTTGCCAGCGTCATCCAGCGTTGCGCCAAGGACCGGCTCGAGCCCGACCCCTTGCTGGCCGATGCGTGCGCGCTGGCCATCGAGGCCATGCGCAGCGCCCACAGGATCGCCATGGACTTGAGCCCCAGCGTGCTGAACCAGCTGGGCATCTGGGCCGCGCTGGAATGGTATCTCGGACGCGTGCAGCGGCGCAACGGCATCGTCTGCGATGTCGACTTCGGTCAGGCGCCTTCGGACAGCGAGCTGGGCGACCGGCGCGTGCTGATGATCTTTCGGATTGTCCAGGAGGCGTTGACGAACGTGGAGCGCCACGCCCATGCCAAAAAAGTGTCCTTGCGCGTATTTCGCAGCGCCAACCTGCTCACGGTCACGGTCACCGATGACGGCGTCGGCTGCGATCCTTCGCAGCAATTCCGGGTCGGCGCCATGGGCTGGTTCGGCATGGTCGAAAGGGCGCGCCAGGAAAACGGCACGCTGACGATCACCTCGCAACCGGGCCAGGGAACGGCGGTGGTGCTGGTGGCGCCGCTGGAGGAGGCCTGTCATGGGTAATGCCATCAGAGTATTGTTGGTGGACGACCACCTGATCGCGCGCGGCGGCGTGCGGCTCCTGCTTGGCGCAAGCGACGATATCGCGGTCGTCGCCGAGGCCAGTTGCATGCCGGACGCGCTGGCGCAACTGGCATGCTGCCAGGTCGATCTGGTCATTACCGACATCAACATGCCGGGCGGCGGCGGCCTGGAGCTGTTGCGCACGCTCAGCCGGACGCGGCCGGAGCTGCCGGTGATCATCCTCAGCGGCTATGCGGAGAGCGCTTACGCGATACGCGCGCTGAAACTGGGCGCGGTGGCCTATCTGACCAAGGACGTGGAGGCGTCGGTGCTGGCCACGGCAGTACGCAAGGCGGCGGCAGGGGGCAGGTATTACACGCCACAATTTGCCGAACTGATGATGCGCCGCTTGCAAGGCGCGCGCGTGGACTTGCATGAAGAATTGTCCGAGCGCGAATTCGATGTCATGAAAAGCCTGGCCGAAGGCGAGGCGCTCACGGCCATCGGCGAGCGACTGTTCCTCAGTCCCAAGACCGTGTCCACCTATCGCACCCGCGTGCTGGAAAAGCTGGGCATGGTCTGCAATGCCCAGTTGACCCGGTATGCCATTGAAGAGGGGTTAATTTGAACCGTCCTATTTTTTCAGAAAAGATCATGTCCACCTATCTGCGTTCGGGCCCTGCGCTGCACGCCCGGTCCCCGGGCTCGGCGAGCTGTCCGGGCTGTGTTGACTGTGCCGCATTGCCGACCTGCTTTTCCGGCAATCTGGGCGATCTCGACGAACTTTGGCCCAAGGACATCTTCAGCGCAAAGCGCAGGGTCTGCCGGCATGAGTGCTTGTACAATGTTGACGAACGCATGGCCACACTGTACCAAGTGCGCTATGGCCAGTTCAAGGTGGTCGGGCGCGACCCGACCGGCGAACAACGGGTGATCGGCTTTCGCATGGCTGGCGACCTGATGGGCATGGACGCGATTCCCACCGGGCGCCACCAGTATCGCGCCGTCGCGCTCGAAGACAGCGAAGTGTGCGGCATTTCCTATGCCGCCCTGGAGGCGGCCATGCAAGCGTCGCCAGCGCTGCAGCGGCACTTTATTCGCTACCTGATGCAAGAGGCCATTGCGAGCACGGCAACGGCGACCCAGCTGGCGGCCATGCGCTGCGATCAGCGCTTCGGCTACTTTCTGCTCAATCTGTCGGCGCGCTATGCCGAACAGGGCTATTCCGGGAAATCGTTCAGGCTCAGCATGTCGCGCGCTGACATCGGCAGCCAACTTGGCATTAGCGCGGAAAGCGTCAGCCGACTGATCGGGCGCTTCAAGGCCAATGGCTGGATCGCGGTCAGTCATCGCAACGTTGACATTACCGATCGGGACCGCTTGCGCTTGCTATTGCGCGCCGAGCCGGAGTTTGGCGTGGACACGGCGGTTCAGCCCGGCGTCGCGCAGATGAATTCGACGCGACAACGCTGTTAAGCGCGCTCGGCCTGCAGCTGCTTGTCTGTGGCGGAACTCATGGCGAATCGACTAGTGGAACTGCAACAGGGCCAGTTGCGCGACGGGCGCATCGATGTCGTCCTGGCCGACAGCATCGACATCGGTTTGCTCTATTGGGAAATATTTGGCATGGAGGCGGCGCACGCCTATCTGATCCTGTGCGGCGTGCCGGCCGCTGTGCTCGCCCGCATTCTGAGCGGGCCGCGCCGCCAGTGGGGCCCCATGCCGTAGGCGATGCGGGCTCAGGTTTTTCCTTCATGCCCATGTCCATTTTTGCATCAAGATCAGGGTTCGCTGATATCACGGCCGCGTCCGCACAGGCACACTCGTTTGTAAGGTTCACCTCGCTTCAAACAACGATGCGCCATTGCCGTCTTTTTGATTGGATGAGAATTATGCAGACACAGACATCAGTATTACAAACGCGCATGCCGGCGGCCTTGCATGCGTCCTGCGTCGGGGCAGGTCGCCAGAGCCAGGGACGCTTGTGGTCAAGCTTGAATGCCGTGTGCGAGCTGCTGCGCATCGACGCCCCCGCTTCGTTCAGCAGCGAAAAGCTGCTGTTCCAGCACGTCCAGTTCGAACCCGGACAACTGATCCATACGGTCGGTCAGTGCTTCGACACGCTCTACCTGGTCCACTCCGGCTTTCTCAAGACCGGGCTGATCGATGAATTCGGCAACGAACAGGTGCTGAGCTTTCCGATGAAAGGAGACCTGCTGGGCTTGAATGGGATCCATGGCCACTACCATGCATCCGAAGCGGTGGCATTGACCGATTGCGAGCTGGTCTTGCTGCCATTTAAGCGCTTGGCCGCACTGGGGCGGGTGCACCCAGAGTTCGACGAGTTGATGTACTGCGCCATGAGCCGCGAACTGGCCCATGAACAAGTCATGATCGGTCAGCTCGGCGCCTGCGCAGCCGAAGTGCGGGTTGCCCGGTTCCTGCTGTCGCAGGCCGAGCGCTTTGCGGCGATCGGTGGTTCGGGCAGGCAATTCACCTTGAGCATGTCCCGCCTCGAAATCGGCAGCTACCTCGGCTTGTCGCTGGAAACGGTCAGCCGTACCTTGTCGGCCTTGAAGGACGTTGGATTGATCACGGTCGCCCAGCGCGCCATCGGCATCCAGGACGCCGCTGGCCTGCTGGCCATGCGCCGGCTGCCCAGTTTGCATAGCCGCAAGAAGGACGGTGTTGACGACAGTGTGGATGGCGTCGAAAAAAGGCGTGCTCAATAGGCCGGTGGCGGCAAACGGATCTTGTGTTTTTGCACCTTGGCGGCATATGGGGACGCAGATGCCTGGCGAGTGCCGGGCCGCCATCGCAAAGGATGTATGTTCGCGCTTCAACAGAAGTTGTCAGTCTGGGCGACCAGGGTGCTGGGCCGATGCCGCGCGCTGATGCAGATTCCGGGCCGCGAGCCGGCCGACTTCCCCTTCGTCGCCAGCGATGTCGCCCAGCTGCACCGGCTGTGCAGCGATCCGGCTGGCGCCGCCATCGACGACGCCACCTGGAAGGACCTGCTGCTCGACGTCTATTGCGCGCAGCTGTCGCAAGAAGTGAGCATTTTCGGCCAGCACGCTTTGTATCAGCGCCTGCGTGCCGGCCACGGCGCGCAACACCGCGCCAGCATCGAAGCGCTGCTGCGCGAGCCCGGCGCGCTGGAACAGCTGCACCAGCGCTGCAAGCCATTGCGCCACGCCGACCAGGAAATCGCCACCCTGCTGCATGAAGCGGTGGCGCCGCCTGTCCCCTGGTGGTCCGGGAAAACCTGGCCATTGATGGTGCTCTTGATTGCGTCGGTGGCAGCGGCGACGCTGTCGCCGGCCGCCTGGCTGGTCACCGGCCTGGTGCTGTACCTGCTGATGTCGACCCAGATGCGCTATCAGGACACGATGGAGCAATGGCAGCGCGCGATGCGATCGCTGCAGATGCTGCTGCGCGTCGAGTCTCTGCTCGACGGCCCGCACGCGGCGCAGGCGAGCAAGATCAATCGCGCGCTCACGCGTGCTCCCGTGGAGATGCTCATTCCAGGCCTGGGCGTCTACCGGGACTGGTTCATGCTGGCCAACGTGAACCACTATTTCAAGGGCGTGGGCCTGGTGCGCGACAACTTGGCGCTGCTGCGCGCCTGTTTCGCGCGCCTGGCCAACCTGGAAGCGGACATCGCGCTGGCGCGCCATTTGCTGTGCACGCCGACTTTCTGCTGGGCGGTGCAGGGCGACGCGCGCGCCATCGCGCTGCGCGACACCGTCCATCCGCTGCTGGCTCAGGCCCAGCCGCTGTGCCTGGAGCTGGAAGGCAAGGGCGCCTTCATCTCCGGCCAGAACGGAATCGGCAAGAGCACCTTGCTGCGCACGGTCGGCATCAATCTGGTGGCAGCGCGCGCGTTCGGCTTTTGCTATGCGACCAGCGCCACCGTGCCCGACCTGCCGGTGTACGCCAGCATGCAGAGCGAAGATGCGATGCTGGGTGGCGAAAGCCTGTACATGGCCGAACTGCGGCGCGCGCAGGAACTGCTGGCCGCATCCGAAGGGCCGCACGCGGGCGTGTGCATCATCGATGAAATTTTCAGGGGCACCAACCATCTCGAATCGGTGTCGGCCGCCGCGTCGGTGCTCGACGTGCTGGCGGCCAAGGGGCTGGTGATCGTCTCCTCGCACAACCTGGTGCTGGGCTCCTTGCTGGCGCACCGTCTGGAGCCGCTGTGCGTGGCGCGCGCCGGCGACGGCGCGCTCACGCTGTCCGATGGCGTCCTGGCGCACACCAACGGCATTGCGCTACTGGCGCAGCGCGGCTTCGGCCCGCAAGTCGAAGCGGGCGCCGGCAAGGTGTTCGACTGGCTAAGCAGCTATCTGGCTCATCCCGCCGATTGCAGTGCCGTGCTGGCCTGAGCTGGCCGGCGCGCGCGGCGCCACAGCAAGACCAGCCCATACATCAGCGCCAGGATCGCCACCCACGCCGCATACACCACCGGCAGCGAGGCGACATAGCCGTCCGGCCATACCGGGCCGTTCTGGGTGAATTCGGGAATACTGCCAAAGCGCAGCGTGTAATAGGCATTGCCCAGGAAGTGGATCAGGGCGATGTGGACCACGTAGAAGAACAGCGGCGAGCCGCCGAACAGCAGCAACACCTTGTTGGTCCGGATGCGCTCGAACAGCACCAGCAGCAGCAGGCCGAGGCCCGACGTGACGCACAGGTACAGCAGCGACGGCGGATATTTGTGCACCCGCATGAACGACATCAGGTCGAACATCAGGCCGCGTCCCTGCAGCTTCCATGGATCCGGATCGCCATACAGATTGAACGCGCGCAGCACGACGAACGCGAGCAGCAGCACGCCGGCGGTGGCCAGCAGAAAGCGCGCGCGCCGGGCGCGCTCCCACAGGAACACCGGGCCGAGCGCATAGCCGGCCGCGATCAGGCCCACCCACGGCATCAAGGGATACATGAACGCGAGGCCGCGCAGCCCAAAGCCTGGCGGCAGCTGGTAGAAGCCGCCCTGGTGCCAGGCCATCCACAGAATATTTTTCGATTCGATGGCGTCGAGCGCGTTATGGGGCACGATCAGCAGCGCCGCAATGAGTGCAATGGCAGGGCGCGGCAGCCACACCAGCAGCGACAGCATCATCATGCCGGCGCCCAGCGCCCAGATCACCTGGAAGATCATGATGTTGTAGCCAAACTGCCAGCTGAAACTGATCCAGGTCGCTTCGAGCAGCAGCAGCATGGCGCCGCGCGTGGCCAGGTAGCGCGACAGCGCAGGCACGCCGCTGCCCTGGGCACGCAGGAAGGCTGAGCTGCCGGCCAGCAGCACGAACACGGTGGCGCACAAGTGGGTGATCCAGCGGGTCCAGAACCAGGCGGGCGTGGTGGCCGCCAGGTCTTCCGCGTTGAACAGTGCAATGCCGAAAAAGTCGCGCGTGTGATCGAGCGCCATCAGGGCGATGACGAAACCGCGCAGCATGTCGATGGCGGGAATCCGGGCAGGTGTTTGCATGCTCATTTGCCTCTGTTTGGAATTTGACCACATCGTCGCACAAGCGCGCGCGGCTGTGGAAAAAATCGAGGGTCAGGTCGGGCAATGCGCCAAT
>JAZJXM010000008.1:0-46124 GCA_040390915.1 Pseudomonadota bacterium
CGTCGGCCACGATCACGCCGCCGCCGCCGCCGAACACCTTGATGTGGGCGCCGCCACGCTCTTTGAGCAGGTCGACCATGTACTTGAAGTATTCGACGTGGCCACCCTGGTAGCTCGACAGGGCGATGCCCTGCACGTCTTCGGCCAGCGCCGCGGTGACGACTTCGTCGACCGAGCGGTTGTGGCCCAGGTGGACCACTTCGACGCCGTTCGACTGCAAGATGCGGCGCATGATGTTGATCGAGGCGTCATGGCCGTCGAACAAAGAGGCGGCGGTCACGAAGCGCACCTTGTTGGCCAGCTTCGGTTGCTCGGGCGGGGTCAGTTTGGCGGCGGTGGTCAGGTCGTTCATGGTTATCCTTGCGAATGCGATCTTGTACGGTATATGACGTTTACGTTAACGTCAAGACACGTCGTCCTCGCGAACGCGGGGACCCATAGTACGCTGGCGTGCCATGGGTCCCCGCTTTCGCGAGGACGACGGGGTTAGGCTGCCAATAAACGGGCTTTTTCAGTCCGGAATACGGCTACGTTGTTCTCTTTGACGTGCCCAAAGCCGCGAATCTGCTCCGGCAGGTTGGCCAGTTCGACCGCCACGCCATGGCTGTCGGCGGACAGCTTGCCGACCAGCGCTTCCACCATCTCGCGGTATTCCACAACCAGCGCGCGTTCCATTTTACGCTCTTCGGTGTAGCCAAAGATGTCAAAAGCACCGCCGCGCAGGCCCTTGAACTTGGCCAGCAGCTTGAAGGCGCTCCACATCCACGAACCGAATTCGGCCTTGACCAGGTGGCCTTTCGCGTCCTTTTTCGAGAACAGTGGCGGCGCCAGGTTGAACTTGACCGAGAAATTGCCTTCGAACTGGGACTGCAACTGTTCGACGAAACGGCCATCGGTGTACAGGCGCGCCACTTCGTATTCGTCCTTGTAGGCCATCAGCTTGAAGTAGTACTTGGCGACCGCGGTCGAGAGCTTGTTGCCCAGGCCCTGCGCCGTCTCGGCGGCGCGCACTTTGGCGACCAGTTCTTCGTAACGGGCGGCGTAAGCGCTGTCCTGGTACGCGGTCAGGTACTGGACGCGCGTCTTGATGACGTTGTCCAGGCTGACGGGCATCTGCACCACGATGGCCTGGGTCGGGGTGGCGACTTTTTCCACGCGCTTCAAGTCCACGGCGGCGCGGCGGCCCCACAGGAAGCTCTTCTTGTTCGGCTCGACGCCCACGCCATTCAATTCGATCGCGCGCAGCAGCGCCGCTTCGGTCAAGGGAATGCGGCCCTTCTGCCATGCGTAACCCATCATGAACAGGTTGGCGGCGATCGAGTCGCCCATCAGCGCGGTAGCCAGTTTGGTGGCGTCGATGAAGTCGGCGGCGTCAGGGCCCACCGACTCGTTGATCAGCGCGCGCACTTCGGCTACCGGATACTGCCAGTCGGCGTTCTGGGCAAAGGTGCCAGGCGGCTGCTCGTGCAGGTTGATCACGGCCATGGTGCGGCCCGGGCGCATCTTGGAGATCGCATCCTGGGCGCCGGCGGTGAGCATGTCGCAACCGAGGATCAGATCCGCTTCGCCGGTGGCGATGCGCTGTGCGCGCAAATGCGCCGGCGACTGGGCGACCTTGACGTGCGAGGTGACCGAGCCGTTTTTCTGCGACATGCCGGTCATGTCGAGGACCGACGCGCCCTTGCCTTCGAGGTGGGCGGCCATGCCCATCAGGGCGCCGACGGTGATCACGCCGGTGCCGCCGATGCCGTTGATCAGGATGTTGTATGGCTGCGCGAGGCCAGGCAACACTGGCTGCGGCAGTTCGCCGAAACCGTCGTCGGCGTTGTTCTTGGTGACGCCGGTCTTGGTTTTCTTGAGCGAGCCGCCTTCGACCGTCACGAAACTCGGGCAGAAGCCCTTGGTGCACGAATAATCCTTGTTGCAGGACGACTGGTCGATGGTGCGCTTGCGGCCAAATTCGGTTTCTTTCGGCAGGATCGACACGCAGTTCGATTGCACGCCGCAGTCGCCGCAGCCTTCGCACACGGCGTCGTTGATGACCATGCGCTTGGCCGGGTCGGGGAACTGGCCTTTTTTCCGGCGGCGGCGTTTTTCGGCGGCGCAGGTCTGGTCGTAGATCAGTACCGTCACGCCTTTGACGTCGCGCAGTTCGCGCTGGACCGCGTCCATGTCCTTGCGGTCGTGCAGGGTGACGATGGCCGGCAAGTTGGAGCGGTCGGCGTAGCGCGACAGGTCTTCGGTCACCAAGGCGATGCGCAAAATGCCTTCGGCCGCCATCTGCTGGGCCATCATCGGCACCGAGGTCTGGCCGTCGACCGGCTGGCCGCCGGTCATGGCGACGGCGTCGTTATACAAAATCTTGTACGTCATGTTGACGTTGGCCGCCACGGCGGCGCGAATGGCAAGGTAGCCGGAATGGAAGTAGGTGCCGTCGCCCAGGTTCTGGAATACGTGCGGGACCTTGGAGAACGCGGCCTGGCCGATCCACGGCGCGCCTTCGCCGCCCATGTGGGTGGTCAGCTTGTTCATCTCCGGGTAGATCGCGGTGGCCATCACGTGGCAGCCAATGCCGGCCAGCGCGAAGCTGCCTTCCGGGACCTTGGTCGAGGTGTTGTGCGGGCAGCCGGAGCAGTAGAACGCCGGGCGGAACGGGGTGTTGATGGCCTTTTTCAGGACCGCGTCCTTGGCGTCCAAAAAGGCCAGGCGCGCTTTGATCAAGTCGCAGGTTTTTTCGTCGGTGATCAAACGCGACACGCGCGAAGCGATCACGCGCGCCACTTGCGAGACCGAGAAGTCGGCCTTGGAGGTGAGCAGCCATTCGCCGCGCGGGGCGACCCATTCGCCCTTGTCGTCGAACTTGCCGACGATGTGGGGACGCACGTCGTCGCGCCAGTTGTACAGCTGTTCCTTCAGTTGGTACTCGACCATCTGGCGCTTCTCTTCGACCACCAGGATCTCTTCCAGGCCCTGGGCGAATTCGCGCACCGAGTCCGGCTCCAGCGGCCATGGCATGGCGACCTTGAACAGGCGCAGGCCCACCTCTTGAGCCATCGCTTCGTCTATGCCCAGGTCCTGCAGCGCTTCGAGCACGTCCAGGTAGGACTTGCCGGAGGCGATGATGCCCAGCTTGGCGTTCGGGCTGTCGATGGTGACGTGATTGAGCTTGTTCTCGCGCGCATAGGCCAGCGCCGCGTAGATCTTGTAGTCCTGCATCAGCGCTTCCTGATTGCGCGCCTGCTGGCCCAGCGGGACGTTGGACAAGCGGGTATTCAGGCCGCCTTCGGGCATCACGAAGTCTTGCGGAATTTTCACTTCAACGCGGAACGGATTGGCGTCCACCGAGGCGCTCGACTCGACCGTGTCGGCCAGCGCCTTGAAGGCGATGGTGCAGCCGGAAAAGCGCGACATGGCCCAGCCGTGCACGCCCAGGTCCAGGTATTCCTGCACATTGCATGGGTACAGCAGCGGGATCATCGAGGCCGAGAACAAATGGTCCGACTGGTGCGGCAGCGTCGACGAGTAGGCGCCGTGGTCGTCGCCGGCCACCAGCAGCACGCCGCCGTGGGCGGAGGTGCCGGCATGGTTCATGTGCTTGAAGACGTCGCCGCAGCGGTCCACGCCCGGGCCCTTGCCGTACCACATGGCGAACACGCCGTCGTACTTGGCCGGGCCGATCAGGTCGACCTGCTGCGAGCCCCATACGGCAGTGGCGGCCAGATCTTCGTTCACGCCCGGCACAAACTGGACGTGGTGCGCTTCCAGGTGCTTCTTGGCTTTCCACAGGTTTTCGTCCAGCCCGCCCAGGGGCGAACCGCGATAGCCGGAGATGAAGCCGGCCGTGTTCAGGCCGGCGGCCAGGTCGCGCTCGCGCTGCATCATCGGCAGGCGCACCAGCGCTTGGATGCCGGACAGGAAAATATTGCCGGAAGTGGCAGTGTATTTGTCGTCGAGGGTGACGCTGGTCAGGCGGCTGGCCGTGGTATCAGGCATGTGGGGCTCCAAAGGGTATTCGGGTAGCTCCCCGTTCGTGGCGGCGCTGGGTAAGCGCCTGTAAACGGGGGAGGGTATGGTTGGCCCGGAGTGTATGACCTTACCGCCCGAAGGGGAAATACCGTTTTGGGATAGGGATATAAGAAAAAGTGATGGCCCGTGCGTGATGCCTGTTAATTAAGCAATCTTGCGCCCAGCCAGGCGCCGCTGTCGCACAGCTCGCGGGTCACTTCCTGCACCAGGCGGCTGACCGCGGCTGCCGCATTGGTCAGCGGAATATTGCGCGAGGCGCACAGGGTGACGCTGCGCGCCATGCCCGGATGGTCGATCGCGCGCGCCTGCAGGGCGCCGGCGTTGATCTCGGCCAGCAGCGGGGCCAGCGGCAAGATGGTGGCGCCCATGTCGGCCAGCAGGGCCGACTTGAGAATGGCGATCGAATTGATTTCGATGACGGTGGACAGTGCCAGGCCGGCCTCGCGCGCCACGCTGTCGATGCGCGGGCGCACGCCTTGCTGCTGGGCCGGCAGGATCAAGGTGGTGGCCAGCGCGTCTGCCAGGCTGACGGTCGCACCAAGCGGGCTGAAGGCGGAGCCGGGGCGGGCGATGAACATCAGCGCCTCTTGCACCAGCGGCGTGCTGGCGAACGGCGCCAGCTGGCCGTCGTCAAACAGCACGGCCAGGTTGATGCGGCCCGATTTCAACTGCTCGGCCAGGCTACCGGACAGTTCCTCGGTCAGTTGCAGCGTAATTTCCGGATAGCGGGCGCGGGCGGCCACCAGCAGCGGCAGCGCCAGCGCGCCGGAGATGCTGTGCGGCAGCCCCAGCGTCACGCTTCCGGACGGGCGCGTGGTGGACTGGGTCACGGCCGAGCGCGCGTCGCCCACCTGCTTGAGGATCGCTTGCGCGTGTTCATAGAAGACTTTGCCGGCGTCGGTGCTGAGCACCCCCTGGGCCGAGCGGTGCAGCAATTGCGCGCCCAGCTCTTCTTCAAGCTGGCGCAATTGCTGGGTCAGCGCCGGCTGGGCCACGTGCAGCACCAGCGCCGCGCGCGACAGCGAGCCGTGGTCGACAATGGCGACAAAATAGCGCAGCTGGCGCAACTCCATGCGCTAGAAGAATTCGGCGGTGTCGTTCGACGCGGCCGCTTCGAGCAAGCCGCCCGAGACCAGCTGGTCGTAGTGGCACGCCTGGTTGCGCCCGTGGCTCTTGGCGTAGTACAGCGCCTGGTCGGCCCGGCCCAGGATAGTGACCGGCGACTCGTACGGGTTGATCGCCACGAAGCCGACGCTGACCGTCACCGAGCCCACTTGCGGGAACACATGGGTTTCCACATTGGTGCGGAAGCGGTCGATGATTTTCTGGGCGTTGTCGAGCGTCGTCGAGCGCAGCAGCACGACGAATTCTTCGCCGCCGAAACGGAACACCCGGTCTTGCGAACGGAACGACGAGGTCATCAGGTTGGCAATCAGGATCAGCACTTCGTCGCCGTACAGGTGGCCGAACTTGTCGTTGACCAGCTTGAAGTGGTCGACGTCGACCACGGCCAGCCACTGCATCGGTTCTTCGGCCAGCGCCTGGCGCCGCTCGGGCTGGCCCGGCTGCGGCACTTCCAGTTCCAGCGCCGACTGTTGCAGCATCTTGGACAGCTGGTCGTCGAAGGTCTTGCGGTTGAGCAAGCCGGTCAGCGAATCGCGTTCGCTGTAGTCGAGCAGGTTCTGGAAATTGCGGTACACGCTGACGATGCCGCCAATGACGTGGATGGTGTCGGGGTTGTACGGCTTCGGGTGCACGATTTCGAGGCAGGTGTCGGCCTTGTCGCCGATCCAGATCGGCAGGAACAAAGTGTGCCGGCCTTGGGCCGACACGGCCGTGGCGCTCGATTCGTGGTTGGCCAGGCAGGCCGCCAGTTCGGGCAGCGTGTCGATGGTGTCGCCGGGCGACGCGTCCAGGTGGTCTTCCATGCGGGCCGGCTCGCCGGCGCAGATGATGGCGCGCGAACGCACGAACTTCTGGCCACGCACGGTGACAATGGTGAGCACGCGCGTCTGCAACGCGCCTGCCAACTCCTGGACCGCCGAAATCACGGAGATGTCGAGCATCGTGTGATCGCGGTGGCCAGTCATGTCCACCATGTGTTTCAGAAGGGAATCCATGTCATTCTCAGAAATGTAATCAACCAACCATCACGCAGCCTGGCAATGCACTGCGTTCATTCTCGGTCCACGCATGGGTACTTTACCCCATAGTGAGGCGCAGCTGGAAGTCATGTCTGGGAGCATTCCCGAAGAACCGCTAGCAGGATAATAGCTTTTTGCATATTAGGCAATTAATGTGCAACAAATCTGACAATTCCGTTTCCGATTCTACCGTTGACCGCCACTTGGGGGCGCGCCGTAGTTCAAATTTCCTCGAATCCCGTTCACGTCAACAACAATTGATGCTGCGTAGAAAAGTTGCGACGTGTCAAGTTGCCTTATGGCATGCGGTCCTATAGTGATTTCAATGGCGCAGCACAGCAATCCGGTGCGCCAGGGTTGGTCTCTTATCCACACTTAAGGAGTATGTCATGAGCACATTGATCTCGGCAGTTCGGACCTTCATCGCCGATGAAGAGGGCGTCACCGCGCTGGAATACGGGATGATCGCGGCGTTGATCGCCGGCGTAATTGTCGGCGTGGTCGGCGAACTGGGCGGTGGCTTGCAAAGAACGTTTACCACGATCAAGGACGCGATCAGCGCCGCCGGCGCCTGAGTCTTGTCGCAGCTTCCCGGGTGGGGCCCCGCCCAGGGAAGCATTTTTTTGTCGACGTCTGAAGAAAGCTTGTCATGCACAACAAGATCTATCTGGACCTGGCACTGATGGGGCTGTTGTTACTGGCCAGTGCCTTCGACCTGGCACGGCGCCGCATCCCCAACGGCCTGCTCGCGTTCGGCCTGCTGGGCGCGCTGATCCTGCACCTGTGTTCTCCCGATCCTACCGTGCTGTTGTCGACCTATCTGGCCGGCTTCGCAGCGGGCCTGCTGCTGTTCCTGCCGCTGTACCTGATGGGCGGCATGGCCGCCGGCGACGTCAAGCTGATGGCCACCGTGGGCGCCTTCCTCGGCCCGTCACTGGTGTTCCAGGCCAGCCTGGCCACTTACTGCGTGGGCGGCGTCATGGCGCTGCTGATCGTGCTGGTGCGCCGCCGCAGCCGCGCCGCGTTCGCCAACATTGGCGCCTTGCTCCACCCCTGGCTGATGCGCCTGGGCGGCGCACCGCTGGCGCCCGATGCCGAGCCGGCGCCCAGCGTGGGCAGCATGCCGTACGCGCTCGCCATCACGCTGGGCACGGCACTGGTGATGTGGTTGCGCCACAGCTGACTTGCAGTTCGGAATTGCTTGCTCGGTGTCAAGAAGAGCCACAGACGCGTGGCTAGAATCAATTTTGTGACTTTCAGAAACATCTGCCGGGAGGTGCAATATGATCGACATGGAAGCGGGACTGGCCGCAGCCGGGGCGGACGACCTGATCAGGATGCCGCCGCAGCCCAAGACTGTGCGCGAGACCGGGCTGGAGCAGTCACTGATCGTGGCGCTGGTGGCCAAGACCATGTTCGCGACCGGCAAGATGCACTTGCCTGTGCTCACCGGCAAGCTTCGCCTGTCGATCAATGTACTGCGCGAAGTGCTCGGCTTCATGCTGGCCGAGCAGCTGGTTGAAGTGGCCTCGCGCGGCGACTCCGACCTCGACGTCAATTACCAGCTGACCCCCAATGGCAAGTTGCGCGCCGCCGATTTCCTGCTGCGCAGCCGCTATGTTGGCGCCGCCCCCGTTACATTGCACGCCTACCGCGAGCTGGTGCTGCGCCAGTCGCGCCGGCACGGCCAGCGCAGCTGTGTCAGCGCCGCCGAACTGGCCGCCGCTTTTGCAGAAGACAGCTTGCCAGCCCAGGTGCGCGAGCTGGTCGGCGCGGCGCTGCAATCGGGCCGTTCGCTGCTGCTGCACGGCCCGTCCGGCAGCGGCAAGAGCACGCTGGCGCGCAAGCTCGGCCAGCTGCAGCAAGGCGTGGTGGCAGTGCCGTACGCGATCCTGGTCGACCAGGACATCGTGCTGGTGTACGACCCCTTGCTGCACCTGCCGCCGCCGCCGCTGCCGGCCCGCCAGGCCGAAGACCGGCGCAGCAGCGACAGCCGCTGGGCGTTGTGCCAGCGCCCGCTGATCCAGGTGGGCGCCGAGCTCAGTGCCGCCATGCTGGACCTGCGCCACGACGCCGCCAGCGGCGTCTACCACGCGCCGCCGCACTTGATGGCCAACAACGGCATGCTGCTGGTCGATGACCTGGGCCGGTCGCGCGTGCCCTGCGCCGACCTGCTCAATCGCTGGAGCGCGCCGCTCGACACCGGCGCCGACCAGTTGACGCTGGAAGGCGGACACAAGATCGGGGTGCCGTTCGACGTCACGCTGGTGTTCGCCACCAACCTGGCGCCCCAGAGCTTGCTGGACGAATCGGCCATGCGCCGCATCGGCTACAAGATTCACGTGGGCCCGATGGCCGAGCCCAGCTACCGCGCGCTGCTGCGGCGCCAGTGCCGCCTGGCGCGCGTCGCCTGGGACGACGCGACAGTCGACTACCTGCTGGCCGAGCTGCACGGCGCCAGCGGGCGCGCGCTGCTGGCCAGCTATCCGCACGAGCTGATCAGCCGGATCGTCGATTTTGCCGGCTTTGCCGGCGCGCCGCCGCGCCTGTCGGTGGCCGCGCTCGAGCAGGCCTGGGCCAGCATGTTCGCCACCGGCTTCAGTGGCGCGGCTGCGCCAGCCCAGCCTTCCATCCCCTTCCTCGCCCACTGCGGTGATCCTTTGCTCGAGAGAATCTCATGAAAAACAAGCGTGCTTTTGTCATGTTGGCCTTTGCCATCTTGTTCGGGCTTGCCGCTGTGGTGCTGGCCTGGAAGTGGCTGCAAGGCCAGGCCAGCGCCAACGCCAGCCGGGTGGTGGTGGCCACCACCGAGGTCAACCGGGGCCAGCGTTTGTCGCCGGAAATGCTCAGGCTGGCCGAACGGCCGGCCAAGGACTTGCCCAAAGACGCCTACCTTGACCCGGCGCTGCTCATCGAGCGCGTGCTCAAGGCCAACCTGGTGCGCGGCGAAGTGGTCACCGAGTCCAAGCTGGCGCCGGCCGGCACCATGGGCGGCCTGTCGGCCCTGATCAGCGAAGGCAAGCGCGCCATCACGGTGCGCGTGAACGACGTGATCGGCGTGGCCGGCTTCGCCCTGCCGGGCAATTACGTCGACATCATCGTCCATACCGAGCGCGATGCGGCCGAGGGCGAGCACGTGCAGCGCAGCACCTTGCACGTTTCGAAGATCGTGCTCGAACGGATCCTGGTGCTGGCCGTGGCGCAGGAAGTGAGTCGCGATGAAACCAAGCCCAAGGTGGTCAACGCGGTGACCCTGGAAGTGACCCCGGAACAGGCTGAAAACCTGGACCTGGCACGCGGGGTCGGCACCTTGTCGCTGGCTTTGCGCAACCAGGTTGACCAGACCCTGCCAACGACCGCCGGCGCCACCAAGCATACCTTGCTCGACGAGCTGGACCAGCTGGCCGCGGGCCCCAAGCCGGTCCCCGCGCCAGTGCACAAGGTGGCCGCGCGCGCCAAGCCTGCTGGCGCGACGCCGGCCCCGGCGCGCCGGCGCGATTGCGTCAACGTGCTCAACGGGCTGCAGCCATCGCAAGAATGCTTCTGATTTTCCATGCAATGCCACTTTTCGGGATGAGCGCCATGAAAAAACGCAATCGCACCGCCAGCTTCGCCCACGCCCGCCTGCCTGGCGCGCTCGGCCTTGCACTGGTCCTTGCACACGGCGCCGCGCTGGCGGCCGCCCCCACCATGCCGGTTCGGGCCAAGGGGGCCACCGGCTTGCAGGCCAGGCCGCCGGTCGACCGCACCGACAGCGGGCCGCACTGCACCGGCGAAGCGGCGCGCCCCGGCAACATGACGCTATTCATGGGCAAGTCCAACCTGATGCGCCTGCCCGAACCGGTACGCCAGCGCAGCGTCGGCAACGCCGGCGTGGCCCAGGCCATGCTGGTCGCGCCCGATACGCTATACCTGCTGGGGGTCGACGTCGGCACCACCAACATGATCATCCAGGGCCGCAGCGGCGCATGCAGCGTGGTCGACATCATGGTGGTCATGGACCCGGCCGCGATCCAGGCTGCGCTGGCCAACGCGCTGCCGGACGAAAAAAACATCAAGGTGGCCAGCGCCAACGAAACCATCGTGCTGACCGGCACGGTTTCCGACAGCAATGCACTGGTGCGCGCGGGCGAACTGGCGCTCGCCTTTGTCCAGGAAACCTCGCGTTCGCTGGCGCGCAAGAATGACGATTCGGGCAACGTCGCTGCCGGCGGCGCGCCGACCGACCGCAGTGCTCCGCCCAAGGCGCGCGTGATCAACATGCTCAGCGTGACCGCGCCCCAGCAGGTGATGCTTGAAGTGAAGATCGCCGAAGTGTCCAAGTCGCTGCTGGAACGGCTCGAAGGCGGCGTCACCTTCAAGTTCAATTCAGGCAGCTGGGCCACCACGTTGCTGTCGAATTTCCTCACCGGCACCGCCGGCGCCGGCCTCGAACTGCGCAAGCCGAACGGCAACCTGCTGCGCGCCGACGCCCAGGAACAAGACGGCCTGGTGCGCATCCTGGCCGAGCCGAACGTGATGGCCGTCAGCGGTCAGGAAGGCAGTTTTCTGGCCGGCGGGCGCATCTTCATCCCGGTGGCCCAGGACAACAACAAGGTCACGCTGGAAGAAAAGGAATTCGGCGTCGGCCTGCGCTTCACACCTACCGTGCTGGCCGGCGGACGCATCAACTTGCGGGTGGCGCCCGAAGTGTCGGAAGTGTCGCGCGAAGGCATCGGCATTTCCGCGGCCGGCTTCGGCGGCGGCGCCGTGCTGCCCCTGATTACGTCGCGCCGCGCCAGTACCACGGTCCAGTTGTACGACGGCCAGAGCTTTGCCATTGGCGGCCTGATCAAGAACAACATGACCACCAGCATGAAAGGCTTGCCGATCCTGGGCGAAATCCCGGTGCTGGGCGCGCTGTTTCGCAGCAGCGACTACCAGCACGACCGCAGCGAACTGGTGTTCGTGGTGACGGTCCACCTGGTCAAGCCGCTGGCGCCCAATTACACGCTGCCGACCGACAACGTGGGCACGCCGGGCCGCGCCGAATTCCTGTTGCTCGGAAAAATGGAAGGCAAGCCCGAGGCGCCGTCCAGCGCCACAGCGCCGATCGTCAACCAGCAGGCCGGCACGCGCGGCTTCGAAGTCAAATAACCGGAGGTTGTATGAACACACGCTATTACAAGCTGGGCGCACTGGCGCTGCTGCTGGCCGGCTGCATGCCGGTGGCGCCTCGCTTCGAGAGCAGCTTTGGCAATGCGGTGCGCGCCACGGTGGCCTCGCAGGTGGCCGATCCGGCCGCGGCGCGCAATCAAAATCCGGTCACCGGCATCGATGCGCGCGCCGCCGAAGGCGCGATCAGCAGTTATGCACACAGTTACCGACAACCGACCAAGCCGGACACGCCGATGACCACCGGCAGCGGCAAATGACGGGCCCCACCGAGCCCGCCACCGCCCACTAACGAGGAAAATCAATGAAAGCCTTACTGATCACGCGCGACGCCGAACTGCACGCGGAAATTGCGTCGCAAGGGGCGGCGCGAGTGCCGCCCCTGAACCTGGGCGCCACGCGCAGCAGCATGCGCGATGCGCTCGACCGGCTGGTGGCGGACGCGCCGGCGCTGGTCATCATCGATGCCAGCGACTTCGAGCCGAGCGAGGCTGACATGCTCGAGCGGCTTACCAAACACTATCCGAGCGCCAGCTTCATGCTGCTCACGCGCGAACATCAGCAAGATTTGCTGATCCGCGCCATGCGCGCCGGCGTGCGCGAAGTGCTGCAACTGCCGTTGATCCATCGCGCCTTCCACGAAGCGATGGACCGGATCGCCGCCACCGCTGGCGTGACCAGCATGCGCGACGGTAAAGTGCTGGCCTTCATCTCGTGCAAGGGCGGCAGCGGAGCGACCTTCATTTCCACCAATTTCGGCTATGCGCTGGCCACGCTGGCCGACAAAAAAGTACTGCTGATCGACCTGCACGGCCAGTTCGGCGACGCCACCTTGTATGTGTCGGACCAGCGCCCGGCGATGACGCTGTCGGACGTGTGCAGCCAGATCGCGCGCATCGACGGCCCGTTCCTCGAATCGTGCCTGGTGCATGTGACGGCCGGTTTCGGGATCCTGGCCGCGGCCGACGACCCGGCCCATTCGGTCGAACTCAAACCGGAACACATGGACGCGATTTTGCGCGTGGCGCGCCAGCATTATGACTACATCGTGCTCGACGTCGGGCGCCAGATCGACGCCATTTCGCTGCGCGCGCTCGATAGCGCCGACGCCATCTATCCGATCTTGCAGCTTGGCCTGCCCGACATCCGCGACGGGCGCCGCCTGCTCGACATCTTCCGCTCGCTCGGCTACCCGATCGAGAACACGCGACTGATCGTGAATCGCTACGAAAAGGGCGGCAAGCTGCGCCTGCAGGATTTGCAAAGCGCGCTGGGCGCCGAGATTTTGCACACCATTCCGAACGACTACGTGGCCGTCACCGATTCGGTCAACCAGGGCGTGCCGGTGCTGCGATTGTCGCGCTCGGCCACGGTCTCGCGCAGCCTGGCCGAACTGGTCGAAACCATCACCGCCCGCCGCGTCCCCGAGAACAAGGGCTTGTTCGATCGCTTGTTCGGGCGCGGCGACGGCGAGCAATAGAACTGGGAGAGACGAGATGACCTTGCGCGAACGCCTCAACGCCGCCGATGAAGCGCGCCCTGCCAATCCGGTGGCGCTGGAATCGGCCAACCACGTCTATCAGGAGCTGAAGAAGACGATGCACCAGATGATCCTGGACCGGATCGACCTGGAACGCCTCAAGCGCCTCACTACCGAACAATTCAAGCACGAGCTGGCGCTGCTGATCGCGCGCATCATCGAAGAAGAGCGGATCGTCCTCAACCAGCACGAGCGGCACAACCTGGTGCTCGACATCCAGCACGAGATGCTCGGCTTCGGCCCGCTCGAGCCGCTGCTGGTGGACCCCAGCGTGTCCGACATTCTGGTCAACACGTTTTCCAAAGTCTACGTCGAGCGGCGCGGCAAGCTGGAACTGACCGACATTACCTTCCACGACAACGCGCACCTGATGAAGATCATCGAGAAGATCGTGTCGCGGGTCGGGCGCCGGGTCGACGAATCGAGCCCGATGGTGGACGCGCGCTTGCCGGACGGCTCGCGCGTGAACGCGATCATCCCGCCGCTGGCGGTGGACGGCCCGATCCTGTCGATCCGGCGCTTTTCGGCCGCCCCGCTGACGGTCGAGAACCTGCTGTCGTTCAAAAGCATGACGCCGCCCATGGTGCAGGTGCTGCAGGCGCTGGGGCACGCCAAGATCAACATCCTGATCTCGGGCGGCACCGGCAGCGGCAAGACCACCTTGCTCAACTTGCTGTCGGGCTTCATCCCGGCCAATGAACGCATCATCACGATCGAAGACGCGGCCGAACTGCAGATGCGCCAGCCGCACGTGGTGCGGCTCGAGACGCGCCCGCCCAATATCGAAGGCAAGGGCGAAGTGCCGCAGCGCGCGCTGGTGCGCAATGCGCTGCGCATGCGTCCGGACCGCATCATCCTGGGCGAGGTGCGCGGCGCCGAAGCGCTCGACATGCTGCAGGCGATGAACACCGGTCACGAAGGCTCGCTGGCGACGATCCACTCGAACACCCCGCGCGACGCGCTGGCGCGGTTGGAAAACATGGTCGGCATGGCGGGCGTGAACCTGACAGCGCGCGCCACGCGCCAGCAAATTTCGTCGGCAGTGACGGTGGTGCTGCAGGTGACGCGCCTGACCGATGGCGCGCGCAAGCTGGTGAGCATGCAGGAAATCACCGGCATGGAAGGCGAGGTGATCGCGATGCAGGAGATCTTCCGCTTCGACCAGACTGGCGTCAGCCAGGAAGGCAAGGTGCTCGGCCATTTCTGTGCCACCGGCGTGCGCCCGCGCTTCGCTGACCGGCTGCGCCTGTTCGGCATGGCGGTGCCCGATTCGGCCTTCGACCCGACCCGCATCTACGAGTGATATCGGCTTAAAACCACCCGCCAGGAGCGCACGATGGATGCAGTTTTCTATGGCTTTACGGTGCTGCTGTTCGCGGCGGTGATCCTGCTCATCGAAGGCGCTTACCTGTGGTGGTCCGGCACCCACGGCGGCGGCGCCCAGCGCATCGCGCGCCGCCTGCGCCTGATGTCGGGCGGGGTCGATGCGGCCCGTGAACAGGTTTCCATCCTCAAGCAGCGCCGCTACAGCAGCAGCGACTGGATCGACGCCTTCCTGCACCGGCGCGCGCTGGCCAATGCGATCGACCGGCTGCTGCTGCAATCGGGCTTGCGCTGGTCGGTGGCGCAATTCCTGGCGGCCTCGCTGGGCGCGCTGGCCCTGACTGCGCTGCTGCTGGCGACGCGCCCGGTGCCGCAGCTGGCCAAGCTGGCCATCGCACTGGCCTTCATGATGGTACCGACCATCCTGGTGCGCAGAGCGCGCGCGGCGCGCCTGGTGAAGATCGAGGAGCAGCTGCCCGAGGCAGCCGACTTTCTGGCCCGCGCGATGCGCGCCGGGCACTCGTTTACCAACGTGGTGCAGATGGTCGGCACCGAACTGCCGGAGCCGCTCAGCGGCGAATTTCGCGCCGCCCACGAGGAAATCAACTACGGCGTGCCGATGAACGAGGCGCTGTACAACCTGGCCGAACGGATCCCGCTGACCGATTTGCGCTACCTGGTGATCGCCGTGGTGATCCAGCGCGAATCGGGCGGCAACCTGGCCGAAATCCTCGGCAATATCAGCCACATCATCCGCGAACGCCTGAAACTGATCGGCAAGGTGCGGGTGCTGTCGGCCGAGGGCCGGATGTCGGCCTGGATACTGGGCATGATGCCGTTTTGCGCGATGCTGTTCATGGCGCTGGTCAATCCGAAGTACGTGAGCGTGCTGTGGACCGACCCGGCCGGCATCAGGATGCTGTGGTACGGCGCCGGCATGATCCTGGTCGGCGTGCTCTGGATCCGGCGCGTGATCCACATTCGGGTTTAGGGAGAACATGATGACCTTTTATGATGTGGCATTCCTGGTAATCGTGTTCGTCGTGGTCGGCGGCGTGGCGACCCTGGCAGTGGCGCTGTTTTCACCTGGCTACATGCGCTCCCGGCTGGCCAATTTTCGCAGCAAGGCCGACAGCCCGGTGCTGCACGAGAGCGATGGCTGGGTCGAAAAGGTGGTCAAGGTGGCGCAGCCGTTTTCCAAGCTGTCGCTGCCCGACGAGGGCTGGGAACGTTCGGCGCTGCGCACCCGCTTCATGAACGCCGGCTGGCGCAAGCCGGGCGCGGCCACGCTGTATTTCGCCGCCAAGACCGTGCTGGCGCTGCTGGTGCCGGGCATCGCCGCGCTGCTGATGCTGCACTACTGGCCGGCGGCCCCTGGCAGGCGCTTCATGGCGGTGCTGCTGGTGGCCGCCGCGTTCGGCTACTACCTGCCCAACGTGCTGCTTGAGCGCACCGCCAGGCGGCGCCGGCGCGAGATTTTCGAATCGATCCCCGACGCGCTGGACCTGCTGACCGTGTGCGTGGAGGCCGGCCTGAGCCTGGAACGGGCGCTGGTCAAGGTGGCTGGCGAAATCCATGTCAAGAGCATGGTGCTGGCGCAGGAACTGCAACTGGTGCTGATGGAAATGCGGGCCGGCTTCACCAAGGAGCGCGCGCTGCGCAATTTCGCGCTGCGCAGCGGCGTCGAGGACGTTGACACGCTGGTGGCCATGTTGATCCAGTCCGAGCGCTTCGGCACCAGCATGGGCACCTCGCTGCGGGTGCACTCGGACAACCTGCGCACCAAGCGGCGCCTGCTGGCCGAGGAAGCGGCAGCCAAGATCGCGCTCAAGCTGCTGTTCCCGCTGATCTTCTTCATTTTTCCGACCTTGCTGATCGTGCTGGTCGGCCCCGCCGGCATCCAGGTCGCGCGCACCATGGGCGTGATCGCCGGCACCCACTGAAACCCACGAGTATCCATCATGCAGACCATGCTGAAACGCCTGACCGTGTTGTGCAGCGGGGCCATGCTGCTGGCCTGCACCGGCGCTGGCGCACCGCTGCAGGTGGCCGCGCGCAGGACGGCCGACGCCGAGCAAGCCTACCTGATCGGGCGCAGCCATCACATGGCGCTGCGCCCGCAGCAGGCGCTGGCCTACTACCGCAGCGCGCTGCGCGAAGCGCCCACACACGTGAACGCGCGCAACGGCCTGGCGGTGCTGTACGCCGAGCAGGGACAGCTCGACCTGGCAATCGGACTGTGGCAGGAAATGACGGCCACCGCCAGCGGGCGCGAGCAAGCGTTCCTGTTTAGTAACCTCGGCTATGCACACCTGATCCATGGCGAACCGGCACGCGCGCTGGCGGTGCTGGAACAGGCCTGCCTGCTCGACCCGCTCAGCGAGCGCGCCTGGCAGCACCTGGGCGACGCGCTCGAACAGACCGGCCAGCGCGAGCGCGCAGCGGCAATGCATCGCCAGGCGGCCAGCTTGCGCGGGCATGACCTGCGCGCCGATCTGGCGGTCGCCGCCAGTGCCAGTGCCGATGCCAATGGCAGCGCCGCTGCGCCGGCCGGGCCTTGGGCCCGGACCGAGGTCAGCATGGACAGCGGCGGCATGTTCGTGCTGCGCCGCGTCGCGCAGCAACAGCAGCTGGCCGGCGCGAAGCCCGCGTCAGCGCCGGCGGCCATGCGCGCGCAGCTGGAAATTAGCAATGGCAACGGCGTAACCGGCATGGCCAGGTCGCTGGCAAGCACCTTGGGCGAGCATGATCCACGGGTCGTGCGGCTATCCAACCAGAAAGGCTTTGCCGTCACGCTCACCCGGATCGAGTACCAGCCGGCGTTTCGCGATGCGGCCGAGCAGCTGGCCGGGCGGGTCGGCGCGGTCCAGGTGATCCCGGCAGACCAGCGCGGGCGCGCCGACCTGCGCCTGGTGCTGGGGCGCGACCTGGCCAGGCTGCCCCATCCGGCGGCCAAAACCAGCTGAGCGCGCGCTACCCCGGCACGTTTGCTCCAGATCAAAGGCGCGCGCTTGCGCGACCATGAAAATGAGATGGATCACACTACCGAAGGAGCACCGCCATGAAGATCACCCGCACTGTCAGCGTCATGCTGACCAGCCTGCTCGCCACCGCGCTGATCGCCTGCGCGTCCACCTCCAAGCATGAAGGCACTGGCGAATACGTTGATGACAGCCTCATCACCGGCAAGGTCAAGGCGGCGCTAATTGCCGACCCCGAGCTCAAAGCCACGGAAATTAACGTCGAAACCTACAAGGGCACGGTGCAGCTGAGCGGCTTTGTCGCCTCGGCCGACGACATCCCCAAGGCAGTGCAGCTGGTGCGCGGCATTGAAGGCGTCAAGGCGGTCAAGAACGACATGGCCGTCAAGCACTAGCGCGCCCATGAAAAAGCCGCCCTCGGGCGGCTGGTCTGGCCAGGCTGGGCCGTTTATTCCCAGGACACGCTGCCCAGGCCGCGCGCCTCGGCGCTGCGGTTGCCCGGCTTGCCATAGATGGTGGCCGAACCGAGGCCGCTCAGCTTGACGTTGGCCGAGGTCCTGGCAAACACGGTGGCGCCGCCCAGGCCCGACATGTCCAGTTCGACCGCGTCGGCCTCCAGCTTGCGCGCGTCGAGGCTGCCGACGCCGCCCAGGCTGGCGCGCAGCAGCTTGCTGTGGCCGTTGACGTTGATATGGCCGGCGCCGCGCAGCTTCAGGTCGACCTGCTCGGCGTCGCCCGTGTTGAGCGTCATGCTGCCGACGCCGCCCAAGCGCGCGATCACGTTGCGGTACTGGCTGGTGAGGTTCACCGCGCCGGCGCCATCGAGCGTCAAGCGCACTTCGTTGCCGCTGAAGCCGTCGACCTCGGTTGCGCCGACCCCGTGCGAGACCAGTTCGTTCAAATTGGGCAAGGTCAGTTCGGCGCGCACATCATGGCTGTCGTTGCGGCCCCAGTGCCAGCCACCCCGTTCGCTGTCGATGGTGAGCGTGTCGCCGCTCTGGGTCACGCTGATGCGCGCCACATCGGCCTTGTCGCCGATCAGCATCAGCGATGGCGTTGCGCCTTGTTTGATGTGCAGGTTGATCACGCCGCCCAGGTTGACCTTGAGCACGCGCGCATCGATGGCGCGTTGCTGGCTCAGCTGTTCGGCAGCGCTTGCTGCGCCAGCCGTCATGGTCAGTGCTGCCGCCGTCATCATGGTGCCGAATAATTTGTTCATGCTGGGTCGCTTTCTGGTTGAGTTTTGCTTAATCGGCGAGCTGGGCTTTTTCAGCCGCGCTCAGGCGCTTGCCGCTGATGTGAATGACGGTCACGGTCGGCACTTCACCGACCTTGACCACTTCTGGCGGGCCCAGCTTGCGCGGCTGCGAAGCGGCGTTGGCCAGTCCGGTCATCGAGACCAGCGCGATGGCGGCGATAAAGATGAGTTCCATGTTTTTAGCGATGTTCATGATGGTTCCTGGTGGGTGTTGCGTTTGGTTGAGTGAACTATATCCACCCCACCTTGCGTCAACTACCAGAATGCGACGAAGTGCGGTTTTGACGGCGTGGGCTGCGCAAACGGGGGATGCGTGCTGGAAGGCAGACCCGTTGTCATTGCATTACGATAATTTCTATGTCCTTGTCGGAATTCTTTACAGTAGCGACTCGACCCGATGAAGCAGCTTTACCCCAAGTAATTGATTTGTATGAAAATAGTGAAAAACTATGCACTCAGGCATTATTATTGCTTTAATGGTGAAATCGTCATTCACCCCTGAAAGCATCTACATGAACAAAATGATTCGCGCTGCCATCGCTGGTGTCCTGCTGATGGTTGCGGCCAGCAGCCAGGCTACGGTCCTGACCACCAACATGAGCGTCGACAATGGCTACGTGGTGTATATTTCCACGGCCAACAATGTACAAGGCACTGCCTTCGGTAACGCCGCCAACTGGTACACGACTTACACCAATACCACCACGCTGGCCGCCGACACGACCTATTTCCTGCACGTGTTTGCCTACGACCAGGGCGGCATCGCCGGCTTGCTGGGCGATTTCTCGCTGAGCGGCAGCGGCCACAAGTTCGCCAACGGCCAGACCAGCCTGACCACCGATATCACCAACTGGATGGGCAACAACTCCGGTTTCGGCAACGCCTACGGCGCGGTCGGCAGCCTGGGTAATGATGGCGTGGGCCCTTGGGGCAACCGTCCAAACATCGTTGACAGCGCCACCTGGATCTGGGCTGGCAATGCCTACGACAACAACGCCGCCTACTTCACCACCGAAATCACGGCCGTCCCTGAGCCAACCACGGTAGCGATGCTTGGCCTGGGCCTGCTGGCCCTTGGCGTAGCGCGCCGCCGTTCGGCCAAGGCAAGCAAGCAAGCATAAGCCTTCTCTGCCTGACATGAAGCCCGCCGCGCGCGGGCTTTTTTGCGTCCGTCGCGTTGGCATAGTTGGTAAAAGTTTACGAAAAATGACTCTTAGCGGAGATACTCCTCCCCCCTCAGCCCAGGAGCGGCCCATGCACGCAAAACGTGTCGGGCTTTGAAGAGTGGCCGGCTACGAATTGGAAGGTAGCATGACAATTTGTGCGCGACGTCCGCGTGCTAGTCGTTGGCGATCTCGCCGACTGCGCGAAATTCGTTGTAGGCTTTGTCCCAATTCACGTCGGGAAACGTCGCCTTTACGGACTCAAGAAAGTCGGGACGATTTAGAGTTTCAAAGGTTACATCCTTGAATTTTTCATCGAGCTTCATTTCCTGTATTAGGGATGCAGCGCTCGGAAATACGCGCTTTAGTTCGCCATCGAGCCAGCGCCGCGCACCTTCGTCGGTCGCAGTTCCACTTATTGATCGACCTAGCAAAGCATCTGGTGGCGATTCGACAACGCGCGGCAAATAGTACGCCACGATCTGATTACGCGATTCGTCGAGATGCTTCTGCAACTGTTCCGCAACGTCGGTCTGGTGTTTCTCCAACCTCGCGCGGAAGGTTGTCAATCGTTCTGTTAAATGTGGTTTTGCAGCCTTCAGAACTAACCGCCCATGATCTTTCCCCAATGACGGAGTAAAATTCTTGCGAATATCGTTGAGCGCATCTTCCAGCGGTTTGGATGACAGCTTGCTGCCTTTTTCGATGAGTTCGAAAGTTGTGCGCAGCCGGCGCTCCAAGTCTTCGCTGCTGCCAAGTTTCTGGATGTGGGGTGGAATTGCCAGTCTGTGGCGCTGGATTGCGGCTCCGGTCAAACTTAGCTCCACATATTGGAGATATGGTTCGAACACCCGAACCTGTCGCGCCAAATCGAAGCGCACGGGTGGCGCATCTTCTAACTCAATACCTACTGAAGAGAACTCTTCATCGGTGACATTTTTCGAATTGACATCCAGCGGCAAGGCTTCGATGCGCGCCTTCTCTTCGACAGTTTTGGCTTGGGCAACGGCGATCGCCTTGGCACCAGGGGAGAGCCTAGCCAGTGCTTCGTCCATTTGTTCACGAGACATGCGCATGGCGTTCGGCGCCGTGCTGCCAACAGGCTCAGCTTCCAAATAGAGGGCTGTCGGTGTAAAAATGAATCCTTCATCATCGACGATCACCAGAGCGGTCCGGAGGCCTTGGACGTTACGGATATTGATGTCCGCCTGACGCAACTGTTCCACTGCGTCTAAACTGCCGTAGCCCATCCGCAGAACACGTTCGTCGAAATCGATGCAAACGGTCATCATTTCTACCCCCAGTCTCGTGGTGGCGCCCACCATTGCTTGGGCCACCTCAAGCTGAATGCCGGGCGCTGCGTAGCAGACAGCTCTCCTGGCGCTCCGGATTAGTTCCGCGATACGGGACGAAGAAATCGGACAAAATAATGTATCAGCGGACATGTGTCCCTCAAGAGAAAAATTCGGTATCAGTGTTGAGAACTTAGGAGTAGGTCCCTGCGTCCCGCTCAGGATAGCTTTCATACACATGCTCGAACACCGCCGAGCACTTTTGGTTGTAGAGATTCGGCGAATAGGCATGCGGGAGCCCGTAGAGCACGGGACCTGCCATCGCTGTCCCCGAAAGCTTACACGGTGCCTGCATGACCCCCAGATAACAAAAAGCCCAACCTGAAAGGCTGGGCTAAGTGCTTGATTATATTGGTGCCGACTGCCGGTTTCGAACTGGCCACCTGATGATTACAAATCAACTGCTCTACCAAATGAGCTAAGTCGGCGAAACTTTTACAACGCCCGGATTATACGCTATTTGATGCGCGTCAAGGTCGGCCGTCCGCCTTTTTTGGGTGGTTCGTCGTGATCATCGGACTTCGGCGCCACCGCTGCTGCGACCGCTTCCGGCGCCGCGCTTGGCACCGATGCCAGCGATGGCACGCTGCTCAGCACCGCTTCCGGCGCACTGGCCACTGGCGTCTCTTCGCCTGGCGCGCCCACTTCAAACGCCATGCCCTGGCCGTTCTCGTTGGCGTAAATGGCCAGCACATTGTGCACCGGCACGTAAATCTCGCGCGACACGCCGCCAAAGCGGGCGTGGAAATGAATCGCGTCATTGTCCATCTTCAGACCGGAGGTGGCGCCAAAGCTGATATTCAGGACGATTTCGCCCTTCTTGACGTATTCCATCGGCACCGTGGTGCTGCCATCGACCTTGACTGCAAGGTAAGGCGTGTAGCCGCTATCGGTGCACCATTCGTAGATGGCGCGCAGCATGTAGGGCTTGGTTGAGATATCGGACATGTTCTTCACTATGGTGTTACGGGTACGCCAGTCTACTGCGATTTGCAGCGCCACGCAGACTGGCGTGGACTTGCTTAACGGCGCATGACCTTTTCGGATGGCGTCAGCGCTTCGATGTAGGCTGGGCGCGAGAAGATGCGCTCGGCGTACTTCATCAGCGGCGCTGCCGTCTTCGACAGTTCGATGCCGTAGTGATCCAGACGCCACAGCAATGGCGCAACGGCCACGTCCAGCATCGAGAACTCATCGCCCAGCATGTACTTGTTCTTCAGGAACAGCGGCGCGAGCGTGGTCAGGCGGTCGCGAATTTCCGCGCGGGCCTTGTCGTGGCTCTTGTCGTTGGCCTTGGCGCGCTCGCTCTCGAGCACGTGCACATGGACGAACAGTTCTTTCTCGAAATTGAACAGCATCAAGCGGGCGCGTGCGCGCATCAACGGATCGGCCGGCATCAGCTGCGGATGCGGGAAGCGCTCGTCGATGTATTCGTTGATGATGTTCGATTCGTACAGGATCAGTTCGCGCTCGACCAGGATCGGCACCTGGCCGTACGGGTTCATCGTCGAAATGTCTTCTGGCTTGTTGAACAAGTCCACGTCGCGCACTTCGAAGTCCATGCCTTTTTCAAACAGGACCAGGCGGCAGCGTTGGGAGAATGGGCACGTGGTGCCGGAGTAGAGAACCATCATTGTTATAGTTCCTTAGAAACAAAGGGGGTGAAACGACTAGCGGATCACCCCGAAATGATTGCCCGCCGAGACGGGCAATGAATGAACGCTAGCGTATTACTTAACTTCTTTCCAGTACGACTTGTTCAGCAGCCAGGCGAACAGCGCGAAGGTCGACATCAGGAACAACACCCAGACGCCCAGCTTCTTGCGGGTGCTGGCGGCCGGCTCGGCCATCCATTCGAGGAAAGCGACCAGGTCGCCGGTGGCGGTGTCGAATTCCAGCTTCGTCATCGTGCCCGGGGTGACTTGCTCGTAACCATCAAACTTGTGGACGGACTTGGTGTGATCATGCGGATCTTTTACTTCGACCATCTTGACCGTGCGCACGCCTTGCTGCTGCCACATCACGTGCGGCATGGCCACGTTCGGCACCACCATGTTGTTCCAGCCTGTAGGACGGGTTTCGTCCTTGTAGAAGCTGCGCAAGTAGGTGTACAGGTAGTCGCCGCCGGTACCGCCCGACGACGCCTTGGCGCGGGCAATCACCGACAGGTCCGGTGGAACCACACCAAACCAGGCTTTCGCATCGGCCGGGCGCAGCGAGGTCGTCATCATTTCGCCGACCTTGTCTTGCGAGAACAGCAGGTTGCCCTTGATCTGTTCTTCGGAAAGGCCCAGGTCGCGCAAGCGGTTGTAGCGCATCGACGCTGCTGCGTGGCAGTTCAGGCAGTGGTTGACGAACAGCTTGGCGCCGTTTTGCAACGATGTCATGCTGGCGCGCTCAGGCGCCTTGTCCAGCGCGAATGCGCCTTCGTTGGCTAACGCCAGGCCCGGCAGCAATGCCAGGATAGCGATCAGTTGTTTCGCAAATTTCATGTAATGTCCTTTTTCGCTGGTGTGATGTCGTCGATTAGTGCGGATGGAACGTCACACGTTTCGGCACTGGCTTGAAGGTGCCCATCGAGCTCCACCAAGGCATCAGCAGGAAGAAGCTGAAGTAGAACAAGGTGCAGATTTGCGCCACCAGGGTCTTGCCATCAGTCGGCAGTTGGGTACCGAGCCAGCCCAGCGCCAGGAAGGCGGCGAAGAATGCCAGGTAGACATACAGATGCCAGTCAGGACGATAGCGGATCGATTTGACCGGCGACTGGTCCAGCCATGGCAGCGCAGCCAGGATCATCACCGACGAGCCGAACAGCACAACACCCCAGAATTTCGCGTCCAGCACCTGTGGCAGCATGCCGATAATCATCACCAGCGCCACGATCGCGATGCCAACCTTGGCCATGAACGGGATGCGGGCCTTGACCCAGATGAAGGCCACATAAGCGGCGATGGCACCCATCAGCACGTACATGAAGTCGGCCGTGGTGGCGCGCAGCACCGAGTAGAACGGCGTGAAGTACCAGGTCGGCGCAATGTGCGCTGGCGTCTTGAGCGAATCGGCCGGGATGAAGTTGTTGTACTCGAGGAAGTAGCCGCCCATTTCCGGGGCAAAGAACACCACTGCCGAGAAGATCAGCAGGAACACCGACACGCCGAACATGTCGTGGGTCGAGTAGTAAGGATGCGACGGAATGCCGTCCACCGGGTGGCCGTCGGCGCCCAGGTTTTCCTTGATTTCGATACCGTCAGGATTGTTCGAACCGACTTCGTGCAGCGCGATCAAGTGCGCAGCAACCAGGCCCAGCAGAACGAGCGGGATCGCGATCACGTGGAACGCGAAGAAGCGGTTCAAGGTGGCGTCGCCGACCACGTAGTCGCCGCGGATCCACAACGACAGGTCAGGGCCGATGAAAGGAATCGCACCGAACAGGTTGACGATCACTTGCGCGCCCCAGTACGACATCTGGCCCCAAGGCAGCAAGTAACCGAAGAAGGCTTCAGCCATCAGCGCCAGGAAGATGGCAAAGCCGAACAGCCAGATCAGTTCACGTGGCTTGCGATACGAGCCGTACAGCAGGCCGCGCGTCATGTGCAGGTAGATCACGATGAAGAACGCCGACGCGCCGGTCGAGTGCATGTAGCGCACCAGCCAGCCCCACGGCACTTCGCGCATGATGTATTCGACCGAACCGAAGGCCAGCAGCGCGTCCGGCTTGTAGTGCATGGTCAGGAAGATGCCGGTGACGATCTGCAGTACCAGGATCAGCATCGCCAGCGAGCCGAAGATGTACCAGAAATTGAAGTTCTTGGGCGCGTAGTACTTGCCCCACTGGTCGTTCCACAGCTTGGTCAGCGGGAAGCGGTCGTCGACCCAGCCCAGGGCTTTGGCGGCGATCGGCGCGTCGGCCGGCAATTGGGTTTCTTTAAAAGCGGCCATTATGCTTCGCCTTTCTCGTCTTTGCCGATGACCAGCTTGGTATCGCTGGCAAACATATGGCGTGGCACTTGCAGGTTGTCCGGCGCAGGCTTGTTCTTGAACACGCGGCCGGCCAGGTCGAAGGTCGAACCGTGGCATGGGCACAGGAAACCGCCGGCCCAGTTGTCAGGCAGGTTGGGCTGGGCGCCTTCGGCGAAGCGGCTGCTTGGCGAGCAACCCAGGTGCGAGCAAATGCCCACGGCCACCAGGTATTCCGGCTTGATCGAGCGGAATTCATTGCGCGCGTATTCTGGCGTCAATTCGTCCGGCTTGCGTTCCGATTTCGGATCGGCGACGTCGGCGTCGGTCTTCTTGAGCGACGCAATCATCTCCGGCGAACGGCGGATGATCCATACCGGCTTGCCGCGCCACTCTACCGTGCGCTGCTCGCCCACCGCCATGCCGGCGATGTCTACTTCTACCGGCGCGCCGGCGGCTTTCGCCTTTTCCGACGGCTGGAAGGTGCTTACCAAGGCCGCTGCCGTACCCAAACCCACTGCGCCGCCTGCTGCGCACGTAGCTCCGAGCAAAATGCGGCGACCTGAATCGACCTGCTTTTCGTTACTCATACCAACCCCAATCAGTCAAAATGCGAAATCTTAAAAAGCCACTTAGAGCTTCTAGCAACCTTAAATTATAAGGGAAGCGGCATCCGAAATGAAGCAAAAATGTTGCTTCGGGTGTCTGGACGGTCCTTTTCGGCCACTTTGACGCCCGTTTACGGGCAAAACGGCCTGGATTCCGGGAACCGGCGCCGCCAGTTTGGTTTCTAACTGGTTCGATGTATGATCGGCATGACATTCACCCAAACCTGGAGACAAGCATGACGATGATGGCCGAATTCAAGCAGTTCGCAATGAAGGGCAATGTGGTCGACCTGGCGGTCGGTGTCATCATTGGCGGCGCTTTCGGCAAAATCGTCGACTCGCTGGTGCAGGACGTCATCATGCCCCCGATCGGCAAGCTGTTTGGCGGCCTCGATTTTGCCAACTATTACATCCCGCTCAACGGCCAGAACATGGGCCTGGCGCTGGCCGAGGCCAAGAAGCTGGGTGCGGTGGTGGCCTACGGCAACTTTCTGACAGTGCTGCTGAACTTTGTGATCCTCGCCTTCGTCATTTTCCAGATGATCCGCCTGATGAACAAAATGCACCGCAATGCGCCGCCGCCGGTCGAAGCGCCGGCAGCGACCCCCGAAGACATCATCCTGCTGCGCGAAATTCGCGACTCCTTGAAAAAATAGGCCCCTGATGCGCCGCTACTGGCTCTTGTTTGCTCAAACGGTCACGCTGGCGCTGGCGCTGTATTTCGTGGTGGGCGTGCTGCGCCCGGAATGGCTGCGCCATGCCGGCCAGCTGGCGCACGGCGGCACCCTGGCCGACACGGTGCCGGTGCTGCAGGCGCCGCTGCTGCCGGCCAGTGGCGGCAGCTACCGCGATGCGGCCGCGCGCGCCATGCCGGCGGTGGTCAACATCCTCACCAGCAAGTCGCTGCCGCAAAACCATCCGCTGCTCAAGGACCCGTTCTTCCGCCGCTTTTTCGGCGAGCGGGGTCCGGCCACGCAGCAGCAGGCCAGCCTCGGCTCGGGCGTGATCGTCAGCACCGAAGGCTACATCCTGACCAACAACCACGTGATCGAGGCAGCCGACGAAATCGACGTGGTGCTGGCCGACGGGCGCAAGGCGCCGGCCAAACTGGTCGGCACTGACCCGGAAACCGACCTGGCCGTGATCCGCATCGACGCCGCCAACCTGCCGGTAATCGTGCTCGGGCACGCCGAGCAGGCGCGCGTGGGCGACGTGGTGCTGGCGATCGGCAATCCGTTTGGCGTGGGCCAGACCGTCACCATGGGCATCATCTCTGCGCTGGGGCGCAACAACCTGCACATCAACCACTTCGAAAACTTCATCCAGACCGACGCGGCCATCAACTTCGGCAATTCGGGCGGCGCGCTGATTGACACTGGCGGCAACCTGATCGGCATTAATTCGGCGATCTACTCGCAAACGGGCGGCTCGGTCGGGATCGGCTTCGCCATTCCCGTGTCCACCGCGCGCACCGTGTTAGAGGCGATCATCAAGCACGGCAGCGTGGTGCGCGGCTGGATCGGCATCGAAACCCAGG
Source organism: Pseudomonadota bacterium (assembly GCA_040390915.1). Lineage (GTDB taxonomy): Bacteria > Pseudomonadota > Gammaproteobacteria > Burkholderiales > Burkholderiaceae_D > Telluria_A. Next base: position 27,044 of record JAZJXM010000008.1, read on the forward strand.
ACATCACGCCCGAACTGGCTGAAAGCTTCGGCCTGGCCAAGGACAAGGGCGCCATCATTGCCGGCGTGGTGCGCAACGGACCGGCCGACCGCGCCGGCATCCGCCCCGGCGACATCTTGCTGACGGTGGCCGGCCAGCCGGTCGCGTCCACCGCCGAGACGCTCAACCTGATCGCCCAGCTGGCGCCCGGCCAGAAAGCTACAATGACGGTGATGCGCAAGAACCGCGAAGCGGCAGTCGACGTGCACGTCGCCAAGCGCCCGCGCGCCAGCGCCGAATAATCCACCAATCAAGGGAAGTCCCAGCATGCATTTGCGCGACCTGACGCAATTTTTAACCGAGCTCGGCGAGAACAACACGCGCCCGTGGTTCATCATGAACAAGCCGCGCTACGACATTTTGCGCGAAGAATTCCTGGCCGTGGTCACCGAACTGATCGCCGAGCTCAGCAAGTTCGACCCGCTGGTGATGGCCTGCAATCCGAAAAAAGCGATGTTCCGCATCAACCGCGACATCCGCTTTTCCAACGACAAAAGCCCGTACAAGACACGTTTTTCGGCCGGCATCACGCCCAATGACTTGCGCCGCCCGAGCGCCGGCGGCGGGCCGACCTACTATTTCCACATCGACGGCGACGGCACCATGCTGATCGGCGCCGGCGAATACTTGCCGCCGGCGGCGCGCCTGAAAGCGATCCGCGAACAGGTCGTCAGCGATGCGACAGGCTTTTCCAAAATGCTCAAGAATAAAGCACTGCGCGCCACCTTCGGCGACTTGCAGCCGGAAGACAAATTGCAGCGCCCGCCCAAGGGCTTCGACGCCGATCACCCGCACGTCGAATACCTGAAGCTCAAGAGTTTTTTTGTGTGGACCGAAGTCAAGCTCAAGCTCAACGCGCCCGAGCAGCTGGTGCCGCAACTGGCGCGCGGCTTCAAGGACGCGTTTGCGCTGGTGAGCTGGCTGCGCGCGGTCGCGCTTGTACCCATCGACGACTAGGAGACCAGCATGGCCCTGCAACACGCCGCCTCGGGCGATTTGATCCGCCTGCAGCGCACCGAAGAAGACATCGCCTTTTTCACCTCGGTGGCGCTGGCCAAGACCGAACACCTGGAGCTGATCCGGCTGGTGCTGCCCAAGGAGCGCGCCATGCCGGTGCACACGGTTGATGGTGAAGTGACGCTATTGTGCCTGGAAGGCGAGATCGTGTGCGACGCGCATGGCACGTCAACCGTGCTCAAACCGGGCGAAATGCTGTACTTGCTGGGAGGGGTGCCGCACGGCGTGCGCGCCAATCAAGACGCGGTGGCCCTGATGACGATCTTGCTCCATCAGCGGCCCTAGCACGTCATCCTCGCGAACGCGGGGATCCATTCTGAGCGTGTTGTGTATGGGGTAGTGCCTTGGCGCGCTTTCGCGAGGACGACACCTACGCGCTCTCGCCGCGCGGATCGCGCGCCAGCAACTGCGCCAGCATCGCTTGCGGCGTATCGCCGTCAAACAGCACGCCGGCCACGGCATTGGTGATCGGCATGTCCACGCCCAGCTTGCGCGCCAGTTCGCGCACCGCCTTGGCGCACGGCACGCCTTCTGCTACATGCCCCAGTTCGCTGACGATGACGTCCAGCGGCTTGCCCAGCGCCAGTCCCAGGCCGACCTTGCGGTTGCGCGACAAGTCGCCGGTACAGGTCAAAATCAAGTCGCCCATGCCGGTCAGGCCCATGAAGGTAGCGCCATTGGCGCCCAGCGCCACGCCCAGCCGGGTAATTTCGGCCAGGCCGCGCGTGATCAGGGCCGCGCGCGCGTTCAAGCCCAGGCCCAGGCCATCGGCCACGCCGGTGGCAATGGCCAGCACGTTCTTGACCGCGCCGCCCACTTCCACGCCGACCAGGTCGTCGCAGGAATACACGCGCAGATTGCCGCCATGGACAGCGGCCACCACGCGCTCGCGCAGCGCATCGGTACTGGCCGCCACGGTCAGCGCGCACGGCAAGCCGCGCGCCACTTCCTGCGCAAACGACGGACCCGACAGCGCCGCGCGCGCAACAAAGTCGCCCAGCACGTCGCGCACCACCTGGTGCGGCAGCATGCCAGTGCCGCCTTCGAAGCCCTTGCACAGCCAGACGATGTTGGGAATCGGGAGCGCCTTGAGTTGTTGCAGCAACGGGCGCAAGCCGGCCACCGGGCAAGCCGCGATCAACAGCGCGTCTGCGCCGCCGGCGTGCGCCACGGCGGCGTCAAAGTCGCCCGTCACGCGCAGCGCAGCGGGCAAGCCAAAGCCCGGCAAATAATGGGTGTTTTCGCGCGCCGTATCGATGGCCTGCATGGCGGCGCGGTCGCGCCCCCAGATCAGCACGTCGTTGCGCGCGGCCAGCGCAATGGCCACGGCAGTGCCCCAGGCGCCAGCGCCAAGAACGGTAATTTTGCGGGGGGTGTTCGTGTCTAGCATGAGGTGCCAGTAGGTGAGGGTGGCAGGGCGGGCGCGCGGCCCGTCCTGTCAATACTGCGTGTTGCTTAGTGTGCTGCTGCGTCAGCTGGTGCTGCGGCGGCTGCTTCAGCCATCGCCTGGCGACGCTGCTGGTAGAACACTTCGAAGTTGATTTCTGCCAGGTGCACTGGCGGGAAGCCGGCGCGGGTGATCACGTCGGCGATGTTGCCGCGCAGGTAAGGGTAGACGATGTTCGGGCAACCGATTCCCAGCAGTGGATCCATTTGGTCCGCAGGAATGTTGCGCGCTTCGAAGATACCGGCTTGCTTGCCTTCAACCAGGAAAGCGACCTTGTCCTTGATCTTGGCGGTCACGGTGATCGTCACGGTCGACTCGTAGATGCCTTCAGCGATCGCTTCGGCGCCCACGTCCAGCGATACTTCGATCGTTGGCGCTTCTTGCTCGAGGAAAATGGCTGGGGAATTTGGTTGCTCCAGCGACATGTCTTTCAGGTAGACGCGTTGGATTTGAAATACGGGTTGCAAGGTTTCGTCAGACATGGAACGCTTTCGTTGAGAAATAAAAAGAACGGCGCAATGCCGTTCCAGATGTGCTTGGAGTGAAACGCGACGGCAATTGTATCAAAACCAATCAGCTACAAATAGTTTTGTGCACCCGATGCGCAACAACTTCGCTTATATGTGGTTCAAGCGCCATTTAACAAGGGATCGAGGGCCCCTGCCTGATCGAGCGCATACAAGTCGTCGAAACCGCCCACGTGGGTGCTGCCCACGAAAATCTGGGGCACCGTGCGGCGGCCCGTCTTTTGCATCATCAAGACCTTTTGCTCGGGGTCGAGGTCGACCCGCACTTTTTCGATGTTGGTTACGCCCTTGGCGTCGAGCAGGCGTTCGGCGCGTATGCAGTACGGGCACACGGCCGAGGTGTACATCACAACTTTGGCAGTCATCTTGCGTCCCTCTCTTACTTTGCCGTTGGCAGGTTGGCCGCCTGCCAGGCGTTCTGGCCGCCTTCGAGCGCGACCACGTCCTCAAAACCGGCCTGTGCCAGCAGCTTGGCGACCTTGTCGACCCGTGCACCGGTCTGGCAAATGACGACAATGCTCTTGCCCTTGGACTTGTCCAGTTCACCGATACGCGTCGTAAATTCTGCCAGCGGCAGGTTTTTTGCGTCGCGCAGATGGCCGGCGGCAAATTCTTCCGGCGTGCGGATGTCGACCAGCACGGTTTTGCCGCGGTTGATCATTTGCACTGCCTGCTGGGGCGACACGCGTTTTGCGCCCGGCATCAGCGACGGCAGCAACAGGGCAAAACCGGAGGTCAGCGCCAGCGCGAAGGCCCAAATATTGTCGAGAATAAATTTCACAGGGTTCCAATGGGTTAATGGTTTAAGACACAGGCAATGCGCGCATTATAAAATAGAAGCTGAATCCGTATAAAAACCGACTAATCCACCACCTCTGGAACACCGCAAATGTACAAAATCGTCTTCATGCGCCACGGCGAATCGACCTGGAACCTGGAAAACCGCTTCACCGGCTGGACCGATGTCGACCTGACCGAAAAGGGCGTGCGCGAAGCGAAAAGCGCCGGCCAGGTGTTGAAGGAAGCCGGTTTCACGTTCGACCTGACCTACACCTCGGTGCTCAAGCGCGCCATTCGCACGCTGTGGCTGGCGCTCGACGAGATGGACATGATGTGGCTGCCGGTCAAGAACGACTGGCGTTTGAACGAGCGCCACTACGGCGCCCTGCAAGGCCTGGACAAGGGCGAAACGGCGGCCAAATATGGCGACGCCCAGGTGCTGGTATGGCGCCGCAGCTACGACACGCCGCCGCCGCCGCTGGCCGCCGACGATGAGCGCACCTCGTTCAACGACCCGCGCTACGATGGCGTGGCCGAAGACAGCATCCCGCTCACCGAATGCCTGAAAGACACCGTGGCGCGCGTGATGCCGGTGTGGGATGAAGAGATCGCCCCGGCCATCCGGGCCGGCAAGAAGATCCTGATCTCGGCCCACGGCAACAGCCTGCGCGCGCTGATCAAGATGTTGGATGGCATCAGCGACGACGACATCGTCAGCCTGAACATTCCCAACGGCCAGCCGCTGGTGTACGAGCTCGACGCGGACCTGAAGCCGATCCGCCATTACTACCTGGGCGACCAGGACGCGATCGCTGCCGCCGTGGCCGCGGTCGCCAACCAAGGCAAGGCCAAGTAACTTGTCTCTTCACCTGAAGCAGTATGCCGGCAGGGCCCTGATGTGCGGGGTCCTCGCTTGTGCCGTGGGCGGCGCGCTCGCCGCCCCCAAGCTCACCGAGCGCAGCAAGCAAAAGGCGGTGGCCGAGCAAACCCGCGCCGAGATCGCCCAGAAGCTGGCGCGCCTTAAAAGCGACGCGGTGCGCACCGAAGACTTGAAGGAAGACGCGGCCGACACGCTGGCCGCGTCCGAAGAAGCCATTTCCAACGCCAACCGCTCGCTGCGCGAATTGGCCGACGAGCAGGTCGAGACCAATGAGCGCCTGGGCAAGCTGACCGAGGAACAGAGCCGGCTGGCCGCCACGGTCGAGGCGCAAAAGAAGCAATTGTCGGTGCTGCTGCGCGAGCATTACATGGCTGGCAACGAGGACCGCATCAAGTTGTTGCTGTCGGGCGACAACCCGAACCGCATCAACCGCGACCTGCAGCTGATGGCCTATGTGTCGCAAACCCAGGCCAAGCTGCTCGGCGCGCTGCGCAAGAACCTGGCCAAGGTCGAGAGCAACCAGCAAAAAGAACAGAACGCCAAGGCCGAGCTGGACGAGATCGCCGCAGAAGAGCGCGACCAGAAAGCCGTGCTGGAAAAGGAAAAGGCGCGCCGCGCCGCCTTGCTGGGCACGCTGTCGAAAAAACTGGCGGCCCAGCGCAAGGAAATCGGCACGCTGGAACGCGATGAACAGCGCATGGCCGGCCTGGTCGATAAATTGTCCAGGCTGATCAAGGAACAAACCGAAGCGGCCGCTGCCGAGAAGCGCCGCCTGGAAGCGGTCGCGGCCGCCAAAGCCAAGGCTGCGGCCGAAGCCCGTGCGCGCGCGCTGGCTGCCGCCCAGGCCGAAAAAGAGCGGCTGGCGGCCAAGCCGGGCAGCAAGCCGGCGCCACCGTTCAAGCCGGATCCGATCGATACCGACGAGCCCAAAACAGTGGCGCGCCATGATCCGGAACCGGCCCGCGCATCCGACATTGCGCTGGCGCCGGCGGCGCCCGACGGCGCCTTTGCCAGCCTCAAAGGGCGCTTGCGCGCACCGGTGGCGGGCAAGCTGGCGGCCAAGTTCGGCGCCAAGCGCGACGGCGGCCCGAGCTGGAAAGGGGTATTCATCAAGGCCGCCGAAGGCAGCGATGTCAAGGCAGTGGCGGCGGGGCGCGTGGTGTTCGCGGCCTGGATGCGCGGCTTCGGCAATTTGATCATCGTTGACCATGGCAGCGAGTACCTGTCGATCTACGGCAACAACCAGTCGCTGCTCAAACGGGTGGGCGACGCGGTCAAGGGGGGCGACGCCATTGCCAGCGCCGGAAACACGGGCGGGGGTGAAGATTCAGGTCTATACTTTGAACTCAGGCATCAGGGCGCGGCTTTCAATCCGGCCACCTGGGTCAGTTTTTGAAGAGGTAGAGCCATGAATGCCAAACACATCGTCCTGATCGGCTTGTCGGTGGCGCTGCAGCTACCGGCGGCGGCCCAAAAAAGCGCCACCGCGCCGCTGCCGCTGCCGCTGTCCGAGCTGCGCCAGCTCACCGATGTGTATGGCCTGATCCGCTCCGACTACGTCGAGCCGGTCGAAGCGGACAAGCTGCTCTCGCAAGCCATTGCCGGCATGGTCGCCTCGCTCGACCCGCATTCGGTCTACCTGGACAAAAAAGCCTACAAGGAAATGAAGGAAAGCATGCAGGGCCGCTTCGTCGGCCTGGGCATCGAAGTGGCCATGGAAGACGGCTACGTCAAGATCGTCACGCCGATCGAGGATTCGCCGGCCTTTCGCGCCGGGATCAAGGCCGGCGACCTGATCACCCGCATCGACAGCACCCCGATCAAGGGGCTCACGCTGGACGAGGCGATCAAGAAAATGCGCGGCGACCCCAAATCGAAGGTGGTGCTGACCATCGCGCGCAAGGGCGAAGAGCAGCCGTGGATCGTGCCGCTGGTGCGCGAGGAAATCCACGTCCAGAGCGTCAAGGGCAAGATCGTCGAGCCGGGCTACGCCTGGCTGCGCATCGCCCAGTTCCAGGAACTGACGCTGGAAGAAATGGCCAGGAAGCTGAACGCGCTGTACGCCCAGGAGCCCAAGCTCAAGGGCCTGGTGCTGGACTTGCGCAACGATCCGGGCGGCCTGCTGCAGGGCGCCATCGGCGTCTCGGCCGCGTTTCTGCCATATGACAAGGAAGTCGTGTCGACCGTCGGCCAGCTGCCGGACTCGAACCGCAAATACTATGGACGGCGCGAGTCGTACGTGATGCGCGGCAGCCCCGATCCGCTGGCCAGGCTGCCGGCCGCACTCAAGACCGTGCCGATCGTGGTGCTGGTCAACGGCGGCTCGGCCTCGGCCTCGGAAATCGTGGCCGGCGCGCTGCAGGACTACAAGCGCGCCATCATCATGGGCACCCAGACGTTCGGCAAGGGCAGCGTACAAACGCTGCGCCAGCTGACCGTCGACACGGCCGTCAAGCTGACCACGGCGCGCTACTTCACGCCGGTCGGGCGCTCGATCCAGGCCAAGGGCATCGTGCCCGACATGATGGTCGATGAAACGGCCGAAGGCGACGGCTTGAACAGCCTGCGCATCCGCGAGGCCGACCTGGACCGCCACCTGTCGGACGGCAGCGGCAAAGTGGTCGACCCGGCCATCAAGGCGCGCCGCGACCTGCTCGAAGAAGAGCAGCGCGCGCTGGCTGCCAACAAGAACCGCAAGCCGGTCGAATTCGGCAGCGCCGACGACTTCCAGCTGGTGCAGGCACTGAACCATTTCAAGGGCTTGCCAGTGAAGCTGTCCGTCACCGAAGTGGCGCAGGACAAGACCGCGGACGCCTCCAAATAAATGAACGACGAGCAGCTGCTGCGCTACTCGCGCCATATCCTGCTCGACGAAGTGGGCATCGAAGGCCAGCAAAGCGCGCTGGCGGCGAGCGCCTTGATCATCGGCGCCGGCGGCCTCGGTTCGCCCGCCGCGCTGTACCTGGCCGCGGCCGGCGTGGGGCGCTTGCTGCTGGTGGACGACGACGCCGTCGACCTGACCAATTTGCAGCGCCAGGTGATGCACACCACCGCGCGCGTGGGCCAGCCCAAGGTCGATTCGGCGCGCGCCGCGCTGCTGCAGATCAATCCCGAGATCGAGGTCATCGCGCTGCGCGAGCGGGTCGACGACGCGCGCCTGGCCGAACTGGTGCCACAGGCATCGGTCGTGCTCGACTGCAGCGACAACTTCGCCACCCGCCACGCGGTCAACCGCGCCTGCGTCGCGCACCAGGTGCCGCTGGTGTCGGGCGCGGTGATCCGCTTTGACGGCCAGGTCAGCGTATTCGATCCGCGTGCGCCTGATTCGCCCTGCTATTCCTGTCTGTTCCCGCAAGACCAGGCGTTCACCGACGCCGCCTGCAGCTCCATGGGCGTGTTTGCGCCGCTGGTGGGCGTGGTCGGCGCGATGCAGGCGGCCGAAGCGCTCAAGCTGATCATGGGCATCGGCCAGTCGCTGGCCGGGCGCTTGCTGCTGCTTGACGGGCGCGCCATGGAATGGACCAGCATTAATCTGTCACGCAATCCCGATTGTCCCGTTTGTTCTTCCACGAAAGCCTGATCCCCATGCAGAAGATCCTTGTTCTTGCCATCGCCGCCGCACTGGGCGCGCCGGCCCTCGCCGCCACGCAGACGCTGCGCTACGACATCTACCTTGAAAACGGCACCCGCGCCGGCGAGCAGATCGTCGAGCAGGACGACGATGGCGCCACCCGCGTCAAGTTCATCTACAAGGACAATGGACGCGGACCGGAACTGAGCGAGCGTTTCAAGGTGGGCCCGGACGGCGCCTTGAGCGAATATGCAGTCAAGGGTAATTCCACCTTCGGCGCCGTGGTCGATGAACAGTTTACGCTCATGGACGGCCTGGCCAGCTGGAAGTCGACCACCGAACAAGGCAGCCGCGCGAACAGCACCGGCGCCATGTACGTGCCGCTGATGTCCTCGTTTGCGCCGGCCTCGGTGTCGATTGCCGCCCTGGCCGCCAATGGCGGCAAGCCGATCGCGCTGCTGCCATCGGGCTCGCAAAGCCAGCGCAAGCTTGACGAGATGGTCGTCACCAGCGGTGGCAAGAGCCAGAGCGTGCAGCTGCTGGCCATGACGGGCCTGGGCCTGTCGCCGCAATTCGTGTGGGCCACCACCGGCGCCAAGCCGCGCCTGTTCGCCTTTGTCTCGCCCGGCTACATGGCGCTGACCGAAGAAGGCTGGAAAGACAGCGCCAAACAGATGGCCGAGCGCCAGAAGCTGGCCGAAGCGCGTTTGCTGACCGAGATGGCGGGCCGCTTGCAGCACAAGCTCGATGGTCTGACCGTGGTGCGCAACGCGCGCGTGTTTGACAGCGACAAGGCCACCGTGGGGGCGCCATCGGACGTGTACGTGCTGCGCGGACGGATCACGGCGGTGCTGCCGGCCGGTTCGCCCGTGCGCGGCGCGCTCAATGAAATCGACGCCGCCGGGCGCATCATGCTGCCCGGCCTGTTCGACATGCACGGCCACGTGGGCCGCTGGGAAGGGGGCTTGAACCTGGCCGCCGGCGTGACCACCTCGCGCGACATGGGCAACGACAACGCGTCGCTGCAGCAGATGATGGACGAAACGGCGGCCGGCGCCTTGCTCGGTCCGCAGATCGTGCCGGCCGGTTTCCTGGAAGGGGCCAGTCCGATGTCGGCCAACAACGGCTTCGTCATCAAGGACCTGGCGGCGGCCAAAAATGCCGTCGACTGGTATGTGGAGCACGGCTATCCGCAGCTGAAAATCTACAACTCCTTCCCCAAGGAGATCCTGAAGGACACCGTGGCCTATGCCCACCTGCGCGGCATGCGCGTGTCCGGCCACATCCCGGTCGGGCTGCGCGCGCACGAAGCGCTGGACGCCGGTTACGATGAAATCCAGCACATCAACCAGGTGATGCTCAATTTCCTGGCCACGCCGCAGACCGATACCCGCACCCTGGACCGTTTCATCTTGCCTGCCGATAGAGTGGCGGGCCTGGATTTCAATTCGAAAGTGGTAAAAGATTTCATTTTGAGGCTAAAAATGAAACAAACTGTCATCGATCCCACGCTGGCCACGTTCGCTTTCCTGAAGCAGAAAGACGGCGACATGAACACCCCGTTCGCCGCCATTGCCGACCACATGCCGCCCGACGTCAAGCGCGGCTTCCATGTCGGCACCATGAAGATTGCCGACGCCGCCACCCTGGCGCGCTATGAAAAGTCGTACGCCAAGATGGTGCAGTTCGTCGGCCTGCTATACAAGGCGGGCGTGCCGATCGTGGCCGGCACCGATGAAATGACCGGTTTTACGCTGCAGTCGGAACTGGCGATGCTGGTCGAAGCGGGCCTGACGCCGTCGCAGGCGCTGCAAGTTGCCACCCGCAACGGTGCGCGCTATACCCGCACCAGCCACGAGCGTGGCTCGGTCGTGGCCGGCAAGCTGGCCGACCTGGTGCTGGTCGACGGCGACCCGACCAAGGATATTGCCGACGTGCGCAAAGTGGCGGCCGTCATTACGCGCGGCTACCTGGTCTATCCGCACGAAATCGACAAAGAGCTGGGCATCCTGCCATTTGTCAGTAATGCGCCACAGTTGAAGGCACTGGCCCCGGTGTCGGCGACCATCGCTGGCGGCGGCAATGACGCGGCGCTGGCGCGCTTCACTGGCAGCGCCAGGCGCCATTGAGCAGCGTTCGTTAAGCCAGTCGTAAGCCGGGATGCGCCCGTCCCGGCATACAATGACTTGCTATACAGGGCCGGTTCGGCCTTATACTCTGCGTTCAACTTTTTTCATTGACAACTATGCAAAACGTATCGCGCCGCCTGCAACGCGGTTTTACCCTCATTGAAATCATGGTCGTGGTCGTCATTATCGGCATCCTGGGCGCGCTGGTCGTGCCCAAGCTGATGGGCAAACCGGGCGAAGCGCGCATTACCGCCGCCAAGGTCGACATCAGCACGCTGATGCAGGCGCTCAAGATCTACAAGCTCGACAACCAGCGCTACCCGACCACCGAACAAGGCCTCAAGTCGCTGATCGAAAAGCCGACCAGCGGCCCGGCCGCCAACGGCTGGAAGAGCGGCGGCTACGTCGACAAGCTGCCCAAGGACCCGTGGGGCAACCCTTACCAGTACCTGCAGCCGGGCGTACGCGGTGAAGTCGACCTGTTCTCGCTGGGCGCCGACGGCCAGCCGGGCGGCGTCGGCGACGACGCCGACATCGGCTCCTGGGAATAGGAGCGGCCTTGCCGAGGATCCTGTCAGGCCGCGCGATGCGCGGCTTTACGCTTGTGGAGCTGATGGTCGTGCTGGCCATCATCGGGATCTCGCTCGGCCTGGTGTCGTTCAACGCGATGCCCAACGCCGGCCAGAATCTGCAGGGCGAAGCCAAGCGCATTGCCTTGCTGCTGCAGCTGGCGCGCGATGAAGCGATCGTGCGCAACCGGCTGGTGGCGTTCGAAGCGGACGCCGACAATTACCGTTTCCTGGTCCGCAATGAAGCGCGCTGGGACCCGGTCACCAATGACGATTTGCTGCGCGAGCGCCCGTTCAAGGGCGGCCCGGTGCGCCTGTCGATCGACCCGCCGGGCGTGGGCAGCGGCAATCCGATGCGCATCACGTTCGGGCGCGAACCGGTCGACAAACCCTTCGTGCTGACGATGGCCATTGGCGACGACCACGTCGCCATCCGCGCCGACGGCATCGGCCACTTCGTCGTCGAATGAAACACATCTCCCTCAAAAACCGCGGCTTCACCCTGCTCGAAGTGCTGGTGGCGCTGGTCATCGTCGGCACCGCACTGGGCGCTTCGCTGCGCGCGGTCGGCAGCCTCGCTTCCAACAGCGCCGGGCTGCGCGCCTCGATGATGGCCACCTGGTCGGCCGAAAACCGGCTGGTCCAGATCCGCCTCGAACACGCCTATCCGTCGATCGGCAAGCGCACCTTCGAGTGCCCGCAGGGCGATTTGAAACTGGTGTGCCAGGAAGAAGTGCTGGCCAGTCCCAATCCGCGCTTGCGCCGGGTCGAAGTATCGGTGTTCGACATGGCCGACCCGGACCGCCGCATCATCAAGCTGGTCCAACTGGTGCTCAACCAATGAAGCGCAACAGAGGTTTTACGCTGATCGAACTGCTGGTCGCGATCAGCATCCTGGCCATCGTCGCGGTGCTGGGCTGGCGCGGCCTGGACGGCATCATTCGCGCGCGCACCGCGCTGACGGCGCAGATGGAGGCGACGCGCGGCATGCAGCTGGCATTCGCGCAAATGCAAAGCGACGCCGAACACATCGCCGACGCGGGCTTGCTGCAGCAGCGGCCGTTCCTGCAGGCGCAGGCCGACAGCATGGCCATGGTGCGCACCTCGTACCGCGAAAACGAAGCGGCCCAGCTGCAAGTGGTGTCGTACCGGCTGGTCGACGGCGTGCTGCTGCGGCGCGAGTCGGCACCCACGCGCGACCTGGTGCAACTTGACATGCTGTGGAAAACCGCCACCAGCAATGCCGACAGCACCGCGCCGGTGGCGCTGCAAAGCGGCGTGGCGGCGATGGCGGTGGAAGTGTGGGAAAACAACCGCTGGGCCGCCGGCGGCCAGCCACCGGCGGCCGCGAGCGCGCTGTCGTTGCCGCCCACCGGCTTGCGCGTGTCGCTGCAGGTCAAGGGCATCGAGGCCGTCATGAGCAAATCGTTCCTGCTGGGGGGGCTGTGATGCGGCGCGCGCCATTGAAGCGCCAGCGCGGCGTGGCCGTGATCACCGCCTTGCTGTTGACGACGCTGGCGGTGACGATCGTGGCCAGCCTGTTCTGGCAGCAGCAAGTGCAAGTGCGCACCATGGAAAACCAGCGCCTGCACCTGCAAACCAAATGGATCCTGCGCGGCGCGCTGGACTGGGCGCGCCTGGTGCTGCGCCAGGACGGCATGGACAGCCCCGGCTACACCTCGCTGACGGCGGTCTGGAATACGCCGCTGGCCGAAACCCGGCTCGATCAATACATCGAGCGTGAGCGGGTACAAGGAGAAATTTTCGATGCGACCCTGTCGGGCCGGATTATTGATGCTACCTCGCGCTACAATCTCACCAATTTGGCGACCGGGCCGGTCATCAATGATAAACATGTAAAGATATACCAGCGCCTGCTGGCCAGCTTGCAGATCGACCAGACGCTGGCCGCGCGCACGGCCAAGGCGGTGGCTGACGGTTCGCCGCCGCTGCCGGTCCAGACCGGGGCGCCGGCGCCGACGGCGCGCACCCGTTCGCCGATCGCGCTGACCCAGCTCGACGATCTGCTGACGATCCCGGGCTACACGGTCGCCATCGTCGACAAGCTGCGCGAATTCGTCATCGTGCTGCCGTCCGGCGCGCTGACGGTGAATGTCAATACGGCGCCGCCGGAAGTGATCGCGGCGATGGTGGAGAATTATTCGGTGTCGCAGGCGACGTCGCTGGTGGCGCGCCGCAAGCAGGCGTATTACCGGCAGATCAGCGATTTTACCGGCCAGTTGTTCGGGGCCACGCTGACCGAGCCGGCTGCGGTAGACGTCAAGAGCGAGTGGTTCCTGGTAGCGTCGCGGGTACGGCTGGACCGCGCCGCGCTCGACGCCGAGGCGCTGGTGAACCGCGAGTTGAACGGCCAGACGTTCAAGACCACGACAGTCTGGGTACGACAAAACTAGAACGAAAGCGAGACTGTTTGACTACTTTATATATCCGGCTTCCGGCCCGTGCCGACCACGAAGGCGCCCTGGCGCGTTTCGCGCTGGTCGCCGACGGCGGCGCGCTGGTCCAGCAGGGCGAAGGCGCATTGCGCAGCATGGGCGACGCGGTCGCCGCCAGCCGCCATGTCGTGCTGCTGCTGGCCGCCGCCGACGTCACGCTGCTGCAGGTAAAAACCCCGCCATTGTCGAACGCGCGCCTGAAGGCAGCGCTTCCCGGCCTGGTCGAAGAACATGTGCTGGGTGATCCGGACGACTGCGTGCTGGTGGCCGCCGCGGCCCAGACCGACGACGGCATGCGCACGGTCGCCGTGACCCAGCGCGCCTGGCTGGAGGCGATCGTCAAGGCGCTGCTGGCGCAGGGCGCGCGCACGGTCGGCGCCGTGCCGTCCCAATTGTGCCTGCCACTGGCGCCAGGCAATGTGTCGGGCGCGATCGATGCGGCCGGCATCACGCTGCGCCACGGCCTGTTTCAGGGCCTGGGCCTGGCCATGGCCGGCGCCCCGGCCAGCGCGCTGCAAACGGTGCGCGCACTGGCCGGCGACTCGCCGCTCAACCTGTACGTGGAACCGGCCCAGCTGGGCGAGTACCAGGCGCTGGTGGCCGAAGCGGGCCCCGGCATCCATGTCGAAGCCGAACACTGGGCGCACTGGATCGCTGGTGCCAAGAGCACCACGCTGGACCTGGTGCCTGGCCTGGGCGCAGCCGGCGCCCAAGTGCGCGACTGGAAAAAATGGCGCTGGCCATTGCGCCTGGCGCTGCTGGCGCTGGTGGTCAACCTGGTTGGCCTGAACGTCCAGTGGATGCGCCTCAAGCGCGAAGCCGAAGCCATCAATCAGGGCATCACCCAGACCTTCAGGACCGCTTTTCCGAAAGTGACCGTCATTTCGGACCCGGCGGCCCAGATGCGCCAGAATATTGCGCTCGCGCGGGCCCAGCAAGGCCAGGTTGCGCCCGATGAATTCAACTACATGGCCGCCGCGTTTGGCGACGCCATGCGCGCCGCGCCGCGCCCTGCGGAGCTGGTGTCGCTGGCTTATCGCGAGCACGTCATGACGGTCAAGGTCAAGCCGGAATCGGCTGATGCGGCGACCACCAGGGCGCTCAAAGATGCGCTGGCGGTGCGCGCGATGGACCTGTCCGAGTCGGGCGCCGGAGTGTGGGTAATCCGTAGTACGGGAGGCCGGAAATGAGCGTGCTCAAGGCAGTATCGCAATTGAAGGACCAGATGGCGCTGTACTGGCTGGCGCGCACCGAGCAGGAACGCAAGTTCCTGACCGTGGGCGGCCTGGCCGTGGCGGCCGCGCTGGTGTACTCGATATTCATGGCCCCGGCGTTGGCCGGGCGCGAAAAACTGCGCTCGCAATTGCCGCAGCTGCGGGTGGAAGCGGCCAAGATGGCCGCGCTGGCGCAGGAAGCGTCGGAACTGGCGCGCCAGCCGGCGCCGCAAGTGGCGCCAATGACGCGCGAGTCGCTCACCGCCAGCCTGGCGTCGCGTTCGATGACGCCCGCTTCGCTGGTCAGTTCGGGCGACTTCGCCAAGCTGCAGTTGAACGGCGTGCCGTTCGCCGTGCTGTTTGGCTGGCTGGACGCGCAGCGCCGTGAAAACCGGATCGTGGCCGAGGACGTGGGTATCACCGCCAGCACGCCGGCCGGGCAGGTCGACGCGGTGCTGACGCTGCGCCAGAGCACCGTAGAAGGGGCCCGATGAAGCGTGCTGTGCTATGGTTGGCGGCGATCGCCGCGGCCGTTGCGCTGACGGTGCTGGTATGCTTGCCGGCCAGCTGGCTGGGCGCAATCGTGGAAGCGCGTACCGAGGGCCGTTTGACTCTCGGGGACGCGCAAGGTACGCTGTGGCGCGGCTCGGCCTTCATCGGTGGCGCCGCTGGCGCCAATGGCGCGGTGACGCCGTTGCTGGCAGGACGCTTCGGCTGGCGCTTGTCGCCAATGGTGCTGCTCGGGCAGGTCGACCTGACGCTGGAAAACGCCGAAGCGTTGACGCAGCCGGTGACGCTGACGGGCAGCTGGGCGCAATGGGAACTGTCGCCCGGCTCGTTGCGGCTGCCGGCCGAACGGCTGGCCGGCCTGGGCGCGCCACTGAACACGCTGGCGCCATCGGGAGCGATGACGCTGTCGTGGAGTGCGCTGCAGCTGGCGCGCGCCGGCAACGGGGTGGCCGTGAGCGGGCGCACCACGCTGGCACTGAATGACATGGGCTCGCGCATGGCGCCGGTCAAGCCGCTGGGCAGCTACGAGATGGCGATGGATTGGCACGGGCAGCAGGCAGATTTGAGTTTGAATACGGTGCGCGGTGCGCTGCTGTTATCGGGGAAGGGCGCGCTCAACCAGGGGCGCTTCCAGTTTTCCGGGCAGGCGCAGGCGGCCGATGGCTATGAAGAAACGCTGGGCAATCTCCTGAATTTATTGGGCCAGCGCCGAATGGTGGATGGCAAAAAAACAATCGCGTTAGAGTTCAAATGATGAAAAAACAGACTGCAAGCACAATCCAATTCCCGCAAATGCGCCGTGTTGCGAGCGCAATCATGCTGTGCTGCGCAGTGGCGGCCGTTCCCGCCCCGCTGTGGGCGGCCCCAGAAGACGAGGCGGCGCTCAATTTCGTCGGCGCCGACATCGAGTCGGTGATCAAGGCGGTCGGCCATTACACCGGCATGACCTTCATTATCGACCCGCGCGTCAAGGGCACGCTGACGCTGGTGTCGGAAAAGTCGATCAGCAAGTCGCAAGCATTCAGCCTGCTCACCTCGGCGCTGCGCCTGCAAGGCTACGCGGTAGTGACCGGCGACGGCTACGCCAAGGTGGTGCCGGAAGCCGAAGCGAAGCTGCAAAGCTCGCCGACCCAGGTCGGCATGGGCGGCAAGACCGTCAAGGGCGACCAGATCGCCACCCAGATTTATCATTTGAGCTATGAGTCGGCGGCCAACCTGACCGCTGTGCTGCGGCCATTGATTTCGCCGAACAATTCGATCATGGCCAACCCGGGCAATAACAGCCTGGTGATCACCGATTACGCCGACAACCTGCGCCGCCTGACCAAGATCATCGCCGCGCTCGACGCGCCGGTTGCGGCCGACGTCGACATCGTGCCGGTGCGCTACGGCATTGCCAGCGACCTGGCCACGCTGGTGACCAAGCTGCTCGAACCGTCCGCCGGCGGCGACTCCGGGCGCGTGGTGGTGGCAGCGGACCCGCGCACCAATTCGCTGGTGGTGAAGGCGCCATCGCGCGCGCGCGCCAACCTGGCCAAGTCGCTGATCGCCAAGCTGGATCAGCCAACGTCCGAAGCGGGCAATGTGCACGTGGTGTACCTGAAGAACGCCGACGCCACCAAGCTGGCGGCGACGCTGCGCGCAGTGGTGTCGTCGGACGCGTCGGCATTGCCGCAAACCCCGCAAGGCACCAGCGGCGGCACCGTGCAGTCCAACAGCAGCAGCCAGGGCGGCGGCCAGCAGAATGGTGGCGGCATCGGCCCCGGCCAGTCGAGCATGAACCAGCAGGCCAACCAAGGCGGTGGCGGTGGCGGCAGCACCGCCGGTTTCATCCAGGCCGACGCTTCGACCAACACCCTGATTATCACCGCGCCGGACGCGATCTACCGCAACCTGCGCCAGGTCATCGACCAGCTCGACGTGCGCCGCGCCCAGGTCTACATCGAATCGCTGATCGTCGAAGTCAATGCCGATCATGCCGCGCAGTTCGGCGTGCAGTGGGCCGGCCTGTCGGGCAACAGCACCAGCAACTACCGGGTCGGCGCACTCCAGAACTTCAAGGGCGCTGGCGACAGCAACTTGATCGCCCTGGCCGCCGCTGGCGCCAAGGCGACGCCGGCGGCGGGCCTGTCGATCGGCCTGTTCAAGATGATCAATGGCAATCTGGGACTGGGCGCGGTGGCCTCGGCCATCGAGACCGAAGGCAACGGCAACATCCTGTCGACGCCGAACATGCTCACGCTGGACAATGAACTGTCGACCATCAAGGTAGGCCAGAACGTGCCGATCATCAGCGGCCAGTTCACCACCCCGGCCAGCGGCGGCGCCGGCGCGGCCAATCCGTTCCAGACCATCGACCGCCGCGATGTCGGCCTGACGCTGCGCGTGCGTCCGCAGATTTCCGAAGGCGGCACCATCAAGATGGCGATTTACCATGAGACATCCAACGTCGATGAGAGCACCCGCGCCTCGGCGTCGGGCGTGACCACCAACATCCGCCAGATTGAAAACAATGTGATCGCCGACGATGGCCAGATCATCGTCATCGGCGGGCTGATACGCGACGACACCAGTAACGCCGAAGAAAAAGTGCGCGGCCTGGGCGACATTCCTATCCTGGGCAACCTGTTCAAGTACCGCAGCCGCAAACGCACCAAGACCAACCTGATGATCTTCCTGCGCCCGGTCATCGTGCGCAGCAAGGAAGACAGCAACAGCATCGCCGCCGACCGCTACGACTACATGCGTTCGGCCGGCATGAAGGCAGCCACGCCGCAGGACTCGATCTTGATGCCGGACTATGGCACGCCAGTGCTGCCGCAGCTCGACCAGGGCCAGCCGCCAGCCGGTGGCGCGATGGCCAAGGTGCCGCCACGTCCGCTGATGGTGCCGGTGCCAAGCCGCGCAGAACCAGGCCTGGCGCAGCCGGCGACCACGCCACAGAACTGACAGGACGGCGATGAGCAACCTTTTACCTTACGCTTTCGCACGCGATTATGGCGTGCTGGCGCGCCACAGCGAAGAGGCCGAGCACACCGTCGAGGTGTGGGTTTCGGGCGCCACCGCGCCGGCGGCGATCGCGGAAGTGTCGCGCCGCTTCGGGCGCATCGCGCTGCGTTCGATGGAACGCGCCGAGCTGGAAGCGGCCATTGCAACGGCTTACGCCGGCGCTGGCGGCGACGCCTCGCAGGTGGCCGACGAATTTGACGCCGATCTGGACCTGACCAAGCTGCTGCAGGACGTGCCGGCGATCGAAGACTTGCTCGAATCGTCCGACGACGCGCCGGTGATCCGCATGATCAATGCGCTGCTCACGCAGGCGCTGCGCGAAGGCGCTTCCGACATCCACATCGAGCCGTTCGAACAGACGTCGGTGGTGCGGTTCCGGATCGACGGCTCGCTGCGCGACGTGGTCCGTCCGCGCAAGGCGATCCATGCTTCGCTCATTTCCCGCATCAAGATCATGGCGCAGCTGGACATCGCCGAAAAGCGCCTGCCGCAGGACGGGCGCATCACGCTGCGCGTGGGAGGCAAGGGCGTGGACGTGCGCGTCTCGACGCTGCCGACCGGGCACGGCGAACGCGCCGTGCTGCGTCTGCTGGACAAGGAAGCGGGCCGGCTCGACCTGTCGCACTTGGGCATGAGCGGCGCGCTGCTGCCGCAATTTGACACCCTGATCAATCAGCCGCACGGCATCGTGCTGGTGACCGGGCCGACCGGCTCGGGCAAGACCACCACGCTGTACGCGGCCCTGAGCCGTCTGAACGCGTCGACCACCAATATTCTGACGGTTGAAGATCCGATCGAGTATGACCTGATCGGCGTCGGCCAGACCCAGGTCAATGCGCGCATCGACATGAGTTTTTCCAAGGCCCTGCGCGCGATTTTGCGCCAGGATCCGGACGTGATCATGATCGGCGAGATCCGCGACCTGGAAACGGC
>JAZJXM010000009.1:0-41912 GCA_040390915.1 Pseudomonadota bacterium
TGACACCCGTGACGTGCGTCCAGTCGAGACCGGCTCGGTTGATCCGCTGACCGATCCAAAAGGCGTGCTCGCCCAGCGCAGCGTGTACTTCGACTTCGACAGCTACGTGGTGCGTGACGATGGCAAGAAAGTGGTCGAGAACCACTCCGGTTACCTGAACAAGAACAAGGGCCGCAAGATCCTGATCCAAGGTAACACCGACGAGCGCGGCGGCACCGAGTACAACCTGGCGCTGGGCCAGAAGCGCGCCGAAGCCGTGCGCAAGTCGATGGCCTCGCTGGGCGTGGCTGAAGGCCAGATGGAAGCGGTGTCGCTGGGCGAAGAAAAGCCAAAAGCCATGGGCAGCGGCGAAGCAGCATGGGCGGAAAACCGTCGTGCCGACATCGTCTATTAATTTCTACACGTCGTAAAGACGGGTGACAACGGGGAGTCGCAGCATAGGCCGCGCCTCCCCGTTTCCACATCCACCCAAAGATTTTGAAAGAGTCCCTATCATGATCACACTATCGAAGCCGCGCATCGCGGCCGCCTGCCTGGCGCTGGCTGCATGGTTCCCTTTGCAGTCACATGCCGGCATCCTGGACGACAATGAAGCGCGCAAGGCGATCCTCGACCTGCGCGCCAAACTCGACACGCTCTCACGCGATGTCAACGCCCGCATCGACACCAAGGCCGACAAGAGCGCCCTGCTGGAAATGGTCAACCAGAACGAACAGACGATGGCCGAAATCGCCAAGCTGCGCGGCCAGCTGGAAGTACTGGCCAACGACATCAGCGTGGCCCAGAAGCGCCAGAAAGATTTTTACACCGACCTTGACACGCGCATCCGCAAGCTCGAGCCGCGCGAAGTGACCATCGACGGCAAGGAAGCGGCAGTGGCGCCTGACGAGCAGGCCATCTACGAGGCGGCGATGGCCGCTTTCAACAGCGGCGACTACAAGACGTCGGCGGCGCAACTGTCCGACTTCGTGCGGCGCTATCCGCTGTCGGGCTATGCAGCCAATGCGCAGTACTGGCTGGGCAATTCCTATTACGCACAGCGCGACTGCAAGAAGGCCATCCCGGCGCTGCAGTTGGTCGGTTCAAGCTATCCGGACAGCGCCAAGGCGCCGGACGCGATGCTCACTATCGGCACCTGCCAGATCGACCTCAAGGACAAGAAGGCAGCGGCCAAGACGTTCAAGGACTTGATCGCCAAGTACCCCGGCTCGACTGCGGCAAAAGCGGCCAAGGAACGCCTGCCCGGGCTGAAGTAAGCAAAAAGCAGGAAATATATGGGCTGAGGCATTTGACAGAACGGTGACCAGCCCCTATAATCTTGCTTCTTTCGGGTCGTTAGCTCAGCTGGTAGAGCAGCGGACTTTTAATCCGTTGGTCGCAGGTTCGAATCCCGCACGGCCTACCACGAATGCGCAGTACCAATGAAGGCTTACCCGCTCCGGCGCGTAAGCCTTTTTTGCGTGCGCAAGAATTCCGTTTCATCGTGATGTTCAGAACATTGCGTTACGCCGCAGCTGAAAGCCAGGCTGACGATCTCTACCTCCCCGAACAAAACTTGCCGGCACTCCGCCCTCAATAGCGTGCTCGCGAGCGGCCCATGGTTCAAAAACATTTCATCAATATGATTGACTGTAACAGTCGTTTCATGTAACGTTCGTTTCATGAACAGACGAGATGAACTACGCGACAGCGCACTGCACTATTTCCTGAACAACGGGCTGGCTGAACTATCGCTGCGGCCATTGGCAGAGCAAATCGGAACCAGTGCACGACTATTGATTTATCACTTCGAATCCAAGGAAAAGCTGATCACGCTCGTGATGGACCAAGTGCGCTCCCGCGTCCAGAAATCAGTCATGGAAATGATGCAAGCAGCCAAAGGTGAAGCGAGCATGGCGTCGTTTTGGCGCTGGCTTACCGATGACGAAAATATTCGCTATGTGCGCTTGCTGTTTGAAGTGCAAGTTCTGGCGCTGCAAAATCCGGCAGTCTATGCGCAATTTCTGTCCGATAGCAGCTCCAGCTGGCTGGAAGTGCTTGAACACGGCATACCTGAATCGGCCAAGCGCCGCACCATCGCAACCTTGTGCAGTGCTGTGCTCGACGGTTTGGCGCTGGACTATATGAGCACGGGCGATCTCGATCGCACTACCGACGCACTGAATTTTTTCGTTTCGCTGTTAAGTAAATACAGCGAATAATTGACTCACCAATCGTAAGAAAGTGGCCTGATATGAACAATCTCGATTACGCATCAACTACGCCGATGAACAACATCAACAATCCCAAGAACTTGTTAGCCTCGCCCAAGCATACATTGGCGCTATTTGGCATCCTGGTGGCTTTGATGGTGGCCGGCGTGATGAACTCGTCAAAAAATATTACTGCTAGCCATGTACCGGATGCGACGCAAATGATCGTGAACGACCTGATCATGATCGGCATGCTGTGGTTGTGGGTGGTTTTTGTTTACAGGGGCATGGAGGCGCGTGGCCGGTCCATCCTGGAGTTTTTCGAATTCAAGTCATTCACACCGGCCAAACTCCTCAGTGACTGCGCCTATGGAGCACTTGCCTTGGCCCTGATCTATGCCTGTTCGATTGGGGTGCATCATTTCGTGCCAGATCACTCTTCGCAATCAAACAATCCGCTTCTTTCCTCCCAACCGGCCGGCTTATTGGGCGTGGCTGTCTGGGTTTGCATATCCATCAGTGCCGGCATCAGTGAAGAGATCGTGTTTCGAGGCTACCTTCAACGCCAACTCGCTTCAATGACTGGACGGGTCGTCATCGCTATCCTGGCTCAGGGTGTCGTGTTCGGCATCGGACACGCCTACGAAGGTCTTAGTTCAGTCCTGGCAATCGTGCTGCATGGCGTGTTCCTGGGTATTCTCGCCCATTGGCGCGGCAATATTCGTGCGGGAATTATTGAGCACGCGGGATGGGATATCCTCGCCGGATTCGGATTGCTTAGTGCAAGCTGGTAGCATTCTCCTATCGCACGTTCAGTGCCTGCCAGCCGGTATAAGACAACAAGCCGCGCCGGTGAAAATAAATCAACTGTGCGACCGAGCGTAATGGCGGGGTTCCAATGAACACGTTGCTGATCTGATTGATCGGCAAACGGTCCGCCAGCCAGCGCAATTTTCGCTTCCAGTAAAACGTCGGATACTGACCGCTGGCCAGGCTGCCGGGATCTGACGCTTCATCTTGCAAGTGGGCCGCTACCGCATCACCGGCCCACGCGCCGTGCTGCAAGGCCGTATGAATGCCACCTGCGGTCAACGGCGAGACCATGCCCGCCGCATCGCCCACCAGGAGGGCGCCCCGCCTTGATACCGGCCGCACTATGCCGCCTACCGGAATGTAACCGGCACGAGTGCCGATCGATTGCGATGGCGTGAGGTTCAACACGGGGGCGATATGGTGCAGGAATTGGTCGAGCTTGGCGCGCTGCGGCATCCGTCCGGCGACGCCAACTTGCAATGTGTTGACACCCGGGATTGCCCAACCGATATATCCGGGTGCATAAGTTTCATCAATGAAGCAATGCAAGGCCAGCGGCATCGCGGCCGAATCAAGGGGAAATTCATACTCGACGCCAAACAGGAATTCGGTATTCTGGCCCAGTGCCAAGTCCTTCGCGACGCGGGAACGCGCGCCATCGGCGCCGATCAGGTAACGCGCGCTGCCGATACCGGGCAAGGTCCAGCGTTCGTTCTTGTAGTCGGCATGAACAAATGGCGTGCCAAGCGCGACACGCACACCACCGCTGCGCGCTTGACTCACCATCCATCGCATCAAGCCCGGGGTATCGGTCGCGCAGAAGCCGTAACCGGGTGATTGCAAGGTCATGTGTTTGAGGTTGGGCGCATATAAGAGAACTTGCTCTATTGGACGCAGCAGCCCGGACGGGACTGCGCGCATCCACGCAATGTCATCGAGCACTTCCTTCACCAGCAGGCCAGTCGTATGCAACTTCGATCCGGTATCGGCGCGACGATCGATGCACAGGACACTCAGTCCCTGCAATGCCGCGCTGCGCGCACACGCCAGGCCGGCGAAGCTGGCGCCAACAACGATCAAATCATAGTCGCTGTGCATGTTCCATCCCTTTGAATTCAATGAAGAAATGGCATTGTCAGATAGGATCATGCATTGCGAATGCGCCCAATGTGAAGCGAGCATGCAGTGCGTCGGCCAGGCGCGCCGCATCCAGCGCTTTGGAAATCCTACATATGTGGCAGCCACATACCCATCGCCGCGCCAAAAATGCCGATGCCCATCGCGACCGTCAGCGCCACAAGGGAAGCTGCCACCGCGATGCGCCCGGCCGCGCTGTTCCATTCTTGCGCGCGCAGGAATAGTTCGAGCACGGCCAGCGGCAGCAGGTACTGGGCGAATGCCAGGAAGTCGAGGAACGGCCCGCGAAAGCTGCCCGGGTCGAAGCCGACCGGCCCGTGATTGACCAGGATTGACAACATCAAGCCGACACGGAAGAACCAGACGGCGCTGACCACCAGGAACAGGCGCAGCGCCCAGTGCCGGTGGGCAGAAAAATTGCGCGCGCGTGCATGGCGCACCGCCATGAATGCACACAGCAGGATCAGCACGGCGTCGCCGCTCATGCCGATATGCTGCACCGTGCCCCCGATCCCGCCACGAAACCACAGCATGTACAGGCCGATGATGCTGGAGACGCACGCGAGCAGCACATAAACACGCCCGTTCCAGCGATGGAAGGCCGGCACGCGGCGCCGCACTTGCGGCATCAGCTGAAGCGCGCCGGCAGCGATGATCACGACGGCAAACAGCAGGTGTGCGCCAATCGCCACGTTGCCCACGCTGTCCCCGGGGGTGTAGCCATGCGGCAGCACCTTGTTCCATGTCGACAGGTCCCCTTGCACCGCCGCGCCGCCATAGAATGCCGCGATATAAAAGACAAACAGCATTTGGCCGACAACCGTGACCACGAACCAGAAAACCGCTGCGCCTCTGAGCGCCGTTGCGGCAAAGTGTTCCTGCCCGCCACTGTCAATCGCGTGGCGCAGCAAGCCTGCATTTGTTGTACCGGATGGCATGCGGATTCCTCCTTGGCTTATGTCGCCCCAACGATAGCTGCCGGCTGCGGCCGCGCCAAGCCTGTCCGGTCGTTGATGCGACAGGTGACGGTTTTCTGGACTTGAATGACGGTCGGCGAACGGTTACTGTAGCGAACATGAAAAACACAATTCCACGTTCGATGCTGCCCACGGCACGCCAATTCGGCGTCGTGATGATCATCATCGTGCTGCTCTCGTGGTTTTTGTCGTTCGCCGCCGCTACGGCTTTCGTGAAGGTGGTCTCGCGCATCGGGTTTGTCGGCCTGGCCATGCTGCTGGCCTATACGGCTGCGGGCAAGCTGCGCCAGCGCGTCATGCCGCCATCGCTACTCCAGCTGCTGGCGATCGGCTTGATGGCGCCACTGGCCTCGTTCGCCAGTTTCATGCTGTCGACCTATGGCGAAGTGGCGGCGTACATGCACGAGCCGAAAAATTTCGCCGGCTTTGTCGTGCTGTCGTTCGTGGCGGTGGTGTTCGGCGTGATCGTTGCGCTGGTTGCGCTGCGTCTGGAACGCAAGGAACGCGAACGCGCCGACCGTCTGCAAATAGCGCTGGAAAAAAATACGCTGGAGCGCGAACTGCTCGATGCCCGTTTGCGTTTGCTGCAGGCCCAAATCGAACCTCACTTCCTGTTCAACACCCTGGCCAACATCGAAGCGCTGGTTGCCTCCGGCTCAGACAATGCCGGGCCAGTGTTGCGCCATTTGATCGCCTATTTGCGCGCCGCCATGCCGCGCCTGAGCGACGCCGACGCGACCCTCGAAACCGAGCTGCAACTGGTGCGCGCCTATCTGGAGCTGATGCACATGCGCATGCCGGACCGCCTCCAATTCAGCGTGCCGAACGCGCCGGCGCTAAACCACATGCGTTTTCCCGCCATGGCCTTGCTGACGCTGGTGGAAAACGCGGTGCGCCACGGTATCGATCCGCACATGGCGGGCGGCCGGATCGACGTCAGCGCCACGATCGACAGCACGACCGGCATTGTGACCCTGTCGGTCGCCGACACCGGCGTTGGCATGGCAGAGACGGTGCAGATCGGCACCGGGCTGTCCAATGTAGGCACGCGCCTGCGTGCCATTTACGGGCCCGATGCGCGCCTCGACCTGCATGAAGAGAAACCCCATGGGTTGCGGGTCGAACTGGTCTTTCACCCTGGGATCCACGCATGAACCACATCACCGCATTGATCGCCGACGACGAGCCGCTGCTGCGCGAACGCCTGCACGCGCACCTCGCGCAGCTTTGGCCGGAACTGGTGATCGTGGCCGACGCGCGCAATGGCAATGAGGCGCTCGAGCTATTCGAACTTCATCAACCGCAGATCGTCTTCCTGGACGTGCGCATGCCTGGCATGAACGGCATTGAAACGGCGCGTGCACTGGAGCGCAAGGCGCACCTGGTGTTCATCACCGCTTATGAAAGTTATGCGATCCAGGCGTTCGACCAGGGCGCCATCGACTACCTGGTCAAACCGATCGACCCGGCGCGCCTTGCCGACACGGTGCAGCGCTTGCAACAGCGCCTGGCACGTCCACCCCAAGCGAACCTGGGCCTCGAACTGCTGGAAAGCCAACTGCGCCAGCGCAGTCCTGCACGCGGCTGGCTGCAATGGATCAAGGCGTCGGTGGGCAGCAGCGTGCGCTTGATACCGGTGGAGCAGGTGCTCTACATGCGCTCCGACGAAAAATACACGCTGGTGACCTGGCGCGACGGCGAGGCCGTCATCCGAAAGAGCATCAAGGAACTGAGCGAGGCGCTTGACCCGGAGCGCTTTGTGCAGGTCCATCGTTCCGTCATCGTCAACCTGCATTGCGTCAGTGAAGTCGTACGGGGCGTGAATGAAACCGCCGAAATCCACCTGCATGGCCGCACCGAAGTGCTGCCAGTCAGCCGCAGCTACCTGCACCACTTCCGTCAAATGTAGCCATTCTTGCAGTTGGACGACTGCCGGCCGGCGTTTCCTAGTAAACTCGACGATTCCAAAACGATAGATGCCAGACATGACAATGTCTTTCCCGGACCGGACCAGCCTCTCGCCGCTGCCATATCATCACGCGATCGTCGACTACCTGCGCGAGCACGAACCCGATGTCTGGAACTGGGCCAGCGCGCGCGCTACCGGCACCGAGCAGCGCGAGGCGCTGCGTGCGGCGCTGCTGCGCGACACCTACCGTATCGAGCCCGATGCCCACCCCGACGTGCACGCAACGCTGAACCTGGCGCTCGAACGGCTCGACATCGACGCCCCCGCCACGCTGTACCAGTCGCCAGGGCACGACATGAACGCGTCGATTTTTTACGTCCCCGGCGAAGTCCACATCCTGCTGCAGGGCCCCTTGCTC
This sequence comes from Pseudomonadota bacterium, assembly GCA_040390915.1. Classification (GTDB taxonomy): domain Bacteria; phylum Pseudomonadota; class Gammaproteobacteria; order Burkholderiales; family Burkholderiaceae_D; genus Telluria_A. The sequence goes on from JAZJXM010000009.1 coordinate 7,447, forward strand.
GAGCGCTTGTCGCAAGCCGATCTGCTGGCAGTGCTGGGCCACGAGCTGTCCCACTACCTGCTCTGGTCGCGCGACGAAGGCCGGCTGCTGGTGGCCGACCGCATCCTGTACGACAGCCTGGCCAGCGCAAGCGCCCACGCCAGCCACCACGAGACCTACCGCCGCTTTGCCCTGCATACCGAATTGTTCGCCGACCGCGGCGCCGCCATCGCCGCCGGTGCGGTCGGCCCGGCCATTTGCGCGCTGGTCAAGATACAGACCGGCATCGGCAACGTCGACCCGGGTGCCTACCTGCGCCAGGCAGTCGAGATCGAAGCGAAGGAAGAACAGGCCAGCACCGCCCACAGCCATCCTGAAACCTTCATCCGCGCGCGCGCCCTGTCGCTGTGGTGGGAAGGGGCGCACGACATGCCGGCCTGGCTGGACGCGCGCCTGCACGGGCCACTGGCGCTGGACCGCCTCGATTTGCCGGGCCAGCTGCATCTGCAGCGCCTCACGCGCGGTTTCATCGTGCACTTCCTGGCCGATGCCGACCTGGCCAGCGAGGCCCTGCTGGCCCAGGTGCGCGTCATGTTTCCCGACTGGACCGGCAGCGAAGCGGCCATGGCGCCATCCGAACTGACGGCCGCGCTCTCGCCCGACGTTTCCGGCACCGCCCTGTCGACCTATTTGAATGCACTGCTGATCGACCTGGCGCTGGCCGACCCGGACCAGCAGGACAGCGCCCTGCTGCGTGCCGGCCGCCTGGCGCGCGAACTGGGTACCTTCGACGGCTTCGAAGCGAGCTTGCGGCGCGACGCCGCGATGGGCAAGCGCGAGCTGGACAAATACAAACGACAGTTGGACAAGGAATCCCAGGCATGAACGACGCCACACCCGTCAACACCGAACCCGGTACGTTGCGCGAACTGATTGCCGCGCAAGCGGGCGTTGCGTTCAGCAGCGACGATGTGCTGCTGCTGGTGACGCCCCTGTTCGAACAGGTCGCTGCGCTGCACGCCGAGGGCAAGGTCGCCGCGCTCGGCCCTAACAGCGTCATTCTCGATCCGTCCGGCGCGCTCGCCCTGCGCCGCCCGGAAGGCCAGCAGCCATCGCTGGCCATGGACGCCGTCAACCGCGTGCAGCCTTTGCCGGTATCGGGCCTGAACATCCTCGGCACGCTGCACCGCGAACGCGATGAGCACGGCCGCGAAACGGTCACCGACGATGCCGTGCAGACCGACGCTGAGGCGCCGATCGCGCGCCCGGTGTATTTGCCGGGGCCGGGCAGCTGGGAGCAGCGCATCGGCCAGCACGACGACCGCACCGACATTTTCGTGCTCGGCATGATTCTGGCGGCCCTGTCGTGCGGGCTCGATTTTACCGACGAGGATGACCTGCGCAACTTCGTGGCACGCCGCACCAACCTGTTCACGCTGCAGGATCGCTTGCATCCGGTGTTCGCCGCGGTGATCGTGGAAATGACGGAACTGAACCGCCACCAGCGCGCGACCGAAGTGGCGGCATTGGGACTGCGCCTGCGCACCTGGCGCGACCAGCCTGCCGGGCTCGATGTCGAGCGCGCCATGGCCGGCGCCACCGGCAGCGTCTCGCGCCGCAGCGCGGTGCTGGCCCACCTGCGCGACCGCCTGTTCGATTTATCGCGCCGCAACCGCCTGCTGCACTTCAAGCCGAACGCATCGACCGTCAACCTGACCGTGGCCAGCGTGCCGCTGGTGCTGCAGGCGGCCGCCGTGCGCGCCGAACAGATCTGCACGTGGGGCGCCCCGTTCGCCGAAGAAGTGCTGGGCGGCAAACCGGTCACGCTGAACCAATGGCTGCGCTTTGAAGAGCAGACCTACCTGCCCGCCTCGCTCGACCAATTGCTGGTCGAAACGCGCCGCGACCGCGCCGAATTTGGCTCCAACAACCTGCGCCTGGTGGTGGCCTTCCTGCGCTGGCACAACCTGAAGGAAGCGCCGGACGAACGCATCGTCACGCCGCTGCTGTGGCTTCCCGTTGAACTGAGCAAGCGCAAGGGCGTGCGCGACCAGTACCTGCTGCAGTCGGGCGATACGGAGGCTGAATTCAATCCCGTGTTGCGCCACCAGTTGGCGCAGCTGTACGACATCCGCCTGCCCGAAAAGGTGTCGCTCGACCAGACCTCGATTGCCGCCATCCACGCCGATATCCTCGCGCAGATCCGCCGCTCCGAGCCGGCCGTCGAACTGCGCCTGGTGTCGCAGGCGTCGATCCAGCTGGTGCGCCACAAGGCCATGCAGCGCATGCAGCAGTACCAGCGCCGCAAGTCGTCTAGCCGGCCGCGCATGCCGTCCGGCGCAGGCTTGCCGCCGTATAGCTACGATCGCGCCGATTACCGCCCGCTGGGTCGGGTGCTGTTCGAGCAGTGGGTGCGTCCAAGTCCGCTGCCGCAGCGATTCGAAGCTGGCGCGCCGCCCAGCGCGGCACTGCGCCAGCCGCAGATGGCCGACGTCGAGGAGCGCAGCGGCTATGCGCTGCTGGAGTCCGACGGTCATCGCTACGCCTGGGATGTCGACCTGACCCAGGTATCGCTCGCCAATTTCAATTACAAGAAGATGTCGCTGGTGCGCGACTACGCCCAGCTGCTGGCCGAACCGGCCGCCAATCCGGCCTTCGACCAGGTGTTCTCGATCGAGCCGCGCGCAGTGGAAACGGCGATGCCGCCACCGCTCGCGCCGGGCGAGCAATGGAGCGTGGTGGCCGCTGACGCCACCCAGAACGCCGCCGTCAGCCTGGCGCGCAGCGCGCGCAGCTTCATCATCCAGGGCCCGCCTGGCACCGGCAAGTCGCAGACCATCACCAATCTGATCGCCGATTACGCCGGGCGCGGCAAGCGGGTGCTTTTCGTCTGCGAAAAACGCGCCGCGCTGGACGTGGTGTTCAATCGCCTCAAGCAATCTGGCCTGGCGCCACTGTGCTCGCTGATTCACGATTCCCAGAGCGACAAAAAGGCCTTCATCGCCGACCTGAAAGGCTGCTATGAAGCCTGGATCGGCCAGACCCACGACAGCGAGGCGCTGCAGGCAAGCCGCGCGGCCCTGGTTGGCGCGCTGGCCGCGCACCAGAACAGCATCGAACGCTTCGAACAGGCGCTGGCCGCCGCGCCCGAGGTACTTGGCGCCTCGATCCGCGCGCTGTTGCGCCGCATTGCCGCGCTGCCGCCTGCACCGCAGGCCGTGCACGCGACGCGCGAACAGCTGCCGGCATTGTCGGCCTGGGATGGTCAACGCGACCTGGTACGGCGCTTGCAAAGCCTGCTGCGCGAGCGTTTCGGCGTGCAAAGCCTGGCCGCCCACCCGTTTGCCAATTTGTCGGCCGCGCTGGTGGCCGACGAACGCGCGTTCCACCGCGCCAACACCTTGTGCCGTCAGGCCGAAGCGCTGTTTGACGCGCTTGAGCCGCAGCTTGACGCGTCCGGTGCCTTGATCGGGCCCGACACCTCGCTCGCACAGGCCTGCACGATTGCCGCCGACAGTGGCGCCTTGCTCGCATCGCGCCTGGCCGGTCACCTGGACCTGCTCGAACCGAACTCGGCGGGCGCTGCCGCGCTGCGTGAAGCACGGGTGGCGCTCGATGCCAGCGCAGCCGCGCTGGTCACGGCGCAGGCAGCGAACCTGCACTGGCGCGACAAACTCACCGCCATCGATACCGCTTCCGCGCTGGAACTGGCGCGCCGTCTGGCGCCGTCCGCGCTGCGCTGGCTGCAGCCACAATGGTGGCGCTTGCGCGGCGAGCTGCAGCGCCGCTACGACTTTGCCCAACACGCGGTACACCCCGGCTACATCAAAGTGCTGGAAAACCTGGCCGGCGAACAAGCCGCCGCGACAACGTTGGACACCTCCTGTGCCGCGCTGGGCCAGCGATATGACGTGCCCGACATGCCCGCCTTCCTGCAGGCGCTGGAGCAACTGGCGCAACAGCTTCAAGCCGGCCGCGGCCCACGCGCGCTGATCGCCAGCCTGCGCGCGCATGCGGATCCGCTGGGCGCCGCCCGCAGCGCCGCTGTCGCGCGCCAGCCGCTCGACGCGCTGCTTGCGCTGCTCGGACCGGAGCTGACCACCGCGTCCGACGTCACCCTGGACCAGATCGCCGAAATGCTGCGCGACCTGCGCGAAGCGCTCGACGACCTGCCCGACCTGCTGCCCATGCTGCGCGCGCTGCACGCGGGCGACGCGCATGTGGCGCGCATGCTGCAGCAGCTTGACTACACGCCCGAGCAGCTGGACGCGCTGGTGGCCGACGAGGCGCTGCGCCGCGTTGAACGCGATAGCCCGGTATTGGCGCACTTCGGCGGCGCCGCGCTGGCGCAGGCCGCGCGCGCGGTCACCCAGCATCAGCGCCAGCTGCTGGTGCTGGACGCGCAAGTGATCCGCGCCACGCTGCACAGGCAGTTCAGCGATCATGTGCGCGTCTCCGGCCTGGCCGCCGGCCAGCTCGACGAAGCGGGCAAACTTTACAAGAAGCGTTACGCGACCGGCCGGCGCGAGCTGGAACACGAATTCGGCAAGAGCATGCGCTACCGCTCGATCCGCGACCTGAGCGACGACGCAACCGGCATGGTGATCAACGACCTCAAGCCGGTCTGGCTGATGAGTCCCTTGTCGGTATCGGACACGCTGCCGCTCGCACCCGAGCTGTTCGACGTCGTCATCTTCGACGAAGCGAGCCAGATTCCGGTCGAGGAAGCGGTGCCTGCCCTGAGCCGTGCGCGCCAGATCATCGTCGTGGGCGACGAGATGCAGCTGCCGCCGACCAGTTTCTTCAGCACCGGCGGCGCCACCGGCGGCGACGACATCGTGGTCGAGGAAAACGGCGAGAAGATCGCCATCAACCTCGATTCTGACAGCCTGCTGGCCCAGGCCGCGCGCAGCCTGCCGGCCACGCTGCTGGCGTGGCACTACCGCAGCCGTCACGAGTCCTTGATCAGCTTTTCCAACGCCGCGTTCTACGATGGCCGCCTGGTCACCATCCCCGACACCCGGCTCGACCTGGCCACCGACGCGCCACCGGCGCGCCGTTCCGACCTGCTTGACGCCGGCGTCAGCGGCGCCGACACGCTGCTGGCCCACCCGATCAGCTACCACCGGCTCGACGATGGCCTGTATGCGGACCGGCGCAACGGCGCCGAAGCGCGCTACATCGCCCAGACGGTGCGCGAACTGCTGCGCCGCGACTGCCCGCTCAGCATCGGCATCGTGGCGTTTTCGGAAGCGCAGCAAAGCGAAATCGAAACCGCACTCGAGACGCTCGGCGCGGACGACCCGGACTTCGGCGGCCGCCTCGAACAAGCCTACGTGCGCGAGGACGACGAGCAGTTCAATGGCCTGTTCGTCAAGAACCTGGAAAACGTCCAGGGCGACGAACGCGACATCATCATTTTGAGCATCTGCTACGCGCCGGGAGCGGACGGCAAGATGCTGATGAACTTCGGCCCGATCAATCAGCGCGGTGGCGAGAAGCGGCTGAACGTCATCTTCAGCCGCGCGCGCCATCGCATGGCGGTGGTGACGTCGATCGAACCGCAGGCGATCACGAACGTGCACAACGACGGCGCCGCCGCCCTGCGCGGCTTCCTCGAATTCGCCAAGGCCAGCGCCGCCGGCCAGGGCGAACGCGCGCGCAGCGTGCTCGGTGCATTGAACCCTGCCGCCGGCGACGCGTTCACGCGCGCGGCGCCGCACGACAGCATCCGTGACGCGCTGGCGGCCGCCCTGCGCGCGCGCGGGCACGACGTGCATGTGCACGTGGGGCGCTCGCAGCTGCGCTGCGACCTGGCGATCGTCGATCCGTCCGGCGCCGGCTACGCGCTGGCGATCCTGCTCGACAATCCGGCCGACGCGGTGCCCGATACGCTGGAACGCTATGTGTTCCGGCCGGCGATCTTGCGCAGCTTCGGCTGGCGCGTGCTCGATGTGCCAGGCAAGGACTGGCTCGACGACGCCGCCAGCGTGTTGCGCCGCATCGAGGGCATGCTAAGCAATGGCGAAGACCATGCGCTCGATGTCGAGATCGCGCCGCTCGCAGTGGAGCTGCGCGTTGAAGCGCCGAGTGCGCCGCAGGAATCCGAGCCGCCGGCGGCCGCGCCATCGCAAGCGGAAGCGAACGGGCATGCGCGCAGCCTGCGTTTCGAACAAGGCACCTCGCGCAAATTCTGGCGCGTCAGTGTGCAAGGCGCCGAATTGCGCGTGAAATATGGCCGGATCGGCAGCGCCGGGCAAGACAACGTGAAGCAGTTCGACAGCGCAGAACGCGCATTGCGGGAACTGAACAAGCTGGTCGAGGAAAAACTGCGCAAAGGGTACGTCGAGGAATAGGCGCCGTACTTCAGGGCCGCGTTGCGTACTGCTTCACGATCGCGTCATACGAACTGTTGGCGCGGATGATCTTCAGGCCGTTATTGAAGGCATCGCGCACCCGCGCATCGCGAAACACCGCCTTGCGCGGGCTTTCCGGGAAAATCCGGTGGAACGTCACTGGCTGGGTGGCGTCAATCTGCGCCTCGAGCTTGTCGCTGAAGTAGCGGAAAATCAGACGATCGCCCACCACCACGTCCACCCTGCCCATGAAGAGCAGCTTGTTTTGCGTGATCTGAGACGGCAATTCGCGGTAGTCGGAATGGCCGCTCACCACCAGGTTAAAGCGCTCGCCGAGCACCATGCTGGCGTTCTGGAATGCCGCCACCGAATACGCCGTCAAATCTTCAATTTGAGTGAGTTTCACATTGCGCTTGGTGAGCGTGGTGGCGACGTTTTGGTAGACAATATAATTGTCGGTGAAGTAGTCCTGGCCACCGATGCCTTCTGTCGTCGACAGCATGCCATCGAGCTGGCCGGCACGCAGCATCGCCAGCGCCCGCGTCTGCGGCAGCATGTGGCCCACCAGCTTGTAGCCGCCGGCGGCCAGCGCCTGCCTGGCGATGTCGTAATCGAGTCCCGCCGTGCCGGACTCCATGATGTAGGGAGGCTTGGGCAGGCCCATGCCGACATGCACGTCCGGCAGCTCTTGCGCCAGCGTGCAAGCGCAAACGATGGCTGTCAGAAGGGGGGAGTACCGCCATTTCCCCGGCCGCGATCGCAACTGTGGTGCCGACATATGCTCCCCAATAAACTGTGGATGCTGGCTAACACGATACACCAAGCGTCGCGCAGTTCATAGTAGCCTTACGGTTTCAGGTATTGTTTGACGATCGCATCGTAAGTGCCGTTGGCGCGGATGACCTTCAAGCCGGTATTGAAGGCGTCGCGCACGCGTGCGTCGCGAAACACCGCCCTGCGCGGACTCTCCGGGAAAATCTTATGGACCGTCACCTCCTGGGTGGCGTCGATCTGCGCTTCCAACTTGTCGCTGAAGTAGCGAAAAATCAGGTAATCGCCAACCACCACATCGACCCGTCCCATGAAGAGCAGCTTGTCCTGCGTGATCTGGGTTGAATATTCTTTGTACGCCTTATGGGTGGCGGTGACCTTGTTGAAGCGTTCGCCAAGCACCATGCTGGCGTTCTGGAACGCTGCAACCGAATAGTTGGCAAGGTCCTCGACCTGCTTGATCGGCAGATTGCGGCTGCTGAGCGTGGTGGCGACGTTTTGGTACACGATGTAGTTGTCGGTAAAGTAGTCCTGACCACCGATGCCTTCCGTGGTCGACAGCATGCCATCGAGCTGGTCGGCACGCAGCATCGCCACGGCGCGCGTCTGCGGCAGCAGATGGCCCACCATCTTGTAGCCGGCTGCCGCCAACGCCTGCCTTGCGATGTCGTAATCGAGACCTGCGCTGCCCGACTCCATGATGTAGGGCGGTTTTGGCAGGCCCATGCCCACTTGCACTTCCTTCAACGGCACGTCACTGGCGCGCGCGGCGCTGGCCAGCGCACAAGCGATAGCGAACAACATCCACCTGGAGGGTCGGGCGCGCGACTGCGGTGGGCGGGGAAACGGCACGCTGAGTCCATGCTTGGGTTAGGATTTAACACAATACACCAGACCCCAGTGATGCCGCAGTACTTAGCTACTGCATGGGAGCTATTTAACAGCAGCGCTCTTTAATGGCATAAGTGATTCGTTGAGTTCGACCCAAGCCGACTGGGCCTCATTTTCCAGGGCCGGTCCAAAAACCTCAGTGCATCGAAATACCTTTTCATTCTTCCACACTACGGCCCCCAATGAAAATCCTTGTTCATTTCTAAAGCACAAAGATTTTGTCGCGCGATTACCCGATTTTGCTGCGGAAGTATTCTTGTCGCCGGCCAAGGAAGCATTCGTTTGCAGAACAGAAAGAAGAAATAATATTAAAATTTTGTGGTTCATGACAGGTTCCAAAATGACATCTCAAGAACTAACGTTACTTGAAAAATTAGGCAAATGCGTATTTTCTAGTTAAGACAACGGCAGCGTTGCCGAGTTAGGCGGCAAATGCGTCGGCCACGGTCAACACGTGGATTTTCCGCCGTGCCGGCGCCGCAATATTTTCCCAGGTCCAGTTGTGATGCGCGACGATCTGGCTCGCCGTCAGGTGTGGCCGGTCGCCGGTAGTATGCGCGTCGCTCAGCGCGACAACGTCAAAGCCGCGCGACAGCGCCGCGCGCACCGTCGTGTCGACGCAAAATTCGGTCGCCATGCCGCACATGTACAGCGTGCTGGCGCCGCAAGCGCTCAGCACTTCGGCCAGCGTCGTGCCTGAAAAGGAGTCGCACGCCTCCTTGTTGACGTAGCTGTCGCCCGGCTCGACCACCAGTGCTGAATCGACCTGCCAGCCGGCCGAGCCGAGCGCTGCCTCTTCATTGTTATGCCGGATAAAAACCACCTTGCCGCCACGTGCGCGCATGCAGCTGGCAGCATGATTGATGCGGGAGATGACGCCGTCCAGGTCAAGACGCACGGTCTCGCCGCGCAGGTAGGCCGTTTGCATATCGATGACGAGCAATGCTTGCATTAAGTGTTCCTGTAAAAATACTGTCACGTTGACTAGAATGTACAATTATCCACTTTATCAGCCAACAAGAAATCCATGCCAACTTTCGTCGCCCTGCTGCGTGCCGTGAATGTCGGCGGCACTGGCAAATTGCCAATGACTGAACTGAAAAACATGTGCGAGGCCGCCGGCTTCACGTCCGTGCGCACCTACATCGCCAGCGGCAACGTGGTGTTCGACAGCCGCCTGTCCGAAACGAAGGTCAAAGCCGCGCTGGAAGCGGCGTTGCTGCAGTACGCAGGCAAACCGGTCAAGGTCATGGTGCGCAGCGGGGCCGAACTGGCCCAGGTGCTGGCCGCCAACCCGTTTGCGCACGAGGCGCCCAATCGCACCGTCGCCATCTTCCTGGACGGCGCTCCGCCGGCCGACACGCTGCAGACCCTGTCGGGCAAGAAGGATGAAGAGATTGCGCTGGGAACGCGGGAAATCTACGTGCACTACGGCGAAGGCATGGGCCAATCGAAACTGAATATCCGCGCCGCCGCGGAAGGCACTGCGCGCAATATCAACACGATCGCCAAGCTGGCCGAGATGGCATCAGCACCTAAACCCAAGTCCTGACGTAGTCTGGATCGGCAACGTTGCACTGCACGTGCCTGACTGGCGCCAGCCTGCTTACCTCGAAAGGCAGCACGCCAGCCCACGCCGGCACATTCATGTCTTCGGCGTCATCAACCGGCCCGCCGCTGCGCGTCTTGCACGCCGCCTCGTCGAGCGAGATGCGCAAAATCGTGGTCGCATCAAACTCCTTGTCGCTGCCGGCGCGTACCTCGGCCTGGCGCCCCAGCGCGATCTTGTCCATGAACGCCACCATCGACGCGCGCTTGTCCGCTTCATCGCCGACCCGCTCGAAGCTGCCGTAGATCATCGCCGAGCGGTAGTTCATCGAATGGTTGAACGCCGAACGGGCCAGCACCAGGCCGTCGAGATGGGTGATCGTCACGCATACCTGCGTGCCCTGATCGAGCAGCTTGACCAGGCGCCCGCCGTTCGAACCATGCACGTACAGATGCTCGCCTTCGCGCCAGCAGGCGGTCGGAATGCAGTGTGCGCCCATGGCGTCGCTGAATGCGATGTGGCACAGATAAGCATCATCGATGATGGCGTGCAGCGTGGCGCGCTCGTAGTTGGCGTTTTCAGCGACACGGCGCACGCGGGTACGGTCAGTTGGAGGCGTTGTAGCGGTCATGGCAATCCGGTTAGGTGAGTGAGCACGTAATATAATCGCCGAATGGCTCCTTGTTAAGGTCCAGAACTACACTATTTTTTAGGACCACGAATGGACTACCCTCTGTTGATCGACAGTTATGCCAAAGGCCGCGACGTGCAGGGCTGGCCGCGCCAGCGGGTGCTGCACGAATGCCTGCGCGACGCCATCCGCAGCGGCAAGCTGGCGGCCGGCACGCGCCTGCTGGCCAGCCGCGCGCTGGCGAGCGAACTGGGAGTGGCGCGCAATACCGTGCTGTACGCCTACGACCAGCTGGCCACCGAAGGCTATATCCAGCCTGACCGGCGCGGCACGCGGGTCTCGCACATGTGCGCCGCCAGCCCCGCCGATGCTGCGCCGCCCCTGCTGGCGACCATGTCGCGCCGCGCCACCGGCATGCGGGTACTGGTCGACGCGGCCGGCCTGACCGGGGGCTTTGCGCCCGGCGTGCCCGCGCTCGATGAATTCCCGGTGACGGTGTGGCGCCGCATGCTGGACCGTGCCTGGCGCGCCGCATCGGTGGCCGCACTCAATTACGGCGACCCGCGCGGCGAAACGCTGCTGCGCACTGCCCTGGCAGACCATCTGCGCGCCGCGCGCGGCGCCGAATGCGATGCCAGCCAGGTCTTCATCACGGCCGGCACCCAGGCCAGCCTGGACCTGTGCGCGCGTGCCTTTGCCGATGCCGGCGACAAGGTGTGGATCGAGAACCCGGGTTATGCCGGCGCGCTGGCGGCGCTGAGAAGCGCGCAACTGAAGCCGATCGGCATTCCTACCGATGAACAAGGCATCAACCCCAGCGCCGCCGACTGGCGCCGGCAGCGCCCAAAACTGATCTACACCACGCCGTCGCACCAGTACCCGACTGGCGCTATCCTGAGCCTGGAACGGCGCCTGGCGCTGATCGCCCACGCGCGCGCGGCTGGCGCCCTGATCATCGAGGACGACTACGACAGCGAGTTCCGCCACGACGGCCCGCCCCTGCCGGCCATGCAAGGGCTCGCGCCCGACGCGCCGGTGGTCTACCTGGGCACCTTCAGCAAAACCATGTTCCCGTCGCTGCGGATCGGCTTCATGGTGGTGCCGCGCGCGCTGGTCGAACCGCTGCGCGTGCTGCTGGCGCGCTCGGTCCATTGCGGGCGCACCGCCGAACAACTGGCGCTGGCGCAGTTTCTGCGCGACGGCCAGTTCGCCTTGCACCTGCGCCGCATGCGGCGCCTGTACCGGCAGCGGCGCGACGCGCTGGTGGCGGCGCTGGAACAGCACATGGGCGATGCCGGCAGCGTGCATGGCGGTTCGGCCGGCATGCACTTGGCGTTCCAATTGCACGACGCGCGCCTGTCCGACCTGGCGCTGAGCGATGAAGCCCTCCAGCGCGGCATCGTGGCACCGGCGCTCAGCATGCACGCCACTGGCGCACGCGCCAACGGCTGGAATGGCTTCCTGCTAGGGTATGCGCAAGTGCCGGCAGCCCAGATCGATGGGTTGGTGCGCACGCTGGCCAAGCTGGTGCATCGTGCGGCCCGAACTCTGGCATCATGAGCACAGACCATCTTCAGGGAGCAGCCATGTCCAGGGAATTTGACGTGATCGTGTTCGGTGCCAGCGGTTTTACCGGGCGCCTGGTGGCCGAATACCTCAGCACCCACTACGGCGCCGGCGACGGCGTCAAATGGGCCATGGCCGGGCGCAACGCCGCCAAGCTGGCGCAGGTGCGCGAGCTGGTTGGCGCTCCCTCTTCCGTCCCCCTGCTTAACGCCGACGCCTCCGACGGCGCGGCGCTGGCCGCGCTGGTGGCGCGCGCGAAAACCGTCATCACCACCGTCGGCCCCTACCAGTTGTACGGCCAGCCGCTGACGATGGCTTGCGCCCAGGCCGGCACCGATTACGTCGACCTGTGCGGCGAACCGGCCTGGATGGCGCACATGATCCCGCTGCTCGAAGGCCCCGCCAAGGCGAGCGGCGCGCGCATCGTCTTTTCGTGCGGCTTCGATTCGATTCCGTTCGATCTCGGCGTCGCCTACCTGCAGCATGAAGCGCATCTGCGCTTCGGCCAGCCGTTGCCCCAGGTGCGCGGGCGCGTGCGCAGCATCAGGGGCGGCATTTCCGGCGGTACGCTGGCCAGCTTCATGGCCACCCTCGAAGCGATGAAACGCGACCCGCAACTGGCGGACACGATGGCCAATCCGTTCGCGCTCACGCCAGGATTTGCCGGCCCACCGCAGCCCGAAGGCGATTCGGCGCAATTCGACGACTGGTGCAAATCGTGGACCGGTCCATTTCCGATGGCGGCCATCAACACTAAAAACATCCACCGCACCAATGCCCTGCTTGGCCATCCATGGGGCAAGGACTTCATTTACGACGAACGCATGATGACTGGCGGCGGCCCGAAAGGCGAACGGCGCGCCCGGAAATTGGCGCTGTCGACGCGCGTGCAAAACATCTTCATGGGCTTTGCGCCGACGCGCGCCCTGCTGCGCCGCTTTGTGCTCGCCAAGCCGGGCGAAGGACCGGACCGCAAAGCGCGCGAGAGCGGCCGGTACGAGATCGTCTTCATCGGCGAAACGGCCAGCGGCCAGCGCCTGCGCGCCTCGGTGCGCGGCGACCGTGACCCGGGCTACGGTTCGACCTCCAAGATGATCACCGAGGCTGCCCTGTGCCTGGCCGGCGACGCGCAGCGTGCCTTGTGCGGCGGCGGCGTGTGGACACCCGGCAGCGCGATGGGCATGGCGCTGCTGCCGCGGTTGCAAAATAACGCCGGTCTGTTTTTTTCAATCGAAGATTAAAGGAGAACACGATGTACCAAAAACCACTGATCGCCGGCTGGGGCGACATGGATTACAACGCCCACATGCGCAATACCGCCTACCTCGACAAATCGGCCGACGTGCGCATGATGTACTTCGCCGACAATGGTTTCCCGATGGCCGAATTCGCACGCCTGCAACTGGGGCCGGTGGTCATGAAAGACGTGGTCGAATACTTCCGCGAAGTGAAGCTGCTCGAAGAAATCGACGTCCGGCTGGAGATGGCCGGCATGTCCGACGATTGCAGCCGCATGACGCTGCGTAATGAGTTCTATCGCAAGGGCGTGCTGGCCGCGCGCGTCACCTCGACGGTCGGCTGGTTCGACCTGAAGATCCGCAAACTGGTATGCCCGCCCGACAACCTGGCGCTGCCACTGCGCGCATTAAGCCGCACCGAGGACTTCATCGTGCTGCCAACTAGCCAGAGCGCCTAGCTAGCCACAGCAACCCGCACAGCGCCAGTGCGGGCAGCCACGTCCAGGCTGTTGCGCCGTCATCTTGCCAGCACTTTCGCCACCGCCGCGATTGTCCGCTCCACGTCGCTCGCGCTGGTCTGCCAGTTGCACACCGACACGCGCATGCAACGCTTGCCGCGCCAGGTGCTATTGCTGAAAAACGCTTCGCCGCTGGCCACCACCGCGTCGGTCACTGCGTCGGTCCATGTATCGTGATCGGCATCGCCCGCGCCGGGTCGCAGGTCGATAAAGCGCACCAGTCCCTGGTTAATGACGGGCTCCCACACCAGTTCTGCCCCGGGCAGTGCAGCAATGCCGATCACGATGGCGTGCGCATGCGCGCAGCAGCGCTCGACCAGGCTGGCGACACCGTCGCGGCCCAGCTGGCGTAGCGCTGCATACGCGGCCACGCCGCGGCCCCGGCGCGACCAGTCTGGATTCCAGTCCTTCTGCTCGCGCACCTGGTCGTTGTGGGTGATGTAGCTCGCTTCGTATGACATCGCCTTGCGGTGCGGCTCCGGGTCGGCCACGAAGGCAAAGCCGCTGTCATACGGAACGTTGAGCCATTTATGGCCGTCAGTGGCCCAGGAATCGGCCTGCTCGACGCCGGTCAGCAGATGCTTGTGGCGCGCGCTGGCGTTGGCCCACAGGCCGAAGGCGCCGTCCACGTGAACCCAGGCGCCATGCTTGTGCGCCAGCGGAATCAGGTCGGCGAAGCTGTCGTAGGCGCCGATGTTCAAGTCGCCCGCCTGCAGCAGCACGATGGTCGGCTGGCCGGGAGCGTCAAGCAGCGCGCTTTCAAGCGTCGCCGCGTCGAGCTGGCCGGCGGCGTTGACCGGCAGGCCGATGACGGCGCCCGTGCCCATGCCCAGCAAGCGGGTGGCGCGCGTAATGCTGCCGTGGTACTGGTCGCTGCTCAACACGCGGATGCGCGGTGCGCCGCCCAGGCCATCGCGTTCGACGTCCCAGCCGCGCTTGACCAGCAGCGCGTTGCGCGCCGCCGCCAGCGCTGTCACGTGCGCCATCTGGCAGCCGCTGGTAAGCGCGAAGCTCGCTTGCGCCGGCAGGCCCAGCAAATCCTTGAGCCAGGCGCCGCATACTTCCTCGATCACCGCTTCGGCCGGCGCGCAGGAAAACGAGGCCGCGTTCTGGTCCCACGCGCTGGTGAGCCAGTCGGCGGCCAGCGCGGCCGGCAGCGAACCGCCGATCACCCAGCCGAAAAAGCGCCCGCCGGCGTTGCCGGTGATGCCGCCGGCGGTGTCGCGCACCAGGTCGTCGATAACGTCTTCGGCAGCCATCGATTCGCCGTTGAGCGGCTTGTCCAACCGCTCGCGCAGCGTTGCCAGAGTGGCGCTGGCGGCCACCGCAGCGCTGTCGAGGCTATCGAGATGGGACAATGAATGGGCCAGTGCCTGTTCCAGCACGGCGCGAAACGGTGAGACTGCCTGCATACGATGCTCCCTGAATTATATTAATTTCGTCATGGCATAGGCCACCAACAACACCATGAACAGATCACGCCAATAGTGCGGTTCGATTTTAAACGGTGCACGCTTGTAGAGCGTGGGCAGCCAGTGCGAAACGGGCGCGTCGGCAGAGATGGCCGGCAATATGGCAGCGCCGACGTACAGCGCGGCCAAAACCACGATTGGCAAGGCTGGCGCTTTAATAACCAGCAATACGCAAAACAAAGCGCTCGACAGGCCGACGAAGGCGAGCAGCAATTTGCGGTCGGTATCTTCGTGCTCTGGCAACGAGGACTGCCTTGGCGAGCCAATCCAGATCCAGACGCAAACGAGCAGTAGCGCGTCCCAGACCGATGGCTTGAATGGATTCTTGTTCGAGGCGGACTGGCCCGGGTCGTTGTGGTACAGCGAATAGCCGACACTGGCGTCGGCCTTGCGCAAGTTGGCCGCATATGCCGCCATCGCGGCCGGATTGACGCGGTCGGCGCGCGCCTTGTAGGTATTGGTCAGCACAACGCTGCGTCCGTCCTTGCCTTTCTGCACCTGGTGCTCATACACGAATGCGGCGTCGTGCACGGAGCTCGACTTCTCGGTGATGTCCCATGACTCGGGCAACTTCACTTCGGTCACTTCCTCGATCTCTTCCGGATAGCTGACCCTGAGCGGGGCGATTCGGTTGACCGACTTGGGCGCGGCGAAATGGTGGTCGATTTCAGCGGCGTCGATGTAGGCTTGGCGCCGATTCTGGCCCTTGCGGCGTGGCCAGAAATCGGCAATCGCATACGATTCGGTTACCACCAGCGTGTTTTTCGTCTCGTCGTCACTGATCGCCAGCGGCGCCGTCACTTTGATTCCGGGATAGGTACGCGCGTAGAAATTGAGATAGTCCATTTCTTTGTCGCCCAGCCCATGCGAGGCGATCTGGTCCCGCATGCGGTCGGCGGCCGCGCCCTGCAGCGTGCTCTTGATGGTGTAACTGGCCGGCGCATCGAATCCTTTGCTGGTATCGAATACGGTGCGAATGCTGGTGCGACTTGTCACCGGCGGCGCCATCGGCACCAGCGCGCGCGTGCCTTTTTCGAGCACCAGCGCCAGCCCGTAGTCGGCCTGATACAGGTGCTCCAGGTCGCCCTTTTGCGGCGCCCTGGTCGGATCGATCCAATAAGTCTTGCCGTCCAGCGTGGCACGCACGATGACGTGGTTGAACGCATGTGGCGTCGCCGCAATGCCGGCGGCGATCGCGCGATCGCTATGCACCAGCGCGGGCCGCGCGTCGATGCCCAGCGCGTTGAGCATGGTCAACGTCAGCATGGCCTTGTCCTTGCAGTCGCCGAAGCGGCGCTGGTACACCAGCGCCGGCGCGCTCGGCGCATGCGAGCCCGGTCCGACTTCCACGCCCAGGTAGCGGATGTCGCGCTGCACCAGGCGCAGCACGTCCAGCAAGCGCTGTTGCGGCGTGCTGGCCGCCGCCCTGATCCGTTCGATCTCGCGCGTCACGTCGGCGCCGGGACTGGCCGGAATCCGGTACAGCGGCAGCGCCCAAGCGACCACTGCTTCCCAGTTTGAG
Organism: Pseudomonadota bacterium; assembly: GCA_040390915.1. Lineage (GTDB taxonomy): Bacteria > Pseudomonadota > Gammaproteobacteria > Burkholderiales > Burkholderiaceae_D > Telluria_A. The sequence goes on from JAZJXM010000009.1 coordinate 23,940, forward strand.
AACTCGGTCCACTGCACCCATGGATACGGATCGAAACCGGGCGGGGCATCCTTCTCCAACCGCAGCGCAGCCACGCTGCCACGCTCCCAGCGATAGTCGCGATAGCCGTTCGCTTCGGTCACGACCGGCGCGATCTCGATGTTTTGCGTGGCCAGCCTGACGTTGCGGCCCTGGGGTACCAGCAGGCGCGCGAACACGCGGTCGACCGGCACGCTCCATTGCAGCGAGGCGCCGCCGGCGACGCGGTTGCCAAACACCGGATTGAGGCCGCTGAGCAGGTAGGCGTATTCGACCATGTCACCGACCCGCACGTCGTCGATCGTCACGCTGACGGTCTTGTGGCCATCGAACAGCTGATATTCGAGCGCGGTCTCACGCTTGAGCACACGGATCGTGGCACTGCCCATCTTGCTGATGCGCCGCCCATCGCGCACGATGTCGATCGCATTCAAAGTGAGATCCTGGTAAGTCGGATCGAACGACAGCGAAATGGAGGCGATCTCCTGCACGCCCTTGCTGTCGAGCGCCTTGCTGGCGAAGTGGCGGTAGTTGCTGAGGCCGTGCACTTCGATGCGGGTTTGGGTGTCGGTCAACAGCACCTCCACGCCGCCGTAACCGCTGCCCTGGCGGCGCGACGCGCTGGCCGGCTTGACTGGATGGACCCAGTCTGGCGCGGCGCCGCGCTGATATTCCCGCTCCCCGGCGTGGCCGTTGGCAGCGGCCAGCATCGTCATCACGACAGCGGCGAGCAGGCGCGCGGCGCCCCGTCCAAACGAGTAAGTCAACATGTTTCCAGCGAGTGTTTCCAGATAGAAAAAATTATATCATGTGCAAGTTTTTTAGGACATAAATGGACGGTGCGCATAAGCAAGTTTGTCTATAGAATGCTCCGATCTCTTGCTCGAGGCCCACATGACTTTTTATCCACAGCTTGCCATCAACATCGCCGTCGCCCTTGCCGCCTGTTACGTGCTGTACCGCATGCAGGCAGCCGACCTGTCGTTCACCAAACGCGTCTTTGGCGCGCTCGGCATGGGCGTGCTGCTGGGCGCCGCCTTCCAGGGCATCTACGGCGCCGAATCGGCAATCGTCACCGACACTAGCGCCTACCTCGATATCGTCGGCACCGGCTACGTCAGCCTGCTGCAGATGATCATCATGCCTTTGATCATGGTGTCTATCGTGGCTGCCATCCTCAAGCTCAAGGATGCCGCCTCGCTGGGCAAGATCAGCGTGCTGACCATCGGCATACTGATGCTCACCACCATGGTGGCAGCGGCAATTGGCATCCTGATGGCCAAGGTGTATGGCCTGTCCGCAGTGGGACTGACCAGCAGCGCAGCCGAAGTGGCGCGCGGCGAATACCTGCAAGGCAAGATGGCCGCAGCCAAGGCGATTTCGCTGCCCTCGATGATCTTGAGCTTCATCCCGGCCAATCCCTTCCTCGACATGACCGGCGCGCGCAAGACCTCGACCATTGCGGTGGTGCTGTTCTCGATTTTCATCGGCATTTCGGCCACCGGCATCGCGGCCAAGGAACCGGCGCTGTTCGCCTCGTTCAACCACTTCATCAAAGTGGTGCACGCGATCGTCATGCGCATGGTGTCGATGGTGCTGCGCCTGACCCCGTTCGGCGTGTTTGCGCTGATGACCCAGGTCGTGGCCAGCTCCAGCGTCGACAGCATCGTCAAGCTGCTCACGTTCGTGCTGGCCTCGTACAGCGCTTTGCTGCTGATGTTCTGCGTGCACCTGCTGATGGTCACCGGGGTCGGCCTGAATGCCTGGCGCTACACGACCAAGCTGGTGCCGGTACTGCTGTTCGCCTTCACCTCGCGCTCGAGCGCGGGCGCCATTCCAATGTCGGTGCAGACCCAGACCACGCGCCTGGGCACGCCTGAAGGCATCGCCAATTTCGCCGCCTCGTTTGGCGCAGTGCTGGGCCAGAACGGCTGCGCCGGCATCTATCCGGCCATGCTGGCGGTGATGATTGCGCCCACCGTCGGCATTGACCCGATGACCATCAATTTCATCGCGCCGCTGATTGCCATCATCGCGGTCGGCTCGGTCGGCATTGCCGGCGTGGGCGGCGGCGCCACCTTTGCAGCGCTGATCGTGCTGTCGGCAATGGACTTGCCGGTGGCGCTGGCCGGCCTGTTGATCTCGATCGAACCGCTGATCGACATGGGCCGCACCGCCCTGAACGTGAGCGGCTCCATCACGGCCGGCACCGTCACCAGCCGCCTGCTGGGCCAGACCGATACCGGCGTGTTCAACGACACCGTGATGCTGGACCTGGACCAGGAAGCCAAAGCGGCCTGACGCGGCCTCGCGTGCGGTCCAGGATGGCGAATCGGTCTATGATGACGAGGACTCCAATTCGACGGCGACGCGGCAATGGAACAGAAATGGCCACAGGAAATCTGGCTGGTGCGGCACGGCCAAAGTGCCGGCAATGTCGCGCGCGACGCCGCTGAAGCAGCTTCCGGCCTGCTGATCGACATCGCCCAGCGCGACGTCGACGTGCCGTTATCCACGCTGGGCGTGGAACAAGCGCAGGCACTGGGTGCCTGGTTCGCTTCGCTGGCGGAACAGGAACGGCCCAACGTGGTGCTGCATTCGCCCTACGTGCGGGCGGCCGAAACGGCGCGCATCATCGTCGAACAGATGGGCCACCCGCCACTGCTGACGCTGCAGGTGGACGAACGGGTGCGCGAAAAGGAATTCGGCATCCTCGACCGCTTGACCACGCTGGGCATCAGCCAGAAATACCCCGAGCTGTACGAGCAGCGCCAGCATGTGGGCAAATTCTATTTCCGCCCGCCTGGCGGCGAGAGCTGGTGCGACGTCGTCTTGCGCCTGCGCAGCATGCTCGACACCATCACCCGCGAATACCGCGGCGACCGCGTGCTGATCGTCGGCCACCAGGTCACCGTCAACTGTTTCCGCTACCTGCTCGAGCGGCTCGACGAAGCGCGCATCCTCGCCTTCGACCGCGCCGGCGACGTGCCCAACTGCTCGGTCACCTCCTACCGCTTCAACAGCGAACAGGGCCGGCACGGCAAGCTGGTGCTCAAGCTGACCAACTTCATCGCGCCACTGGAAGCTGCCGGCACCCCGATCACCGTGCAAAAGGACGTGCCCGCTGCGCCAAAGGCATAGCAGGTTTGATCCCGGTCAAAGTGCACGCCATGGCGGGGAACACGCCGCCAACTCACACCGTCTAATTTTTCAGTTCGTGCAGCTGGCTCAAGTGCGGGACTGAACTCGCGCCGTCTTGCCGACGGCAACCAATTGACGTGAACGAGGAGTACGCGATGAACGCATCTACACCAAAAATCCTGCTGACTGCGGCGCTGCTGTGCGCCGTGCTGGGGGCCTGCAAGCGCAACGACACCACCGTGGTCAACCCGGGCACCACCACCACAACCACGCCGGGCACCACCTCAGGCACCAGCGGCACCAGCGGCACCACCGGCACCGACACGACCACCACGACCACCACGACCACGCCCGGCACCACCCCGCCGCCACCTCCCGAGAACAGCGGCACAACGGACTCCGGCGGCAGATACGTGCCGCCGCCACCGAAGGATGTCAAATAGCCGCGCACCAAAAAAAAGGCCCGCTCGGCGCGGGCCTTTGACGATCAAGCAGCTTTCTTGAGCGTGACCGGAGGTTCCATCTTGCCGCGCCCGCGCAATGCAAAGCGCGCCACCAGCATCACCATGCGGTAAACAAAGCGGACGAAGAACAGGAACAGGAAGAACTCGACAAAGGTCGCCATGAAGGCCGGCACGGCGCCGAAACGTTCTGCGCGGCGGCGGTATTTTGCGCCCATGTGGTCGCGCTTGATCTCGATGCTGTCGTAGAACGTCGGCACCACCAGCAGCGTCAGGATGGTGGAGGTGATAGTGCCGCCGATAATTGCGATCGCCAGCGGACGGTAGAACTCGCCGCCCTCGCCCAGGCCCAGCGCTACCGGGAACATGCCTGCGATCAGCGCGAAGGTGGTCATCAAAATCGGACGCAAGCGCATGCGGCCCGCTTCCATCAGCGCGTCGTCGCGGGTATAACCGTCAGCTTCGCGCTTGCGCGCCGCGTCCAGCAACAGGATCGCGTTCTTGGCAACCAGGCCCATCAGCATGATGATGCCGATCATGCTCATCAGGTTGAGCGTCTGGCCCGTCACGATCAGCGCCAGCACCACGCCGATCAGCGACAGCGGCAAGGAAATCATCACCGCGATCGGCGCCGTGAAGGAACCGAACTGGATTACCAGGATCAAATACATCAGGCCGATGCCGGACAGCAGCGCGATGATCATCTGGGTGAACAATTCTTTCTGGTCCTGGCCAGCGCCGCCCAGTTCCAGGCCGTAGCCTGGCGGGAAGTCGAACGACTTGGCCAAGGCCATCGCGTCGGTGGTCACTTCGCCAGTCGAGCGCCCCTGGGCATTGGCCGACACGGCAATTGTGCGCTTGCCGTTCTTGTGCTCGATGCCCGACGGACCCTTGCCCATGGTAATGGTGGCGATCTGGTCCAGCGGCACCATTTGCGATGTGCCGGTCACGGCGATCGGCAGGCGTTCGATGTTTTCCGCGTTGACCCGGTCTTCCGGGTGCAATCGCACGGCCACGTCGCGCGATTCGCCCGTTGGGTCGACCCAGTCGCCCACTTCGACGCCGGCAAACGCCACCCGCAGCGATTGCGCCGCATCGTTGACCGAAATGCCCATCGAATTGGCCAAGCCGCGGTTCAGTTCGATTTGCAGTTCATTTTTCGGGTCTTGCTCGGACAGGCCCACATCGACCGCGCCCTTCACTTCGCGCAGCTTGACCATGAAGGCGTTGGCGATCTCGAGCAGCTTGCGCGAATCGGGCCCTGTGAACTCGATCTGGATCGGCTTGCGCGCACCATTGTTCAAGTCGTCCAGCACCACGTATTCGGCGCCGACCAGCGTCTTGACCTTGGCCCGCAATTCGACCGCCAGGTCCTTGGCGCTGCGCTTGCGCGTGTTGCGCTTGCCGATGTCGATGCGCACCCGCCCGCCAGTGGCGTCGATGCGGCTATTGGTTTCCTTGGTTTCAGGCAAGGTACGCGCCAGTTCGGCGACCTTTTCCATTTTGAGGCGCGCATATTCGACGCTTGACGAGGCCGGCGTGCGCACCGTCACCATCAGCATGCCCGAGTCGGACTTGGGCAGGAAATCGGAGCCGCCGACCGTGCCTTGCAGCACGATTGCGCCCACCAGGGTCAGGAAGGCAAGCATGCCCATCCAGATGCGGTGGTGCAGCGCCCAGGCGATCACGCGGCCATAACGGTCGGCCTGGTGGTCGAACCAGGTATTGAAACGGGCCAGGATCTTGCTCAGGCCGCGTTTCGGCGCCAGATGGTGGCCGACCGGGTCGCCCCAGTAAGCCGACAGCATCGGGTCGAGCGTGAACGAAATGACCAGGCTGACCAGCACCGAGCAGGTCACGGTCAGCGCGAACGGGCGGAACCACTCGCCGGAAATGCCGGGCATGAAGGCCACCGGGATGAACACGGCAATGATCGAGAAGGTCGTGGCGGCCACCGCCAGGCCGATTTCGGCCGTGCCTTCCAGCGCCGCCTTGCGGCGGTCCGAACCGCGCTCCATGTGGCGCACGATGTTTTCGCGCACCACAATCGCGTCATCGATCAGCACGCCGATGGCCAGCGACAGGCCCAGCAGGGTCATGAAGTTCAGCGTGAAGCCGCACAGCCACACGGCAATGAAGGCGGCAATCACGGACGTTGGCAGCGACAGCGCGGTGATCAAGGTAGAACGCCAGGAGTTCAGGAAGGCGTACACGACGAAAATGGTCAGCACCGCACCGAAAATGAGGGACTCGATCACGTTGTTCAGGCTGCGCTGGGAGCGGTCGCCGCCATCGTCGACGACGTCCAGCTTGGTGCCCGGCGGCAGTTCCGTGGCGATCTCCTTGACCAGGTCGCGGATGCGCTTGGCCACCGCCACCGTGCTGGCCTCTTTCGAGCGGCTCACCGAGATGCCCACGTTGGGCTTGCCGCTGCGAATCGACAGGCTGTTGATGTCGGCGAAACCGTCGCGAATTTCCGCCACCTGGGCCAGGCGCACGATTTCCTCGCCGCGCCGCTTGATGACGATTTGCTCGAACTCGGCCGGCGACTCGATGCGCCCGACCAGGCGGATGCTCTTCTCGTCGAGGTTGCCGCGCACCTTGCCAACCGGCGCATTGGTGTTCTGGTTGCGCAGCGCCAGCACCACTTCGCCGACCGACACATTGTATTCACGCAGCTTGGCCGCGCGCAGCAGCACCGACAGTTCGCGCTTGAGCGAGCCGCCCACGTTGACAATCGAGACCCCGTCCACGCCGCGCATGCGGTCGGCGATCGAGTCTTCGGCCAGGCGTGAAATCTCGGCGTGGGTCTGGCTGCTTGACGACAGCGCCAGCGACATTACCGGCTCGGACGACGGATCGGCGCGCTGCAAAATCGGCTCGCGCATCTCCGTTGGCAGCTTGTAGCGCACGGCGGCGATCGCGTTGCGCACTTCGTCGGACGCTTCGATCAGGTTCTTTTTAAAGCCGAACTGGATGAAGAATTGGGCATTGCCTTCGTTGGCGCTGGCATTGATTTCGGTCACGCCGGCGATGCTCTGGAACGACTTTTCAATGCGATTGACCACTTCGCGCTCGACCGTGTCGGGCGAGGCGCCAGGGTAAGGGATGTTGACGATGATGAAGGGAATCTCAACGTCCGGGTTCTGGTTCACGCGCAGCTTGGACAGCGCCAGCAGGCCCAGCGCCATCATCGCGATAATCAGCACGATCGTCGCGATCGGCTTCTTGATACTGAAATCGGAAAGAAACATGGCTTATTTCCCCTGCACGGCAGCGCTGGCGCTGGCCACGCGGGCCGGCGCCATGTCGACCTTCTGGCCGTCCTTGAAGGCGGCGCTCGGGTTGCGCATGACAACGTCGCCGGCGGCCAGGCCGCTGCGCACTTCATAGTTGCCGGTGCGCGGGTCGCGCGCGCCGATCACCAGTTCGGCCTTCTCCAGCGCTGCGCCCTTCAGGCGCCAGGTGTAGGCCTTGTCGCCCGCCTTGACCAGCGCGCCTTCAGGCAGCATCAGCGCCGGGCTGCTTTCCGATTCGATGCGGCCTTCGCCGTACAGGCCGGACACGCGCGGCTGCTGCGAATTGGGTGCGAACGCGACCAGCACTTCGACCTGGCGCGTCACTTCATTGGCGGCCGGATCGACCCGCTTGACGTTGCCGCGAAATTCCTGGCCGGCGTAGCCGTTGATGCGGAAACTGACCGGCTGGCCCACCTTGACGGCGGCGATGCGGTCGGCCGAGACGCGCCCTTCGAAGCGCATGCTGGCCGGATCGATCACCTTGACCAGCTCCTTGCCAGGCTGCGCGGTGTCGCCGGCCGACACCTTGCGGTCGCTGACGACGCCATCGAACGGGGCCCGCACGGCTGTGCGCGACAGTTGCTGGCGTGCCAGCGCGGCGCGCGAATGGGCTGCGGCCACTTCGCTGGAGGCGGCGTTGCGGCGCACTTCGGCGTCGTCCATGGCCTGGGCCGACGTCATGCCCGAGGCGCGCAGCGTTTTCATGCGGGCCAGCTGGCGTTCCGACTGGTCCAGCGCCTGGGCTGCAGATCGGGCCGACGCTTCGGCCGAGTTCAGGCTGTCGCGGATGGCGGTTTCATCGAGTTTGACCAGCACGTCGCCGCGCTTGACGACATCGCCGTTTTCCTTCAATACCTGCAACACCACCGCCGACACCTCGGCGCGCAGGTCGGCCTTGCGCTCGGGCTGCACCGAGCCGGTCACGACCGGGCCGGAGGCGAGCGCATTGGTTTGCAGCGTCAGCGTGTCTTCCGGGGAGATACTCAGCTGCACCGCAGGTCCGCTGTCCTTGCCGTCTTTCTGGTCGGCGTCCTTAGGCCCCCGGTGACAGGCGGCCAGGGCCGCGCCGATGGCAATAACAAGGATGGTTTTGCGCAGCATACGTATTCTCCAGAATAATAAATTAAAAACACTAGCGAACGAGTATCCCCGACCCGCGCCGCTTGGTCAACGACGAGTCCGTGGACTGCACTTTTCGACGACTGAAGTGCGGTTTTGCGGGGGTGAACTGCGTTCAGGCCTACTTGAAATGCAGCAACTCAGGCCAGTTTGAACAGGTGAAACAGGGCAAAACCCATGCCGATGCCGGTGCAGATGCCGCCACCAATCTCGACCAGCGTATGCCCCATCCGCTCGCGCAAGGTGGTGTGTTCGCTGGCGCCGGCGGCCAGGCGGTTGATGGCGGCGGCCTGGCGCCCGACGTGCTGGCGCAGGCTGTTGGCGTCGATCATGACGATAAAGCACAGGGTCACTGCCACGCCGAACGCGCCGCTGCCCATGCCCTCGCGCAGCGCGATCAGGGTGGCCATGCTGGTGACGACCGCGCTGTGGTTGCTCGGAAAGCCGCCATTGCCGACCAGGTTGAACGCCCAGCGCTTCTGGCGTGCACTATTGATGAGAAACTTGATCGGGCCGACCACCAGCCAGGTCAATACCGGGGTGGCGAGGTAACTGATATCCATGGGTGCTTTCTGTAGGTAGATAGATGCTTCGCGGAATTATCGCAGAAGCCCCGCCCTGCGGCCAGCACCCGCTGGCGCGCGGCTGGGTTACACTTTGACCAGAATGGCAAACAATTAACTGAAAGGACTCGCCGTGAAGCATTTCAAACTTTCGTTCGTGGTCACCCTGGTGCTGCTGGCAGCGGCAGCCTGGTGGGGCTACAGCCGCGCCGGCGGCGCCGGCTTGCTCAATGCGGTCTGGATCGCGGCCGTGCTGGGCGTGCTGGAAGTGTCGCTGTCGTTCGACAATGCGGTCGTCAACGCGTCCGTGCTGCGCCACTGGAACGACTTCTGGCGCAAATTATTCCTCACCGCCGGCATCCTGGTGGCCGTGTTCGGCATGCGGCTGCTGTTTCCGCTGCTGATCGTGGCCGTCGCCACCGGCCTGGGCATGATCGACGTCTGGCACATGGCGCTCGAAACACCGGCCGACTATGCGCGCCACCTCACTGCCAGCCACGCCCAGGTAGCCACGTTCGGCGGCGCCTTCCTGCTGCTGGTATTTCTCAACTTCCTGTTCGACGAAGAAAAGGAACTGCACTGGCTGGGATGGATCGAAGAGAAGGTGGGCCAGTTCGGCAGCGAAGGCCTGGCCATTCTGCTCACGCTGGGCGCGTCCTATGCGGCCATGAACCTGGTGGCCGACGCGCATAAACTGAGCGTGCTCGCTTCCGGCGTGCTGGGAGTGGCGGTGTACGTGGGCGTGGACTGGATCAGCGGCTTGCTGGAGGAAGAAGAACACGATCCGGCGATCGGCAAGATGATCGCGCGCGGCTCCGTCGGCGCCTTCATGTACCTGGAAGTACTGGACGCCTCGTTCAGCTTTGACGGCGTGATCGGCGCCTTTGCGATCACCAATGACGTCGTCATCATCATGCTGGGGCTGGCCATCGGCGCCATGTTCGTGCGCTCGCTGACCGTGTTCCTGGTCGAAAAGGGCACGCTGGAAGAATTCGTGTTCCTCGAACACGGCGCCCACTACGCGATCGGCATCCTGGCGCTGATCATGTTCGCCAGCGTCGAGTACGAAATTCCCGAATGGTTTACCGGACTGTCGGGCGTGGCCTTCATCCTGGTCTCGCTGTGGTCCTCGCTGCTGTATAAAAAGCGCCAGGCAGCCGCCTGAGTGTCCTTCACTTCACATTTATCACCATGACCATACCAAAACGCCTCGTCATCATCCTGCTGTCGCTCATTTCTGCAGCGATCGTCCTGTTCGCCCTGTACACCTGGTTCACCCTGAGCTGGTCATACTCGGAAGGCGAACGGGCCGGCTACCTGCAAAAGTTTTCCAAGAAGGGCTGGGTGTGCAAGACCTGGGAAGGCGAGATTCTGCTCTCGAGCATGCCCGGTGCGATACCGGAGCGCTTCGCCTTCTCGGTGCGCGACAAGGATGTGGCGCGCGAGCTGGTGGCGGCCACCGGCAAGCGGGTGGTACTGAGCTACGCCCAGCACAAGGGCGTGCCCAGCGTGTGTTTTGGCGAGACCGAATACTTTATCGACAAAGTGACGGTCTCGCCCTGATCACAGCTTGTCCATCTGCTGTTTGACATAGGTGGCGCCGGCGCCGCCTGGGGCCAGCGCCAGGTAGGTGGTGTAGGCCGCCTTGGCCTGCGCCTTGTCGCCGGCCTGCAGGTGGGCGTCGCCCAGGTTGCGGTAAGCGATGGCGCGTGACGGGTCCATCTTGACCGTGTTGTCGAACCAGCGCGCCGCTTCCTTGAATTTCTCCTGCTTGTAGAACACGAAGCCCAGGTTGTTGGCGGCCAGCGCAAAATCGGGCCGCAGCTTGAGCGCCTCCGTAAATTCCGCTTCGGCCTGGGCATACTGCTTTTCCTTGTACAGCTGCAGGCCACGGTCGTTGGCGCGCTGCGCCAGCTGGCGCATCGACAGCGGCACCGCCTGCGGCGTCACCAGTTTCTGTTCCTTGCCCTGCAAATCCTTGATCGTGGCCGGCGCCGGCACCGCGTCCAGGCGCGAATTGAGCGCGATCGCGTCGGGCGCCAATTGCGTGCTTTGCAGGCTCAGAAACTCGGTCTCGGCCGGCAATTCGAACACGAAGTCGCCCCCTTCCGAACCGGGCAGGCTGCCAAAGGCCGGGGTCTGGTTCGATACGCCGGCCACCGCCGGCGCCACGTAGGCCGCCAGTTCGGTGGCGGTGATCAAGCCGTCACCATTCAAGTCGCCCTTGCCGGCCAGCCCTTGCAGGAACGTCCAGGTAAACACCGAGTGTCCGTTCGGGCCGCCGTCCGACACCAGCTGGTCGGTGCCGCCGGCGGTCAGCATCTGGCGCCCGACGCGGCGCGCATTGTCGCGCAGGTAGGCGCTGGCGCCGCCGCCACGGGTCAATCCCAGGCCGCTGTAGCAGGCATCCATGACGAACAGGATGTGCTTGGCGGTGAGGCTTTCGGCGATATTCTGGATCTCGGTCATCGGGATCGCATCGCTGGCGAACTGCTCGGGGTCCGAGTCGTACGGCACGATGTAACCCAGGTCGCGCCCGGAACTCAAATGCCGGGTCGCGCCATGGCCGGCGAAGAACACGAAGATGCGGTCATTTTTTTGCACGCCGCCGTGCGCCAGCCGATCGTGGAAAGCGGCCAGGATGCCAGCCCGCGTTGCGGCCGCGTTTTCCAGCGACACCACGCGCTCGGGCGCGAAGCCGAATTTGTCGATCAGCGCGCTGCGCACACCCTGCGCGTCGCGCACCGCGTACTGCAGCTTGGGCCACTTGGCGTAGTCGTTAATGCCGATCACGATCGCCCACGAATTGGCGTAACCGGTTGCCGCCGGCGCCTTGGGGGCCGGCGCACTGGCGCCCTTGGCGCTGGTGAAGCCGGTGCCGTCCCAGCCGGCGAACTGGTAGCCGTCGGCGACCAGGCGGTCGAGGATGGCCGGCAGCGCCTTGACGGTACGCGCGTGGATGTCGTGGAACAAGATGATGCCGCGCCCTTCCTTGTCGACGCTGCGCAGCACGCGCTCGGCAATCGACGCTGGCACCGGATCGGCCCAGTCGAGCGAATCGATATTCCACATCACCGAGCGCAGCTGGGCCCCGGCCAGCGTGGCCAGCGCTTCGCTGTTGCGGGCGCCGTACGGGAAGCGAAACAGCGATGAACGGTCCTTGTCGACTGCGCGCAGCAACAGGTCGGTGTCGAGGATTTCGGCCTTGAGTTTGGCGCCGGTTTCCTTGGACAGCTGGGCGTGGCTGTAGCTGTGGTTGGCCAGCGCATAGCCGGCCGCGCCCAGTTTGCGGCTCACGGCCGCGCCGGGACCGAGTTTGGCCTTGCCGTCGGCCGTGATCGTGCCCAGGTTGCTGCCGACGTTGAAGAACACGGCCGGCGCATCGTACTGCTTGAGGATGGCCGCGATCTCTTCGCTGTAGCGCTGGTGCGGGCCGTCGTCGAACGTCAGTACCACCGTCTTGGCCGGCAGGGCGCTGCCGAAAATCTCGGCCTGGTCTTCCTGGCCGGGCGGCGCCGGGCGCGGCGCATACGGCAGCACCACGCCTTGCTCCTTGAGAATGGTGTCGCGCCGGTATAGCGATTTCAGGTGCGCCACGTAGGCGTCCCAGCGCTCGCGCTTGAGTTCAATCGCGCGCGCCTGCTCGTAGCGGCCAAACACCTGGCGCAGTTCTTTTTCGTAGTTGTGCTCAATCTCGGCCAGCGCGTCGAGGTCCTCGGAGATGCGCTTGTGCAGCTTGATGGCGGGCAGCGAGGAATCGCGCGCCACTTCGGCCAGCAAGCCTTGCAGCACTTCGCGAAAAGCCAGCCGGTCGGCGTCGTACAGGGACGGGTCGGACTCGATGAAGTCGAGCAGGCCATGCAGCACGTCGAAGCGCGCCGCGCCGGGTGCGCCGGCCAGTTGCGCCAGCATGGCGTCGAGCCCCCTGCTGCGCTCCTGGTTGTCATGGAACAGCGCCTGTCCGACCTGGGTGGTGCGCTCGCGATCCTTGGCCGGCAGCGTGGCCTCGTCGGCCAGCAGCACGATGATCTTGCGGTAATTGGCCAGCAAATCGCGCAACGACGCGCGCGCGGCGGCGCCGTCGGCCGCTGGCGCGGACGGCGCTGCGGCCTGGACCTGCAGCGGCGCAGGCGCCGGCGCTTTGCTGCGCGCGCCCAGCACGATGGCAGCGCCGATGGCGCCGGCTACGGCCAGCGCACCGGCGATTTTTTTGGTAGTGGAAGTCACGATGGCAAGCGGTCCTTAGTGGTAATGCGGTGTGCGCATGGCCATCCGGCAAAGTTAATCGAATGGAAATTATATAGCAAACGCTGGCGCGAAATTAAATTTCATTATATGCAATCATTTGAAATATTCTTCCATGGCGCAATCGCGCAAACGGCTGTCATAAATACGCAATACCGTTGCCGTAGAGTTAGCTAAGCTTTTTTGTGCAAAAAAAGCCACAACATACTGGAGACAACCCTGATGGATCGCCGCTCATTTCTACGTAGTTCGATGTATTTCACCGTGGTTTCGGCCACCGCCAGCCTGGCCGCCTGCGGCAGCAGCGACCCCGACACCACCATCCCCAAGGGCGCGTTCACGTTCCCGCTGGGCGTGGCCAGCGGCGACCCGAAGGATGTCAGCGTGGTGTTCTGGACCCGCTGCCTGTCGTCGATCGGCATGGAAAACATCCCGCTGAAGCTGGAAATATCGACCTCCAGCAGCTTTGACACCATGGCCGCCAGCGTCCAGCTGACCGCCACCCGCCAGTTTGACTTCACCGTGCGCGCCAAGGTCACCGGCCTGTTGCCGGCCACGCGCTACCACTACCGCTTCGTCAGTGGCCAGGACGTGAGCGTCGCGGGCACCACCAAGACGGCGCCGGCGCCGACCGCCAGCCCTGCCGAAATGAAGTTCGCCTGGCTCACCTGCCAGGACTGGAGCGTGAACCACTGGGCGGCGATGGACCTGATCGCGGCCGAAGAACTCGACTTCCTGGTGCACCTGGGCGACTACATCTACGAGACCGTAGGTGCGACGTTCCAGAGCGGCCTGGCCGAACCGGCGCACGCCAGGATCACGCTGCCGAACGGCACCGCGCGCACCGGCGGCGAGACCGGCGTGTACGCCACCAGCCTGGAAGACTACCGGACCTTGTACCGCACCTACCGCGGCGACGCGCGCTTGCAGGAACTGCACCGCAAATTCCCGATGATCGCCATCTGGGACGACCACGAGTTTTCCGACGACTGCTGGCAGGACCACCAGACCTACAACAACGCCAACAGCCAGGAAACCACGCGCCGCCGCAGCGCCACCCAGGCCTGGGCCGAGTACATGCCGATCGACTTCGGCGACGTCTCGTTCGACCTGGGCAAATCTGGCTACGACAACATCCGCATCTACCGCGATTTCCGCTTCGGCAGCCTGATGCACCTGGTGATGACGGACCAGCGCCTGTACCGCGACGACCATGTGGTCGGCGAAGGCGAACTGGCCACGCTGATCGGCCACGACCCGTTGCAGGGCGACGACAAGATCGGCGCGCGCTATTTCGTGCCGCTGCCGATCCTGAACCAGTTCGAAGGCCTGGACAGCTTTGTGCTCAAGCGCCCGCCTAGCATCCTCGGAACGACCCAGAGCCAGTGGTGGAAAGACACCATGAAGGGCTCGAGCGCGACCTGGAAAGTGTGGGGCAATGAAGTGACGCTGAACCGCATGTGGATCGACCTGCGCGCTTCGGCGCCGCCGCCGTACAACTACCAGTACGTGGTCAATGCCGACGCCTGGGATGGTTACCCGACCCACCGCGCCGAGCTGATGACGCACTTGAAGACCAACAACGTCAAGAACGTGGTGGCCATCACCGGCGACCTGCACGCGTTCCAGTGCGGCACCATCCGCGACAATCCGGATCCGGCCATCGGCACCCCGGTGGCGGTCGACTTCGTGGCCGCTGGCATCAGCAGCGACTCGTTCTACCGCTACCTGCACGACGGCGCCGGCGCCACCCCGCTGGCGCCGCTGGTGGCTACGCCAGCCACGTTTGACGCCGTCATCCGCGGGCACAATCCGGACTTCGCGTATGCCGACCATGATGCGCAGGGCTATGCGATAGCGACCGTCACCGCGACCGCGTTCACGGTGATGTTCAACAAGGTCAAGCCGCTCAATGCCGATGGCACCAAGCCGGCCAGCCCGCTGCTCAAGCGCACCAAGATCACGCTGGCGCTCAATTCGACCAGCCCGGTGGTGCTGGACAACGCGTAACTAGCGGTAACGGTCGAGGATGGCATTGAGCGTGCCATCCTTGACCATTTCCGTGATCGCCTTGTCGACATCGGCCAGCTTGGCCCGCCCCTTGGGCGACACCGCGCACTGCCCCATGTAGGTCTTGACCAAGAGCGGCTGATGCACGGCCAGCTGCAAGTCGCCCTGCTTCATGCGCCATTCCAGAAAGCTCTTCCCCGTGACCGCATATTTGACCCGGCCCACCGCCAGCTTGCGCAGGTTGGCGTCGGTGGTCGGCGCGTCGGCGCGCACGAAATGTTCGCCCAGCACCGCTTCTATTTCAGGATGTTTGTAGCCCAGCACGGTGCCGATCGGCTTGTCGGCCAGCTCGCTGATGCTGCGCGGGCGTTCGACCGAGAGATCGGCGACCAGCACTTCGGCGATGGGGATGAACGGCTGGCTCCAGTAGAACTGACCATCGACCCATTCCGGCACATAGCTGCACAGGATGTCGGCTTCGCCGTCCTGCAGCGCCTTGACGATCCGCTTGCGCGGCAGCGACATGAATTTGGGCGTGCGGTGCATGCGGCGCGCCAGGTCGACGCCCATGTCGTGGTGGATGCCTTCGACCAGCCGGTAGTTCTCGAAACGCGCCATCGGCATTTCGGTGCCGGTACCGACCAATATGACCAGATCGCCGGCGCATACCGTCAGCGGCAGCAGCAACATCGAGCAGGTCATCAAAAGGCGGCGCATGACGCCATAGTACAACTTTTCGCCGTGCTTACGCCCTGATCAGGCGGCCGAGCACTTCGTGCGTGATATTGGCCGAGGCGGCGCGCTGCACTGCACCGGCCGCGCTCTCGAGCTGTTCGTGTTCGATCGCCTGCTTGGTTGCCACCAGGGTACGGGTGTCCAATTCCAGGCGCGCCGCTTCGATGTCGATCAACTGGCGCTTGGAGGCGACCATGTCGCGCGTGGTCAGCGCCGTCTTGCGCTGCAGTTCGGCATGGGCCTGGGCCGACTCGAGCAGCTGGCGCTGGGCATTGCGCTTGTCAATTGCAGCCTGGGCCGCGCTCTGCTGCGCCAGTTCCAGCTGGCGCGCCAGTTCGGCCTGTTCCTGCTCGGCCTCGGCGCGGGTGCGCGCTGCTGCGTAGGCTGCCTGTTCGGAGGCGACGCGGGCGCTGATGGCCTCGTTGGCGCGCAGTTCCGCGGCCGTTTTGTGGCGCTGGGTCGACAGGCTTTGCTCGATCATCGCCAGTGAGGCGCGTTCGGCCTGCACTGCCGCGCGCTCGCCAGCGAGGGTCTGTTCGGCCAGGTCGAGTTTGATTTTTTCGTTGTGGGCGCGCTCGGCCTGGATACGGCCCAGGTCCGCGGCCAGGCGCAATTGCGCGATCATCGCCTCGGCCAGCGCGGTCTTCTCCAGGGCATCGATGTCGGCCTGTTCGGCCAGTGCCTGGGCGGCGTCGATTTCGGCGCGTACCGCTTCCTCGGCGCGCCGTTCGGCATCCTGCTTCTGGCGCAGCAGCGTCACCAGCAGCTGGTCAGCCTCGGCCCGCGCGAAGGCTGCCGCGGCGGCCTCCTGTTCGGCTGCGCGCTGTTGCTGCAACTGCTCCAAGGCACCCTGCTCGGCGATCAGGTGCTTGTGCTCGGCCTGCGCCAGCAGCGCCGCCTGGTCAGCTTTTTCGATCGCCAGCGCGGCGTTTTGGCGCGCCAGTTCGACCTGCTCGGCGATGCTGGCCACGCGCGCCTGCTCGGCGTCGTTCTGGGTTGCCAGCGCGGCCGCAGCGGCTTGCGCCAGCGCGGCGCGCTGTTCGCACAGCGCGCGCTCACGCTGCTGCTGCTCGGCTTCGAGCAGCGCGGCAGCTGCAGCGGCCTGCGCGGCCAGTTCGCATTCGCGCGCCTTCTCGGCGGCGAACGTTTCCGCTTCCACGCGTGCCTGTACCTGCAGGCCGGCGTCTTCCTCGGCCTGGGCACGCACCAGCGCCACGGCGCGCAGCTTGCGGTCCATCTCGATGCGCGCTTCGGTCGCCGACAGAATGCGCGCTTCGGCTTCACGGCGCGCTTCGGCGCTGGCGGCAGCCATTTGCTCGAGGCGTTCGCGCTGGACGGCGGCGTCGCGCATTTCCTTCTCCGACTGCAGGCGCAGGTGGATCGACTTGGCGGCCACGCGCTCGGACTCGGCCTGGGCGATGGCAATCGCTTCGCGTTCCTGTTCAATATGGGTCAGCGCGCGTGCTTCTTCCAGCGCGCGCGCTTCGGCGACCGCGCGCGCGAAGGCGGCGGCCAGGGCAATCTGGTCGGCTTTTTCACGCTGCACCGTCAGTTCCAGCGCTTCCGATTCGGCTTCGGCCAGCAATTCGGCGGTGTGGCGTGCGCCCTTGGCCTGGCGCTCGCGTTCGCGCGCCAGCGTGGCCATGCGGGCGTCGGCGCTGGCAATGTGCAGCACCTCTTGCTGGGCCGCCTGGACGGCTGCCACGCGCTCGATCGCCTGCAGGCGGGCCTGCTCGGTATGCAGCATCAGTTCTTCGGTCGCGCGCGCGGCCTGCTCGGCCATCTGCGCAGCCGCTTCCATTTGACCGGCGGCGCGCAAACGGGCCTCTTCCTCGGTCTTGGCGCGCGCTTCGGCGGCCAGCTTGATCTGGGTATCGGCTTCGACCCGGGCGCGCAGCTCGGCCGTTTCCTGGCGCACCGCTTCGAGCCGTTCGGCGCTGGCCAGGGCGGCCAGGCGCAGCGTGTCGAGGCGGTCGCGATTGGCTTCGATGGCGTCCTCGGAAGCTTGCGCGTTTTGCAAGGCAGCGGCAGCGGCGGCGGCATCCATCGCAGCGCGCTCCTCGGCCAGACTGCGCGCGCGCGACTCGGCGTGGGCGCGGCTCTCGGCGGCACATGACGCCTTGGCCTCGGCTTCGACGCGCGCGATGGCTTCATGGATGGCGCGCATTTCCGATTTCGCGCGGCCCGGTACGGTCGTGGTGGCGTCGTCGTGCTGGGCGGTCGTTTCCATCTTCATTCTCGCTATAGGTAGTCGTCTAGCGATTATCGGAGATGGCGAGGCAAAACCGCGTGCCGAGCAGATGGCAGAAAGGGGCTCAATTCACCGCATAGGGTCTACCATTTAAATTGTAAGGTGTCGGACTCGTTCTAAATGTTCTATTC